>CAVBHX010000063.1:0-19644 GCA_963595255.1 bacterium
GTAATTATGCCATAATATACTCAAAGGAAAAAGGTACTTATGTTCTACCGTTTACTTTTTTTGTATCAAACAATGCAAAAATACATAAAAAATAGTAAAAATGCATAAAAAAAATAAGAATTACTGGACTTTTATGTTGAAATACACTAATATTGAATTAACGGTAAAACGGAATAAAAAACAGGAAGGAAATAAGCGAATGAAAGGAAATGTAATTGTAGGACAATCTGGGGGACCAACTGCAGCGATCAATGCCAGTCTTGCCGGTGTATACCGGACAGCGAAAGACCGTGGAGCCAATAAAGTATATGGAATGCTTCACGGAATCCAGGGATTATTAAAAGAAAAATATATTGATCTGTCAGATCATATCAAGACCGAACTGGATGCGGAATTATTAAAAAGAACACCGGCCGCATTTTTGGGATCCTGCCGTTATAAGCTTCCGGAGATCCATGAGAACAGAGAAGTGTATGATAAGATATTTGAGATCCTGGACAAACTGGATATCGAAGTATTTATCTATATCGGTGGAAATGATTCTATGGATACAATCAAGAAATTATCGGATTATGCCATTATATTCGGTCATGCAATCCGCTTCATTGGATGTCCGAAGACGATTGATAATGACCTTGCACTTACCGATCATACACCAGGATATGGAAGTGCGGCAAAATATATCGGAACATCTATGAAAGAGATTATCCGTGACAGCTTCTGCCTGGAATATGAAAAAGGCGTGGTATCTATCGTCGAAATAATGGGAAGAAATGCCGGATGGCTGACCGGAGCGGCTGCATTGTCAAAGGGAGAAGACTGCGAAGGACCGGATCTTATCTATCTGCCGGAACTTCCATTTGATCTTCAGTTATTTGGAGAAAAGATCAAACAATTATTACAGGAGAAAACATCTATTGTTGTTGCAGTATCAGAAGGAATCCGTACAGAAGATGGAACTTATGTATGTGAACTTGGCAACAGTATTGACTTTGTAGATGCATTTGGACATAAGCAGTTATCCGGAACAGCATCTTACCTTGCAAGTTATATTGCAGGGGAGATTGGATGTAAGACACGTGCGATTGAATTAAGTACATTACAAAGAGCCGCATCTCACGCAGCCTCAAGAGTGGATATACTGGAAGCATATCAGGTTGGAGGAGCAGCGGTAAAGGCAGCAGACGAAGGAGATACCGGAAAGATGGTAGTCTTAAAACGTCTGTCGGATGATCCATATCAGTGCGGAACAGAAGTAAAGGATGTACACAAGATTGCCAATGATGAGAAGCTTGTACCAAGAAACTGGGTAAACGAAGAAGGTACTTATGTAACAAATGAGTTTATTTCTTATGTGCGTCCATTGATTCAGGGGGATGTATCACCGGTTATGGTAGATGGAATCCCAAGACATCTGTATACACCAAAAGAATTAAGCCACAGATAAAAAATAGATAAGATTTGAAGATTGGAAAGATAGTGCCGTATTGCGAGCGTATAATAAGATACATGTCTTGCAATATGGCACTTTTTGTATACCAAAGCATGCAAGAGAAGTTGACGGTAGCAAGTTCTGTAGATACAAAAATATGTAAGAAAAGTTGTCTGTGGCAGGTCCTTTAAAGTGCTGTGCCAGAAAATATATAAAAACAATAAAAAAGGGTTGAAATTTTGAAATGAATCAGGTAAGATATTTTTAATCTATATTTTCAAGATAGATTCTTTTAATTAATCTATATAGTCTGTAGGACTTCGTGAGGCCTCACCAAATTTACCATGTAAGAAAAAATGAAAAAAGAACAGGGGTGATATATGTTGCAACAAAAAGAAAGTTATGATGTGTTGCGGCTGATTGAGCATGGACAATTATGCTATATCAGTTCCGAAAATGTGCAGGGGAAAACCCTGGACAGATACTTAAAATATCATCCGGTAATAAAAAAACGGGAGATATTTTTATTATTAAAAGAGATAGCAGGACAACTGGCGTCATTTCACAGGTGCAGGGGAAATCCTTGTTATCAATATGTAAATCCATATAGTATTGTCAGGTCTGAAGATGGAAGAATTTATTTTCTGGATATGCAGTCGGAGGCAAACAGAAGCAAGATGATATTTATGCAAAGAAGAGATATCCGTGAATATTTTCTTCCGCCGGACGAAAAGTATTATCAACATGCCAGTATGGAACTGGATATGTATGGGCTGGGAAAAACATTTCAATATATTCTGGCATCTGTGGAGGCAGAACCACGTTTTAACAGACGAGAAGAATATCGTCTTCAGAGAATTATTTCAAAAGCAATGGGGATAAGATCAACCCATTATCTAAATGTATCAGAAATCCAAAAACAAATCCCAAGGTATGAAGAAAAAGACAGAGATAAAATTTTGAATAATAAGGGGAAAAGAAGAAAAAAAGTGTGTATAACAGTAGTTTTGTCTATTGTTTTCGGGGGATATTTGTTCATAAATGCATGGGAAAATGCTGAAAAAGCAAACCAGAGAGAGATGAAAAGGACGGAATCTTCCAAATCAGAAGAGAAAAAAAGTGAAAAATCGGATGACCGGATAAAAAAGAAAATATATGAAAGAGATGAAGAGTATCTGGAATTGGCACTGGCATATTTCCTGAATGTGGGAGATATGAAAAAAAGTCTGAAATGTCTGAATCAAATGGAGGATCAGACGCTGGCAGTTAATCTGAAAAGGCTTATCAAAGCGTATGAAAAACAAAAAGTGCCGGAAGAGGCAGAAAAATTTGCAGCAAGTCTTGCTTACCTGGAGAATGAATGGAAAGAAAGAAGTATGCAGTCGGAAGAGAAGAAAAAACAGGCAATACAGTGCCTGGTAAGAGGGTATGGATTACTGGATGATAAAGAAAGTTCAGAAAAAGTGTTGAATCTGGTAGAAGAAGGATTAAAGACAGATTATCTGAATGATTCTGCGAAGAGAGAACTATTGCAGTATCAGGCGTCTGCATTGGAAAAAGAAGAAAAGAAAGAGGAGGCAGCAAACATATATGCGGAGATATTGGAGGATGAGACGGAACCGGGTAAGAGAGAAGAGTTGTATAAAAAGATGGTACAGTTGTATGAAACCGCAGGAAGACGGGATATGGCAAGCGATACATGCATTCAGGGGATAAAAGAGCTTGGAGAATCAGAAGAGTTGAAATTAACACATATAAGACTGATATGTGCAGATCCGGCTGTCAATAGAGATACGTGCGCACTCAAGATTAAAGAATATGTAACAGAAGATACTGAACTTTTGAAAAATGCAGAATTTAAGAAATTACAAAAAGAATATGGAATTAAGGAAGAAGGAGGAAATATATGGGTAGGAAGATAAAAAAAGTAATAATGATAGCAGCGATTGGTATGGTGACCGGAGGACAGATTGCAGATCTGTTACCGGAAGGAAATGTGATGCAGGTAGAAGCGGGAAGTCGAAAGCAGATTATAAAAGTAAAAAATAAAGGAAAAGACAGTAAGAAAGAATCTGACAAGGACAAAGACAACGCCAAAGATAATGAAAAGGATCTGGTAGAAGAGGGAGAAAAAGAGGACAGAAAAGATCCGGAGGAAGATAGAGAGAAAGACGATAAGAAAGATGACGGGAAAGATCCGGAGAAGGATGACGAAAAAGAGGATGGAAAAGATCCGGAGAAGGATGACGAGAAAGAGGATGGGAAAGATCTGGAGAAGGATGACGAGAAAGAGGATGGGAAAGACTCGGAGAAGGATGACGAGAAAGATGACGGGAAAGACTCAGAGAAAGACGATGAAAAAGAGGATGGAAAAGATCCGGAGGAAAAAGAGATAAAAATGTATCATGCGGAATATGAGGATCCGGATGGTCAGAATGGCTATTATATCAGTGCTCCGACCGGAAAGATCACACATCTGAGTAAGAAAAGCGTGACCAGATACCTTTTTGAGAATGGAAATGGGGAAAGGCAGGAAGGTACGCTGGAAAAATTAAATGAATCCTGCCGGTTGAAACAATTGAATTTTGCAGATGGAAGGAATGAACTGGAAATATGGATGGAAGATGAAGAACATCATCAGATTGAAAATTCAGAAAGCAGAAAGGAATTCTGGATAGACAGTGTAAGACCGGTGATCGGTCTGGAAGTGTCCGGAGGAGCAGATATTTGGCACAAAGAGGCAGCAGAGGTAGTGGTAGAAGCTTCTGACGGGAGCAATGGGAGCCAGATCGCGGAAATTATCTGTAAAACAGGAGAAAAAATAGTTGGGAAAAGCAGTAAAGGAGCAGAAAAATTTGTCATTACAGAAAGTTCACAGAATGGGGAAAGTACCCCGGTAACAATTATTGCTACAGACTATGCGGGAAATCAGACGGTGGTAACGGATCGGGTTTTTGTTGACAGAGATGCACCGAAAGCATTGATACAAGGAGTGGAGGATTATACGATTACCAGTAAACCTGTACAAGTCAGCTATCTGGCAGAAGAAGAGAATGTAATTCAGACGGTGCGGGCAAATATTTTAAAAGAAGATATCGATGGGAAAAAGAAAGAAACAGAAATCACAGAATGGAAAACAAAAAGCAGGAATGAGTCCGGTGAAACAAAAAAAGAAAGTGTGCAGACACTTGCAGAAGACGGGCTGTATAAACTCCGAATGAATGTAACAGATATGGCAGGGAATGTCAGTCATGCCGAGAGACAGCTGATTATAGATAAAGAAAATCCCGTTATTGCACATGTAGATGAGCTGGATGGAAAGTATTTAAAGAAGTTTATCTGGAATTATTCTATCGAGGAATCGATTAAGGATTTTACGAATTATACATATGTAATGAAAGTGGACGATGCATTTTACCGGCCGGGAGAAAAGATTGAAAAAGAAGGAGTACATGTACTGACAATTGAAGCTTTAGATTCGGCAGGAAATAAAGGAGAAGCAAAAGCGAGATTTACCATCGATCATACACCTCCGGTGATCGCATTTGAGGAGATAGAAGATGGAGGAAAATATGAAAAAGAAAAAACATTTTATGTCAGAACAGAGAATGTGGACGATCAGATTGAGTACATTAAAATTAATGGAAAAAAACAAAATAGAAAAAAACAGAAGAAGGGATATGAAATTCAGTTAAATGAGGCAAAAAATTATGAAATAGAGGTAAAAGCAAAAGATTTTGCGGGAAATGAAAAAGTTTCACAGATAGGATTTGAAATATACGAGGAAAAGAGTTTGTGGCAGAAAATTGTGGAACCGGTTAGAAAATATATTTTTTATGGAAATGAAAAGGTAATACAGGATGAAAAAATGGTCAAGGAAGATAAAAAGGAAGGAAAAAAGAAGAACATAATTTTATGGGAGGGAGCTGTTTTATTTGGCGCATTGATTGTTGTAGGAATATGGAAACGGGAAAAAGTGAAAGAAATCTGGAAAAATCTTTCATAAAAGGGAGGATGCCGGGTAACCACTTTCGCAGTTCCCGGCATGTATTATGAAAAAGTTTATTCCAAATAGTATTTACATACTAGATAACGTCTTTTGTATATCAAAGGATGTAAGAGAAATTCTAAATTGCCATGCGTTCGGAAGAAACTGCCTGTGGCAAGTTCTCTGAATTTCTTTGATGATTATAGTATAAGAAAGACCTATGAAGAAAGAATGTTAAAGTAATGAAAGAATTTTGAAGGATAAATGAACAAATTGTGAACACGGGATTTTACAAAGATTTTGTTGGAAAATAGCGAAAAATAGATTATACTAATAGAAGTCAAATTGTAGAAAGAGGAGAAAATGAAGAATGAAATATATTTCTTTTGCCATTCCGTGTTATAATTCACAGGATTATATGGCCCATGCGATAGAAAGTATTCTTCCGGGTGGAGAAGATATTGAAATAATTATCGTAAATGACGGATCAAAGGACAGAACATCAGAGATTGCTCATGAATATATGGAAAAATACCCTACTATTATTAAAGTAGTAGACAAGGAAAATGGTGGACATGGAGATGCTGTAAACTCAGGGCTGATGCATGCAACCGGTAAATATTTTAAGGTTGTAGACAGTGATGACTGGGTGGACGAAGATGCACTTCATAAAATATTAGATGTTTTACGCCATATGGAAGAAGATGGAATGGAACTGGATATGTTGATCGCTAACTATGTGTATGAAAAAGTTGGTGCAACACATAAGAAGGTGATTCATTATCGTAACGTATTGCCACAGGATGAGATTTTCCGTTGGGATGATATGGGACATTTCCACCTGGATCAGTATATTCTGATGCACTCGGTTATTTACCGTACAGACATGTTAAAACTGATCCAGCTTCATCTGCCAAAGCATACATTCTATGTGGACAATATCTATGTATATTACCCACTCCCGCATGTACGCAAAATTTACTATATGGATGTAGACTTCTATAGATATTTTATTGGAAGAGAAGATCAGTCGGTTAATGAGAAAGTAATGATCAAAAGGCTGGATCAGCAGATTTTTGTCACAAAGACAATGATTGATATGTATCAGCTTAAAGATATTGGAAGTAAGAAATTAAGACAGTACATGCTTAATTATCTTGCAATCATGATGACAGTTTCTTCTATTCTTTGCATCCGTTCCAAGAATAAAGAAAATCTGGAAAAGAAAAAGGAATTATGGCAGTATCTGAAGAAAAAAGATATGCGAAGTTTTATCAGAATCCGTTACGGTATTCTCGGACAGACAATGAACATTCCGGGAAAATCAGGACGTAAGATATCGTCACTGGCTTATACTGTTGCGCGGAGATTGATAGGATTTAATTAATTTCTACTTAATTCACTAAGCTGACTACCCGGACCGGAATAAAAGTTAGTAATCCTTTCCTGTTCAGGTTCCGTCGGTGGGAAATACTAAAGGGGCAAAATTCTGCTAAAAGCAGGCTTTCAAAATTTGAAACTCGGCATACGCCTCAAACAGTCAAATTTTGAAAACCTAACGCAGAATTTTGCCCCTTAAGTATTACCAGCACCTCCTACACATTCACAGGAAAGGATTACTAACTTTTATTCCGTGTGTATCTAACGCTATAGTGAATTAATAGAGGAGCCGTAACCGTTGTGAGACCGAAAGTGTATCTATTATATAACCTGTCGCTGGCAGTTTCTTATAAATTAAATGCTTAACAACAGAAAATCCGGAAAATCAAGACTTCCACCACAACTTTCCGGTAACACAACGGTTACAGCCCTCTATTAAATTCATTATCATTGGCCAATCACGACATGAGAAAGACTTGGTATTCTGTTGCAGGCGTATATGGAATGATGATTAGAAGTTGTTAGGGCGTCAGAATTTTCGTTACCCGGAATATGTGCCACTGTTTGAGCCGAATGGCGAGTTTGGCACATATTTCGGGTGCTTTTAGAAAATTCTGACGCCCTTATAACTTCTTCATCGTGGAATCTTAGCCAGCAACAGAATACCAAGTCTTTCTCATGGATCGGGGTAAGTCACGATGATGAATTAAATAGAAATCTCCCCTAAAATAATTCTCAACAGTGCTTTATCCAACATAATCGTCCGGTTCCAAGGATTGATGATGATACCATGAATGTTATCAGCCGTAATGGCAGAATTAAATAACTGTTTCATATCAGTAAGAAATGTAGACATTACGCTTCCGGAACCTTTGAGTTCTTCATCGAAGCTGGTAAATGCTGCCCACCATTTGCGGCCGTCATCGGTCTGGATTGCCTGTAGCTGGAGGCCGGAGGCAGCGGAAGAGGGATCTACTGCAATGATCAGTTCGCCATGTTCATTCATGCGTCTGCGGATGACCGTCAGAACGTGAGCCAGCATTTCCTGAGACGGCTCATGTTGAAGGGCTGCAATGGCCGATTCAATCTTATCATTTCCCTGTAAAGTTTTATCGGTATGTGTATGTTCATTCATGATTGTACAAAATCCTTTCTATATAAATAATGAGTACAGAGAACCTGCCATTGGCAGCTTTTCTTGCATACTTTGGTATAAAAAATATACGGACAGCCGGAGGGCAATCCGTATATTAATATAAAGTATTTCAGGTGGAAGAGCAAGTTAATTGAACTCCAGCGGAGAAATATATTTATTAGGAGAATAAGCAAATCCATTATTGTATTTCACCGTAACATATAAAGAAGCATCACCATCAACCAGTTTCACATAGCAGATTTTGTCTTTGTTGAATTTGTGTGTGATATCAATGGATTGATTTTTGTAATACAAAGTGACAGATCCATCTTCTTCATATTCAATATCAGGGGCATTTATCTGTTCCATAATTTCTTCTTCTGTAAGGCTGCGCTCGGAGCCATCCGGGTTAAGTGCAATGCCGCCTCCGCCAAATTCTTTTTGCTTGCCATCTTTATCGGCATAAGTTCCATTATAAGAACCATCAGAACTGATCTTTAAAGTGGCAGTTGTCTGATCTCCGTGGATCCAGAGCTGGACTTTCCGCTGAATTCCGCCAAGATCGGAAGCGTAGGCTGTTCCGGTTCCGGCTGTTACGATCAGGCATGCGGCAACTGTGGCGGCAATTGTTTTTAATTTGTGCTTTCTATTTAAGATACTCATTTTATCTACCTCCAGGGAAAAATTGTCGGAGGCGGAAAGTGTATCAAAAGCCTGCTTGTATTTTTCTTTATTCGTCATCGTTCCATTCCTCCTTTAAGGTTTCTTTGAGAAGAGCACGTCCGCGGGAAAGCCGGGTCTTTACATTGCTGACAGAAAGATGCAGGATATCACTGATCTCTTGTGTTGTATAATCCTCATAGTAAAAGAGATGCAGGACAATCCGGTATTTTTCGGGAAGTTTCATCACTGTGTCAAACAGAGTTTCTGATTCCGGTGTTTCGAAGGTTAATGTTTCCATATATTCTTCTAAGTTGCATTTATTTCTGTGCCAGAATGAGCGGGTGATATTCTTTGCTTTATTGATCGCAACCCGGATCAGCCAGGCACGGATATGTTCTTCTGTATCAAACTCTTTTTTATATGTGTGATACTGAATAAATGTATCCTGAACGACATCTTCTGCATCTTGTTGGTTCCTGCATATATTAAATGCAATCGCATACAGATGCTTTTGATATCGTTCGATTAAAACTTGTGTTGCTGGTTTCATGAGTACTCCTTTTTTGTGTTGTATCTACAGAACCTGTTGCCGTAAGGACCTGCCATAAGCATCTCCTTACAAATGCTCTGGCGACTGAGTGGGGCATCAGATGTTCGTTTCTTAAGGCCTTTCACTTATAATACAAATGAAAACATAGAAAGGTTACAAATTAATGAAAGTTATTTCCCAAAGTTGTTTTTCAAAAGAAAACTTTAGGTATTGGAGGTAAGATATACATTTTAACTATATCTTACTATCGAGCATAGGCATTTTACATTTTAAAATATACGACGTAAACTATATTAAGAAAAAATAGCTTCAATAATAAGCTGAAAAAATTAATATCTATTATAAGATGAAGGTGAGTGGTTTTCATTATGTTTTCGAATAAAGATTTGAAGAATCTGATTGTACCGCTGTTTTTGGAACAGTTATTGATGGCACTGGTCGGAATCGCGGATGTATTTGTGATTGGTTTTGTAGGGGAGGCTGCGGTATCCGGAGTATCACTTGTAAACTCATTTAATACCATATTCATCAATCTGTTTACAGCACTTGCTTCCGGTGGTGCGGTAGTGATCAGCCAGTATATAGGAAGGAAAGAAGAGAAGCATGCCGGAGAGGCGGCAACACAACTTCTGACAGCGTCTGTTCTTTTTTCTGGAGTGATATCCGTAGTGATTCTGATCTTTAATGAATCGTTGATGCGTTTGATCTTCGGCAAAGTGGAAGCTGATGTGATGGATGCCTGTGTGACATATCTGCGGATTTCTGCATATTCTTATCCGGCATTGGCTGTATATAATGCAGGGGCGGCATTGTATAGAAGTTTTGGAAAGACAAGTACAACGATGTACATATCGGTCATTGCAAATATCCTGAATGTAGTGGGGAACTGTATCGGAGTATTCGGGCTTCATGCAGGAGTAATTGGAGTGGCAGTTCCGTCACTGGTATCCAGAACATTTTCTGCGGTAGTGATCACGATATTATGTTTCTCTAAGAAAAATCCGGTCAGATACCTGAAGAGCTGGATCGTGAAGATTGACGTAAATCTGCAGAAGAAAATCCTTGGAATTGCAGTCCCGAACGGAATTGAAAGTGGCGTGTTCCAGCTTGTAAAAGTAGCGCTTTCCAGTGTGGTTGCGTTATTTGGAACCTATCAGATTGCGGCAAACGGTGTGGCGCAGAGTATCTGGAGCATGGCGGCATTGGTATGTGTGACGATGGGGCCGGTCTACATTACAGTAATCGGACAGTGCATGGGAGCCGGAGATGTCGTACAGGCAGAAATGTATTTTAAGAAGCTGACTAAGATCACGGTTGCATTTGCAGTTATCTGGAACACCCTGATCTTTGCCTTGACACCGATCATGATGAACTTTTACGCACTGGAAGATAAGACAAAACATTTGACGATTCTGCTGGTACTGGTTCATAATATCTTTAATACGATTGCATTTCCATTTGCAGATCCGCTTGGAAAGGGACTCCGTGCGACCGGTGATGTGACATTTACGACATTTACGTCATTATTTACGACCATTGTAGTCCGTCTGATCTTTTCGATGTTATTCGGAATCGGAATGGGACTTGGCGTGATGGGAATTGCTTATGCAATGTGTCTGGACTGGTCGGTGCGTGGTATCATTTTCTGGTGGAGATTCAAACAGGGCAGATGGAAATCGTTGAAAGTCATATAAGCGTTATAAAAGAGAATAGAAAAGTTCGGGGAGCTTTTAAAAAAATAAAGGTAAGGAATAGGATATCATGATCAGGGAAATAGAGGAACGTAGGAGTATCAGAAAATACAAGCCGGCAGCAGTGCCGGAAGAGGCTATAAAGGAGATTATCCGGGCTGGTATGCTGGCACCGTCATCCAAAAACCGTCAGCCATGGAAGTTCGTGATCGCAACCGGCCATGCAAAAGAAGAAGCATTAATGTGTATGGAAAAAGGTCTGGAACGGGAAAAAACGGAACCGCTGATCCCGGAGAGCGCACCATACATAAGTGGAGCAGAGAATACGCTTCGGATTATGCGGGAGGCTTCGGTATTGATCTTTATCACAGGGACTCTGGCAAAAGAGATCCGTAAGACGTTGAATACGGATGAACGGATCGGTGAGATATGCAATGCTCAGTCTGTTGGAGCTGCCATTGAAAATATGACACTTACGGCAACCGGACTTGGGCTTGGCAGTCTGTGGATCTGTGACAGCTTTTTTGCCCAGCAGGAGTTGAATGAGTGGCTGGGGAACGATGGAGAATATGGAGAGTTGTATGCAGTGTTAGCAGTTGGTTATGCCGATGAGGATCCTGCGGCAAGACCAAGAAAGTCTGTGGAAGAAGTTGTGGAGTGGAGAAAATAAAAAAGAGAGAGGTGTGTCAGCTATGAGAGTGGAACAATATGTAATGGCATATGGGATTGAACAGGACAGAATAAGAGCAATATTGCCGGACGGTTTTATCTCTATTCGCCCGGTGGTAAGGATCAATGCTGAGATCAGAGAGGATAAATACGGGTATCTGGAATTTAATACGGCCGTAGAAAAAGAGGCTGGATCAATATCGGATACTGGGAAAACATCCCATACCAAAAGGAAGGAAAGACAACTACATTTGAAAATGACAGTATCAAAATTATATTTAAAGGTGTCGGAATTGAAGGCGGATGTCCGGCGGAAAAAGATAATGTAGGATGTTATTATGAATCAAAAGAAACATATAAATTGCTTGAAGCGGAACGAATACAGGAAAAGAAGGAATTCTGTGATTGTGAGTTTGAATGGAAATTAGGAGAAGGAAGTGCACATGGAGTAAGTATCGGGAAGACACTGCCGGCGGTTCCGGCAGAAGTGAAAAAGATATATCCAAGAGAAGCATTTACGGTAGAAAATGCTGCGAAGATTGCATGTGAGCAGGTGCTTGGAACATATAAGGTTATATTTGACAGAGCGCAGGAAGAGTAGGATCAGAATAAGTAAAATAAGAGATTGCGGATAAAAACAGATAGAAAGTAAAAGAGAAAAGTTATTTGTTGGACAGATTTTTTCGGAAGAAAAAGGTACAACGAATAACTTTTTTGATACCAGTATATGAATGTTGACACTGTGTCAAAATGAGAATATAATATTTATACTGACACAGTGTCAGAAAAAACAAAGATTGGAGGAGAAATATGAAAAAATGTGTAATGATTGCGTTGAGTATGATAACGGTAGTAAGTCTCATGGCATGCAGCAATTCGTCGGGGACGGAATCCGATCAGAAAAGTGCAAAGCAAAATCAGGCGGCAACAAGTTCAAATGAAAATAAGACATCTAAAGACACGGCAGTTGTATATTTTTCAGGAACTGGGAATACCAAAAAAGTTGCTGAAAAATTGTCAGAAGAATTACCGGCAGATATCTATGAAATAGAACCGGCAGAAGTGTATACAAGCGATGATCTGGATTATAATAATGATTCCTGCCGGGCGAACCGGGAGATGGATGATGAATCGGCAAGACCGGAGATTGGCAGCAATCTGAGTGCAATTCTGGACTATGAAAATATTTATATTATCCAATCTGGTGGGGAACGAGACCACGGATTATTCAGACATTTTTGGAAACATATGATCTGAGTGGTAAGACGATATATACATTCTGTACATCCGGTGGAAGCGGGATTGAGCAGAGCGTAGAAGATCTGAAAAAGGATTACCCGGAATTGAATATTGCCGGAGGTTACCGTTTTACTGCAAATGCAGATAGTGCGGAGATTCAAAAAGGAATAAAGAAATTAGGTAAATAAAATAACAAGATGTCTATTAAAACAGTTAGAACAATATCTGACAATAATGAAAAAGAAAATTAAAAAAGAAAAGGAGAATTGATTATGAAGAAAAATATTGGAGCACAGCTGGCATTATATCCGGCACCGGTAATTGTAGTAGGAGCAATGGTAAATGATAAACCGACATGGACACTGGTGGCACATGCAGGAACTATGGCGCATAGTCATCTGATGGTGTCGCTGGTACATGCACACTACATTAATCAGGGAATTATCGAGAGTAAGAAATTATCAGTAAATATCGTAGACGAAGCATGGCTAAAAGAAGCTGACCGTATGGGAGTGATCAGCGGAAATAAAGAAGACAAATCAGAAGCATTTACATACACGATTGGAGAAAACGGAGCACCGTTGATCGATGATGCCAAGATTTCCATTGAATGTGAAGTAGATGGCAATTATGAACTGGAGAACTTTGATAATTTTGTATGTAAGATTGTGGCAACTTATGCGGAAGAAAGTGTTCTGAATGATGCAGGTAAGATTGATTATCATACATTCAAACCGGTACTTTTCGAATTCCCGACATATGAATATTTTGTGACGGGAGAAAAAGTGGGAGACTGTGCAAAGATGAATTAGAGGTTTCCATCCCTGGCAGATTGTGCTATCATGACAGTATGTCAGAAAGAGGAAGGATGGAAGTTTCATGCCGGCGAGATCAGAAGAAAGAACGAATGCGAGAAAAGAAGAGATCATTAATGCATGCGAAAAGCTGTATCAGACGATGAATTTTAAAGATATTACGATAAAGGAAATCGGAAATGTCACCTCTTTTTCCAGAACATCGATATATAATTATTTTGAGACGAAAGAGGAAATCTTTCTTGCATTGTTAAAAAGAGAATACGATGCGTGGATTCTGGATCTGCATAAGATTGTTGAAGAATATGAAAGCATGGACGATGAGCAGATTGCATCGGCGATTGCAAAATCTTTGGATCAGCGTCATCAACTTCTGAAGATACTTTCCATGAATCATTATGATCTGGAGGAAAACAGCCGTATTGAGATGTTGATAGAATTCAAAGTATCTTATGGAAATTCACTGAGAGCTGTAATGGGAATTCTTGCAAAATTCAGACCGGATATGGATATTGAAAAGAGACAGGAATTTGTCTATGCATTTTTTCCGTTTATGTTTGGAATCTATCCGTATACCGTGGTGACGGAGAAACAGAAGAAAGCGATGAAAGAAGCCGGAGTTGATTATACTTATAATTCGGTATATGAACTGACGTATACGGTAGTGAAAAAGATGTTGAAGTAATGAAAATATTTGAAAGGAGATAGAAATCATGAAAACATTAGTAGCATATTTTAGTGCAAGCGGAACAACAGAAGGTGTAGCAAAGAAGGTGGCAGAGGCAGCAGGAGCAGATCTGTTCGAGATTAAACCAGAAGTACCATATACAAATGCAGACCTGAACTGGATGGATAAAAAAGCAAGAAGTACGGTTGAGATGAACGATCCGTCTTCCAGACCCGCTACTACAGGAACGGTAGAGAATATGGAGCAGTATGATAACGTAATTATCGGATTCCAATCTGGTGGTATGTTGCACCGACAATTATTAACACATTCCTGGAAAGCTATGACTTCTCTGGAAAGAAGATCGCACTTTTTGCCACATCAGGTGGAAGCGGATTTGGGAAAACAGTATCCAGACTGGAAGGTTCTGTGGATAAATCGGCAGAATTCGTATCAGAGAAACTGTTAAACAGAGCAGGTAAAGCGGAGATTGAAAGCTGGCTGAAGAGCTGGATGTAAGAAGCAGATAAGATGCAGGAAGCATTTTCGGTGATGCAGGAGATAAAATGTATCTGATATCGGTGTATTTTGATGACAAAAGCAATAAAATAATTTCCAATTATATAAATAAAATTGCGCAAAAGACGGGAAATACGTTTATGACAGATAATCACGTTCCACCACATCTGACAATTATGTCTGTAGAGGCAAGAGAGGAAGAAAAATTGACAGAGGTGATGGAACAGCTGGAGAGGATCCTGACCAAAGGGCAGATCCAGCTGGTCTCAGTCGGAGTGCTATTGCCGTATGTATTGTATGCGGCACCGGTTCTGAATCTGTATCTGGAAGATGTGATCGAACAGGTACATGATATGGTAAAGCACATTCCAGAGGTCAGAATGAGCCGGTATTATCAGCCTATGCAGTGGCTTCCGCATATCACACTGGGAAAGAAGCTTTCAAAAGAACAGATGCAGGAAGCATTTGCAGTGATGCAGGAACTGTTTGTGCCGATGGAAGTAACAGTGGCAGAGATCGGACTTGCGAAGACGAATCCGCATCAGGATCTGATAAGAGTAGAATTAAATGACTGATCGATAAAAAAGAGCATGAAGGAATGCAGAGGATATCGAAAGATGATCCCGGCATAGAATTCATGCTTTTTTTATATTATGACAGGATATTCTGCGTTATAATAAGTGAAAGAATCAGGAGATTGAAAAAGAATATGCAGCAGCTCATATAAAAAGAAAAACATGGAAAGCCGGAATGTTATGAAAAAGTACATAGGTATATTAGCGAAAATAACAGGATTCATACTGATTGTGATCCTGGCGGTGAATATGATTCTGCCGCTGATAAAAAGAAATCCGGATGCAGCTTATGAAAAAGAACTGGAACAGACTACATTTACGGAAGAAGCGGGAAAAAAGAATGCAGAGCGGATCAGATGTATTGATGACAATGAAGAGGCACTGTTGTGGCGGCTCCGTATGATCGGAAATGCGAAAAAAAGTATTGTGTTATCCACATTTGATCTGCGTCCGGATGACAGTGGTACGAAGATCATTGCGGCATTGTATACGGCGGCAGAAAGGGGTGTGCAGGTACAGATATTGATCGACGGGATCTATCAGAAGCTCTTTTTGGAAAAGAGTCCGGTGTTTCAGGCACTGACAGCACATCAGAATGTAGAAGTTGGAATCTATAATCCGGTTACGAATCTTATGCGCCTGAATTACCGGATGCATGATAAGTACCTGATCATTGATGAATCGATGTATCTGCTGGGAGGATGCAATACCAATGATATCTTTCTGGGAGATAAAAAGACCGGAATCAATGTAGACCGGGATATTCTTGTATATGAAGAGACGGAAGGAAAAGGGGAATCGTTGCAGGAACTCGAGAAATATTTTGATACCATATGGAATGAAGCCCAGGTCAGGAAAAAGAAGAAAACATATGCTGCATCTTATGAAGAAAGGTATAAAAGCGAATACCATCAGCTGAAAGAACGATACCGTTTATTAAAAGAGAAGTATCCGGATATTGAAAATTATGAGAACTGGGAAGATGATACATATGAAGCGGATAAGATCACGCTGATCAATAATGGAACGCAGGCGGCGAAAAAAAGTCCGAAAGTTCTTCAGGCGATCAGGTATATCGCCGGACAGGGAGAAGAGGTGGTCATCCAGACGCCGTATGTGATCTGTAATTCCTATATGTATCAGAAACTGAAGCAGATATCGGAAAAGGCAGATCTTAAGATTGTACTCAATGCAGTGGAAAAAGGTTCGAATCCATGGGGATGTACCGATTATCTGAATCAGAAAGAAACTATCCTTGGAACAGGTGCGACGGTATATGAGCTGATGAATGCCCATGCGGTACATACCAAGACGGTTCTGGTAGATGATAATATATCCATTGTGGGTTCGTACAATCTGGATATGCGGAGTACGTATCTGGACACGGAACTGATGCTGGTGATCGAAAGTAAACGTTTGAATGAGGAAATTCGTGATACAGAAAATGTATATATGGAGAAAAGCAAAGAAATAAAAACAGATGGTACGGAGACGGAAGGAAGTCTGTATAAGAAAAAAGTACTGACACCGGAAAAGAAGCGGTTCTATGCATTCCTGAAAATTATGATCAGACCATTTCGGCATCTGTTATGAGCAGATAGTAAAAGGAACACATTCGTTTCAACGATAAGAATTGGTAAGTAAAAGGAAAAGAAATAAAATGATTAACAGAGAAGACATGCTGGCACTGACCAGAAGAATGACAGTAAAGAGAACATCCATGACCAGAATCGCCGGAGGATATCTGGACCGGGATGGGTATATAGATGGGACATTTAACACGGGATTTTTAAAACTGAATCCGGATGAGAAAGAAAAAAATTTACAGATAGCAAAAGTAATCCCATTTGCAGATACGAATCAGAATCTGAAGGAATATGCATTTTCCAGCGAGAAGATGAAAGGTGACAGTATGTGGAAGCTTTTAATGGGAATGCGTGCGTGTGGACTGAAAAATGATGCATTAATGGAGACCTTTTATGAGATTGTCGGGGAACAATATCAGGCAATGGGAGATTATGCGGTCTATGTATTTCATGACAGGTATGACATTCCGGCAAAGGGAAAAGATCATGTCCGCCAGGGGGAATCCGAGGAGATGTTCGAATATCTGATCTGTGCCATCTGTCCGGTGAGTGGAGACTATGAGCCGGGAGAACCGGAGTGCGGATTTCTCTTCCCGGCATTTATGGATGGCGCAGCAGCACTCAATTATGTGGATGTATATCAGAAGGATCAGGCACATCCGCATATAGAGCTCCTGAAAATGCTTGGGGTGTGATGAGATAGAGAAAATTTCTTATAAATGAGTTTAATGGTTCCCAATTCCTTCCGGATATCCTATAATATAGTAGATTGAGTTTATAGGAAAAGGCAGGGAATATACAATGCATACAATGAAAAAATTCATCCGGTATTATGCCCCGTATAAGGCGGTATTCTTTCTGGATCTGATCTGTGCGGCGGTTATAAGCCTGGTAGATCTTGCATTTCCGCAGATACTGCGGACACTTACGAAGACCTTGTTCACAGAACCGGCAGACCGTATATTACAGGCCCTTCTCCCAATCGGAGCGGGGCTTCTTGTAATTTATATTTTACAGGCGCTGTGTAAATATTATGTCAGCTATCAGGGACATATGATGGGCGCCAATATGGAACGGGACATGCGGCAGCAGCTTTTTGACCATTATGAGAAATTGTCATTTTCATATTATGACCAGAATAATTCCGGGCAGATGATGAGCAAGCTGGTATCGGACCTTTTTGATATCTCAGAGTTTGCACATCACGGACCGGAGAACTTATTTATTTCGCTGATCAAAATTATCGGCTCGTTTATTTTCCTGTTCCTGATCAACTGGAGACTGGCAATACCGCTTCTGGTTCTGGTAGTGTTCATGTTGTTCTTCTCGTACGGGCAGAATAAGAAGATGCAGGCGACATTCATGGACAACCGGCGTAAGATCGGGGATGTTAATTCGAGTCTTCAGGATACACTGGCCGGGATTCGTGTCGTACAGTCTTTTGCAAATGAAGAGATTGAACGGGAGAAGTTCCGGAAAAGCAATCAGGGATTTCTGCGTTCCAAGGATGCCAATTATCAATGTATGGGAAGCTTTATGAGCGGCAACCTGTTCTTTCAGGGGATGATGTATCTGGTAACGCTGGTGTTCGGAGGATGGCTGATCGCACATGGGAAGATGGAGGCAGCGGATCTTGCGATGTACGCACTCTATATTGGAATCTTTATCAGCCCGATACAGATTCTGGTCGAGCTTACTGAGATGATGCAGAAAGGTCTGTCCGGATTCCGCAGATTTCTGGATGTGGTAGAGACTGAGCCGGAGATCGTGAATGCGCCGGACGCAGAATCAATAGACGAAGTAAACGGACATGTTTCTTATGAAAATGTATCGTTTCATTACAGCGACGATGATACACCGGTGCTTTCCAATGTTACATTTGATATCCCGGCAGGAAAATCCGTGGCTTTAGTCGGACCTTCGGGAAGTGGTAAGACGACGATCTGCTCTCTGCTTCCAAGATTCTATGATGTAACAGGCGGACGTGTTACGATTGATGGAAAAGATGTCCGGGATCTGACACTGGAAAGTCTGCGTAATCAGATCGGACTGGTACAGCAGGATGTGTATCTGTTTTGTGGAAGTATTAAAGAGAATATCGCATATGGGAAGCCGGGAGCATCTATGGAAGAGATTGAAGACGCAGCAAGGAAAGCGAACATTCATGATTTTATTATGGAACTGCCGGACGGATATGATACATTTGTCGGAGAACGGGGAACGAGACTTTCCGGCGGGCAGAAACAGAGAATCTCGATTGCAAGGGTATTTCTTAAGAATCCGTCAATCCTGATTCTGGATGAGGCGACAAGTGCGCTGGATAATGAGAGTGAACGATGGATCCAGAAGAGTCTGGAAGAGCTTGCAAAGAACCGGACAACGATTACGATCGCACATCGATTATCAACGATCCGTAATGCGGATGAGATCCTTGTAGTGGCAGATAATGGAATCGCAGAGCGTGGAACACATGAAGAACTGTTAAAACAGGGCGGCATCTATGCGCATTATAATGAGATGGGATAGGCAGAAGATAAGAAAAACGGAAGCTGCTCTGTGAGTAGAAACATAAAAATTATCAATAAAGAAATTTGCAAAAGAAAAAGATTGTCGTGAAAAGAATCTATGATATAATTTACAAAGATATCAGCGGCAGAAAAGACAGTGCAAAACTGTAAAGGAGACCAGCTATGAAAAGTCAAGCATAAATTAGCCAGAAATTTATTTTTCTGTTT
>CAVBHX010000064.1:0-19190 GCA_963595255.1 bacterium
CGCACGGTGGTGTGAGAGGTCGGGAAAATTTATTTAATTTTCCCTCCTACTCGATCGTACGAGATACAGTAAAAAGAAAAACGTCGCAAAAAGCATATAAAAATATGTGAAAAATGTCGCAAAAAATGTGCTAAATGATGAGAAAAACGTCGCGAAAATATGGAAAAATATATTGAATAACGTCGCAAAAGATGTTTATAATATAAAAAAGAAAACAAAGTCAGGAGTGTAGAAGATGTTAAAAAGAACTATAGAGCAAGAACTATTATCCTGGAAAAGTGAAAAAAATCATAAGGCATTGTTGATTACAGGCGCGCGGCAGATTGGGAAAACTTATATTATCCGACAATTTGCAAGAGAAAATTATGAGAATTTTATAGAATTAAATTTTATTGTAAATGAATCTGCGAAGATGATTTTTGAAAACGCAGCAGATGTAGATATGATAATCACAAACCTGACTGCGTTCGCAGGTAAAAAGCTTGTTCTGGGTAAAACGTTGATTTTCCTGGATGAGATACAGGAATGCCCGGAGGCCAGGACCGCAATTAAATTTCTGGTAGATGATGGCCGCTATGATTATATAGAGTCAGGGTCTCTTCTCGGCGTCAGATATAAAGAAGTAAAATCATATCCGGTAGGTTACGAGACGATATTACAGATGTATCCATTGAGTTTTAAAGAATTTATCCTTGCAAACGGAGTAGATGATGAAGTTATCAGATATTTACAAAAGTCATATGAGAACAGAACTCCTGTGAGCACCAGTATCCATCAGACAATGATACAACTATTCCGATATTATATGATTGTTGGGGGAATGCCGGATGTAGTACAAAGATTTGTGGATACACATGACATAGGACAGGTTGTGGAAATCCAAAAAAATATTCTGGAATTATACAGGCAGGATATCAGCAAGTATGCGTTGAATGATAAAGCAAAAATAAAAGAAATTTATGACAGTATCCCGGAAGAATTGAACGATAAAAATAAACGATTTGTTCTGTCTAAGATCTCTAAGAGTGCAAGAATGGAAAGATATGAAAACAGCTTTTTATGGTTAAGAGATGCTGGAGTTGCGTTACCTTGTTACAATGTAAGTGAACCGGTTGTTCCACTTAAAATTAATGAAAAACATAATTTGTTCAAGCTTTTTATGGCAGATACAGGACTTCTCTGTGCAGCATCATTTGAGAATGTACAATTTGAAATATTAAAAGGGAATCTGGATGTTAATATGGGAAGTATTATGGAAAATGTATTTGCACAAATATTGACAGCAAATGGTTTTCAGTTAAGGTATTTCGATAAAAAGGGAAAATGTGAATTGGATTTTGTGATTCAAAAAGGAAATGAAATTTGTCCGTTGGAAATAAAGTCCGGAAATTCATATAAGTCACATGCGGCATTAACATATGCTTTGAAAAAAGAAAACTGGAATATTTCCAAAGGCTATGTTTTTTGCAATGGAAACATAGAAGAAACACAGGAAGTGTTATATTTGCCGTGGTATATGTCTATGTTTTTTGTACAGGATAAGATAGAAAAAGGATATATTGTTGATGTTGATTTGTCTGGATTACAGGTTCCGGGAAATAAAGAATAAAGATTGTTTGTTGGTATGACAACAGCCAGAATTATATAAAATAAGATAAAATGATACCATCAGTTATTTGAAAATGAAAAGTACTCTCAGAGACATTGAGTATTCCTGGTTGAAACAGGTTTTTGAGAGTATTCACGAAAAGAAAGCGAGGGCACACATGGATCATATATATGACGTAATCATCCTTGGCGCCGGTCCGGCGGGCTTAAGTGCAGGCTTATATGCAGGCAGAAGCAGACTGGATACCCTGATCATCGAAAAAGGTCAGGTCGGCGGCCAGATTATCAACACAGATGAAATAGAAAACTATCCGGGACAGATCGTGGAAGGAGAGACAGGAGTTTCTCTTGTACGCAGAATGTACGAACAGACAGAACAGTTCGGTGCAGAACATGTCCGTGATACGATCACAAATGTGGAGCTGGATGGAGATATCAAAATCCTGACAGGTGAAAAAGATACTTACCAGGCAAAAAATATTATTATTGCAACCGGTGTATATGCAAGACCGATCGGATGCAAAGGCGAGCAGGAGTACAAGGGACGCGGAATCTCTTATTGCGCGACCTGTGATGCGAACTTCTTCACAGACCTGGAAGTCTATGTAGCAGGCGGCGGGGATGCGGCAGTGGAAGAGGCTCTGTATCTTACAAAATTTGCCAGAAAAGTTACGATCATTCACAGAAGGGACGAGCTGCGTGCGGCGAAATCTATTCAGGAAAAAGCATTTGCCAATCCGAAGATTGCATTTCTGTGGGATTCGGTAGTCGAAGAAGTGGGTGGCGACGGACTGCTCCAGACGATGACTGTGAAGAATGTGAAGACGGGAGAACTTACAAAGATAGAAGCCGATCCGAAAGACGGATTATTCGGTCTCTTCGGATTCATCGGTATGATCCCGAATACTGGCGTGTTTGCAGATAAAGTAGAGACGGATGACAAGGGATACATTAAGACGGATGAGGACATGCATACCAACGTACCGGGTGTGTATGCGGTCGGAGATGTAAGAATCAAGAGTCTGCGCCAGGTAGTGACTGCGGCGGCAGACGGTGCGATTGCGGCTGTGCAGGTGGAGAGAAGTATGTCTGAATATTAGAAACATCCGGCAGAAATGATAATATGTTTCTGCCGGATGTTTTTATATGGAATACGTTTACCCTGAAGTTGTCTTCGGTGTAACCTCCCGGTTCCGGTACTTTGCCGGTGTAATATGCAGTTCTTTCTTGAACGCCCGGATAAATGTCTCAGGGTTCTCATATCCAAGAATTTCACTGATATCAGCAACAGATTTCTGGGTATTCACCAGAAGACGTTCTGCCTTCTGGATCCGCAGAAGCCGCTTCCAGTCATTAAAAGACTGTCCCGTGGTAGACTTGATCAGTCTGGAACAATACGATAGCGAAAATCCAAAGTGATCTGCAATATCCTGCAAAGTGACGTTCTCCAGATGGCTCTGCATGTAATGCATTACCTTGAAATTCTCCGGCTGGTGTTCATTCTTGTCGCGGTAGGAAGACTCTACCGTATTCCGGTAATGCCGCATCATCTTTGCGCTGAGCTGGGTAAGCATGCCGACCAGTACCTGATCGGAAAAGGCGTCGTGGAAGAGATGTTCGTGGTATACGTTCAACATCTCTTTCTGCGAATCAATCAGATGTTCCCCGCCGGAGTGGAAGATAACATAGTCGATCTGCTGGGAATGATAGAGCCCTTCCGAGAAAAATTCATTCAGCAGGTTATTTCCCTTCATCAGAGGTATGAACATCTGGGCAAATGTAGATTTGCGCAGAAGAATGTTAAAGATGATCGAATTATCGTCAAAGACTTCCATTGTATGATATACACCCGGCGCAATAAAGATCAGATCTCCTTCGGTAAAATCCTTTCTGGTCATGGAGATGGTCTGCGAGCAATGTCCGTTGAAGACAAAGATGATCTCAAAAAAGTCATGTTTGTGTAAAAATGGCGGTGTATACCGGTTGTGTTTGCTGATGAATACATTCCGTTCATTGTCTTTAAAGTATTCATCGTCGTTCATCTCATAAGAGATGATGTCCGGAAGTAGTTCCGGGATGATCAGGTGGCGGCGGACGGCGTCATTCAGATCGACTTTGTCCAGAAACTTCTTCAACTGACCGGAAGAAGCAGAGGCTTCGAAATATTCTTTATAAAATTTTTCATCTTCATTCAGTTCAAATAATTCATTTAATGTTTTCCCTAAATCAGCCATGTGCGTTCCCCCTTCTTAAGGAATCATATATAAGATTCGAAAATATTTACAGAAAGTAAATGCGATAAAAAAGTCAATATTTGCTTATTTTTAAACTTATCATTACATATATGTCAAAAAAAGTCAATTAACGTGTCAAAATATCCGATATTCATAATAGAATTTCTGCGTTATAATCCATTTGAAGTTAAGAAAGCGCGCGATAAATCATAAGGAAGGAATAAGAGATGGGTAATACAAAGTCATTTTTGTACAGACAGAGATTTGGCTATGGACTTGGAGATTTTGCCTGTAACCTGATATGGCAGATGATTTCTCTGTACTTACTGTATTTTTACACAGACGTTATGAAACTCAATGCGGCATCGGTCGCAGTGATGTTCATTGTCTGCAGAATCATTGATGCTGTTACAGATGTACTGGTTGGATTTGCAATCGATAAGACCAGAACCCGGTGGGGTAAGAGCAGACCATGGTTCCTCTTTGGAGCTGTGCCGTTTGCAGTAGCAGCATTACTGGCATTCAGTGTGCCGGATATATCACCGGATGGGAAACTGGCATACGCTTATGTTACATATATTTTCCTGTCATTTATGTATACAGTGGTAAATATTCCACTGGCGTCTATATTGCCGACTTTGACGGATGATATGAACGAAAGAACGGTACTTGCGACATGGAGAAAATTCTTCGCATTCATGGGTTCTACGATCGTATCTGCAACCGCATTGTATCTGGTGAAAATGGTTGGAAATGGGAATGAGGCAGTTGGTTTCCGTGTGGTTATGGGAATTTTCGGAATCGCAGGATGTGTATGCTTCTTGCTTACGTTTGCACTGGTCCGTGAGAACAACTTAAGTCAGACAGAAAAATCAGCGACCTTAAAAGAGACGGTCCGGTCTGCAGCACACAATACACCGTGGAAATTATTTGCACTCAACATTCTGTTCATGTGGACAGGATATTTTATCCAGTCATCGGCACTGGTGTATTACTACAAATATTACGTAGGCAGTACAAAAATGGCAACAATGGTAGCCACGGTCATGACCATGGTTCCGATGGTGGCCAATCTAACCGTCCCATTTCTGGCAAAACGCCTTGGAAAGCGTAACCTTTACAGCATATCCGCAGGACTGCAGCTGGCTGGTCTGGCGGTAATCTTTATTGGAAATGTGAATACATCCGTTATTCTGGTTGGAGCAGTGATATCTGCAGCGGGATATGGATGTAAGGAGAGTATCTACTTCTCTATGCAGGCAGATCCGGTGGATTACGGAGAGTGGAAGACAGGTATCCAGGCAACAGGTACACTGTCGGCAATTAATGGTTTCCTCGGAAAAGTGGCACAGGCAGCAGCCGGAGGAATCTCAGGCCTGTTACTGAGCTGGGGAGCTTATGATGCAGATGCAGTTCACCAGACGGCAAATGCACTGACGGCGATCAAGATGATGTACATCTATATTCCGGCAGTCCTGATCATCTGCTCAATCATTACGATGTCGTTCTACCATCTGGATAAGGAATTTCCACAGATCCAGAAAGAACTGGAAGAACGCAGGAACATACAGGATAAAGAATAGAACAGGCAGAACGAAGGAACATATGAAACAAGACCAGGGAAACAGATAACTGGAACTTGTGTAACAGAAAGTGAAAGGAATTAATTATGAATAAATCAGCAGAAACGAAGAAATACATGCCGCTGGTTGGTGCGGCAGGAATCGGATCTATGCTTGGATCCGGTATCATTATCGGGCTGTCCGCTACGATTACTGTATGGCAGTCAGGACTTGGACTTACCGACGGGCAGGTCGGAATCCTCTCAGGAGCACTTACATTTGCAATTGCAGCAGGTTCACTGCTCGCAGGAAATATTACAAAGTTATTCGGACTGATCCGTTCATTTAACATGATGAACCTGATGTATCTGATCGGTGCGGCAATCTGCGTACTGTCAGGCAACTTCCCGGTATTACTTGCAGGTCTGATCATCACAGGATTTGCTTCCGGAGCAGACCTTCCGATCAGTCTTACTGTAATCTCTCACGATGCACCGAATGAAAAAGTATCTGCAAGCCTGATCGCATCGACACAGGTATTCTGGCAGATCGGTGTACTTGGATCGTATGCAATGGCATTTATCGTATCTCACGTAGAAGGCGCAGCCGGAGCAAGAATGGTATTCGCATTACTGGCCGTACTTGCAGGAATCGCATTCGTATGGAGAACATTTTCTAAGAAATTCAAAGAATTTCATGCGGCAGGAGATGAATACCGCGCTGCAGAAGGAACAAAGACTTCTACAGAAGTATCATTTGCATCTCTTTTTAAAGGAACAGACGGAAAGAAATATGTATCATTTTTCTCATGTATCATTATCTTCTATGTATGCTGGAACCTGTTAGCCAATACATTCGGACAGTTCCAGACTTATATCCTGGTGAAGGCAAATGCATCACAGTCACTTGCAACAGGATGTGGGATTGTATTAAATATCGTAGGCCTGATCTGCGGAATCTTATTTGCATCTGCAGCAGGAAGTAAGCACAGAAATAAATTCTTCTATGTAGGTATCGTGATCCAGGCAGGAGCCATGATCGGTATCGCACTTGGCGGTGGAACGATCGCTATGATCGTTGGTATGATCGCATGCTATAACATCGGTAACCAGTTTGCCGGTGAGTCTATCTACAAAGTATGGACACAGGAGTCCTTCCCGGTTGAAGCAAGAGCGTCTATGCAGGGATTCATCAACGGATTCTCAAGATTTTGCTGTGGATTATTCGCACTTGTAACACCTTATCTGGTAGCCGGTGACAGGATCCACACAACAATGTATGGATTCGCAGGAATCGTCCTGATCAGTGCAGTTGCCGGAACAAGAATGATTGTGTTACAGAAAAAGCACGGCATCGGACAGATGTAAGCAGGAGGAGAGAACATGGCATTTACATTTCAGATTAATAATGATGTAAAATTTAAACATGACGAAAAACTACTGGCAAAAGCAGAAGGCTTCCGTCCGGAGATCAAAAAAGAAAGAATCCATCCAACACGTATTGTCGAAGTGATTGAAGATCCGTTGAAATTAAATGGTGTCGGTGTAACAGAAAGTGATAAGAACATTGATAAGATTGAAGAATACGGACTGAAAAGAAATGATAAAATAATTCTTGACTTTGGAGATCACAGAGTCGGAACATTTAAGATTCATATCGATCAGACCGGATCCCCGATGGATGCACCGCTTTATATGCGTATCAAATTTGCCGAACTTCCGGCAGAGCTTGCAGCGGAATCCAAAGACTATGAAGGATGGCTCAGCCGTTCGTGGATACAGGAAGAGTTCATTCATATCGATGAGCTTCCGGCAACACTGGAACTTCCGAGAAGATACAGTTTCCGTTATGTGGAACTGAAAGTGCTGGATACATCTCCGAAGTGGCAGGCAGTATTCTCAGAGCCGACGGTTGTAACTGAGACATCTGCAGATTACAGCGGCTTCGAGCCGATGAGATTCGAAGATCCGGAACTGCAGAAGATTTACGATATCGGTGTGAAGACGCTGGCGGACTGTACACAGGATGTGTTCGAGGACGGACCAAAGCGTGACAGAAGATTATGGCTTGGAGATCTCAGACTGCAGGCACTTGCGAACTACGCAACCTTTGACCAGACGGATCTGGTAAAGAGATGTCTGTATCTGTTCGCAGCTATGACGACAGAAGAAGGTAAGATTTCTGCAAATGTATTTGTAAAGCCGGAGAATGTACCGGATGATACATTCTTGTTCGAATACAGCCTGTTCTTCATCTCGACCTTATATGATCTTCATCAGGCACACCCGGATGAGGAGATGGTAAAAGAACTGTACCCGATTGCCAAGAAGCAGATGAACATTACATTAAAGATGTTCGATGAAAATGGTAAACTGAATCCGGACGAGAACTATCCGGTATTCGTAGACTGGTCCAATGACTTTAACAAAGACACAGCGGGACAGGCAGAGATGATCTATGTTATGAAACAGTTCATCGAGCTTGCCAAAGTCGTAAGAGACTCTGAGATCAGTATGTATGAAAAGAAACTGGAACTGATCACAGACTATGCAAAGAATGTCCTTTTCCGCCCGGAAAAGAACCTCTTTGCAACAGCCTGGGATGAATACAACATTGCAAGTCAGGTGTGGATGGTGCTGGCACATGTGATGTCGGATGAAGAGAATAAATCCATTATGCAGACAACAATTCAGGAGTTATTCCCGGTGAAGAATATTGCAACACCATATATGTATCATCATATCGTGGAAGCGTTATTCGAGGCGGGACTGGATGAAGAAGCCGTGCATCTGATGAAGAGCTACTGGGGTAAGATGATCTCGCTCGGTGCCGATACCTACTGGGAAGCATTCGATCCGGATCAGCCGGAGTATTCCCCGTATGGTTCGCCGATCGTGAACAGTTACTGCCATGCATGGAGTTGTACGCCGGTGTATCTGCTTAAGAAATATGTGAAGAATAAGTAGGCAGATATGCTGACTGTAAAAGGGACGGAATAAAATATTACATAGTGTGCAGGAATCCGCCGGACGGAAAAATGTCCGGCGGATTTTTCATATAAAAATATATTCAAAAAGCCGCCAGTAGCAAATGTTTTACTCTGATTTGGATAAGATGAAATGAAATGGAATAATATATAATAAAATATGGAAAATATACTTGATAAATGGAATGATATATAATAAAATATGGAAAACAACATCAGAAATATAGATTACCACATGTTCGGAAGAATCCATTGATGGAGAGTCCTGTAGAAGGAAGGAGATGATCCTATGACTGTAGAAGATATGAAAAAGAAGAAAACAGAATTAGGTTTCAGCTGTGAGCAGATATCAGATCGTTCCGGGGTACCATTGGGAACGGTACAGAAGATATTCAGCGGAATAACCAAAAGACCAAGATATGACACAATTTGTCAGTTGGAAAAAGCATTTCCGATTGAACATATTATATTTACAGATAATCATGGACGAGACTACAAAGCGTCTGGAAACATAGGGTCACCAGAAGATATGAAAGGATCTGTTTCTAATCCATATCCTGGTATGATGAAAGAAAGCGTATCGGCTTATCGCATCTATGGAGATGGCACAGATCATGAGGGTGATATCTGGAAAAGTTTTCGTGGAAAAAAGCAAGGCGAATATACGCTAAAAGAGTATGAAGCGATTCCGGACGAATATAGAGTAGAATTGATTGACGGAGTTATCTATGACCTGAATACGCCAACCACGATCCATCAGCAGCTTGCATTTGAAATCAGCATTAGATTAAGAGAGTACATCCGACAGAACAAAGGATTATGCATGGTGCTGCCGTCACCGGTCAGCGTACAACTAGATGAAGATGACTGGACAATGCTGCAGCCGGATGTCGTTGTATGCTGTGACAGAGATAAAATTCTTCGAAGTCATGTCTATGGAACTCCGGATATGGTAATCGAGATATTATCACCATCCACAAGAAAAAAAGATATGGGATTAAAACTGAAAAAATATATTACTGCAAGAGTCAGAGAATACTGGATGGTTGACCCGGATAAGAAAAAAGTTGTAGTATATGACTTGGAACATAATGAGTTACCGGCCATCTATGGTTTTGAAGACCAGGTGCCGGTGAATATATTTGCTGGAAAATGTCAGATTGACTTTTTGGAAATATACAGCTATATAGAATTTTTATTTGAAAAAGAATAGAAAAACGGAGGAACACAACATGTTAAACATCGTACTACACGAACCAGAGATCCCGGCAAACACAGGCAACATCGGAAGAACCTGCGTAGCCACCAACACCAGATTACATCTGATCGAGCCACTCGGCTTCCGCTTGAATGAAAAGAACTTAAAGCGTGCCGGTATGGATTACTGGGAGCATCTGGATGTCAGAACCTATATTGATTACAATGATTTCCTGGAGAAGAATCCGGGAGCCAAGATCTACATGGCAACGACAAAAGCACCAAAGGTATATACAGAAGTGAACTATGAACCGGACTGCTATATCATGTTCGGAAAAGAAAGCGCCGGAATCCCGGAAGAGATTCTGGTAGATCATAAAGAAGACTGCGTGCGTATCCCGATGGTAGGCGACATCCGTTCGCTGAACCTTGGCAACTCGGTTGCGATCGTGCTTTACGAAGCACTCAGACAGAACGGATTTGCAGGTATGAATCTGGAGGGACATCTTCACGAATTACACTGGTAAGAAAAGGAATCCAATCTGTATAAATTCCATATTATTTAGACAAAATAAGGATATTGTCCGTTTTCGTTAAGAAAATGAGATGATATCCTTATTTTCATACCAGGGTATATAAAAAATACAGGAGGCGCTGGCAGGCGTTTCTACTTATTAATAAGTGCACAAATATAAAACGACAAAATGATAAAAGTGTATCGAAGTGACATACAATTTACAACAAATGTAATAAATGTATGGCAAAATTGCAGAAATAAGCTTATAATTTAAACTAGATTTTGTATTTTTTGAAGGAGAGGTGGTAGATGAATGGTAGAAGAAACCATTAAGACCATCAAGGAAACGGAGAATGAAGCGGATGAGATCATAAGAAAAGCAGATGCAACGTGTACCGAGATCCTTGAAGAAGCTGCCAGAGAGGCAAAAGAGATAAAAGAGCAGGCTGTAGCAAATGCAAAGAAACAGGCAGAAGCAGATCTTTTGCAGGCGAAAGAAGAAGGAGAAGTCTTAAAGAAACAGGCTTCCGAGAAGACGGAACAGGAGACAGAAGCATTAAAAGCACTGGCTCAGGGAAAAGAAGAGGAGGCGGTATCCGCAGTCATCAAAGCATTGCTCTGATGATACGGGAAGAGTAAGAACGTGAAAAAATAAAAAAGGAGGGATGCAGTTATGGCAGTATTGCAGATGCAGCGAATCAGTATCTGCGCATTGAAACATGACCGGAAAGCGATTCTGGAAAAACTGCAGTCCATGGGCATGATAGAGATGCATCAGGTCGCACAGGATGAAGCCGGATTCGAGAAGATGGATACGCAGAGTGCGAAATCAAGCTTCGAGAAACGGGTGCAGATCACGGAAAACGCACTGGATGTATTGAATCAGTATACACCGGAGAAAAAATCCATGTTCGCCAGTCTGGAAGGAAATGAGCTGATCGATAAAAAGACGATGGAAGCTGCCGCAGCGAAGCAGGAAGCAGTCATGGAAGTGGCGGGAATTCTGATCGCTGATCATAAGAAAATTGCGGAAGCACAGGCTGAGATCGTGAAGCGGAATACCCAGATAGAAGCACTTACACCATGGATGAGTCTGGAAGTTCCGATGAATTATCCGGGTACGAAAAGGACGGCGATGCTTCTTGGAACCATGGCGGCGGAGACGACACTGGAAATGATCTACGGAAAGCTTGCCGAAGATCATCCGGAGATCGAAGCAGTAGATGTATCGATTATAAGCCAGGATAAAGATGCCGTGTACTTAAGCGTGTTCTGTATGAAGGACCAGGCAGCAGATGTGGAAAATACACTCCGCACTGCAGGATTCTCAAGACCGGTTGTATCAACAGAGCAGATTCCGGCAAAGCAGAAAAAAGAACTGGAAGAACAGATCAGACAGATCGAACAGACAATTGCAGATATCCGGGGAGAGATCATATCTCACGCAGAAGACCGAGAGGAACTGAAGATCATCGGTGACTATTACCGGATGCGTGCAGAAAAGTACGAAGTACTGGGAACACTTCCGCAGTCCAGACGTACATTTATTATCAGTGGTTACGCAGCAAAAGAAGCGATACCGGCGATCCAGAAAGGAATCGGGGAAGCGTATGACTGTGTGATCGATGTAGAAGAGTTAAAAGAAGACGAAGAACCACCGGTGATCCTTAAGAATAACGGATTTTCGGAAAGTGTGGAAGGAGTCCTGGAGTCTTACGGACTTCCGCATAAAGGAGAGATCGATCCGACCGCGATCATGTCATTCTTCTATGTATTTTTCTTTGGAATGATGTTATCAGATGCAGCATATGGTGCGATCATTGCAATCGTGTGTCTGGTCGTTCTTAAGAAATTCCCGCGCATGAGCGCCGGTATGAGAAAATCCATGAAAATGTTCATGTACTGTGGAATTTCTACCATGGTATGGGGAATCTTATTCGGTGGATATTTCGGAGATGTCGTAGACGTTGTATCGAGCACATTCTTCGGAAAAGAACTGACGATCAAGCCGCTGTGGTTTGCACCGTTAAATGATCCGATGCGACTTCTGATCTATTCGATGGCATTCGGACTGGTCCATCTGTTCGTGGGTCTTGGAATCAAGGGATATATGTTGTTAAAAGACGGAAAGGTACTGGATTTCTTCTGTGATATCGTATTGTGGTACATTTTCCTGATCGGACTGATCCTGATGTTACTTCCGTCAGAAATATTTGCTTCGATCGCACAGACCAAGATCGTGTTCCCGGCAACGCTTGTTACACTGTCAAAAGTACTGGCGATCATCGGGGCGCTCGGACTGTTACTGATGTCCGGAAGATCGAGCAAGAATCCGGCACTCCGGCTGGCACTTGGAGCATATGATATCTATAACATCACCGGATGGTTAAGTGATGTATTATCATACTCCAGACTTCTGGCACTGGGACTTGCGACAGGTGTTATCGCATCCGTTGTCAACCAGATGGGAAGCATGCTCGGCAAGAGTGTATTCGGAGTCATCTTATTTATCGTAGTATTTATCGTTGGACATGCAATGAACCTGGCAATCAACCTGCTTGGTGCATATGTCCACACCAACCGACTTCAATTTGTGGAATTCTTCGGAAAATTCTACGAAGGCGGTGGAAAACCTTTCGAACCGTTTCATGCGGAGACAAAATATGTAGATGTTAAGGAGGAAAAATAGATATGAGTATTTGGAATGATATGGGAATGGTATATGCACTTCTTGGTGCGGCAGTGGCAGTATTCCTGGCAGGTGCAGGATCTGCGATCGGAGTTGGTATTGCAGGACAGGCAGCGTCCGGAGTTGTAACAGAAGACCCAAGCAAATTCGCAAAAGTACTGATCATGCAGCTGCTTCCTGGTACACAGGGAATCTATGGACTGCTGGTTGGTTTCATTACATTATCCAAGATCGGACTTCTTGGCGGCGGTGCAGCAGATCTGGATCCTAAGACTGGACTTCTGATCCTGGCAGCTTGTCTTCCAATCGGAATCGTTGGTCTGATCTCAGGAAAAGCACAGGGACAGACAGCAGCGGCAGCAATCGGAATTGTAGCAAAGAAACCGGATCAGTTCGGTAAAGCAATGCTGTTCCCTGCAATGGTTGAGACATATGCCATCCTTGCACTTCTGATTTCTATCCTTTCCGTAACAGCAATTCAGGTATAGAAGGAGTGTGAAGGACAATGGCTGGATTAGATAAGATCAAAAGTCAGATCCTTGACGAGGCAAAAGTGACAGCGGATGCGAAGATCGAAGATGCGAAAGCACAGGCAGAACAGATGAAGCTTAAGGCACAGGAAGAGGGAGTCAGACAGGCAGAGACTATCCTGAAAAAGTCGGAAGCAGATACTGCATCGCAGAAAGAGCGTGTGAAATCAGCCATCGATCTTCAGAGAAGAACGAGACTTCTGGAAGCAAAGCAGGAGATGATCGCAGAAATCATCGAGAAGGCGTATGAAAAGGTTATAAACCTTGCGCCGGATGATTATTATCAGATGCTTCTGTCGATTCTGGAAGCATATGTACTTCCGCAGGAGGGAGAGATTTATTTCTCCGTAAAAGATCTGGAAAATATGCCGGTAGGATTTGGCAAAGAAATTGAAGAAAAAGCTCTGGCAAAAGGCGGAAAACTTACCGTGGCCGGAGCTGGTAGGGAAAATATTGAAAATGGATTCATTCTTGCGTATGGTGGAATTGAAGAGAACTGTACGATCAGGGCAATGTTCGATGCGAAGCGGGATGAACTTGCGGACATCGTTCACCGGATGCTCTTTGTATGATATGGAGGGACAACATGAGTGAACAATATACCTATGCGGTCGCAAGAATCCGAGCCCTGGAGGTATCCTTATTTTCCAACAGTACCATCGACCAGCTGATCGCGTGCCAGAGTTATGAACAGGCACTGCAGTTCCTGGAGGAGAAAGGCTGGGGTGATACCGAAAGCAGCGGAGACGCCGAGAAAATCCTGACAAGAGAAGAAGAAAAGATCTGGGAAGTGGTCAAAGAACTGTCGATCGGAATGGAACATTTCGACGTACTTTCTTATCCGAAGCTTTTTCATAATTTAAAGGCAGCGGTCAAGGAAGTATGTACCGGGGAGAAGAACCGGCATATCTATTATGAAGATGTGCGGATTCCTGGAGAAGAGATGCGTAAGATCGTAGAAGACAGAGACTTCGGAAAGCTTCCGGACAGTATGCGGATCGCAGGAGAAGAAGCATATGAGACACTTCTTCATACAGGAGACGGGCAGCTTTGTGATGTGATCATAGACCGGGCGGCACTGGATGCCATCTATCAGGCCGGGAAAGCGTCACCGGATAAGATCATACAGGATTATGCAGAATCCACAGTGGCAGTGGCGGACATCAAGATTGCTGTCCGGTCACAGAAGACCGCAAAATCAACAGACTTTATGAAACGGGCAATGGCGGAATGTGATTCCTTAAGTGTCAGCCAGCTCTCGAAAGCGGCACTTAGCGGCATGGACGCCATCTGTGAATACTTAAGAGGAACGGCTTATGCAGAAGGTGCGGATGCACTGGCAGAGTCGCCGTCAGCATTTGAAAGATGGTGTGACAACCGGATCATTCAGACGATAAGCCCGGAGAAATATCATGCATTTACGATAGGACCGGTAATTGCCTATGTAATTGCAAGACAGAATGAGATTAAAACGGTACGAATCATTTTATCCGGAAAGCAGAATGAACTGCCGGATGATTCGATCCGGGAAAGGGTAAGGGAAATGTATGTATAAGATCGCAGTAGTGGGTGATTATGACAGCATCTTCGGATTCGTAGCACTGGGCCTTGATACATTTGCCGTCCAGACCCGTGAGGAAGCCGCAGAGAAATTACACCAGCTGGCACAGGGTGGATATGGAATCATCTATATCACAGAGAAGCTTGCCGCTGAGTTAACGCATGAGATAGAAAAATATCAGGAACAGGTCACACCGGCGATCATTCAGATTCCGGGTATCGCCGGAAATACAGGCGCCGGAGTTGCAGGTGTGAAGAAATCGGTAGAGCAGGCTGTCGGTTCCGATATTATATTTGGCAGCTAAAGGAGGTTGATTCGTCCGTATGAGTACAGGAACGATTAAAAAAGTAGCAGGACCGCTGGTCATTGCAGAAGGAATGCGTGACGCCAACATGTTTGACGTGGTACGTGTAAGCAGCCAGCGTCTGATCGGAGAGATCATAGAGATTCACGGAGATGAGGCATCCATCCAGGTATACGAGGAGACATCGGGACTTGGACCTGGAGAGCCGGTAGAGTCCATGGATGTACCAATGTCAGTAGAACTTGGACCTGGACTGATCACAAGCATATATGATGGAATCCAGAGACCGCTGGATGACATTATGAAAATCTCCGGAAATAACTTAAAACGAGGCGTAGAAGTTGCTTCGTTGAAACGTGATAAGAAATGGGAATTTGTCCCGGTTGCGAAAGTCGGTGATGAGGTAGAAGCCGGTGACGTGCTCGGAACTGTGCAGGAAACCATTGTTGTACAGCAGAAGATCATGGTTCCTTACGGAGTAAAGGGAACTGTTAAAGAGATCAAAGCCGGAACATTTACCGTAGAAGAAGTCGTAGCAGTGATCGCTACCGAGAAAGGTGACAAAGAACTTACCATGATGCAGAGATGGCCGGTACGAAAAGGCCGTCCGTATCAGAAGAAACTGCCGCCGGTAAAACCACTGGTAACCGGACAGCGTGTTATCGATACATTCTTCCCGATCGCCAAAGGTGGTGTGGCAGCCGTTCCGGGACCTTTCGGAAGTGGTAAGACAGTTATCCAACACCAGTTGGCTAAGTGGGCAGAGGCTGATATCGTGGTCTATATCGGATGCGGAGAACGTGGTAATGAGATGACCGACGTTCTAAATGAATTCCCGGAACTGAAAGACCCGAAGACCGGACAGTCGCTGATGGAAAGAACCGTACTGATCGCAAATACATCAGACATGCCGGTTGCAGCCCGTGAGGCTTCTATTTATACCGGAATCACGATTGCAGAATATTTCCGTGATATGGGATATTCCGTAGCGTTAATGGCAGACTCTACATCCCGCTGGGCAGAGGCACTTCGTGAGATGTCCGGACGTCTGGAAGAGATGCCTGGTGAGGAAGGCTACCCGGCATACTTAGGTTCCCGTCTGGCACAGTTCTATGAAAGAGCCGGACATGTGGTATCCCTTGGTAAAGAAGGAAGAGAAGGTGCACTTTCCGTTATCGGAGCCGTATCTCCTCCGGGTGGTGATATCTCCGAACCGGTATCACAGGCAACCCTTCGTATTGTAAAGGTATTCTGGGGACTGGATTCCGCACTTGCGTATAAGAGACATTTCCCGGCGATCAACTGGCTGACCAGTTATTCACTGTATGTGGATAACATGGCGAACTGGTTCAATGAAGAAGTGGCAGCAGACTGGATGGAAGACCGTCAGAAGATGATGACGATCCTTCAGGAAGAAGCTGAGTTAAATGAGATCGTACAGATGGTAGGTATGGATGCACTTTCACCGACCGACCGTTTGAAGATGGAAGCGGCAAGATCCATCCGTGAGGACTTCTTACATCAGAACTCCTTCCACGAGATCGACACTTACACACCGCTTCGCAAGCAGTACCTGATGATGAAACTGGTACTGGCATTCTATGAGAAATCTGTCGATGCACTGAACAAAGGTGCAGACATGAATGCACTGATCGCCATGCCGGTAAGAGAAAAGATCGGACGTTATAAATATACAACAGACGCTGATATCGAAAGCGAATATAAGAATGTAGAAGAAGAACTGGACAAAGAAGTTGCGGCTGCATTCGGGAAGGAGGACTTCTAATTATGCCAAAAGAATATAGAACCATACAGGAAGTTGCCGGACCTCTGATGCTGGTACGCGGCGTTGAAAATGTAGCCTATGATGAATTAGGTGAGATTGAACTTGCAAGCGGTGAGAAGCGCCGCTGCAAGGTTCTGGAGATTAATGGAAATGATGCCCTGGTGCAGTTGTTCGAAAGCGCAACAGGTATCAACTTAAGTAACAGTAAAGTACGTTTCCTCGGACGAAGCATGGAGCTTGGTGTATCGGAAGATATGCTGGGACGTGTCTTTGACGGACTGGGCCGCCCGATCGACGGGGGACCGGAGATCCTGCCGGATGAAAGACGTGATATCAACGGTCTTCCTATGAACCCGGCAGCAAGAAGCTATCCGGAAGAGTTTATCCAGACCGGAGTATCTGCAATCGACGGATTGAACACACTGGTTCGTGGACAGAAGCTTCCGATTTTCTCGGCATCCGGACTTCCACATGCCAACCTGGCAGCACAGATCGCAAAGCAGGCAAAGGTACGCGGAAGCAATGAGAAATTCGCCGTAGTATTTGCTGCTATGGGTATTACATTCGAAGAGTCCAACTTCTTCGTAGAATCCTTCAAAGAGACGGGAGCCATTGACAGAACGGTATTGTTCGTCAATTTGGCAAATGACCCGGCCATCGAGCGTATATCAACCCCTCGTATGGCACTGACGGCAGCGGAGTATCTGGCGTTCGAAAAAGATATGCACGTACTGGTAATCATGACAGATATTACCAACTATGCAGATGCACTCCGTGAGGTATCCGCCGCACGTAAGGAAGTACCGGGACGTCGTGGATATCCAGGATATATGTACACCGACCTTGCAACCTTATATGAAAGAGCCGGAAGACAGAATGGTAAGAAGGGAAGTATCACACTGATCCCGATCCTGACTATGCCGGAAGATGACAAGACCCATCCAATCCCGGACCTTACCGGATACATCACAGAAGGACAGATCATCTTAAGCCGTGATCTGTACCGCAAAGGTATCAAACCTCCAATTGATGTACTGCCATCCCTGTCCCGTCTGAAAGACAAGGGAATCGGAGAAGGCAAGACAAGAGCCGACCATGCGAATACCATGAACCAGCTGTTCGCAGCGTATGCACGAGGCAAAGATGCGAAAGAATTGATGACCATCTTAGGAGAAGCAGCCCTTACGGATATTGACCTGGTATATGCGAAATTCGCCGATGCATTTGAGAAGGAATATGTATCGCAGGGATATGATACCGACAGACCGATTGAGGAGACACTGGAGATCGGATGGAAGTTGCTGTCTATGCTGCCGAGAGCGGAGCTTAAGCGAATTGATGATAAGTTCTTAGACGAGTACTACGGTAAGCAGTAAGCCATACGCAGATTGATCAGATATATATAAAGTTATAGAAAGGAGTGATACTATGGCGTCAACCCAGGTAACCCCTACCCGTATGGAACTGACCAGAACCAAGAAAAAGCTGGTCACAGCCATAAAAGGTCACAAACTTCTGAAAGATAAACGAGACGAACTGATGCGTCAGTTCCTGGATCTGGTAAAAGTGAACATGGAGCTTCGTGAGAAAGTAGAAGCTGGTATCCGTTCGGCCAATAAGAACTTCGTCATAGCCAAAGCGGGTATGGACGAGGCAACCCTGAACACGGCACTGATGGCACCGAAGCAGGAAGTAGATCTGGAAGTCGGACAGAAGAATGTCATGAGTGTAGATATTCCCGTATTCGAGACGAAGACAAGAACCGCCGATGCGAATGACATCTATTCCTATGGATTTGCATTTACATCGAGTGATCTGGACGGAGCCGTGAAGTCCCTGGCAGATATCCTGCCGGATATGCTGAAGCTTGCAGAGACAGAAAAAGCCTGCCAGCTTATGGCGGCTGAGATCGAGAAGACCAGAAGACGTGTCAACGCCCTGGAGCATGTGATCATTCCGGAAGCACAGAAGAATATCAAGTATATTACCATGAAGCTTGATGAGAATGAACGAAGCACCCAGATCCGTCTGATGAAGGTGAAAGATATGATGCTGGAGGATGCGCATCATTATAAAGAGAAAGAGTAAGAAGGTAAGAAAGGCTACTGTTGTAAAAAAGCAATGGTGGCCTTTTATAAAAACGATAGTATAAACAAAAAAGGAGACCAGCTATGAAAAGTCAAGCATAAATTAGCCAGAAATTTATTTTTCTGTTT
>CAVBHX010000065.1:0-18050 GCA_963595255.1 bacterium
CTATTTCTGAATTAAAGGAAACTCCAAGCATGATGTAAAAGTTATTGTGCAGAATTGATGAAAATCTCACGTATGATTATCTGCATTCATCGGAGGACAATCTCTGGAGTATCTTATATCTGACAGGATATCTGACGAAAGTAAGGGAAGGAGATCTGAAGGTTCCGGTGAGAGAAGATATGGCGGCACTGACAATTCCGAATGCAGAAATTCAGGAGATTTTTGAGACAACAATTATAAAATGGTTCGATGACAGTGCAAAGATCTGGAACAGAAGTGCGCTCTTTGATGCGGTATGGGCAGGAAACGGTGAAAAGATAACACAGGAAATGAATGTGTTACTGCGGAAGACTATCAGTTATCACGATTATAAAGAGGACTTTTATCATGCTTTTCTTGCCGGGATATTTACAGGAGCAGGGTATTCGGTAGAATCGAACCGGGAACACGGAGAAGGACGTAGTGATATAGTCGTATATGATACCATGAATGGCCGTGTTGCGGTATTTGAAGCAAAATTGTCCCGATCGGTGGACAGAATGGAAGCGGATTGTGATACGGCGTTGGAACAGATCACAGACCGCATGTACATGAAAGAATTAGAAGAAGATTACGATCAGATATTCGGTTACGGCATCGCATTTTTCAAAAAGCGTTGTCTGTTAAAGAAAATCGAACAGAAATAAAAAAGATGCAGGTAACTGTCAGTTATATAACAGTTACCTGCATCTTTCTTTTCATAGCATAATATACAAAAAATTGCCAATAGCTAGTCATTTCTATATTCATGTTACGTCGGCTGCTGAGAAAGCTTCGGCGCCTTCTTATCCGCTGTAACATACACGAATGGATAAATAATACATGCCATCGTAACAGCTGCGATCACGTCCGTCACGGAATGCTGTTTTAAGAACATTGTGGACAGGATAATGAGCGCTGCCAGAATATAGGCACTGATCTGGATCCATCTGTGCTTTTTAAGATCATTACTGTATGAAATAGCAATACTGACACCGATGGAATTAAATACGTGGATACTAGGAAGCACGTTCGTCGGTGTGTCTGTCCTGTACAGGACTTTTACCATATCTGTAAATACATTATCGCGTGGAAATACAGTTGGTCTCAAATTTAATGCATTTGGGAAAACCGTGCATATGATCAGGAAAATCGTCATACCTGAAAATAAAAAAGCACATAGTCTGTAAAATCCCCATTTATCCTTAATAAGGAAATAAGCTACCGTTACGGCAATGAATACAAACCATAATAAATACGGCACGATAAAATATTCAATAAACGGAATATGATTGTCGATTGGGGAATGTATCATGTAATGACGTACATTCGTGCGCTTCTCCAGATAAACAAACCATGGCATATAGATCAGAAAGTATGATAATACCCATGCATGACGGTACTTCTTCAAAAAACTCTTTGCTTTATCAATGGCTTTCATATGAACTACCCCTTTTTCAAAGCCTTTGTTATTATCTTATCTCGTTTCAAAGCGCATTATAACATGAAAAAATTGAATCAACAATAAAGTTCATGGAATATTAACATTTTTTACAAAGTTAATAGTAAGTGTTCTTTTTCTCGAATATCTGCATATCATAATGCCGTTTCCCCTTTTTTAAAGCATCAGGTGTCCGCAGAGTCCACACTGCAACCGGAAGATGCAGAATGTGCTTTAAAAACCAGACTTCAAACATCGGAAGGTCTGCAAGCTTATACGAAATAAAATCCGGCCGTCCGAGTACATTACCAAGCAGATGCTTTACAACAAAGGTCAGGATCCATGGCTCCGGAAGATGGTCGGCAGTCAGGTTGGAAGAAAGCTGACCTCTTAAGACATGGGGTACATGACGGCGGAACCACCAGATACCAAGTGTGTTGAAAGACTGTACCATATAAGGTCCGTTATAATTCTTAAGAATCTCCCAGGTCTTTTCACAGATGCCAAGAGAAGACTTTGGAATCTTCAGTTCGATCAGAAGCGGAACCTGGCCGCCCACCAGGGATAGTACATCGGTGAAAAGTGGGATAGTCTCATTCGTATTCTGTAACCGGCAGCTTTGTAATTCTTTTAAAGGGAGTGATTCAATGGTTTCCGGTCGTCCACAGATACGAGACAGGTCGTCATCATGGAATACGACAAGTTTTCCGTCGCTTGTCAGATGGACATCCAGTTCGATCCCATATCCATGGGAGATAGCGGCACGGAAAGAAGGTATGGAATTTTCGGGAATCCCTTTTTCAATACAATGATATCCACGATGGGCGAACATCGTGTGAAGAAATGGACGAATCTGTCGTTTTCTGGACAGTCTCGGCCAGATCAGATAAAAGTAAAATAATATAAGAAATACAATAATTCCGGTAATCAGTAAACGCATAAAAGAACCTCCCCGTGAACAATATGATTAACAAGGTGTAATAATACGTAACTTTTCTTTTTCCAGATGTACGTGGATCTCAGATTGTAAAAAGACGGGCTCGCCGTCTGTATGTACAGGCAGTGGGTGATCACTTATGACAGTTACTTCTGTGCAGGTATCAAGATGGATTCCATGGAAACGTGTGTGCCATCCTTTGAAGGCCGTTGGCAGCAGACAGAGAACTTTAAGTCTCGGTAATTCTGCTACGGTAATGATATCTAACCTGTCATCTGTACCACTGGCAGCAGGACAGAAGTTAAAACCGCCACCTTCATATTTCAGATTCATAACAGCTGTGAAATATACTTTTTCATATGTTTTTGTCTCACCATTTTCGGTTGTGACCGTCATAGTGACTGGTTTTAATGTGAACAGTTTATGAAGGGCAACACCAAGGTATGTAAGCTTTCCGAGCTTCAGCCGGTTGAGGAAAGCCTTAAGCGGTGTGACCATCACCTGATGACAGACTGCAGCATCGAAGCCAATTCCGGTACTTACAGCGAATCTTCGGTGCTTATTCTCGTAATCAAGTACACCTACATTCATGGCGGTGTAATGCGTTGGGGCAAGAATCTGCTCCAGGGCACCGTGAATATCCGTTGGAAGACCAAGGCCTCTGGCAAAATCATTGCCGGATCCAAGCGGAATATATCCGAGTGTTACCTTATCGAGATATGCGATTCCGTCGATCACTTCATTCAAAGTACCATCGCCTCCAAGTACAACGATCGTATGGGATGCGCCATCGGAGGTAAGATCATGAACCAGTCTGGTAGCATGATGCTGGTATTTAGTAAATAAAACTTTATATTTAATTTCTTTTTCCTGTAAGATCTTCTCAATCTGTTTCCAGAGAAGAATCCCTCTGCCGGATCTGGCATTAGGATTGGCAATAAATGTGTACATACCGCATTCATCCTTTGTAAGTTTTTGAAATTCGATAAAGTATCTATTGTAATGATCTGTTAGAATAATCCGTTCAGATAAGTAGTAAGGGACCGACGCATATTGCCTTCAAAATCAGCATCGCCGCTTTTTAAGCACCATTCGAATACATTTCCGATTACGATCATACGGATGTCAGTTGTAATATCCTCAAGGTCTGCCGACGGGGAAATGATTCCGGATTCGATCACACGCTTCAGATAATCATGAACGGTAACGATCGGGTATGGTCTTTCTGTACGGATCAAAGGGTTCAGGGACTGATTCTTAGGTGTATAATAATTGGCCATGAATTCCACTCCGAGCTCTTCGCAGTAGTGAACATAATTTAAATAAACTGAGATGATTGCTTCTTTTGTCTCGGCAGCATTGGACGGAAGTTCAAGAAGATCCGGATCCATACTTGGCTGTTCTTCTATATAATAAGAAAGAAGATCATCTTTCGTCTTAAAATGGTGATAAAAACTTCCGTTGGAAACGCCTGCTTCTTCGCAGATATTTTTGATCGACAGTTGTTCATAGCCCTGCTTTTGCAGAATGCGTTTGGCAGCCTGGAAGATCTTGGCGCGTGTTTCTCTGGATTTGATTTGTTGTTTTGAGAGTCCCTGTGTTTCCTGATTCATAAGTAAAAGCCCCTTTGAGTATTTATATTTTCTAATAAGTTCAAGCAGTTTCAGTATAACATAGAGAAAATGTATTTTCAAGAAAACAGAGTGAACTCTGTATTGCCGGCGGCATTGCATACGGAAGTGAATTCAGTTATAATTATCCGCGTAATAAAGAAGAGAAAAATCTTCGAAATACAGCAAGAAAGGGACAGACAAAACATATGGATATTAATCAGGTGATTACCGGAGAACTTGGTGTCAAGAGATGGCAGGTAGATGCTGCGGTAAAATTAATTGATGAAGGCAATACGATTCCGTTTATCGCAAGATATAGAAAAGAAGTTACAGGAACATTGGACGATGCGCAACTGCGGACACTGCATGAAAGACTGATGTACCTGCGTAATCTGGAAGAAAAGAAAGAACAGGTTCTGGCAAGTATCGAAGAACAGGGAAAGCTTACCGAAGAACTGAAAAAGCAGATCCTGGCAGCAGAGACGATGGTAGTGGTAGAAGATCTTTACCGCCCATACCGACCGAAACGCCGGACACGTGCCATGATTGCAAAAGAGAAGGGACTGGAACCGCTTGCAGCACTTATCACACTTCAGAAAGCGGAGAAACCGATAGAAGTGTATGCAGAAGAATATGTGAATCCGGAGAAAGAAGTAAAATCTGTAAAAGAAGCAATTGACGGAGCAAAAGACATCATCGCCGAATCAGTATCCGATGAGGCAGATTACAGAAGCTGGATCCGTAAAGCAACCGTACAGCACGGAAAAGTAATCTCGCAGGCAAAAGATGAAAAAGCGGAGTCCGTATACGAGATGTACTATGATTTTGAAGAGCCGGTGACAAAGCTTGCAGGGCACAGAGTGCTTGCACTGAACCGTGGAGAAAAAGAAAAGTTCCTTACGGTGAAGATTGAGGCACCGCAGGACGACATCTTAAGATATCTGGAAAAGAAGATGATCCACAGTGAGAATCCGCATACCACACCGATCTTAAAAGAGGTGGCAGAGGACAGCTACAAGCGTCTCATTGCACCGGCCATTGAACGTGAGATCCGGAGTGATCTGACAGAGAAGGCAGAAGACGGGGCGATCAGCGTATTTAAGAAGAACCTGCACCAGCTTCTGATGCAGCCTCCGATTGTAGGACAGACTGTACTTGGCTGGGATCCTGCATTCCGTACCGGATGTAAGCTTGCAGTTGTAGATCCGACCGGTAAAGTGATCGGAACGACAGTGATCTACCCGACAGCGCCGACGACACCGAAGAAAATCCAGGCGTCCAAAGACCTGCTGAAGAAGATTATTGCAAAATATAACATTACACTGATCTCCGTAGGAAATGGTACTGCATCCAGAGAGTCTGAGCAGTTCATCGTAGAACTGTTAAAAGAGATCCCACAGAAAGTGCAGTATGTAATCGTAAATGAAGCAGGAGCTTCCGTGTATTCTGCAAGTAAGCTCGCATCAGAAGAATTTCCGAAATTTGATGTGGGACAGAGAAGTGCGACGTCTATTGCAAGAAGACTGCAGGATCCGCTGGCAGAGCTTGTAAAGATTGATCCGAAATCCATTGGTGTCGGACAGTATCAGCATGATATGAACCAGAAGAAATTAAGCGAAGCCTTATCCGGAGTTGTCGAAGATTGTGTAAATAAAGTCGGAGTTGACCTGAATACAGCATCCGCACCGTTACTTTCTTATATTTCAGGTATTTCCGGTGCGATTGCTAAGAACATTGTGGCATACAGAGAAGAAAACGGAAGATTCACAGACAGAAAACAGCTTCTGAAGGTTGCAAAGCTTGGACCAAAGGCGTTCGAACAATGTGCCGGATTCATGAGAATACAGAACGGTACGAATCCGTTAGACGGAACCAGTGTACATCCGGAGTCCTATGAAGCTGCAGAAAAACTTCTGAAGAAACAGGGATTTTCACTGGAAGACATCAGCGGAGGAAAGCTTACCGGACTTTCTCTTACGATCAAAGACTATGCAAGACTTGCAAAAGAACTGGAGATTGGAGAGATCACCCTCCGGGATATTGTGAAAGAACTGGAAAAACCGGGACGTGACCCGCGTGATGAGATGCCGAAACCGATCTTAAGAACAGATGTCTTAGATATGAAAGACTTAAAAGAAGGCATGATCCTTAAAGGAACCGTAAGAAATGTCATTGACTTTGGTGTGTTTGTAGATATCGGAGTGCACCAGGACGGACTGGTACACATTTCCGAGATCACGGATAAGAAATTCATCAAGCATCCGCTGGAAGTGGTAAGTGTTGGCGATATCGTGGATGTTAAAGTGATGAGCGTGGATCTTAAGAAGAAGAGAATCCAGCTTACGATGAAAGGAATTTCATAATCTGGAAAATGAAGAAAGAAAATCCACATTATTAATATAAAAATGTGGAAAACATGAGTTTACAGGCAGTTATATGGGGATAACTGTCTGTAACGGGTTATATGTATAATCGCAAAATAAAATACGGAGAGAGGATGGGACATATGAAAAAAAGTTGGGGAAAAACAATCAAAACTATTCTGGGTGTGCTGGTCGGTAATCTTGTACTGTCATTTGCCGTAGCAGCATTTATCGTGCCGAATGGGATCATTATGGGAGGTGCGACGGGTATCGGTCTTACGATCAGCCATTATTTTCCGGTGAACCTGTCGATGATCATTTTGGCAATCAATGCGGTGCTGTTCGTTCTCGGTGCAGTATTTCTGGGAAAGAAGTTTGCATTGACAACGATCATCAGTTCCTTTATTTATCCGATATTCCTGTCGATGGTACAGTCCATTCCGGGAATAGACAAAGTGACAGAGAATAATGCTATGCTTGCGGCATTATATGGAGGGGTCCTTCTTGGAATCGGTATCGGACTGGTGGTAAGAGTAGGTGCATCTACCGGTGGAACCGATATACTGGCACTTGTGTTACATAAATGGTTCCATGTCCCGGTAGCGGTATTCTTGTATATCGTAGATTTTTCGGTGCTGGGACTTCAGATGCTGTTTTCAGATTCGGAACAGATACTGTATGGTATTCTGAATTTATTTTTAAGTACGGTTGTGCTGAACCGGGTGATGCTTCTTGGAAAGTCACAGATCCAGTTATTTGTAATTTCGGACAAATACAGAGAGATCCGTCAGAAAGTCTTAACGGATATTGATGCAGGAGTAACAATGGTAGACATTGAGACCGGTTATGGAGAGCAGAAGCAGCAGGGAGTGTTATGTGTCATCCACAGCAGAAAGCTGTATTCTGTAAAAGAGGCAATTCAGGAGATTGATCCGAAAGCATTTATCACGATCACGCAGATCAATGAGGTAAGAGGACGCGGATTTACAATGGAAAAGCTGCGTTACGACGAATTAAATCAAAACAAGAATGGAAATATGGGTTAAGAGAGTGCATGAATGCAGTCTGAAAACAAAATTACGAAAAACTAGACTTTGTAGGCATTGTGAGTTAGAATATTTACAAAGATTTAAGGAAGGATGAGGTATCATTTATGGAGACGTATACTGGCAAATCAATATTTAAAGGAATTGCAATTGGAAAGATATTGTTCTACCAGAAGGGAGAACAACCTGTAAAACGTGTGAAAATAGAAGATACTGCAGAGCAGATCAAACGATATGAGGATGCACGTGCAAAGGCAGCAGAGCAGTTACAGGGACTGTATGAAAAAGCGTTAAAAGAAGTCGGCGAGGCAAACGCAGCTGTATTTGAAGTACACCAGATGATGCTGGAGGATGATGACTATATCGATTCTGTTGTAAATATCATCGAGACACAGCAGGTAAATGCTGAATTTGCCGTTGCTACAACAGGCGATAACTTTGCAAAAATGTTTGCGGAGATGGAAGACGATTATTTCAAAGCAAGAGCTGCAGATGTAAAAGATATTTCCGAACGTATGGTAAATATCTTAAGTGGCAACGAAAGCGGCGGAGCTATCGGTGATGAACCAGTGATCGTTGTGGCAGAAGACCTTGCACCGAGTGAAACTGTCCAGATGGACAAAGAGAAACTTCTTGCATTCGTAACCAGACTTGGATCTGCAAACTCACATACTGCAATCCTTGCAAGAACCATGAACATTCCGGCATTGATCGAAGTAGATATCAAAGAAGAATGGAATGGAAAGATGGCAGTCGTAGACGGCTACACAGGAACATTCTACATTGATCCGGACGAAGATATCTTAAAGAAAATGCAGGAAAAGAAAGAAGAAGACATCAAAGCGAGAGAACTTCTTCAGGAATTAAAGGGAAAAGAAGACGTAACTGTAGATGGAAAACACATCAAATTATATGCAAATATCGGTGGCGTAAAAGACGTTGCAAGCGTACTTGCCAATGATGCAGCCGGAATCGGTCTGTTCAGAAGTGAGTTCTTATATCTGGAAGCAGATAACTATCCGGATGAAGAAGCACAGTTCCAGGCATACAAGACGGTTGCTGAAAATATGGCAGGAAAGAAAGTAATCGTGCGTACACTGGATATCGGTGCAGACAAGCAGGTAGATTACTTCAACCTTGACCATGAAGAGAACCCGGCTATGGGATACCGTGCGATCCGTATCTGTCTGGACAGAAGAGATATCTTCCGTACACAGCTTCGTGCACTTCTCCGTGCAAGCGCATATGGTAACATCGGAATTATGTACCCGATGATCATCTCTGTAGATGAAGTAAAAGAGATCAAGAAGATCGTAGAGTCTATCAAGGCAGAACTGACAGAAAAAGGAATCGAGTATGGTGAAGTAGAACAGGGTATCATGATCGAGACACCGGCAGCAGTGATGATCAGTGATCTTCTGGCAGAAGAGGTAGACTTCTTCAGTATCGGAACAAATGACCTGACCCAGTATACACTGGCGATTGACAGACAGAACAGCAAACTCGACAACATTTACGATGCACATCATCCGGCAGTGCTCCGCATGATCCAGAAGACGATCGAGAATGGACACAAGGCAGGATGCTGGGTTGGTATCTGTGGAGAGCTTGGCGCAGATATGACTCTGACAGAGACATTCCTTAAGATGGGAATCGATGAATTGTCCGTATCTCCGACATTCGTACTTCCAATCAGAAAACTGATCCGCGAGATGAGTACAAAATAATGGTTGCGCAGAGCAGCATTCCGTATTATAATATCGTGTGAAAGAAGATTCTTCGGGGCAGGGTGCAATTCCCAACCGGCGGTAAAGTCCGCGAACTGATCATTCGGAGAATATCTGGACAGAGCTATCTGGACAGATGTTATATACGCAGTGGTCAGCCGATCTGGTGAGATTCCGGAACCGACAGTAAAGTCTGGATGAGAGAAGGATGATACGATATTTACAGGATTATCAGAATGATATCATTACCCCGTTACCTTTCAGGTGGCGGGGTTTTTTGATTGCTAAGCGTTTGAAAGAAGCTGCCAGTGGCAGGTTCTGCAGATATCAAAGTATGTAATATCGTATGGTTCAATGTAAGAAGTTTCTTCCTTTAGAAAATAATTCAGTTTAAAGGAGAAAGAAAGATGAGCACAGAAGTAATGGCAAGACAAAATGAAAGAAACAGAAACAAAATCAGGACAATGGCACAGATCGGTATGTTATCGGCAATCGCAACAGTATTGATGCTGTTCGAGATCCCGCTTCCGTTCGCCCCGTCCTTCTATGAGATTGATTTCAGCGAAGTACCGATTCTGATCGGAAGCTTTGCGATGGGACCACTCGCCGGAGCAGCGATAGAATTCATCAAGATCTTACTGAATTTTGCAATCAATGGAACCATGACAGCCGGAGTCGGAGAACTTGCTAACTTCCTGATCGGATGCTCGCTGGTTGTGCCTGCAGCACTGATTTATCGTAAGAAACACACCAGAACCGGAGCCGTGATCGGAATGGCAACCGGAACCGTATTCATGACAGTAGTCGGCTGCTTCCTGAATGCATTCGTATTACTTCCGGCATACGCCAAAGCATTCGGCATGCCGATTGATGGACTGGTTGGAATGGGAACGGCTGTGAATAAGCATATTACAGACCTTAAAACATTCGTGATACTGGCAGTCGGACCGTTCAATCTGCTGAAAGGTGTGTTGGTGTCTTTGATCGTGTTCCTAGTTTATAAGAAGATCAGTCCGATATTGAAGATGAATGCGTAGGGGTGTTTCATTTATTATGGTGGCTTACCCCGGGCCTGAAAAAAAGTATAGCAGGGATTGCTGTGCTGATTCGATCATGGGGAACATCTAAAGCAAAAAAATCGGCCTAAAAGCAGCCGGTCAAAAATCATAACTCGCTGATCGCTCAGACAAATGATTTTTGACCGGCTAACGGCCGATTTTTTTGCTTTAGATGTTCCAACCATGATTTCATATGCACAGCAATCCCTGCTATACTTTTTTCAGTCACGTTTTCGCATGCCATAATAAATGAAACAGAGGAACCGTAACCGTTGTGATGCCGAAAGTTTGCTTACAAAACCCGTTACCAACATAACCTGCAAGCAACAGGTTCTTACGAACATATGGCAACAAAAAAGCCAGAAAACCAAGGGCCTTCACCACAACTTTCCGGCTACACACAGAAGTTACAGTCCTTCTATTGAATTCATTATCATTGGCCAGTCACGACTTTAGAAAGCGTTGGTATTCTGTTTTAGGCGTATATGGAGCGATGTTAGAAGTTCTTAGGGCGCCAGAATTTTCGTTACCCGGAATATGTGCCACTGTTTGAGCCGAATGGCGAGTTTGGCACATATTCCGGGTGCTTTTAGAAAATTCTGGCGCCCTTACAACTTCTTCATCGTGGAATCTTAGCCAAAAACAGAATACCAACGCTTTCTAAAGGACCGAGAGGCCACGATGATGAACTAAATAGAAAACTTACTCCGCCGGACAAATCTCCACCCAATACCCATCCGGATCATTAATAAAATAAATACCCATCTCCGGATTCTCAAAACAGACGCAATTCATCTCTTTATGGAATGCCAGTGCCGCGTCCATATCATCTGTCTGCATTGCCAGATGAATCTCATTGTCTCCGAGATCGTAAGGTCTGTCCATATCGCGCAGCCATGTGAGCTCTAACTTATGCGGGGTGGTATCATCACCCATGAATACCAGCTTGAAGCTTCCGTCGGCAGCTTCTGTCTCTTTTGTAATCTTAAGTCCAAGTGCTTTCTTGTAGAATTCGATAGACTTGTCAAGATCAGCAACGTTAATGTTATTGTGATAAAATGTGAATTTCATACAGATTCCTCCATTATTGATAAAAATTAATATATTTAAGCTGTTATCAGAAAGTATATCATGAGTAGCAGAAGAAAAAAAGATGTGTTATACTTAAAGATACTGAATACAGTGATTTCACGTTACTGTTCACAGGTAGGAATTTTCTGAACTGAAAATTCTGTATAATACAGTAACGATTTCAAAAAAATGGAAAGGGAGAGTTTATGATAATAGAGACAAACAGTGAGAAAGAGACTTGGGATCTGGGATTTAGCCTGGGTGAAAAAGCCTGTGCAGGACAGGTGTATACATTGGTGGGAGATCTGGGTGTCGGGAAGACAATATTTACCAAAGGTCTTGCCAAAGGACTGGGGATAGATGAACCGGTCAGCAGTCCTACATTTACCATTGTGCAGATCTATGATGAAGGAAGACTTCCCTTTTATCATTTTGATGTGTACCGAATCGGTGATGTGGAAGAGATGGATGAGATTGGCTATGAAGATTACATTTACGGAGAGGGCGTCAGCCTGATCGAGTGGGCCAATCTGATCGAAGAGATATTACCGGAGCATTACACAGAGATTAAGATAGAAAAGGATCTGGAAAAAGGATTCGATTACCGGAGGATTACAATATGCGAATATTAGCATTAGACAGCTCTGGACTGGTCGCCAGTGTAGCTGTAGTAGAAGACGGGGCAGTGGATGACCAGGTCATTGCCGAATATACAGTCAATTATAAGAAGACACATTCACAGACATTACTTCCGATGCTGGACGAGATCGTGAAGATGACAGAATGGGATCTGCATACCGTAGATGCGATAGCGGTAGCCGGAGGGCCGGGATCATTTACAGGACTTCGTATCGGTTCCGCAACGGCCAAGGGACTTGGACTTGCGCTTGAGAAACCGCTGATCCATATTCCGACATTGGAGGGACTTGCTTACAATCTGTGCGGAATCGCAGATGTTGTATGTCCGATCATGGATGCAAGACGCGGGCAGGTGTATGCGGGAATCTATGAATTTGACGGACAGAAGCTTCACATACTGGAAGACCAGATGGCAGTTCCAATAGAAGAATTGGGAGAAAAGCTGAAAAAATATTTAAAAGAAGGAAGAAGAGTAACCTTCCTTGGCGACGGGGTTCCTGTGCATAAGACAAAGATCACAGAAGAGATCCTGCCGGGAGAAGCTGTTACATTTGCGCCGGCAAATATGAACCGGCAGAGAGCTGCATCTGTAGGAACACTGGGAATGCAGTATTATAAAGAAGGAAAGATCGAAACTGCAATGGAGCATGAACCGGATTATCTCCGTGTGTCTCAGGCAGAAAGAGAACGGAAGGAGAGACTGGGAAATGTATAGATTTCAGTGTGATTATACAGAAGGTGCCCATCCTGCAATTATGCAGCGGATGGTAGAGACAAATATGGAACAGACCGACGGATATGGACTGGATCCATACTGCGACAGTGCAAGACAGAAGATTAAGGATCTGTGTGAATGTCAGGATGCAGATGTGCATTTCCTGGTAGGCGGAACACAGACCAATACAACTGTGATCAGTGCGGCACTCCGTCCTTATCAGGGTGCAGTTGCAGCAGTAAGCGGACACATTAATGTGCATGAGACCGGAGCAATTGAAGCAACCGGACATAAAGTACTGCCGCTTCCAAGTGAAGACGGAAAGATCAGTGCCGCACAGGTAGACGAAATGTGTCATGCTCATTTTACAGATGGAAGTCAGGAGCATATGGTGCAGCCGGGAATGGTATATATTTCCCACCCTACAGAGAATGGAACACTGTATACAAAGAAAGAATTAATGGATCTGTATGAAGTGTGCAAGAAATATGACATGTTACTCTTCCTTGATGGAGCACGTCTTGGATATGGACTGATGGCAGAGACCAATGATATTACACTTACAGATCTTGCAAAATATACAGACGTATTCTATATCGGTGGAACCAAGGTAGGAGCATTATTTGGTGAAGCTGTTGTGATCACGAATGAGGCGTTAAAGAAGGATTTCCGCTACATGATCAAGCAGAATGGCGGAATGCTGGCAAAGGGCCGTCTTCTTGGTGTCCAGTTTGATACACTGTTTACAGATGACCTTTATTTTAAGATATCTGCACATGCGGATGAACTGGCAATGAAGCTTAAGAAGGCATTTCAGGAAAAAGGATATGGCCTGCGTTACGATTCCTATACGAATCAGCAGTTCCCGATCCTGCCGGACAGCCATATTGAAAAATTAAAAGAAAAATATGTGTTTGAATTCTGGGAGAAGGTATCGGATGCAGAAAGTGCGGTCAGATTCTGTACAAGCTGGGCAACAAAGCCGGAAGTGGTGGAAGAACTGATCAGAGACATTGAGGCATGTTAGAAAAGATATGTAAGGCAGAACTGTCGGATCTTCCGGATATTGCCGCGTTGGAAAGTGAAATATTCTCCGATGCATGGAGCCTGAAAAGTCTGGAAGAGACATGGAATCAGAAGAATGCAGTGATATTTGCAGCAAAGACAGAAGGAAAAACCGAAGGCTATCTCATTTTCTACTACGTATTAGATGAAGGCGAGATTGCAAGAATCGCAACAGCACCTTCTGTGCGCAGACAAGGGGCTGCCGGACATATATTCCGGGAACTTCTGGCATTCTGCGCAGAACAGCAGATAACAAGAATCATGCTGGAAGTAAGAGAAGGCAACGAAGCCGCCAGAAGATTTTATGAGAAATGTGGATTCACAGAAGATGGAATCCGTAAAAACTATTACGAGAATCCACAGGAAAATGCCATTTTGATGTCAAAAAATCTATAGGAAACAATGGTAATTCTTACAGCACTTTCCACTGGTCAGCATACAGATGGAAAGCTATAATATAGGCGTAACCGAGAGAACAAAAAGATAGAGAGTAATGAAAAGAGAACAATGTAACAGCAGAACAGCACCGGCAAAAACGGTGCCGGAATTACAGGAGGAACGGTATGCGCCAGTTTGAAGAACAGACAAGAAAAGTAAAAGAAGTTACAAGTATCGTATGTAATAAATGCGGCAGAGTGATCCCGGTGATAGAAGGGGTTCCCCAAGAAGATGTGCTGACAGTGGACAAGCGATGGGGATATTTTTCTGACAAAGATAACCGGATGGATCATTTTGACCTTTGTGAAGCCTGTTATGATGAACTGACGGGCAGTTTTAAGATTAAACTGGAAGAAGAATAGAGGAAAATTATGTTAGATGTATGTTTGTTAGGAACCGGAGGGATGATGCCATTGCCATACAGGTGGCTTACATCCCTGATGGTGCGCTATAATGGAAGCAGCCTGTTGATCGACTGCGGAGAGGGAACGCAGATTGCGATCAAAGAAAAAGGCTGGAGTTTTAAACCAATCGACGTGATCTGCTTTACGCATTATCACGGGGATCATATCAGCGGACTTCCGGGCCTGCTTCTTACAATGGGAAATGCAGACCGTACCAAACCGCTTACATTAATCGGGCCAAAAGGGCTGGAACGGGTAGTAAATGCCCTGCGCGTGATCGCACCGGAGCTGCCGTTCCAGATTAAATATATGGAAATTACGGAAACCGAGCAGACATTTGAATTGAATGGCTACCGGTTAAAAGCATTTCGTGTGAATCACAACGTAACCTGTTATGGTTATACAATGGAGATCGACCGTGCAGGAAAATTCGATGTGGAAAGGGCGAAAGCGTCAAATATCCCACAGGAATACTGGGGACTTTTGCAAAAAGGTGAAACAATAGAGACTAAGAGGCACGTATATACACCGGATATGGTACTCGGGCCGGCAAGAAAGGGAATCAAGCTTACGTATACCACAGACACGAGACCGACGGAATCTATTAAGCAGAATGCAAAGCATTCCGATCTCTTCATCTGTGAAGGAATGTACGGCGAAAAGGATAAGCAGAAGAAAGCCAAAGAATATAAGCATATGACATTCTATGAAGCAGCACAGCTTGCAAAAGAAGCAGAAGTAAAAGAAATGTGGCTGACACATTATAGCCCGTCACTGACAAAACCGGAGGAATATATGGACGATGTCAAGGCAATATTCCCGAATTCAATCGCAGCAAAAGATAAGCGCTCGGTAGAACTGGTATTTGAAGATTAGGAGGGAAAATATGAGCGAGACAAAAGATGTATTAATACTGGCAATCGAAAGCTCCTGTGATGAGACAGCAGCGGCAGTTGTAAAGAATGGAAGAGAAGTACTGTCCAATGTCATTTCTTCACAGATTGCCCTGCATACATTGTATGGAGGTGTTGTGCCGGAGATTGCATCCAGAAAACATATAGAAAAGATTAATCAGGTCATTGAAGAAGCGTTGAAAGAGGCAGAGGTAACACTGGACGATATCGACGCAATCGGTGTAACTTACGGACCGGGACTGGTAGGTGCACTCCTCGTAGGCGTGGCAGAAGCAAAGGCAATCGCATATGCAGCAGGTAAACCGCTGGTCGGAGTACATCATATCGAAGGGCATATTGCAGCCAATTTTATTGAACATAAAGAGTTAGAACCACCATTTTTCTCACTGGTAGTATCCGGAGGACATACCCATCTGGTTCGTGTGAAGGATTATGGAAAATTCGATATCATCGGAAGAACCAGAGATGATGCGGCAGGAGAAGCGTTTGACAAGGTGGCCCGTGCAATCGGACTTGGCTATCCGGGAGGACCGAAGATTGATAAAGTTGCAAAAGAAGGCAATCCGGATGCCATTGCATTTCCACGTGCAAATGTAGAAGACGCACCATATGACTTCAGCTTCAGTGGATTAAAATCCGCCGTTCTGAATTATATTAACGGATGCAAGATGAAGGGCGAAGAATACAACCAGGCAGATATCGCGGCTTCTTTCCAGAAAGCAGTCACCGATGTACTGGTTGCTAAAGCTATGCATGCAGTAGAAGAATATAAAGTAGACAAATTCGCCATCGCAGGCGGTGTAGCATCGAACAGTGCTCTTCGTGCGGCAATGAAAGAAGCATGTGAAAAACGAGGCGTGAAATTCTATTATCCGTCTCCGATTTTCTGTACCGATAATGCGGCTATGATTGGTGTGGCTGCTTATTATGAATATATGAATGGAACCAGAAGCGGATGGGATCTGAATGCAGTTCCGAATCTGAAGCTTGGCGAGCGTTAAAAAAGGAAAAAAGGCAAAATTAAGGCGGGAAAAAGCAAATGAAAAAGAGATGCGTGGCAATCGTACTTTCGGCAGGACAGGGGAAAAGAATGGGAACATCTATCCAGAAACAGTATATCGAGCTGTGTGGGAAACCCATCATCTGTTACTGTCTGGAAGCATTTGAAAAGTCAGAAATTATTGATGATGTGATCATGGTAGCCGGAGCCGGGCAGGAAGACTATGTGACAGAAGAAATTGTAAATAAATATCATTTTGGAAAAGTGCGCGCAGTAGTTTCGGGCGGTAAAGAACGCTATGACTCTGTCTGGAATGGATTGAAGGCTGTCCGTGACGGTATGGCGGGAGAAGAAGCGAAAGAAGGATATGTCTATATCCATGACGGCGCCAGACCGTTCGTAGACGAAGAAATTATAAAGAGGGCTTATACATGCGTAGAAGAAAACCGCGCATGCGTTGCCGGTATGCCGAGCAAGGATACGGTAAAGATCGTAGATGAAGATCAGTTTGCGGTTACTACGCCTGCACGTAAATATGTGTGGATCGTACAGACCCCACAGGTATTTGAAACGGAACTTATTACACAGGCATATGAGAAGCTGATGCAGCATGACAGGGAAAATGTAACTGATGATGCCATGGTAGTAGAACAGGAGATGCAGATTCCTGTGAAATTATTCGAGGGCTCTTATTGTAATATTAAGATTACGACACCGGAAGATCTGGAAACGGCGAAGGGATTTATTGAACATCAATAATCCTGTGCCGGGATTTGTGAATTGCCATGCATTTGGAAGAATTTGCCGATGGTGGGTTCTGTGGATATCAAAATATGCAATAGAAGCTGCCGATGGCAGGTTCTATGTATAAATAATGAAAAATAAGTGTATTTATAGATGAAAAATACAGGAAAATAAGAAAAATACAAAAAAATAAAAAAAGTTTGAAAAAGGTGTTGACGACACTGAAAAGCTGTGATAGAATACATCTTGTCGCTGAGGTGATACGGAAGCGGCAGACAAGTAAATAGATGGAGAGGTATCGAAGTGGTCATAACGAGGCGGTCTTGAAAACCGTTTGTCCGAGAGGGCGCGTGGGTTCGAATCCCACCCTCTCCGCTTTATAAAAACTACCAAGTTTATCCTGGTAGTTTTTTATATGCCATAGTATGCAGGAAAAGTTGCTGATAGCAATTCTGTGTATGCAGGAAAGATATGTTGAGAAAGTAATATGCATAACAACGGTTTATGTATAAAACAATCGAGCAGTTTTTGTTTGGAGAAATACCCAAGCTGGCCGAAGGGGCTCCCCTGGAAAGGGAGTAGGTCGTTAATAGCGGCGCGAGGGTTCAAATCCCTCTTTCTCCGTTTGGTTGATATATAAGCAGTATGAATAAAAAAGTTTAGAAAAACTTATTGACAAAGTTCGACTACTATGATATATTAACTGAGTCGTCGCGAGAGACAAGGTCGGAAGACAACGAAGTCGATGCAGAAGACGACACTAACTGATTAGAGAATGGCAGGTAATGCCAGACGGTAATCGGAAATCTTCAGGAATTGCTCCTGAAAAAAGAATAAAATAACAGTTGACAAACACA
>CAVBHX010000066.1:0-17422 GCA_963595255.1 bacterium
CTAAACTGTTGTTCATAGCCAAACCTCAACCTCCTTGTGCTTAGAGTATATGAAGATTTGGCTTTATCTTGTAGTTTGCGAATCCCCGTATAAACAGAAAAAGCCCTTTGAGAAAAGGATTTCTCCTCTCTCAAAGGGCAAGTCGGCAAATTGGAATTTATCGAGCTCTTTGCATAGATAAAATTTCAGTTTTACTTTGTAAGAACCTTCTTACAATATTTATGTGCACCGCAATACGGACATACTAATTTTCGCTTTGTAATTGTATGAGATCCCATAATATATGACTTCATATCCGGAACAAATCTATTATTACATTCGGGACACTCAAAGGCTCCTGCTTCTCTATCAAGGACACAGGCAATTGCAATTCCTCCAACTATCACAACAAGACCTATCCCTATAAGAAGAACTCTAATCCAGTTCTCCATCTCCAGCATTCCCGACAATATAAATAATGGAACTGCCGCTATAATTGTAAGTCCTGCCACCATTGTTGATAAGACAATTTTCTTTTTACTTTCTTGAGCTTCTCTAACTAAATTCACCATATTTTCCTCCGCTTTCTTCAGATAATCTTCTTCCGATACTCTTTCACCAGATAGTAGTTCATTAACTGTTATCTCTAGTTCATTACATAATGGCAACAGCAATGATACTTCCGGAAAACCATTTCCTCTCTCCCATTTTGAAATTGTTTTATCACTGATTTCTAATTTTTCTGAAAGCTGTTTTTGTGTATATCCTTTTCGTTTTCTTTCATCAGCAATAAATTTACCAATCTTGATTTGATCCATCCGTTTTTCTCCTTTCTGGTTTGATTATCCTATAATTTGATTATCAATCACACCCACGCGGCGTAGAATATGGTGAATTTATGCAGTTTCTATGCTCCGTAGAGTGAAATTTGAATTTGCAAACTGTACAAATTCTGATTTGTATTTCTGTTTGTTTTAAAAATGGGCAATCCCGATTGGAATTGCCCACTCATTGTACAAATTATGCGATTTTTTCTCGTCTGCACAACTTCCTGCATCAATTGGTGTAAAATTGGTGTATTGGTGTAGGTTTTTCAGTCGTTTCATACCTCAAAAGCCGCTAAAACACTGGGTTTCTGAGTGTTTTATTTCTCTAATGTCTTCATTGTCGGGAATAATAATACATCACGAATAGCCTGTGCATCTGTCAGTAACATTACCAGTCTGTCGATTCCGTATCCGATTCCACCTGTTGGCGGCATACCGATCTCCAGTGCGTTCAGGAAGTCTTCATCTGTGTGGTTGGCTTCTTCATCACCTGCAGCAAATGCTTCTTCCTGTGCTGCGAAACGTTCTCTCTGGTCGATTGGGTCATTTAACTCTGAATATGCATTACACATCTCACGACCGTATACATATAACTCAAAACGCTCTACATAGTTCGGATCTTCCGGATTCTTCTTTGTCAGTGGTGAGATCTCGATCGGATGATCTGTTACGAATGTAGGCTGGATCATCTTCTCTTCACAGAACTCATCAAAGAACAGGTTCAGGATATCACCCTTCTTGTGGCGCTCTTCGTATTCTACGTGATGCTCGTCTGCTAATGCTTTTGCTTCTTCGTCTGTCTTAACTTCTGAGAAGTCAACACCTGCGTATTTCTTAACAGCATCGATCATGGAAATTCTTTCGAATGGTTTTGCCATATCGATGACTGTTCCGTTGTAGCTGATCACTGCACTTCCGCATACTTTTTCTGCAAGGTAACGGAACATACTCTCTGTCAGTTCCATCATTCCTTCATAATCTGTATATGCCTGGTATAATTCCATCAGTGTAAATTCCGGGTTGTGACGTGTGTCTACACCTTCGTTACGGAATACTCGTCCGATCTCGTATACTCTTTCCAGTCCTCCGACGATCAGTCTCTTCAGATATAATTCCAGAGAAATACGAAGTTTTACATCTTCGTTCAGTGCATTGTAATGTGTCTCAAATGGTCTTGCAGCTGCTCCACCTGCGTTGCTTACCAGCATTGGAGTCTCTACTTCCATGAATCCACGTCCGTCTAAGAAGTTACGGATCTCTTTGAGGATCTTAGAACGTTTGATAAATGTCTCTTTTGACTCTGGATTCATAATCAGGTCTACATATCTCTGACGGTAGCGTGTATCTGTATCTGTTAATCCGTGGAACTTCTCCGGAAGAATCTGTAAGCTCTTGGAAAGAAGTGTCATCTTCTCTGCATGGATAGAGATCTCTCCGGTTCTTGTTCTGAATGCAAATCCCTCTAATCCGAAAATGTCACCGATGTCAGAACGTTTGAAATCTGTGTAAGATTCTGTTCCGATCGCATCTCTTGCAACATATACCTGGATGCTTCCCTGAAGATCCTGAATGTTACAGAAAGAAGCTTTACCCATAACTCTCTTGAACATCATACGTCCTGCGATTGCTACATGGATTGGATTGGCATCCATGATGCTTCTTCTCTCTTCATAATCTTTCTTCAGAACCTCTTTTGCCTGCTCTTCATCCATACCTTCTACATCTGGTGTCTGATGATCTTTTAAAAGTTCTGCCTCATGTGCTTCATACAGACTCTTCACTTCCAGTGAGTGATGTGTCTGATCGAATTTTGTGATCTTGAACGGATCTTTTCCATTCTGCTGCAGTTCTGCTAATTTATCACGGCGAACCTTTCTTAACTGGTTCACGTCCTGTTCCTGTCCGTTGTTCTGCTGCTTAGCCACTTTTTTATTCTCCTTCCTTATCTGAATTCAGACCTCCCGTGTAAGAGAGGCCTGAGTCTTGTGTCCTGGTTATTCTTCGACGGGTATCTGCCTGTCTCTTATAATGAACGGCTGATGTCCAGTACTTTGTACTCCATTACTCCAGCCTGTGTCTCTACTGTTACGACATCTCCGATCTGTTTGCCCATCAGAGCCTGACCAACCGGTGATTCGTTAGAGATCTTTCCTTCCAGACTGTTCGCCTCTGTAGAGCCGACCAGTTTGAATTCCATCTCTTCGTCAAATGTGATGTCGAATACTTTTACAGTACATCCGATGTTGATCTTATCGAAATCAACTTCATCTTCTACTACAACTTCTGCATTCTTAAGAATTGCTTCCAGTTCTTCGATACGTGCCTCGATGTCTCTCTGCTCGTCTTTTGCTGCATCGTACTCAGCGTTCTCTGATAAGTCTCCCTGTTCTCTTGCTTCTTTGATCTTCTGTGCGATCTCTCTACGTTTTACAACCTTGAGGTTTTCAAGTTCGTCTTCCAGTGCTTTTAAACCAGCATAAGTAAGTAATTTTTTCTTTGCTTCCATCTGTCTCCTGCTCCTTTTTCTCTTCCATATTACTCTGACATTTTTATGCCTGAATCATCTATCTGAATATTTAATCTGTCATAGAATAAAGATACTTTCACAATTTCATTATTATACATAAATGCGTGTTTTATGTCAATGTTTTTGTCTCTTGTATATCCCTATTTTACGCCTGTTCTTTTCATTTTCCGACGGTATCTATTATTCAGATTCTCTGTTTATACAATCGCCTTGTCCAGAAGTTCCACCAGCTCTTCATAAGATTCCACCTGGTTGATCGCATCCCTGAGTTTTGCAGAACCTTTCATTCCCTTTGTGTACCAGGCAACATGCTTACGCATTTCCCTGATCCCGATAAAGTCTCCCTTGAATTCAATCTGTAGTCTTGCATGTCTGAGCATTGTCTCTTTGATTTTCTCCGGAGTCGGTCTCGGAGGAACAACACCGATTCTTTCATATTCCTGAAGTTCATGGAAGATCCATGGATTGCCCTGTGCACCTCTTCCGATCATCACGCCGTCACAGCCTGTTTCTCTTCTCATCTGAAGTGCCTTTTCTCCTGAAGTCACATCACCATTTCCAATCACCGGAATGGATACGGCTTCTTTGACCTGACGGATGATATCCCAGTCTGCTTTACCGGAATAATACTGTTCTCTTGTCCGTCCGTGCACGGCAACTGCTGCACCGCCTGCATCTTCAATGATCTTTGCGATCTCTACAGCGTTGATATGATCATCGTCAAATCCTTTCCGGATCTTCACCGTTACCGGCTTTTCGATTGCTTTCGACACTGCCGATACGATCTCATGTACCAGCTTCGGATTCTTCATAAGTGCAGAACCTTCGCCGTTCCGTACTACCTTCGGAACCGGACATCCCATATTGATGTCCAGGATCTGGAACGGCAGCTCTTCGATCATTTTCGCCATCTCGCTCATGATCTTTGGATCGGAACCAAAGAGCTGTAACGACACCGGATACTCTTCCGGATGTATCGCAAGTAATGCTTTGGTATTTTTATTTTTATACTGCAGGGCTTTCGCGCTGATCATCTCCATGCACAAAAGTCCGGCTCCCTGCTCTTTACAGAGCAGTCTGAACGGCAGATCCGTTACTCCCGCCATCGGCGCAAGAATATATGGATTTGCCAGATTAACATTCCCGATTTTCATCTTTCTACTCCTGTTAATTAATTTTAATTACTATTATCTTCTGTCCTGGTTATCCCTGAACAATTTACTAACATCTTCTATTTTCAATTATTCCAGGATACTTATCATTCTTCTCACAATTATACTTCATTTCCTGCAAGAAACACACAGCACTATATATCAGCTAAGATAGCCCCACTCTTACACTGGCGGAACCATCTTGATATATAGTGCTGCACATTTCTCTAAAAGTCTACATTATCAACACCGTAGATTATTTACTTTTTTTATTCTTTTCGTAAATGAACCGAAGTCCTTTTAACGTAAGCTGTGAATCATACACATCGATCATGTCTGTTTCATTCGCAATCATCTTGCCAAGTCCGCCGGTTGCAATAACCTTTGCATCCGGGTAGCCGGATTCTTCTTTCATACGCTTAATGATATATTCAGTCTGACCGATCTGACCATATACAAGACCTGCCTGCATTGCCGTGATCGTCTCTTTTGCGAGAATGGAATTCGGCTTGCGGATCTCGATTGCCGGAAGCATATCTGCCTCTCCCCAGAGAGACTGTGCCGAAGTGCGGATTCCCGGTGCAATCACACCTGCCTCAAATGTTCCGTCCGGGCCGATCACATCAAATGTCGTTGCCGTTCCGAAGTCTACCACGATCGCCGGTCCACCATATAAGGTGTAAGCACCGACTGCATCTACGATACGGTCCGGGCCGACCTGTCTCGGGTTCTCCGTGACGATACGGATTCCCGTCTTAATTCCTGCAGATACAACCACCGGCTTTACGCCGAAATATTTGATGATCGCACTGCCGAGTGAATGCATCACATCCGGCACTACGGATGCAAGGATCACTGCATTGATCTTCGAGCTTTCGATCCCGTGTCTTTCTACCAGTTCCTGTAAAGTAATTCCATATTCATCCGATGTTCTCGGCTGCTTTGTCTTCATACGGAATGTGCCAAATAATTCGTCTTTGTCAAACACTCCGAGTGTAATGTTCGTATTTCCTACATCGATTACAAGAAGCATCTTTCTCCTCCTGTTTTGTCTGTTGCCTTATAGTTACTCTTCGCTGTTTATCTCTTCACCCAGGAAGAATACTTTATAATATAACTGCAATGCCTGCAGAAGATCCTGCTTGTCTCTCTGCAGCTGCTTGATCTTAAGCTGGCTTCCGATGTCATCGAACATCGGGTCAAAATCATCGGAGGTTACTTCAAAACATAATTCCCCGTTCTCTTCGAATACCAGCGTCAGGATTCCTCCCACATCATGTACATACAATACGCACATGATCTTCAGTTCATTCTTTACATCATCCGGGAGCTGTTCAAAATCCGGATTCAGATAATATTTTTCTTCATATGAATTGGCGCCGCAAAGCACCACTTTTTCATCATACATACCCATAAACACCTCTAACTGATACCTCTCCGGCATAGATTTCTTTTTCTTCCCCATCCGGCGTTCTTACAATCAGTTCTCCAGTCTGATTGATGCCGATGGCGTGTGCTTTATATTCATTTCCTGGTTCCAGGACCTTGACCTCCTGATCCCGGTTCACCAGCATGGAATTATAAAGTTCCTGTAAGCCCGACAGATCTTCCGTCTCAATGAAGATCTCATAGCATTTTTCAAAACTCTTCATCACTGCTGCGATCAGCTCGGAACGCTTTACACTCTTTCCAAGTTCCAGCTTAAGTGAGGATGCCGTTGCTTTAATATCATCCGGAAATGTATCCTGATTCACATTGATCCCGGCACCGATCACGACATGATTGATATAGTCGATCTCCGTACTCATTTCCGTCAGGATACCACAGATCTTCCGGCCGTTCACAACGATATCATTCGGCCACTTAATCTTCGTCTCAAGTCCGGTCATTTCCTGGATACCTTCTGCCACAGCAATCGCCATAAGTAACGTAAGCTGTGGTGCCTTTACCGGCGGAATATCCGGATACAACAGGATCGTCATATAGATACTGCTTCCGGACGGTGATTTCCAGACACGGCCTCTGCGGCCTTTTCCTGCCACCTGCATATCTGCCACGAATAACGTACCGTGAGCAGCCCCGTTATCTCCGGCTTCTTTGGCGCGGTTATTGGTCGAGTCAATTTCATCGTAATATACGACATTTTTTCCTGCCCATTTTGTGTCTACAAGACTTTCAATCTCTGCCTTTGACATGACATCCGGACTGTCGATAAGGCGGTAGCCTTTGTTGCGCACCGCCTCTATCTCATAACCTTCTTTTTTAAGCTGGTCGATCACTTTCCAGATGGCCGTTCTGGATACCTGGAACTGTTCGCACAGCTGCTGTCCGGAAATATATGTATCGCTTTCTTTTAACAAACGTAATATTTCTGATTTCATAATCTGCCTGATCTTGCCTACTCTCTTTCACCAAGTGTTGCCACCATGACAGCCTTGATCGTATGCATACGGTTCTCTGCCTCGTCAAATACTTTTGACTGTGGAGACTCGAATACTTCATCTGTAACTTCCATATCGTCCAGACCGAATTTGTCATGGATCTGTTTACCGATCTTTGTCTTCAGATCGTGGAATGCCGGCAGACAGTGTAAGAAGATTGCCTGTTCTCCTGCATTTTCCATTACTTTCTTTGTTACCTTGTATGGAGACAGTTCACGGATACGCTCTTCCCATACTTCGTCCGGCTCACCCATGGATACCCATACATCCGTGCAGATAACGTCTGCATCTTTGGTTCCGCTTTCGATATCTTCTGTCAGTGTGATCGTTGCTCCTGTCTCTTTTGCATATCCCTTGCAAGTCTCTACCAGTTCCTCATTCGGGAAATAGTTCTTAGATGTACAAGCCACGAAATGCATACCTAATTTGGCGCATGCGATCATCAGGGAATTACCCATGTTGTATCTCGCATCACCCATGTATACCAGTTTGATGCCTTTCAGATGCCCGAAATGTTCACGGATCGTCAGCATATCTGCCAGCATCTGTGTCGGATGATACTCATTCGTCAGTCCGTTCCATACCGGAACGCCTGCATATTTCGCCAGTTCTTCTACGATCTCCTGACCGAATCCACGGTACTCGATTCCATCGAACATTCTTCCGAGAACTCTTGCCGTATCTTCGATACTTTCTTTCTTACCGATCTGTGATCCGGACGGATCCAGGTAAGTCGTTCCCATACCCATATCATGCGCAGCTACTTCGAATGAGCAGCGTGTTCTGGTGCTGGTCTTTTCAAAGATCAGCGCCACATTCATTCCTCTGTATTTATCAACCGGGATTCCTTTTTTCTTCTTTTCTTTCAATTCTGCGGAAAGATCAAGCAGATATGTGATCTCTTCCGGTGTAAAATCTTTCAGTGTCAGGAAATTTCTTCCTTTTAAATCCATTGCTTTGTACCTCACTTTATATTTCTGTCATCTTTCGTCTTTGTCTTACTTATTTTCTTTCTTGTCATCCGCACCGATCTCAGTTACAGATTTTACCAGGCCTGCAATGCTCTGGATCTCTGACGGGATGATAATCTTGGTTGCCTTTCCATCTGCAGCTTTTGCAAATGCTTCCAGGCTCTTCATTGTAAGAACAGCCTCGTCTGCGCCTGCTTCTTTCAGGAAACGGATACCATCGGCATTCGCCTGCTGTACTTTCATGATAGCTTCTGCCTTACCTTCAGCCTCACGGATCGTTGCTTCCTTCTGGGCTTCGGCTTTCAGGATGGCTGCCTGCTTCTCAGCTTCGGCGTCCAGAATTGCAGACTCTTTGTGACCTTCTGCCACAAGAATTGTAGACTTCTTCTCACCTTCGGCACGTAAGATAGCTTCACGGCGTTCTCGCTCTGCTTTCATCTGCTTCTCCATTGCATCCTGGATGGCTGCCGGCGGGATAATGTTCTTAAGTTCTACACGGTTGACCTTGATTCCCCAAGGGTCTGTCGCCACATCAAGAGACGCTCTCATCTTCGTATTGATTGTCTCTCTGGATGTCAGTGTCTGATCTAATTCCAGATCTCCGATGATGTTACGAAGTGTGGTAGCTGTCAGGTTCTCAATCGCCATGATCGGATTTGCCACACCATAGCAGAACATCTTCGGATCTGTGATCTGATAAAATACAACGGTGTCAATTCTCATTGTTACGTTATCTTTTGTGATAACCGGCTGTGGTGCAAAATCTACTACCTGCTCTTTCAGATCCACTCTTCTTGCCACGCGGTCAAGGATCGGGATCTTAAAATGAAGTCCGGTTCCCCAAGTTGCTTGGTACGCACCCAGTCTTTCGATTACAAGTGCCTGCGCCTGTCTGACTACCTTCACACAGGAAATCACCACGCAGATAATGATTACTAATAAAATTAATCCTAAAATCATACTTTACTCCTCTCTGGTCCTCACGATCAGCTTCACGCCCTGGATACCATTTACTACAACGACTGTGTTCTTCGGGATTGTTCCGTCCGGCTCATCCGTCTTCGCCGACCAGATCTGGCCCCGGATCTCTACCTGCCCTTTGGCCTTTATCGTATCGATGTCTTCTGTCACCAGTGCCTGCTGGCCGATCAGGCTTTCTGCATTCGTTTTCTGTCTCTCCTGATTAAAGTACTTCACCGCAAGTGGTCTCGTCAGAAGCAGAAGCAGGAGCGAAACTACGATAAATGTACCAACCTGAACGCCCAGTCCAAAGCCGACAAGCCCCGCACAGAATGCAATCAGCGCACCTCCGGCAAACCAGATGGTGGTAAGTCCCATCGTCGCAATTTCAATGATCAGCAGTACAATAAATATCGCCAGCCAATAGATCACTTTCATAAGCCGTCCTCTCTTTTCCGTATATATTATTTCTTGTTCATTATATTACTATACTCTGATAAAGAAAGCAATTTTCTTGTGCAAAATGAGTGGATTGTATCTCATTTTATGTAATATACAGATATATATTCTGTATAAAAGTGGTTTCAGGAGATTAATCTGCCTTCCTTCTCTGTCTTGCAGCCTCGAACATCAGCACAGAAGAGGCAATTGCGGCATTCAACGACTCTACCTGACCAAGCATCGGGATTTTGATATAGCAGTCTGCCATATCTGCAATCTCTCGTCTCAGTCCATTTCCCTCATTCCCGATCAGAAATGCACACGGATTCGTCAGGTTCTCTTCGTCATAGGAATGCTTTCCTTCCAGATGTGCCGCATAGGTGGTGATGCCTTTGTCTTTTAAATCCTGGATTCCTTTGCCCAGATCTTCCACGTACACGAACGGCATACGATATACCGATCCCATGGTCGAGCGGATCGTCTTCAGATTGTAGATATCGACGCATTCCCTGTCCATAAGAATTCCTGTCACACCGGCGCCTTCTGCCGTACGCAGGATCGTCCCCAAATTGCCCGGGTCCTGCAGATGATCCAGTACCATGATCAGTGGGCATTTTGCATAAGTCAGTTCATCTATTTTATGATTCATCTGCTCTACCACGCACAGGATTCCCTGCGGGGTCTTGGTATCTGATGCATGTGCGAATACGGTATCTGTCAGTTCCTCCACTCTTACTTTCGAATCTTTCAGGACTTCTTTTACGGTATCTTTTTCTTTTTTGTAAAAGGATTCGGATACGTAGACTTCTTTTAATTTGTCGAGCGGCACTTCCCGGAACATGCGGATTCCTTCTACCAGGAAGACACCTTCTTCATCTCTTAGTTTTCTTTTCTTTTTTAAATTTACCAGACGTTTGATTCTGGCGTTGGATGTGCTTGTGATCATATATGTTGTTCCTCGTGTTTCTTATTATTTATATTATCATACCATATCCTCAATTGAATAAAAACCCCCGGAGGTCTGGTACACCTCCGGGGGTTTTCTGCATTTCAAAATATTTTGTTATATTTTTACACCTTAAATCTATACCCAACGCCCCATATCGTCTCAATATACTGCGGGTTGGATGTATCCACTTCCACTTTCTCACGGATCTTCTTGATATGCACCGTTACCGTTGCAATATCTCCGATGGATTCCATATCCCAGATCTCGCGGAATAATTCTTCTTTGGAATATACGTGATTTGGATGGCTCGCAAGGAATGTCAGCAGGTCGAACTCTTTTGTCGTAAATGTACGTTCTTCCCCGTTCACCCACACACGTCTTGCGGTCGTATCGATCTTCAGACCTCTGATCTCGATCACTTTGTTCTTCTCCGCCGCACTTCCGGTCAGACGGTCATATCTTGCCAGATGTGCTTTCACTCTCGCCACCAGCTCGCTCGGGCTGAACGGCTTCGTCATGTAATCATCAGCACCGAGACCCAGGCCTCTGATCTTATCGATATCATCTTTCTTTGCAGATACCATCACGATCGGTGTATTCTTCACATCACGTACCTGACGGCAGATATCGAATCCGTCTGTTCCTGGAAGCATCAGATCCAGGATCAGAAGATCGTAGTCTTCATTCAGTGCTTTCTGAAGTCCTGTGTCTCCGTCATTCGCCACCTCTACGGTGAATCCGCTCAGTTCCAGATAATCCCGTTCCAGATCTGCAATTGCTTCTTCGTCTTCTACTATCAATATCTTACTCATTGATTGGTACCTCCTGATACTTTCTTAGTACAAAATACATTGTCGTTCCGGTCTCTTCCCGGCTGGTCGCCCAGATCTTTCCACCATGTTCTTCAATGATCTTCTTCACTACGGATAAGCCGATTCCGCTTCCTCCGGTAGAAGAATTTCTCGATGAATCCGTACGGTAGAACCGGTCAAAGATATTCGGCAGGTCTTTTGCCGCAATGCCTTTTCCGTTATCTTCCAGCTCGATCTGTACAAAATCTCCCACGTCTTTGACACGCAGATTGATCATGCCTTTTGGTTTGTCCATATATTTCAGTGAATTGTTGACTATATTGTGAATCACACGTTTGACCTGCTCCGGATCCGCAATGATCCGTACATTCTTCTCTACGTAATTAAAATAACCAAATTCCACGTTCTGCGCCGCCAGTTCGACCGACAGGTCATCCGCACAGTCATTGAAATATTCATTTGCCGACACGATATTAAAATTATAAGGAATCTTATTCGTATCGATCTTCGAATACAATGTCAGCTCATTGATCAGCGTATTCATCTCTGTCGCTTTATTATAGATAGTTCTGACATAGCGGTCTATCTTTTCCGGTGTGTCAGCCACGCCGTCTATGATTCCTTCTGCATAACCCTTGATCGTCGTCACCGGTGTCTTCAGATCATGGGAAATGTTGCTGATCAATTCTTTACTTTCTTTGTCGTATTTCAGCTTTTCTTCTGCATTGTCCTTCAGACGCCCTCTCATCTCTTCCAGACTCTGGCAGAGCTTTCCAAGTTCATCATCCGCCTCCGGCTTCAATTCGAAATCAAGATTGCCTTCTTTAATGTTCTGCGCCGCAGTCTGCATCTTGCCGATCGGTCCCATAACTGCCCGGTAGATCCATATGATCAGTGCTGCTGAAGTCAGTACCAATATTACAATAATTCCTATCATGATCTTCCAGAAAAACTGTCCGACCTCCGGAATTACATTTGATACATCTGATACAATGAATGCACTTCCCTTGCTTCCATCATCATATCTGAAATCCACCTGTTTTACCAGTGCCTTTGCATCTCCGCCAAGGTAGATTCCATTCTCTGATGTTGTGTCTGTATCGCCATACCCCGGTAATTGTTCGATCACGGCTTTTACATTGTCATCGTCGCTTCCTGTGTATACGATCGTTCCATCTTTTCTTACCAGAAGATATGCATTCTTATCCTCCAGTTTTTTATTAAACTGATCCAGTTCTGTTGCATCTTCCATCTCAGATGAATCATCTGACATCTTCTTTAATTCGTGATATGGCTTCTCCGTAACACGCGCGAGTACCTGCATGGAATTGGTAAAATCAGAAATCGTCGTTCCTGTAATTCCATAATTCTTCTCTACAACTCCGATCTGATAACGGCACACCAGCGAAACCATCATAGCTGCCATCAGAACCGGTGTGATTATAATCGTAAAAAATGCTATAACTAATCGCGTTTTCAGCTTCATATATCTGTCCTCCACTTAAAAATTATAGCATGAAAAATGGGTGCTTCACACCAAAGCACCCATAAACTTTTATAAAATTTCTATAAATATTTTTTCAGATCTTCTGCCTTGTCCAGTTTCTCCCATGGAAGGTCGATGTCTGTACGTCCGAAGTGTCCGTAAGCTGCTGTCTGTTTGTAGATTGGTCTTCTAAGATCAAGCATCTTAATGATTCCTGCCGGACGCAGATCAAAGTTCTCGCGGATGATCTCTACCAGTTTGTCATCTTCTAACACACCTGTTCCGAATGTATCTACCATGATAGATGTCGGATGTGCAACACCGATTGCATAAGATAACTGGATCTCACATTTCTTGGCAAGTCCTGCTGCAACGATGTTCTTTGCAACGTAACGTGCTGCATAAGCTGCAGAACGGTCAACCTTTGTACAGTCTTTTCCAGAGAAAGCCCCGCCGCCGTGACGAGCCATTCCACCGTAAGTATCTACGATGATCTTACGTCCTGTAAGTCCGCTGTCTCCGTGTGGTCCACCGATTACGAAACGTCCTGTCGGATTGATGAAGAACTTTGTCTTATCATCTACCATTCCTTCCGGAATTGTTGTATCGAATACATATTTCTTAATATCTTTGTGGATCTGATCCTGTGTTACCTCTGGATCATGCTGTGTAGAAAGTACGACAGCATCCAGACGCGCCGGTACTCCGTTCTCATCATATTCTACAGTAACCTGTGTCTTTCCATCTGGTCTTAAATATGGAAGTGTTCCGTTCTTTCTTACTTCCGTAAGCTTTCTTGCAAGCTTGTGTGCCAGTGCGATCGGGTATGGCATATATTCCGGTGTCTCATCAGAAGCATAACCGAACATCATTCCCTGGTCTCCGGCTCCGATTGCATCAATCTCTTCTTCTGACATTGTATGCTCTTTTGCTTCAAGGGCTTTATCAACACCCATAGCGATATCTGTAGACTGTTCATCGATTGCTGTGATCACACCGCAAGTCTCTGCATCAAATCCATATTTTCCTCTTGTATATCCAATCTCTTTGATCGTATCACGAACGATTTTCTGAATATCAATATATGCATTCGTTGTAATCTCACCCATAACAAGGACCATACCTGTTGTTGTTGCTGTCTCACATGCAACACGGCTCATTGGATCCTGCTCCATCAATGCATCCAGAATGGCATCTGAGATCTGATCACACATTTTATCCGGATGTCCTTCAGTTACTGATTCTGACGTAAATAATCTTCTTTCCACGTTCTTTTCTCTCCTTCTTTTCTAAAAAACAGTTCCCGCATTCTTTCTCTTGGGATTGTCTGTATACAGTAAATCTGCCATCTACAGGAACTTCTGATGGCAATTCCTCCTGCATATTCTGACGCTTAAAAACCGTCCACTTACATAAGTGGACGGTTCGATATCTTCATAAACCAATCCTCTTATTGTTCGATCACTCGCTCAGGCTGGCACCTTCCTACAATGGGGTTGCCGCAGTTTCACAGATCCTTTGTATCTCCACTGCTCTGAATAAGAGAAAGTTTGCTTTTATTAAGTTATTTTTGATACGACTAAGACTTTACTCTATTTTCCCTGTACTGTCAATAGACATATATAAGAAAATGTATCATCTAGCCTACTTTTAATTTGAACTTCTGAATCGCTTTTTCAGAATCTACTCTTTCGATGATTCCACCAATGCTGCGAAGTTTCTCTTCGAATCTTTCATATCCTCTCTGGATATATACGATATCATCTACAATTGTGATTCCATCCGCTGCAAGACCTGCGATACAAAGTGCTGCTCCTGCACGAAGATCCGGTGCACTTACTCTTGCTCCGGAGAATTCTGCCACGCCTTCGATCGTTGCGGAATTACCTTCTACCTTTACATTGGCTCCCATTCTTGCAAGCTCATCCAGATATTTGAAACGGTTTTCAAAAATACTCTCTGTAATGATACTTGTCCCCTTACATAAGGCCAGTGTCACGCCGATCTGTGGCTGCATATCTGTCGGGAATCCAGGATATGGAAGAGTCTTCACATGTGTGCTTGTAAGATCTCCCTTTGATACGACACGTACTGCATCGTCAAATTCTTCTACTTCGCATCCGATCTCTACCAGTTTTGCGATCGTAGCTTCCAGATGCTTCGGAATTACGTTCAGTACCGTTACATCTCCCTTTGTAGCTGCTGCCGCGAACATGAATGTTCCAGCTTCGATCTGGTCTGGGATTACGGAATATTCTGTGCTGTGGAGACGCTGTACACCACGGATCTTGATCACGTCTGTACCTGCTCCTCTGATGTTGGCTCCCATGCTGTTCAGGAAGTTTGCAACGTCTACAACGTGCGGCTCTTTCGCAACATTTTCCAGAATGGTAAGTCCTTCTGCCATAGCTGCTGCCATCATAACATTGATGGTTGCTCCAACACTTACAACGTCAAAATAAATATGTTTTCCAACAAGACGGTCTGCTTCTGCAACAATCTTGCCATGTTCGATATCTACATCTGCACCAATTGCACGGAATCCTTTGAGATGCTGGTCAATTGGTCTGCTTCCGATATTGCATCCTCCCGGAAGTGCAACTTCGGCACGTCTGTACTTTCCAAGTAATGCTCCGAGAAGATAGTACGAAGCACGGATCTTCTTAATGTAATCATACTCGATATCTACATTCTTAATGCTGGCTCCGTTAATCTTCACTGTATGACGGTCAACACGATGTACCTGTGCTCCAATCCCCTCGATTGCGTCAATCAGTACGTTAATGTCATTTACATCCGGTAAGTTATCGATCAATACAGTTTCATCTGTCATGATTGCTGCCGCAAGAATTGCAAGTGCTGCATTCTTCGCACCACCGATTTCCACTTCTCCCACAAGCGGATGACCGCCCTTAATAATATACTGTTCCATCAATTACACCTCATTAATATTTATATAAATCTCTATCTACAATAAATCTATTCTTAATCTGCTATTCTATCTTTCTGCAAATCTGTTTCAATTATCTAATTCTAAATATCTCTAAATCTAATTTTTCTAAAATTCGTGCATAAATTTCTGCATCACAATATAACCCCTAAAAAGGGTTCGCGCCTATTATAGCACAAATTTTCCAATTGTAAAATATTTTTTACAGTTATGTAATTTTATTGTAACATATTGCGATTGTTCTATCAATACTTGTGCACTTTTACTCCCCTAATGCAACTAATACCGACTCAATCGTATCTTCCAGCTTCTGATCATCTTCACAGACTGTAATATCTGCATACTTTTCAAAAAGCTTTACTCTTTCATCATACAGGTCTTTGAGCGTCTGTCCGTCACGAAGTACAACCCCGCGTCCTTTGGCATTCTTAAGTCTACTGTTTATTGTCTCAAATGATGCCTTCAAATATACTATCTTTCCGATCTCTTTGTAGTGTTTCATCGCATTTTCACAATATACCACACTGCCGCCAGGAGAGATGATCGTCCGTTTTGCCTCTACCTGTGCATTCACTCGGTCTTCTACCTTCAGGAAGCCATCCGGTCCAACATCTGCAATAATGTCTTTCAGAAGCTTTCCTTCTGATTCCTGGATCAGAATATCTGTATCTACGAATTTATATCCCAGTCTCTTTGCAATTACCACACCAACTGTACTTTTCCCGACTGCCGGCATTCCGATAAAAATGATATTGTCATTAGCCATGATGCATCCTCCTGTATTTTATATCTTGTCTTTGTCTTTTAAATCAAAACTATAATTTATCAACGCTCAGTATAACACACAAGAGGGCCAAGTGGAAGTTTTTTCCCAGATGCCCTCTTGTAAATCAATATATTTTTTTTCGGATATCTCTATGTTCGGCGCGTCTCCTGCAAAGTTCCTGATAAGTCATGACCTCGATCAGATCCATAAGCCAGGTTCCCGGATCATTCTCCTCCTTCTCTGCCTTATCATAGATCCTCCGGCACATCAGGCGAAGCTGCAGACGATCCGGGTATTCATCATACATCATACTTCCGTCATATTCCATCCGGTCACATTCCTCTTCTATATAAGGAAGTACCCGCTTCGCCGCATCCGGATAAATGCTTTTCATATAATCATAATCTCTTCTCGCATTCCGGTCATCATCGTACAGCATCGGAACCGGGTAGGCCATATAGAAAGGTAATTTGTTCTCCATAATTTTCTTGCTCCTTGGCGGTTCTATCTGTATTAAGATATGCAGATTCATGCTGATTGGTGCAATTGCAAAGCGCAGGTTATCAATAAATCAGAACTCCTCTATGTGCTGTCTTATATATACCATAAGGCAGCTGTCCAGTTCATCCTCCTGACCTAATATTTCGTCATAGGCATCCCTGAATTCATCGATCAAACTCTTTTTATCCGTATTTTTCATTCGCAGTTTTTCAAAAACTTCTTCATTTGGATGATTTAAATCCAGATCATATTTCTCCACAAAGCTTTCCAGCAGCTGCTTATTCTGATATGCTCCAATTTCATCCAGTGCCGGTAACAGTCCCGGAAATATATCCTTGTCTTTTTCCAGGCAGTAATCGCTGCGCTTCTTTCCTATTCCGACCAGGATATCATATGTATGTAATATGTAATACACTCTTCTTGCGCCGGAAAATCTTTTTAACATATCCGCTACTGGTTCCCCATATGTCCCCGATAACGTCCGATCCGATATCGCTGCCGATAATTCCGCATCGTTAAGTCCCAATAATTCTGTAGGCGTCATTACTGTATAATCCTTTGGCCCAATGGTATCTTTCAGTTTTTTTTAAAAACCCCATTACATTCTTGTATGATGTTATTAGAAGCAAAAACAACATACTTCCTTTCTTTTTTTGTTTCG
>CAVBHX010000067.1:0-17058 GCA_963595255.1 bacterium
GCTTTTGCTGTTTCAATAACTTTTTCTACAGGAATGTTACCTACAACAACTTCTAACTTAACCTTAGGAAGAAGAGTAGCATCAATCTCAGCTCCACGGTAGAGCTCTCCGGCACCCTTCTGGATACCACAACCCATAACCTGTGTTACAGTCATTCCGGTTACACCAAGATCGTTCATTGCTTTTCTTAACTTATCGTAGCGAGATAATTTTGCAATGATTACAACTTTGTACATTCCGGTGTCAGCAGTAAGTCGTGTATTTGTTACAGGAACAGCTGCAGCCTTTTGAATTTCAGAAGCATTCAGGTAATTGCTCTCACCTAAGTCAGTGTTCTCATTTACAGACATTGTCATGGTGTTAGATACATCCATGATACTGAATCCGGAATAAGCAGATGGAAGACCATGCTCTACAGGATCAAGACCGATAATTTCTTCTTCTTCGGAAACACGAAGACCGATGGTAGCTTTAATTGCCATGAAAGCAATAGTAATTGTAATTGCTGTCCAAGCAGCAACAGATACAAAACCTACAAGCTGTAAACCTAACTGAGTGAAGCCACCGCCATAAAAAAGACCTTCTTTGATTCCGGCAGTTACAAATCCAGGAGCTGTATCTGTAGCGAATAAACCAACAGCGATGGTGCCCCAGATACCGTTCATCATATGAACAGCAACGGCACCAACCGGATCATCAACTCTTAATACTTCATCTAAGAGCCATACACCAAAGACAACTAATACTCCGGCAACAGCACCGATGATGATTGCACCAAATGCATCGGTAACATCACAAGGAGCTGTGATAGCTACAAGTCCTGCAAGGGAGGCATTTAATGACATAGAAATGTCTGGCTTACCAAATTTCACCCAAGTGAATATCATACATACAACAGTTGCAATTGCTGGTGCGATGGTTGTTGTAACAAAGATAGAAGCAAGCTCATCAACGGTAGTTGCAGCAGCTCCGTTGAATCCATACCAACCTAACCACAGGATGAATACACCTAAGCATCCAAGAGGGAGGTTGTGTCCAGGGAATGCATTAACCTTTGTAATCTCACCTTTGCTGTTTCTTGAGAACTTTCCGATACGAGGTCCAAGCATTGCAGCTCCGATGAGAGCGGAGATACCACCAACCATATGAATGGCTGTAGAACCTGCATAATCATGGAAGCCAATCTGTGATAACCAGCCGCCACCCCAGATCCAGTGAGCCTCTACAGGATAAATAAAAGCAGAGATTACAGCAGAGTAAATACAATAAGATAAGAATTTTGTACGTTCTGCCATAGCTCCGGAAACGATGGTTGCTGTTGTAGCACAGAATACCAGGTTAAATACAAATGCTGACCAGTCAAAATTAGCGTAATTTGTAAAAATATCAAAACCAGGTTTTCCGATGATTCCCATCAAATCTTCACCGAGTAACAGGCTAAAACCAATGAGAATAAATACTACAGTACCAATACAGAAGTCCATCAGGTTCTTCATCAAAATATTACCAGTATTTTTGGCTCTGGTAAATCCAGCCTCCACCATTGCAAAACCAGCTTGCATCCAGAATACTAACGCGGCTCCAATAAGGAACCAGACACCAAAAATCTGGGAGCTGACAGCACTTAAGATTTCTTCAGTCATAATAAGATCCTCCTTTTCTTCATTCCTACATTAGTGACTAAAAAATTTAATGAATGATTCCTATGAAATACAAAGGGAGATAGTTCAAGTGTGTCTTGAACTATCTCCTTTGATATTCCGTGGTTGCAGTAATCCCTACTTAGTAATAGTTTTTCAGATAGGGATTACTGCCAATATTCATTCATTAGGGGGAAACTAAAGGAGCAAACAAAGGTAAGCTCCTTTGGTTGTTTAACAAAAAAAGAGACGCTCTCCCCGTAAGGAAAACGCCTTCGTTTTGTTAGAACCTATTATACAGTTATGAGCGGATTTGTAAATAAAAAATTAACGAAAAGTTAGCGAAAACAAATATTTTGGTGCAAATTTCTAAAAAAAGTATAAAATCATCTCGCTTTTTGGCAATTATTTTGCGACATAAGAATTCTTGTAAAAGCTAACTATATTGGATGGGTTCGTGGTATAATGAGGACATTGACTTGAGAAAGGAATTCATAACATTGAGTATTTACGATACCTTAAATGAACAACAAAAAGAAGCAGTGTTTTGTACCGAAGGGCCACTTCTTATTTTAGCTGGAGCCGGCTCCGGAAAGACAAGAGTATTGACCCACAGGATTGCATATCTTATAGAAGAAATGGGGATTAATCCCTGGAATATCCTGGCTATTACATTTACTAATAAGGCGGCAGGAGAGATGAGAGAACGCGTGGACCGGCTGGTAGGATTTGGTTCCGAGAGTATTTGGGTCAGCACCTTTCATTCTTGTTGCGTGAGAATTTTAAGACGTCATATCAATCTATTGGGATATGATAACAACTTTACCATTTATGATTCGGACGATCAGAAAACCCTTATGAAAGATATTTGCAAATCTATGCAGATTGATACCAAGAAGTATAAGGAGCGGATGCTTCTTGGAACGATTTCTAAGGCGAAAAATGATCTCATCGGGCCAAAAGAATATCAGGCAGAAAATCAGGGGAATTTTGGGAATAAGAAGATTGCAGATGTTTACTTTGAATATGAAAAGCAACTGCAGGCTAACAATGCCCTGGATTTTGATGATCTTCTAGTAAAGACAGTACAGCTTTTCAAAACCCAAAAGGATGTGCTGGAATATTATCAGGAACGGTTTAAATATATTATGGTAGATGAGTATCAGGATACCAATGCAGTGCAGTTTGAATTTGTAAGACTCTTGTCGGCAAAGTATCGAAATCTTTGCGTGGTGGGAGATGACGATCAGTCTATTTACAAATTCCGCGGAGCGGATATCCGAAATATTTTAAATTATGAAAATATTTTCGAGGATGCAAAGGTCATAAAGTTGGAGCAAAATTATCGTTCCACAAGTAATATTTTGAATGCTGCCAATGCAGTGATCCATCACAATAAAGGCCGAAAAAATAAGACCCTTTGGACAGACAATGGAGAGGGAGACCTCATTGACTTCAGACAGTTCGAAACCGGATTTGATGAGGCAGAATATATAGCAAGCGATATAAAAAAACACGTGGATTCTGACGGTAGTACTTATAATGACCACGCTATATTGTATCGAACCAATGCTCAGTCAAGACTTTTTGAGGAGAAATTTGTAACGGCAAATATTCCTTACAAAATTATTGGAGGTATCAATTTCTATGCCAGACGGGAAATCAAGGATCTCTTGGCTTATTTGAAAACCGTAGACAATGGAAAAGATGATCTGGCAGTTCGACGTATTATCAATGTACCGAAGCGGGGAATCGGTCTGACATCTATTAATAGAGTGCAGGAATATGCCGCGGAACGGGAGATAGGATTTTACGATGCTTTATTAGGAGCCGATTTAATTCCGGACATCGGAAGAGGACTTTCAAAATTAGAATCTTTTGTGGCTTTGATCGAACATTTTAAGACAGATGCAAAGGATCTTGCTTTATCGGATCTTATGAGAGAAATCATTGATGAGACAGGCTATGAGGATAGCCTAAAGGATGAGGATCCGGAAGTAGCTAAGATGCGTCTGGAGAATATTGACGAGCTTTTAAACAAGATTGCAGATTATGAGGAACACTGTGAGGAAATGAATGAACCGGTGACCCTTAGTGGATTCTTAGAAGAAGTAGCCTTGGTGGCGGAGATTGATAACCTGGAAGAAGATAGCGACTATGTGGTTCTTATGACTCTTCATAGTGCAAAAGGACTGGAATTTCCACATGTGTATCTGGCGGGTATGGAAGATGGGATTTTTCCAAGCTATATGACTATAACAGCAGACGATCCGGAGGAACTGGAGGAAGAGCGAAGACTCTGTTATGTTGGAATTACCAGAGCCATGGAACACCTGACATTGACCTGTGCCAGAAGACGAATGGTTCATGGAGAGATGCAATACAATAGAATGTCCCGTTTCTTAAAAGAAATACCGGATGAGCTTTTGTCAACGGGAGAGATCTTCAAAAAGATTTCTGCAAAAGAAAAACAAGAAGAGCCAAAGAAGCAGCCAGCCTATCAGCAGGCAAAAACAGCATTTAAGAGTAAGGCCTACGGGGGTGTCAGTACATTTGGTGGAGCAAAAGCACTGGCGGCAGCAGGAATCAGTAAAGGCTTTGGAAATGCCGGTAACCGGGGATTAGATTATGTAGTTGGAGACCGGGTAAACCACGGGAAATTTGGAGAGGGAATTGTAAAGGATATTGTAAAAGGTGGACGAGACTATGAGGTGACGGTGGACTTTGATACCGCAGGAACCAAGCGGATGTTTGCTGCATTTGCAAAATTAAAGAAGGTATTATCATAAAATTTCTAATAAGATCATCTTTGTAAAATCTAGAAAAATAATATAGTAATTAGAAAGTGATAGTGCTATAATGAAACCAATGATTCGGGATGCTTTTACAAGCAAAGCATTGTAGGAAAACTAAAAGAAAGGACGAGGGAGTATGAGCAGAGTAGAAGATATTATCACAGCTTCCAAATTAAACGATTTAATCAACAAGAAAGAAGAGGAGACTCCTTGCAAAGCGATCCTTTGGGTATTGGCTATTATTGGAGCAGTGGCAGCAGTGGCAGCGATTGCATATGCAGTTTATATGTTCTTTACACCAGATTACCTGGAAGACTTTGAAGATGATTTCGATGACGATTTCGAGGATGATTTTTTCAGCGATGCTGACGAAGTTTAAGAGAGAGTAAGAAAGACAGACAGAACATTTATTTATAAGAACGAAAAGCAGGCAGGAGCTGTAACCATTTGATTCAGGCGTCTTACCTGCTTTTGTTTTGTATGAAATATGATTTGTATGAAATATAAATTAATAGAATCGGTGAGGTAGAAAGAAGATGAAGAAGGGCCAGAGTTACGAAGGCATTATTGAAAGAGTAGATTTTCCGACCAAGGGAAAAGTAGTGATAGAAGGAGAAGAAAAATCTGTAGAAGTAAAGAATGGGATCGCTGGCCAGAAGGTAAGAGTCTCGGTAAATAAGATCCGAAAGGGCAAGGCAGAAGGTCGGATTTTGGAAGTATTAGAGAAAGCACCAAATGAAGTGGAACCTGCTTGCCCTCATTTTGGACAGTGTGGAGGCTGTACCTATCAGAATCTTCCTTATGAAGAACAGATTAAATTAAAGGAAACACAGATTAAGAAAATGATGGATGAGGCAGTCTGTGGGGATTATATTTGGGAGGGCGTGAAACCAAGTCCCATAAAATCTCAGTATCGAAATAAGATGGAATTTTCTTTTGGAGATGAATACAAAGATGGCCCGATCGCTCTCGGAATGCACAAGCGTGGAAGTTTTCATGACATTGTAAATGTTCCGGAATGTCAGATTGTAGATGAAGATTATAGAAAGATTCTTACTCTTACTAGAGACTGGGCGGAGGAAACGGGACTACCTTTCTATCACAGAATGAGACATACGGGATACTTTAGACATTTGTTGGTTCGTAAGGCAGTAAAGACGGGAGAAATCTTGTTGGATTTGATAACCACCAGTGCTGCAAAACCGGAGTTGCAAGTTCAGGCATCAAGCCAGGAGATTCAGGAGGCATTAAAGAACTGGACAGAAAAAATTTTGGAGTTAAATCTAACAGGAAAAATCGCAGGAATCCTACATACCATCAATGACAGCCTGGCAGATGTAGTTAAAGATGAAGGAACGGAAGTACTATATGGACAGGATTATTTCTATGAAGAACTGTTAGGATTGAAATTTAAGATCACCCCATTTTCCTTCTTTCAGACCAATTCCCTGGGAGCGGAAGTTTTATATGAGACAGCCAGAGATTATATCGGGGATACGAAAGATAAGATTGTTTTTGATCTCTACAGCGGAACCGGAACCATAGCCCAGATCTTAGCGCCGGTGGCCAAGCGTGTAGTAGGAGTGGAGATTGTAGACGAAGCGGTAAGAGCTGCCAGAGAGAATGCTGCATTAAACGGCTTGGAAAATTGTAAATTCTGGTCAGGAGATGTATTAAAGGTTATTGATGAGCTGGGAGAAGTTCCGGATTTGATCATGTTAGATCCGCCAAGAGACGGCGTAAATCCAAAAGCATTAATGAAGATTTTAAATTTCGGAGTAGAACGGTTGGTATATATTGCATGTAAACCAACAAGTGTAGCTAGGGATTTGGAGATGATACAGGGACGGGGGTATAAGGTGGAGAAGATTGCGTGCATAGATTTATTTCCGGGGACATATCATGTTGAGACGGTTGTTCTTTTGTCCCAACAAAAACCGGATGACACGATAGAGATCGACTTAGACCTGGACGAGCTGGATGCCACCAGTGCTGAGTTGAAAGCAACCTATCAGGAAATCAAAGATTATGTGTTGAAAGAATTTGGCTTGAAGGTTTCAAATTTATATATTTCTCAGGTAAAACGCAAATGTGGAATTGAAGTGGGAGAAAACTATAATCTTCCAAAATCAGAAAATGCAAGAGTTCCACAATGCCCGAAAGAGAAAGAAGATGCTATCAAGGCTGCCCTGAAATATTTTGCGATGATCTAAGGACATCGCTGATTTCAAGGAGGAATAACAAATGAAAAGCACATTTGAAAAAATGGGTGGAACCTACACACTTGGCGCAGACGGAATTTACTATCCGAATCTTGTCAGTACAGATGAAGAACCGCATTATGGGAAATATGGAATGATGCGGAAAACGTATCTGAAAGAGCATCGTCCGGCAATGTATTCACTGTATATGTTGGAAGATAGACTGGTGGAACATCTGAATCTTGTGGACGATGAAGCACAGGAGAGAATGGATATTCTGGTGTGCCAGATGATGGAGAAACAGGGTATTACGGAAGAATTGAAAGCTCGTGATCAGATGGAATGGGTCAGAGCGGTAAACAATATCCGGAATGTTGCAGAAGAGATTGTGTTAAAAGAATTGATTTACAGGTAAACAAAAAGCTGAACAGATAGGATGAAAAATCCCATTTGTTCAGCTTTTGTATTTATAAGGGTTCAAAGAAGAATCAAATTACAATTCCATATCATGTGACTTTTTCTTAGATCGAACAGGCTGATTTCGTCGCATCTCCTGTTTTCTCTGATATTCAAGTTCCCAGGCACAATGAGAGAAGACATCAGGATCTTCAACATTGAGATAATCTACTTCATTGGCTGCAATATCACGACGGTGATAGTCATAATATTTACCAAAAGCACCCTTGAGCTGCTCAATCAGCTTATCCCGGAAATCAGGACGTATCTGGATTCTGGTGTCCAGCAATTCTGTATATTGTTCTGGATCAGGGCGAAATGATTCTTCACGGAAAGCGGAAGCATCTTTTTCAAGTTGTTCTTTAAGCGAGGTGTCCTGAGAATCCAAGATATCCAGATTTTTATTCATCTGGTCGTATTTCTTGGATAGATTCGTCATATCTTTATCGGTAGAGCATTGTGCCTGGAAGATTAGCTGTTCTTTCTGTGATTTCAGTTCTTCGATTTCTTCGGTAACAGTGGTAAGCTGCTGGTTCAATTTTATGTGCTGGATGGGCTTCAGAATACTGGTTTTATCCTTTTGCACATTCAGTTCTTTTCGCTCCGCAACTTTAGCTTTGAGTTTTTTCTTAACGGTGTTGTATTTATTCAGTATTGGATTAAAATGATTCATCCAATCATGAATTACTTCTTTTTGCATTTCATTGTGGAGTAAATGATACTGTGTAAATATCATATGATTGCGGATTGCTTCCAAGGTTTCTGCAATTATCGGAATAGATTTTTCTACAGCTTCAGCCAGTTTTGCTACCTGAGCTTTCAATTCCCGGAGCATTTTGTTATCTGCACGAATCTGACGGTTGATTTCACAGCGGTCTGATATCATACCTTTCTTTTCCATGTTTTGAGCAATGTAGCCCTCATGGATGGTTGGTTGTTCGGTGATTCCCTGATCTGCAAAACTGCGGTGATTAATGGCAGCGCTTATCTGATTATGCGTGAGCATTTCATTTACGGCATCTGCCCAGTTTGCCCGCCAGATGCAAAGTTGTTCATCACTGTTCCATTGTTCGGAAATAGGATTCTGTCTGCCATATCGGCTGCTCTTAGGGTGCTTATCAATTCGCTCATAACCTTTTTCCTGTGCGGCAGATGGAGTCAGATATACTTTCTTTTTCCCAACTTTATAACGGTATTGCTTTTCCCATCCCTGTTTCTGAGCAACTTTAAATTCAGAAGCAGTAAATCCTTTTTCTTCTCCATCTTTGATACAGAGATATTCTTTTTCAGTTTTATACTGCCATGTTCCATTTTCATTTAGTGGTCGGACAGTAAGAAGAATGTGTGCATGGGGATTGTGACCATCTGTATCGTGAATGGCAAAATCAGCACACATCCCCATATCTACAAAATTCTTTTGAATAAAATCCTGAAGAAGAGAAATATTGCTGTCTTTATCCAACTCAACGGGGAGTGCGACAACAAATTCTCTTGCCAGTCGGCTGTCTTTGGTCTTTTCGGTTTCTTCCACAGCATTCCAGAGTTGTTCCCGGTCATTCCATTCCAATGGAGCCATTGGAGGAAGCATTACGTTCTGATAGATCAGACCATGCTTTCTGGTATAGTCATGCTGGATGCCGTCATAATCATTGTACATGCGGCTACAGCTCATATAAGCAGAAGCAGCAACAGCAGACCGACCGGAACCACGGCTGACGACTTTGGCTTGCATATGATAAATTGCCATATCTGGCACCTCCTTTCGATGTTGCCTGCAACAGCGGATAAAGCCCTCGGCAGAGCGCACGAGCCCCGAAGGGGATACCACTGCCTGATTTATCAGGTGGTGAGTAAGTGCGCCCTTCGGGAGTAGAACTTGTACGTTTACATTCCCCGTAGCCGGATCATCAGCTCCCGTTTCAGGGAATCTAAATCCATTTCTTTAATATGGGGAACAATACTTTCTAGAATTGCTCCTTCCTGGACTAATCGGTGTGTTCTGGCATCACGCTCTTTTTTGCGGTTTCTTGCTTCGGCTTCTTCCTGGCGGTGTTTTGCCTGTAAAAGTGCTTTTTCTTCTGGTGTCATGATTCTTTTATCTGCCATGTCTGGCACCTCCTTTTTATGCCCGTATCCGGGCTGTTTTGGTATCAAAATTTTATGGTTTGGTACTATGGTTTTAGATAACTGACAGTGGCATGTTCTTGGTGAAAAACAAGGAATGAGAGTAGTACCACTGTCAGTGAAAAATAATCATTGCGTTATACTTCTTTGAGTCAATTCTGGTTCGGGGAATGATTGTTCAACAGGATTTTTTTCGCCTGTTTTAAATTAGCTGTTGCATTGTCCTGACGAATATTCCGGTTATTGATACGGACAGGAATACATCTCTCCAGAATACGGTCATAAATTCGTTTGTGTGCGATATCAGCGGCGTTATTCAGCTCTGATAAAGTGAGATTGGTCGTTATGATCAGAGGCTTTTTACTGCGGTAACGACTGTCGATCACATTGAATACCTGTTCCAGTGCAAAGTCAGAGTTCCGCTCAATTCCGAGATCATCAATAATCAGAAGACTGTAGCGGTTTAAGCTGTTGATGAACTGGTTTCTGTCTTCAAAATGCATTCCGGTAAGGGTATTCAGAATCCGGGAAAAATTGGTCATCAGTACAGGAACGCCTTTTTCCAGAAGGGCATTGGCAATGCAGCCAGCAAAAAAAGATTTTCCAGTACCGACATCACCCCAGATGAGAAGTCCGGAAGCGTTTGCTTTCATCTCTTCCCAGTTGCTTACATAATTGTGTGCCAGTTTTATTTCCGGATTGATGCCGTTATCCCTGGCAAAAGTGTAGTCATAGAGTGCTTTGTCCTGTAAGCCGCTGGTTTTAAGATGCTCTATTTCCATTTGTTTTTCATGAAGTTTTCTCTGGGCTTCTTCCTGCTCAAAGATTTCCTGCTGGCATTTACAGCGGATGGAAGGAATAAGAACCATTCCCTGTAATTCATGCCGGCATTGTCTTGGCGTATTGCATTTGGAACAGTAGATCAGGTGGTCTGTTTCGTTAAAATATTCATCAGGCTGAAGCTCTCTGTTTGGTGTTACAGCGGTTGCTTTTTCTGTAAATCTTGTCATAGTGTTTCGTATTCCTCACTTTCGTAATTTCTTTGCCGGGAAGCAGGATGATCCTGTCTTGCCCAACTGATGATGGTAGCTGCATGGTTCTGATATTGCTTTCCGGTAGAAGCCATATAACCGGATAAGCGTTCAATATAATCCTTCCAGTCAGGGATTGTCTGCCGGATATCTTCAAGCTCTTTTTCTGACAGAAAAACATTTTGAAATTTTCCATAGGGTGAGAGTGGCTCCTTACTCCCTCTTATTGCTAAATTGTCCTTTTTTATCTCTTTCTTATTACCAGACAGTTTTCTGTCTGTATCAGGGAAAGAATCCTGTCTGTCAATAGGACAGTTTTCTGTCTGTCTTAGGGAAAGAAATCTGTCTGTATAGTGGATGGTTTCTTTTGGGAGTTTTACATAAATCCGGTTGGGCTGTCCGGGTCCCTGCCGTTTTCGGAAGATAAGCTCCTGTTTTTCCAGTACTGCCAGAGCAGTTTTAACCGTCATCTGGCTTTTGTGGAGAACTTCTGCCAGTGCTTCAATTGTAAAGTAAATGAACACATGACCATCGATATCTGACCAGCCCTCATTTTTCTGGGAAAGCCTTGCCCGGTCGAGCAGGATAATATAAAGCATTTTGGCAGTTTCGTTTATTTCCATGTCCAGAAGAAAACGGGGAAACATCATATAAGATGGCAGGTTGGTGTCTGCTGTCAGAAAGTCCGTCATGTGTTCACCTCCAATCAGTTATTCGCCAAGAAAATCCCAGTCTACATCACTATCTGGCTGTGAATTTTCAGGTGGTGGAAAGGACACCCTGATTTGGGGCTCCCTTTGTGTCATGCCTGCAGTGAGTCCGGAAAGAAAAAGTGGCAATGACTGTTTCAGACTGTTTTCCACTGCATCTACAATCTGTTTCACAAAAAGTTCTTCACGTTCTCTTGTTTCCAGATAGGGATCAGCCTGTGTGCGGTAGTAGCGGTCAAAATAATCTACCAGTGCAAGAGAGATTACCTGACTGTAAGATTTAAAATCCTGCCTGTCCATCGTCTGTAAATATTCCCAGGCTCTCCGCTGCTGTTCTTTGTCCAGATTAAAGCGCAGGTTTGTGTTGCGGATATTGTTTTGCATGGCTTATCCCCTCCTTTTCAGGCTCATATAAGCCAGAGATTCGTAGCCTTTGGCAGTGGCGCAGATGTCATCAATGATGGTGACTCGTGATTTGTCATACGTTCCGAAGTTATGGATCAGGCATCCACCGCCGCCAACCACATACAGGCGCATCAGGTCAGGATTGTATTCATATTTGCGGAGTGCGGCAAAAAGTTCTGTCACATACTGTCTGGCAATAGAAATAATGCAATCCAGATATTGGGCTGAGATGTCTGCTGTTCCAAACCGCAGAACCTGTTCTACTGTGGATTCTTCTATCTTCACTCCGAATTTGTCCAGAACAGCGTTCTTTGCAGCAATCATGCATTGGTTTACACCAAGTTTTTCTGTCCAGCATTGGCTCTCCTGCGCTTTCTTATTGTTGATATACAGAATGTTCATGGTTCCGTTTCCGATATCTGCAAGGAGATTGGTTCCCTTGAAATCTCCAAGTTGGTTTACGATAGCCGGATACCCCTGTGGGTAAAGACTGCATCCCACAAAGCGGAGATGATACTCTTTGCTGTTAAAACGGTAATGGACTTCTGGATTCTGGAGTAGATAGGAGCGAAAAGCTTCTCTTTGATTTCTGATCCATGTCAGAGGAAGTCCGGCAGCCAGATGAACATCTGCTTCACGGATGGAAAAGACATTCAGTTCCCTTGCAATAGCCATTAGCGTCAGAAGATAATATTCTTCGTCCATAGCTTTATCCGGGATAAATTCTTTGTGCCCCTCGCCAATCCGGTAGTAAATGCCGTTATATTCCAGAATATTCCCTGTGAAGATTGGCTCTGTTTCATAGGCTTTGATTCCGGTTGGAGTGACGGTGTTCGCTGTTTTCATATTGCCGTAGCCATGATCTACAGCAATGATTTTTGTGTTTCTGAGTTCTCGCATAAAAAATACCTCCGTTTTCGTATTGATTGATTCAGCAGGTCGTACCGGTGTGGTACTGCTTTGCTGTGGGATAAGCATACGAAAATCGGAGGAAAAAGGCATTGAGGGGAAATTGAGCAGGAATTGAGAAAAAAGATATATTGTGCTTACGTTCTTCATGTACTCTTGTTGTGATTTCATTGTTTTTTATCGTATAATATGGATACTGGAGGTGGTTTGGATGAAATACAAGATTTTAGTTGTCGATGATGATAAAGAATTGGTGAAAATGCTTTGTAGTTATTTTAATATGAAACAATATGAAACCATTACGGCTACAGACGGAATGGAAGCATTAAATAAAATAAAAATGAAACCGGATATTATTTTGTTGGATATCAATATGCCACGCATGGATGGGATTGAAGTATGTCGTCTGATACGCAGTAAAGTGTTATGTCCAATTTTATTTCTGACAGCAAGAGTTGATGAAGATGATAAAATTAATGGGTTGCTTTCAGGTGGGGATGATTATATTACGAAACCATTTAGTCTTCGGGAGTTGGAAGCGAGGATTGTTACAAACATAAAGAGAGAAGAAAGGCATCAACAAAAAACAGAATACCGCTTCATGGATGAAATGCTGATTGATTATTCTGAAAAAATAGTAGCTATAGCTGGACACAAGATGGAGTTCACAAAAATTGAATATCAGATTATAGAATTCTTATCCATGCATCCGGGGCAGGTGTTTGATAAAGAACGTATATATGAACAAGTCTGTGGATATGATGCGGAAGGGGACAGTAGAACGATAACGGAGTTAGTACGGCGTATAAGGAAAAAAATAGCGGATTGTTCAGAAAAAGAATACATAGAAACTGTATGGGGGATTGGATACCGATGGAAAAAATAAGAAACTTGTCACTGAAAAAAACAATTCTGTTTTATTTTGTGATCAGCTTGACGGCAGCATTTCTGTTATCTGCATTTACAGTTCATTTTGCAAGAAATATGCAGAATGAAATATGGGAAAAATATATTGATTATGCAGATTATACGGACGTGTTTCAGCAACATGGAAAGAAATACGAGATTGAGATATCAAGACCTAATCAATCGCAGATGAATCGTTTGGACTATCATCTTTCGGAAATGTGTGACTTTATAGAAACATATTCGGTACTGATTTTTTCGATTGTTGGGAGTGTTGCTGCGGTTTTCTTTTTTTATAAAAACAAGTTAAAGACGCCTCTACAGGAATTAAAAGATGCCTCACAAATGATTGCAGATAATGAACTGGATTTTCATGTGTCCTATGAAAATAAAGATGAGATGGGAACGTTGTGTAAAGAATTTGAAATGATGCGGAGTGCTTTAGCAGATAACAACAGAAAGATGTGGCGAATGATTGATGACGAGAAGGTCTTGCGGAATGCAATTGCACATGACATACGTTCTCCACTTTCCATATTGCGAGGGTATCAGGAAATGCTCTTAGAGTTTATTTCTGCTGAGAGTATAAAAACAGAGGATATTATGGATATCTTGCAAACAGGCATGTATCAGATTGACCGAATAGAACATTTCACGGAAAACATGAGAAAAATGTCCCATTTAGAACAGAGGGAACTGCAATGTTCAGAGATAGTATTATCGGAGCTGGCAAAAAAGATTGAGACAGAAGCTGTCATGCTGTCCAAGAAGGAAAGTAAACTATGTAAGGTAGAAAGCGTACAGGAACAAAACGTTGTGAAAGTGGATGAGGAACTTGTCATGGAAGTGACAGACAACTTACTGGAAAATGCGGTTCGATATGCGCAAAAAAGTATTGCTCTGCAGATAAGGAAAAAAAATGGTTTTCTTATAATTTCTGTTGAAGATGATGGAATAGGTTTTGTGGATACTGAGGAAAAAGTAACAGAGCCGTTTTATCATAAGAATCCACAAGATGATTTAAAGCATTTTGGTCTTGGCATGTATATTTCTCGTATTTTCTGTGAAAAGCATGGAGGAAATTTGAAAATATATAATGCCAGACAGGGCGGTGCTCATGTAGAAGCTCTTTTCAAAGCTGAATAAAAATATGTTAGAAGGCTAAGATCATAAATAAAGTGGTTTTAGTCTTTTTTGTTGTGAATTTATTGAGAATTGATTTGTATGATGCTGTTAAAGAAATAAAGAAAGGAAGAGATACAATGAAAACAATCATAAAAAGAAGTATACTTGATTATTTAAAGAACCCTGTTTTGTGGATTGGCTTGATTATTATAGTCGCCAGTATATATCAATGTCTGTCATCGTATTTGCAAATTCATTATATCAAACCGAATGAACAGGTTACACAAAATGATGTAGCATTGGGAGATGCCGATGTCATGGATGGCTACATTCCCACATCTGATGATAAGGAAAGAAGAAGGGAGTGGGAAGATACGATCAGAGAGACTTTAATGGACACCTCCAAAAATGGTTTTGGATTTAGCAGGCAAGAAGCGGATGAAGTAGTGAAAAAAATTCAGAATATGGATGTAAAGACTGCTTCTGAGTTCCTGGAATCCCAATATGGCTATTATAACGCAATATATGCTTATGAAGACATTGAAATTCATAAGGGGACAGCAGAAGAAATCAATCATTATATCGAACAGAAATTATCCGAACATTCTTTTTCCTGGTACTTTGCAAATAAATTTACGGATTTTGCAGGATTGCATATGGCCTTTTTTGCAACAGTCTTGCTATCATTTTTATTTATTCAGGATACACGAAAAAGTACCTATGAATTATTACATACAAAGCCTGTTACGGCAATCCAATATATATGTGGGAAAGTAATAAGCGGATTCATTAGTATGCTGGGAGTATTAGTGATTTTGAATGTTATATTCTTTAAGCTGTGTTTGAAAACGTCTTTAGAATCGGGTTTTCCAGTAACACCAATTGATTTTTGCGTGAATTCTCTGATCTATATTGTTCCGAATCTTTTGATGATATGTTGTGTCTATACAATTACAGCAGTAATATTTAAAAATCCGCTTCCGGCAGCACCAATCTTGTTTTTACACATTATATATTCAAATATGCTGACCATGAAGAATGATATTTATTATATGAGACCGTTTTCTATTATGGTGCGATTCCCTGGCAGATTTTTTGAAACACATGCAGCCAAAATGTCAAACATAAATCAGATTATTCTTGTAATTTCATCAGTTATATTAGTATATATTTCTGTTACAATCTGGAAAAGGAGGAGGGTTCATTGAAAACGGAACTAAAAAACTGCCTGCCATTATATAAGATTTTTTATTCATGCGCATTTATACTGATATTGTGTGCTATTCATCCGATTATATACTATGAAGAAATCGGTTCAGCGATTCAGTCTCCAATAGCATTTTTAACAATTATTTTTTGTAGTGACACATATTTGATGGAAGTAAAAAGTAAGCGTGCCGATGTATTTCATTTGTATGATCAAAAAAAGCAGTTAAAAGTAATATCACAGAGAGTGTGCGTTCAAATATTATATTTATTAATACTTTCCTGTGTTGGATATGTTTTGTTTTTCTGGCAAAAACCGGGCAGTGTAAACGAAGGCGTTTCGGGCACTCAGATATTCCTTTTATTTTTCATTTCAATGTTCGGAACCATCTGGCTTTGGAGTATATGCTCTGTGATTTTTTGTACATTGCTTGGAAATATGTGGGCAGGTATAGGATGTTTATTTGGAATTGTCATTGGTCTTATATCGAAAGCGGGCAGTTCATTTTTCGGGAATCTGGGATTGTTTTCTTTCAGCTCTTGTGAACTTAATCAATTAATGTCCGAGAGTTGGATTTATGGAACGCTTGTGTCTTTTATAGTGGGCCTGCTTTTATTTGCAGTATTACCAATGGCTTTAAAGAAAAGGGGATAGATTATGAGTATTAGAATAAATGATTTAACAGTTAGATTCAAAAATGGTGTAGTTGCAGTAAATAAGGCATCTCTTGAAATACCTAAAGGAATTTACGGACTTTTGGGAGAGAATGGTGCGGGAAAAACCACGCTGATGAGGGTTCTTACAACCGTTTTAAAACAAACGGAAGGAATGGTTTCGCTTGATGGGATTCTGTATAACGAGGGAAATTATGAAAAAATACAGAAAAAGATTGGTTATCTTCCACAGGAAATCGACTTATATCCGAATCTTACGGTGAAAGAATGCCTTGTATATATGGGTGGACTATCAGGAGTATCCACAAATGACCTCAAACAAAGAATTACGTATTATCTGGAAAAGACTTCTCTTACAGAGCATCAGAATAAAAAAATGCGGCAATTATCTGGTGGTATGAAGAGACGTGTCGGACTTATACAGGCACTTCTTAATAATCCGGATTTTTTGATTATTGATGAACCTACTACCGGGTTAGATCCGGAAGAAAGAATCAGGATCCGCAATCTTTTGGTTGATTTTTCAAAGGATAGAACTGTGCTGTTTTCCACTCATGTAGTAGAAGATTTAGCAGCAACCTGTACACAGCTTGCCATTATGAAAAAAGGAAGTTTTTTATATTCCGGAAGCGTGAGTGGGTTGCTGGAAAATGCAAAGGGCTGTGTTTGGAATTGTACGGTACAAAATGCAGAAGAAGCCCGTTTGTTAGAAGCCAATTATTCTATTTCATCTAAGCAGTATGTAGAAAATGGAATTCATATGAAAGTATTAAGCAAAGGAAAGCCAAATGAGAATTGTGTCCCGGATAATGATATCACTTTGGAAGATGCATATATTTATTTGACGAATAGTTGAATATAACGGCGGGCAAGTT
>CAVBHX010000068.1:0-16719 GCA_963595255.1 bacterium
ACAGTCAAAGTTTGAATACCTAACGCAGAATTTTGGCCCTTAAGTATTACCAACACCTCCTACACATTCACAGGAAAGGATTCCTAACTTTTATTCCGTGGGTATCGAATGCCTGAAGAATTAAGTGCCGGAATTGTAACTTTTGTGGTGCCGGAAGGTTACATAAAAAATCCTGTAAATCTAGAGATTTTCAAGTTTTTAAGCTTTATAATATAAATAATTTTAAAATTACTGCTTATGTATCGTAGTGGTCTTCACTAAGTTACCGCTCCCGGCACTTGATTTATTAACTTCCGCAGCCAGTCACGACTTGAAGAATGCAGTATAAGGCACTTCTAGTGAATGTGGAATGAGGTTAGAAACACTTAGGTCGTGGGAATTTACGTTAAAATAAAATTGCGAGTTGTCTGAACCCCGAAAGGGGTGAGTTCTCGCAATTTTATTTTGTTCTTAGTAAATTTCCACGACCTTAGTGTTTCTGCCTCATGGAACCTGAACAAGAAGTGCCTTATACTGCGTTCTTCAAGGACCGGGAGGCCAATAAAGTTAATAAATTAAATTCCAATTTTATTATGTATATTACTGTTCTGCTTCAAATACTGCTTCGTATAAGTACAGACCGCAAAACATTTTCCACACAGATCCGTATCAATTCCAGTACTCTTTCGCATAATTTCCCGCTGCTTCTTATAACATGCAGAAACAGATACGATATCTTCGCGTGGCATACCCGGACGCCACAATGTATTTTTCAGTGCATGTGCCGGGCAATACCGGACGCAGGCATGACAGGCACCGCACTGAGAGCGTGTAACCGGAGCATCGCAGGTCAGCGGGGCATCGGTCAGAAGAGAAGAAATCCTTACAGCAGAGCCATATTGTGGTGTTACAAGCAGACAGTTTTTGCCGATCCAGCCGAGGCCGGCTCTGGTGGCAACAGTTTTGTGAGGTAAAGGACTGCGGTTGTCCGAGTCTACTGTTATCCGGTCTGTTGTCTGGGCATAAGCCTGGTATCCTCTGCCTGTCAGATATTTTTCACCGGCAGTTACGATGGCATTCAGTTTGTCGTTCAAAGTAGTATACAGTTCGTAGTATTCTCTGGTTGGAGCAAGTTGAAGATCTTCGATGACATGTTTCGGCAAGGGAATTGCGACTGCAATTCCAATCGGATAGTCAGAAGATGGGACTGTGGTCAGATCCCCAATTCCGACCAAAGCAGCACCCTGTGAGATCATATAATCTCTGAATTCTTTTGTGGGATTCATAAAAATCCCTCCTTTCAGAACATTTCCGTTCATTGACTTATTGTACATTCAATTTTACAATAGAATGCAGAAGAAAGATAGTGGGAAGGGAAACTATTATGGGAAGTATGATGACGGAATTAATGGAAGCAATTCAGGAAAGTGAAGGAAGGGCAGACCGCAAGGTGCTTACTATGCTGGAAGGCGAATCCATTTCTGAAAAAGCACTGGTCATAGATGGAAAAATTGCATGGGAAAGCAGGAAAAATGGTTATTTTCACAAATATGCGGAAGAAGTAAAGAATATTACAGAAAGTGGAGTTACATCCATTGAAAATGAGAGAGTATTCTGTGACACACTGGGGCAGGAAAAACAGATTGTAATCTGCGGTGCAGGGCATGTGTCGATTCCTGTGATCAAAATTGCAGTGATGATGGATTGTGAGGTGATCGTACTGGAAGACCGCCCGATGTATGCGGATCATGCAAGGCAGGCGGGAGCCTCCCAGGTGATCTGTGCACCATTTGAAGAGGCGTTGGACAAAATACCGGGAAGTACAGATACATATTTTGTGATCCTGACGAGAGGACATCGATATGACCAGATATGTCTGGAAAAGATTGCCGCCAAAGAACATGCTTACATAGGTATGATCGGAAGCCGCAGAAGGACAGCACTTGTAAAACAGTGTCTGGTGGAAAAAGGCGTTGATAAAAAAGTACTGGATGCGGTCTACACACCGATTGGACTGGATATCGGTGCGCAGACACCGGCAGAAATCGGGGTGGCAATCATTGGAGAAATCATCGAAGTGAAGAACCGTAAGAAAAGAACTTATGGTTATTCGAAAGAAATTATGCGTGCGCTGACAACGCAGGAACCATATCCGGAACGAAAAGTGATGGCAACGATTGTTATCAGACACGGATCGGCACCACAGGGACTGGGTACGAAGATGCTGATATACCGGGATGGACGATGTGTGGGGACAATCGGTGGTGGCTGTATGGAAGCAAGAGTCATTCAGATTGCCAGACTGATGGCAGCAGGGGAGAATGAACAGGCAAGAATCTGCCATGTGGATATGACCGGAAATGAGGCAGAGGAAGAAGGCATGGTCTGCGGAGGAGAAGTCGATGTATTTCTGGAGGTGATTGAGGCATGATAGAAGTGGAGGTAAAAATACCCATCGAGAGTATAGAAGAGATAGAAGGACAACTTATTCACAACGGATTCAAGTATCAGAAAACAGTTGTGGAGACAGACACCTATTTTACCAGTGATCACTATGATATGAGGAAGCATGACAAGGCACTTCGTATCCGGACGACAGAGAATCGCGATACAGGAGAAATGAGGGCTCAGCTAGGCTGTAAAGGACCTAAACTGGATAATATATCTATGACCAGAAAAGAAACAGAGATTGAAATACGTGAGCCGGAAAAGATGAAAGAAATTCTAAAAGAACTGGAATTTTATCCGGCATCCTGCAGGGTAAAGAAGACTAGAAGTTACTATAGCAAGAAACGCATGACGGCGGCAGTCGATCAGGTAGAAAATCTTGGAAGCTTTCTGGAACTGGAAATATTGGTAGAGAAAGAGGCAGACCGTGAAAAAGGACTGGAAGAAATAAAGAGTGTAATGAAGCAGATCGGATGTGGGGAAAAGAAGACGGTACGGACGTCGTATTTGTCGATGATAGAAAAATTTTCTATTTAATCTATTAAGCGGCTGATACCAGGCCGGAAGAAAAGTAAGAGTGCCCAGCTGCGTGCTGATTCGATCATGGAGTATTTCTAAAGCATAAAAATTGGCCTAAAAGCAGCAGTCAAAAAACCAAAACTCGCAAGCTCAGACAATGATTTTTTGACTGCTAACGGCCAATTTTTATACTTAAGAAATACTAACCATAATCTCATATGCACGCAGCTGGGCACTCTTACTTTTCTTCCTCACGTTATCGCATGCTGTAATGATTCAATAGTGGAACCGTAACCGTTGTGATACCGGAAGTGTATCTAGCGGAAAAGCCGGGAAATTAAGGCTTCCATCACAACTTTCCAGTTACACACAAAGGTTACAGCCCTCTATTGAATTCATTATCACTGGCCAATCACGACATGAGAAAGACTGGGTATTCTGTTTGATGCGTATTTTGGCGCGATGTGTAGAAGTTCTTAGGTAGTTTGCCTTCCCGTTAAAGGGACGGAGCGAACTGTTTGAGGCGAATGCCGAGTTTTGAGCGGAGGCCCTTTCGTTCTTAGGGAAGGCAGACTGCCTTAGAACTTCTGCATCGTGACATCCAGCAACAAACAGAATACCCAGTCTTTCTCATGGACCGAGAGGCCGCGATGATGAACTAAATAGAAACTACCTGATATTTATGCTTTGCATAAGGCAGCACCCCATCCGTAATATCCGAAGTCTTAATCTTCATATATCCGGTCGTTGTCCCATCACTGCATCCATAGAATTCCCGGTTCAGTACATCCTGGTCAAACACAACCTGGATATCTTTCTCCCAGTCGGTCAGAGTACTGAATACAGTAGCAGCCCCAATCTTAACGCCAAGGATTTCTTCAAATAATTCCTTTGGTGCAAAAGAAACGCGGGAAATATTCAGTGCTTCGCAGAACGCTTTTGTATCAAAAGGCTTCTGATCTGTAGTAATAAAAAGATAAAACATAGTTTTCTTTCGATTGCAAAGGAAAAGTGTCTTTACCATTTCCATGTTTAATTTCTGATCGATCAATGTACAGTCTTCCATAGTAATCGCTTCGTCGGTATCTACTCTTTCATAAGGAATTTTGAGATGCTCCAGAGCCTTGTAGACTTCTTTTTGAAGCGGTGTTTTGAATGTTTCCGGTGCGGTTGTCTTAATTTCACTTACATAAAACATAATGTATACTCTCCTGACTTAAAAAATTTACCGAAATATGTGAAAGTCATTGCTTGTCACGTATTTTCTTTCATTGTATCATTGAATAAAGAATTACAAAAACGAATATTTATCATGATTTGCATGATAAAAACAGATGAACAGATGTTGATGGAGGAAAGAAATATGGATATGAGTATACAGAAATATATGGCATTTGTAAAAACAGCGGAATATGGAAGCTTTACAAAAGCAGCAGAAATTTTACAGTATTCTCAGTCCGGAATCAGCCGGATGATCCATGATCTGGAGGAAGAGTGGAACGTGGTACTACTGGAGCGTGGAAGAGCAGGAGTACGTCTGACCAGCGATGGTGTCAGGCTTCTGGAGCGGGCGAAAGGGATTTGTGTGGAATATGAAAAATTAAGACAGGAAGTAGAGGAACTAAATGGATTGGAATCTGGTCTGATCAGGATTGGAACATTTTCAAGTGTAGCGACTCACTGGCTGCCGTATCTGATAGAAGGCTTTCAGAAGAAATATCCGAATATTCAGTATGAATTCCTGATCGGGGATTATACAGAGATTGAGCACTGGATTGCAATTGGCAGGGTGGATTGCGGGTTCTTACGTCTGCCGACGGATCCGGCATATGAGACGATAGAGATGAAAGATGATCCTTTTATGGCAGTGCTTCCGCGAGAGATTCCACGAGAAGCTTCCGGGAAAGAAGATAAGAAAACGGACAGTGCAAAAGGAACAAAAGAACGATTTCATATAACAGAGTTTGACGGAGCAGAGTTTTTGTTACTGGAAAAAGAAGAAAATACAGAAGTTTCGGATGTCCTGAAAAAATATCATATAAATCCTGACATCCGGGTAACGACCTGGGATGATTATTCGATCATGTCTATGGTGGAGCGGGGAATAGGATACGCAATCTTACCGGAGCTGATTCTTAAGAGGGTGCCGTATGAAGTGGATATCAGACCTCTGGATGTACCTGCATACAGAAAAATCGGACTGGCATATAAAGGGAGAGCATCGGCATCGGCAGCAATGCGCAGATTTATGGAATATATAGTGGAAAATGCGGGAAGGATCAGAGACTATTTATAATAGAATTTGCCGAGAAAATGTAGAAAAAAGTCTGTTATTGACAAAAAATATCAATAAGTCTATACTAACCTTACAGTTGAGAAAAATTATCATCAAGAAATGGTGGTATTTATAGATGAAGGGGAAGGAAAACAGACGATGACATTAAAAGATTTGCCAATTGGAAAGAGTGCGACGCTGACGATTGTTGGTGGGGAAGGTGCATTGCGGCAGCATTTTCTGGATATGGGACTGATTCCGGGAGCAGATGTTACGATGGTAAAGTATGCACCGATGGGAGATCCGGTAGAGCTTCGTATTCATAGTTATGAACTGACGCTTAGACTTGCAGATGCCAAGAAGATAGAGATTACCAATGTACGTGACGGGATTAAAGTATCAGATCAGATTCCGCAGGAGACGATCGAACATCCGGGACTTGGAGAAGGTGGGAAGTATCACGAGAAAGCAGATGAGAATCCACTGCCGGAAGGGACAACACTGACATTTGCCCTGGCAGGTAATCAGAATTGTGGAAAGACGACACTTTTTAATCAGCTGACGGGGGCAAACCAGCATGTGGGCAATTTCCCCGGTGTAACGGTGGACCGCAAAGACGGTGTGATCAAGGAACACAGTGATACGCTGGTAACAGATCTTCCGGGAATTTATTCGATGTCACCTTATTCCAGTGAGGAAATTGTAACAAGGAATTTTGTGCTGAATGAGCATCCAAAGGGAATTATCAATATCGTAGATGCAACGAATATTGAACGTAATCTTTATTTGACCATGCAGCTGATGGAATTGGATATTCCTATGGTTCTGGCATTGAATATGATGGATGAAGTCAGAGATAACGGAGGTTCGGTGCTGGTCAATGAAATGGAAAAAGCACTGGGGATTCCGGTCATTCCAATTTCGGCTGCAAAGAATGAAGGAATCGAAGAACTGATCGAGCATGCAGTACATGTGGCAAAATATCAGGAAAGTCCGGGAAGACAGGATTTTTGCAGTGCAGATGATCATGGCGGTGCGGTACACAGATGCCTGCACGGGATCATGCATCTGATCGAAGATCATGCGAAGAAAGCAGACATCCCGATCCGATTCGCAGCGTGCAAGCTGGCAGAAGGAGACAAGCTGATCCTGGAACAGTTAAAACTGGATGAAAATGAAAAACAGCTCTTGGAACATATCGTAAAACAGATGGAGCAGGAACGTGGACTGGACCGTTCAGCAGCAATTGCGGATATGCGCTTTACGTTTATTGAAAAAATTTGTAATGCAACGGTTGTAAAGCCGAAGGAAAGCAAAGAACATCTGCGAAGTATGAAGATGGACAAGATCCTGACGGGAAAATATACAGCGATCCCTTGCTTTGTTGCAATTATGGCGGCAGTGTTCTGGCTGACATTTAATGTAATCGGAGCAGTATTGTCGGATCTTCTGGATACGGGAATTACGGCACTGACAGATATCGTAGATGCTGCACTGACTTCATGGAAGGTTAATTCGGTCATACATTCGCTTGTGATCGATGGAATTTTCAATGGTGTGGGAAGTGTACTGAGTTTCCTGCCGGTTATCGTGACACTGTTCTTCTTCCTGTCGATTCTGGAGGACAGTGGTTATATGGCAAGAGTTGCATTCGTAATGGATAAGCTTTTGAGGAAAATCGGACTTTCGGGAAGAAGTATCGTACCGATGCTGGTTGGATTCGGTTGTACCGTTCCGGGAGTAATGGCGAGCCGGACATTACCTTCAGAAAGAGACCGGAAGATGACGATTCTTCTGACACCGTTCATGAGCTGTTCGGCAAAGCTTCCAATCTATGCATTCTTTACAGCGGCATTCTTCCCGGAACATGGGGCTGTAATTATGGTAGCATTGTATTTCGGAGGAATTCTGATGGGAATTCTGATGGCATTTTTATTAAGGGGAACGATGTTCAAAGGAGAAGCAGTTCCGTTCGTTATGGAACTTCCGAATTATCGTATGCCGGGAGCGAAGAATGTAGGACAGCTTCTGTGGGAGAAAGCGAAAGATTTCCTGCAGAGAGCATTTACAGTGATCTTCTTTGCAACGATCATCATCTGGTTCCTGCAGACCTTTAACATACATATGAATGTAGTGGCAGATTCGAGAGACAGCATCCTGGCTGTTGTGGCAGGAATCATTGCACCGGTATTTCTTCCACTTGGCTTCGGTAACTGGAAGATATCAACGGCATTGATCACCGGATTTATGGCAAAGGAGAGTGTGGTATCGACATTATCTGTTCTTTTCGGAAGTACAGCTGAATTAACAGGTGCAATCTCACCGGCAGCGGCTGCAGGATTGCTTGTATTCTGCCTGTTATATACACCGTGTGTGGCAGCAATCGCTTCGATTAAACGAGAACTTGGAGCAAAATGGGCAGTATATGTAGTGATCGGACAGTGTGCGGTTGCGTGGATTGCGGCATTCGGAGTACATATGATAGGGATGGTATTGATATAAGATATAAAATGACAATATTTTGTGGACTTTATGCAATTGCAGGTAAAAAGATTGACATTTCTAATAAGAGTCAATAATATAGGATTATAAGATATATTTACGTATACTTGAAAGAAATTCAAGTATAAAAGCAACTTTATAAGGTCATTTTTATAATCACAGGGGGGCAAAACTATGAAGAGAAAAATGATTGGTGTACTTGCAGCAGTGTGTCTTATTACGGGTATCACGGCGTGTGGCTCTGATAAGGCATCCCAAGATGACGCAACTAAGACGGCTAAGACAACCAAAAGTACGGAAGCTAAGGACGAAGTGACTAAGAATGCTATGACGGCGACCATTGAGCAGAATGGAGCAAAGGTTACCATGGTAGCTGATGCGAAAGGTGATACAATTGTACAGCTGACACAGACGGGTACTATTGATACCAGCAGTTACAGTGATGAGGACAAAGCAAATGTTCAGGAGTCTATTGAAAAGGCGAAGGAGACGTACAGCGCTCTTGACGGAGTGGAGTATTCAACTGAAGATAAGGACGGAGTGATAACCGAGACAATCAAGATGGATCTGACTGGTGATAAGCTGCAGGCGATAATTGACAGTGGGGCACTTCCGGTAGAAGGAGATACGGATAAAATAACAGAATTATCTGTGTCACAGACAAAGAAGAGCCTTGAAGATGCGGGATGGACAATAGAATAAGGATAGACGTGATAAAGGGCGGTGAATATTTTCACCACCCTTTTTTAGACTTAATATTTATCTTTTTTTCTTTTCTTTTGCAAGAAGTGCAGCTCCCAGAGCCCCTGCGTATCTTCCGTGTTCGGTGGGATCAACTGTCTGTCCAAGCTTCTGCGACAGAATCTTAGTAAAATAAATACTGTTGCTAAGTCCGCCTGTCAGGATCACTTTACCCGGCAGGTTCTTCTTCATGGCAAGCTGTGCCACTTTATTGGCAACGGAATCTACAACTCCGGCAGCGATATCTTCACGTTTCTGTCCTTCTCCGATATAATTGATCACTTCGGACTCTGCAAATACAGTACACAAAGAACTGATCGGAAGAACCGTTCCTGCGTCGGCCATATCAAAAAGCTCCTGCAAAGTGACGCCTAAGCGGTTCGCCATGATTTCCAGAAACTTTCCGGTTCCGGCAGAACACTTGTCGTTCATCTGAAAGTCCTGCACCATGCCGCCGGACACCAGGATGATCTTGGTATCCTGTCCGCCGACATCGATAATGGCACATTCATCTCCGGCCATCTCCCGGCCGCCTCTTGCATGGCAGGTAATCTCCGTGATAACATGATCTGCAAAATCTACAGCAACACGGCCATATCCGGTTGCGACTACTTTTGAATCGTCCGACAGTACATCTACACTGTCTTCCAGTAGACGGTCCTTGATCGTCTGGCAGGTTTCCTTGCTGCTCCATCCGGTTGGCAGTACAAAATGTATATCATGATCTCCTTTCACAACGACTTTGGATGCCGTAGATCCGATATCAATTCCAATATAATCCATAATAAAATTTCCTCGTTTCACATATATTTTTTAACAATATTTATCCCGCTTCGGGTTGATATCCCGTTCAATGGCGGCAATTTTTAATATGTCTATCTGATTCTCGTCGATGCATTTCTGGATCGTATCCAGGTCTTCTTCTCTGACGAGCAGTGAGATGCCGCAGCATTTACTGGCCACGCGCGGTGTAGGAGCGATAGTGGTCTTGATTCCGGCTTCTTTTAATATCCCATACAGACGCATTCCGTTGTCATGGTTGGGAAATAATACATAATGCTGTATCTTTTGCATGATCTGTTACCTCGGTTATGTATCTGACATGAATTGTCTGATATTATTTGTTATCTAACATTTCGATAAATGCACTGATTCTGGTACGAAGCTGTCCTGCATCGCTGTCGGTGTAATCGGTCTCGATTCCAAGAACCGGGATTCCGGATTCTTTCAGTGCTTTCTCTACGAAATAGCCTTCGGTATCATAAAGGTTACAGAACTTGAGGTTCACATCGATGATACCGTCAACTTTGTATTCCTTAGCAAGACGTAAGATGTCATCAATACGTCCTGCGTTCGGTGTGAAACATGCGCAGTTGATCTTCATGTATCTTTCAGCCAGAGCCATATACTGGTCTTCCAGTGTTGTCTTGCTTTCGTCAACAAGATTTTCAAAATATCTGGTTCCGGTACACATCTCTTCACAGACGATCGCGGCACCGCTGGTCTCTACAATATTATGAAGCTTCCAGTTCGGAATTGCAAGAGGAGTTCCGGTCAGCATGATACGTTTGGTTCCGGCAGGAACAACGCTTACACCGTCTTTTACTCTCTGATCCAGTTCGTCACATAACTTATTCGTCATCTGTGTAAATCTTGCAGGATCATCATAGAATGCAATCTGAGAGATCAGAAGCACATCACATCCGCTGATCGGAAGATTCTCATTCTTACGGAGATTGTAAAGACGCTCCAGAGCTTTTCGTTTATTGTTAATTAATTTAATACTTTCGGCCAGTTTTTCGGCAGTGACTACATTTCCTGTAAATTCTTCTACGACATTTTTAAATGTCTCAATTTCTTCTGCCCATGCCTTGATGTCTTTGGCACGTTTCATCTGTGGAAGGTCCATCACATGTAACGGTACGTCTTTGGCAAGGATCTCCCATGCTTTCTTCTTGCCGTCGCAGGTGGTCTCCCCGATGAACATATCTGCGATACGGAAGAATGGACAGGTGCGGTCAAGACGTGCACCAACAGATGCCTTGATCAGTGGACAGGTATTGGCAGGAAGGACTTTCTCTCCGCCAGGAACCCAGAACTGGGAACCGCCGCATAATCCGGTTGCAATCGCATCTGCCGCAAATACGATCTCGTCCGGTACATATACACAGAATGTACCGAAGACTTTGCCGCCTTTTTTCTGATGCTCGATCAGTTCTGCAGGGCGGATACCGTGAATATCTGCAACTACCATATTATAATAGTCCATAGAATCCGGACGGTTTTCCTGTGATAAAAATACATCCCCAAATGCCTGTGGGAGCACTGCACAGAGCTGGTCATGCAGTTCTACATCCATCCCAAGTTCTTCCCACATTTTACGATAATCAGCCATTTTAAAATACCTCCTTATAGTGTAATTGATCCGATTGTATCGATAAATTAAACGTAACACTTTTAGGGGGCCCAGGCAATGCATACCGGAAGAATTGGCTATAGATAATTTACAAGTTCAATAGAATATATCTATAGATTCTATACTGAGAACAGTTCTCGAAATCCAGCGATGCACTGGTCGATTTCTTCGGTGGTATTAAAGTGGCTGAAAGCAAAACGTATCGTTCCCTGAGGCATTGTATGCAGGGTCTGATGCGCCATCGGGGCACAGTGGAGTCCGACCCTTGTCATAATTCCATAATCCTGTTCCAGAGCAAATGCAATCTGCGCATTGTCATAGTCCGGGAAATCAAGAGAGACGACAGCAAGCCGGTCCTGAAGGGTCTGCCTTCCCACGACATGTGCCTGTGGAATTTCACGTATTTTTTCAAGAAAATGTCCGGTCAGTGCCATTTTCTTCTGATGGATTGCGGAAATCCCGGTTTCGTCCAGATAAGTGAGGGCAGCGTGAAGTCCGATGATGCCAGGGAGATTTAATGTGCCGCTTTCATACTTGTCCGGGAGATAGTCCGGCATAAGAAGCGAATCCGACTGGCTTCCGGTCCCGCCTGCGATCAGAGGTGTCAGTTCCTGATCCAGAGCTTCCGAGATCAGAAAGCCGCCGATACCCTGCGGGCCAAGCAGTCCCTTATGTCCGGTAAATGCAAGAAAGTCGATGTTACATTTCTGCATATCGATATCGACAGAACCGGCACTCTGTGCAGTGTCCACGGCAAAGAACAGATGACGGCGCCTGCATATCTCACCAATCTCACGGATTGGCAGAATGGTTCCGCATACATTGGAAGCGTGGAGCATGATGACTGCTTTTGTCTCCGGGCGGATCAGTGCTTCGATCGATTCCGGATGCGTTGTGCCGTCTGTCTCTGCAGGAATCATCGTATAATGGATATCCTGTGAAGCAAGCTGACAGAGCGGACGCATCACGGCATTGTGTTCCAGACTGCTGACCAGCACGTGGTCGCCGGGCTTTAAAAATCCTTTGAGCAGACAATTCAGAGAATAGGTGATCCCCGGTGTAAATACGACACATCTGGAATCCGGTGCATGAAAAAGTCTGGCGAGCTGCATACGGGTCTTAAGTACCTGATTTTCAAGTTCGTAGGCACCTTCGTAATTACCCCGGTTAATATTGAAGGCACCGGATTCTAAAAGTTTCGTCATGGAAGCAGCGACTCCCGGTGCTTTCGGCCAGGATGTGCTGCCGTTGTCAAAATATATGTTCTGTTCCATAGAAAAACCTCCATGATAAATATGGTATCTGATACGGATATTGTAACAGATTTCCATATTAACGTATACAGGAGATGATGTCAGGAAATGGATAGAAAATGCGAATAATATTCATAGACGATATTAATAGAATGAAACGATTTATCAATATTTCCTATTATGTAAATACAGGTACAGGTGGTATGATAGTCTTATGAAAAAAATTATCAAAAAATAAGAAAAGCACGGAGGAAATTTATTATGGAGTTAATTAAAGAACTGCCGGAGGTATTCGAAGAATTTGCAGAACAGCGTCAGAAATCATTCCTGGCAATGAAGGGGTTAAAAGACCAGGGAGTTCCGGTTGTTGGCGCATATTGTACTTATTTTCCGGCAGAGATCGCAAGAGCAATGGGAGCAGTTACAGTCGGCTTATGTTCCGTATCCGATGAGACAATCCCGGACGCAGAGAAAGATCTGCCAAAGAACTTATGTCCACTGATCAAATCCAGCTATGGATTTGCCAAGACAGACAAATGTCCATTCTTCTACTTCTCAGATGTAGTTGTTGGGGAGACTACCTGTGACGGAAAGAAGAAAATGTACGAGTATATGTCAGATTTCAAAGATGTATTCGTGATGGAACTGCCAAATACACAGAGCGAGATGGCTCTGAAACTCTGGAAGAGTGAACTGATTCGTTTCAAAGAATATCTGGAAAAAAAATTCGACGTAGAGATCACAGATGAAGCTGTATTAGAGGCCGTAAAAGAAGAAAATAAAGTAAGAAAAGCCATGAAAGACCTGTATCATGTCATGGCACTTGATCCTGCACCGATCAAAGGCGGCGACCTGTTCAAAGTATTATACGGAAGCGGCTTCAAATTCGATCGTAAAGCAATCCCGGCAGAGATCGAAGCCATGAGAGAGAAGATTGAAAAAGAATACGAAGAAGGTAAGAGACTGGACAAGATGCCGCGTATCCTGATCACCGGATGTCCGATCGGCGGAGCAACTGAGAAAGTGATTCGTGCCGTAGAAGACAATGGTGGAGTTGTAGTAGCATTCGAAAACTGTAACGGAGCAAAATCTTTTGACAAATTAGTAGACGAAGAGAATCCGGATGTATACGATGCACTGGCAAGACGTTACCTGAATATTGGCTGTTCTGTAATGACACCGAATCCAAACAGACTGGACCTTCTGGATCGCCTGATCGATGAATTTAAGGTAGACGGAGTTGTCGAGATGACACTTCAGGCTTGTCATACATATAATGTAGAGTCACTGGCTATCCGTAAATTTGTGAATGAGAAGAAGGGTATTCCGTACATTAATGTAGAGACGGATTATTCGCAGGCTGATATCGGGCAGTTGAATACTCGAATTGCGGCATTTATAGAGATGCTGTAAATTGCTATTTAGTTCATCAGACTGGCTACCCGGACCATATATAGTCGTTCTAGTGAATGTGGAGTGTGCTTAGAAACAGTTAGAGCGCCAAAATAACCGTTAAAGGAATGTAGTGAACCTGTTTGAGTCCCCAAGGGACGAGTTGTGAACGTAATTCCTTTGTTCTTAGGTTATTTTGGCGCTCTTACTGTTTCTTAGTGCACGGAACCTGAACAAGAATGACTATATACTGTGTTCTTCAAGGACCGAGAGGCCACCTCCGTTAATCAATTAAGTAGAAAAAATCTATTGACAACGTCCCATGGAATGCTATAATTAAAACAAACATATGAATAACTGTTCATATATTCAATTAATCAAACAACGAAAAAGAAAGGAAGTATTATCATGAAAAAAACTTACAAAATCGATGTAGACTGCGCAAACTGTGCAAATAAGATGGAGCAGGCAGCTAAGAACACAGACGGAGTAAAGGATGCAACTGTAAACTTTATGATGTTAAAGATGATCGTAGAATTTGAAGAGGGTGCAGATCCTAAGAAAGTAATGAAGGATGTGCAGAAGAATTGTAAAGTTGTAGAAGATGACTGTGAGATCTTCCTGTAAGAGAAAATACTCATAAAAACAGGATATACGCAGTATTTTGTGAAGGAAAATGATTGTGGAGCGGCTTCATCAGGCAGGATGAAGAAGCGTTGAGAAGAGTGCAAGGAGAAAGGCTGGGGAAAGATATGACGAAAAGACAGAAAAAATCTCTGACCAGAATTATTATCGCAGCGGTACTTATGATCATATTGAAGTTCCTGCCTGTAGAAGGGTGGCTGAAGTTCGTACTTTATATGGTTCCGTACCTGGTTGTCGGATATGATATTTTAAGGAAGGCGTTCAAAGGGATTCTGAATAAGCAGGTATTCGATGAGAACTTTCTGATGGCAGTTGCTACGATAGGAGCAATTGCGCTTGGTAACTATAAGGAAGGCGTATCGGTTATGCTGTTCTATCAGATTGGGGAATTATTCCAGAGTTATGCGGTCGGAAAGAGCCGCAGGAATATCAGTGATCTGATGGATATCCGTCCGGATTATGCCAATATTGAAAAAGACGGGGAGCTTGAACAGGTAGATCCGGATGAAGTGGAAGTCGGAACGGTTATCGTCGTTCAGCCGGGAGAAAAAGTCCCGATCGACGGTGTGATCGAAGAAGGAAGCAGTACATTGAATACCAGTGCACTGACCGGGGAAAGTGTTCCGAGAGAAGCGGCAGCCGGTGATGAAGTCATCAGTGGATGCATTAACCTGACTGGTCTTCTGAAGATCCGTACAACAAAAGAATTCGGAGAGTCTACAGTATCCAAGATCCTGGATCTGGTAGAGAATTCAAGTTCCAAGAAATCAAGATCTGAGAACTTTATTTCCAAATTCGCCAGATATTACACACCGGCAGTCTGCTACGGTGCGCTTGCACTTGCGATCTTACCGCCGCTGGTCAGAATGTTTGCGTTTGCGCTTGCGCCGGAATGGGGTGACTGGATCTACAGAGCACTGACATTCCTGGTTATCAGCTGTCCGTGTGCACTGGTGATCAGTATTCCTCTAAGCTTCTTTGCAGGAATCGGCGGGGCAAGTCATGAAGGTGTACTGGTAAAAGGATCGAACTATCTGGAGACGATGGCACAGACGAAATATGTGGTATTCGATAAGACAGGAACCATGACACAGGGTGTATTTGAGGTGAGTGGAGTTCACCACAATACGATGCCGGAAGAACAGTTATTAGAGTATGCGGCACTTGCGGAGTGTTCTTCTTCCCACCCGATCAGTAAGAGCCTTCAGAAAGCATATGGAAAACAGATCAACCGTGACCGAGTGACAGAGATTGAAGAACTGAGCGGTAAGGGTGTGACTGCAAAGGTTGACGGTATTCCGGTAGCAGCAGGTAATGCCAAACTTATGAAATATCTGAATGTGGAATACAGTGAATGTGAAGAAGTCGGTACGATCGTCCATGTTGCAGTAGACGGAAAATATGCAGGACACATCCTGATCTCTGACAAATTGAAACCACATGCAAAAGAAGCAATCAGAGACCTGAAAAAAGCAGGTATCACGAAGACTGTTATGCTGACTGGTGACATGAAGCGTGTGGCAGATAAGGTTGCAGAAGAACTGGGAATCGGAGAAGTGTACAGTGAGCTTCTTCCTGCAGATAAGGTTGCGAAGGTAGAGCAGCTTCTGAGTCAGAAATCAGAGAAAGAAAAGCTTGCATTTGTTGGAGATGGAATCAATGATGCGCCGGTATTGTCGAGAGCAGATATCGGAATTGCCATGGGAGCACTCGGATCAGACGCAGCGATCGAGGCAGCAGACGTTGTCCTGATGGACGATGATCCGAAGAAGATCGCAAAAGCAATCAAGATTTCCAGAAAATGTATGCGCATCGTATATGAGAATATTTACTTTGCCCTTGGAATCAAGGCAATCTGCCTGGTCCTGGGAGCACTCGGAATTGCGAATATGTGGATGGCGATCTTCGCTGATGTAGGAGTTATGGTCATTGCCGTATTGAATGCGATCCGCGCATTATTTGTGAAAAACTTATAGAAAAGGCTGGTGGGCAGATGGCAAAATTAGAAGAAGGAATGGAAGTATGCGAATCATGTGAGGTACATGAGAATCTTCTGAAGATCGTAAATGAAAAGATGCCGGAAGAAACGGAATTATATGATCTTGCAGAATTGTTCAAGGTATTCGGTGATTCGACCAGAATGCGTATCCTGTTCGTGTTGTTCGAAGCAGAGGTGTGCGTCTGCGATCTGGCAGAGGCACTGAATATGACACAGTCTGCAATCTCACATCAGCTCAGGATCCTGAAACAGAACAAACTGGTCAAGAGCAGAAGAGAAGGAAAATCCGTATTCTATTCACTGGCAGACGATCATGTGCGTACGATCGTAGATCAGGGAAGAGAGCATATTGAAGAAGATCTGTAGCATAAGAAGCTTATGTGAAAGAATACAAAGAGTTAAGATCAAAAAAGAAAATATATGGCATAATGAATTGTTATGTTAAAAAAAGGAAGCCTGTATCAGATGACAGAAAGTCTGATACAGGTTTTTTTGTATCGCCGTGTGTCCAGCGAAGCTGGACCACACTAGCCGGTGCAAGTCCGGTCAC
>CAVBHX010000069.1:0-681 GCA_963595255.1 bacterium
AACATATTCCCTATGACTATGAATATTATGATTCTTCCAGAAAATGTCAGGTGTATTTTCCAACATACTACCCTAACGGTGATTATCATCTGTTTTTTAATTCCCAATGGAATTATGGATTGTTTGGAAATCCCTGGAAAAACGAAATTATTATAATGGGCAGAAAATTAATAGAAAAATTTGAAGACAAAAAATCCATTTTAAATATAAATTAAAATTTGAAACGGAGATGCCAAAATGCGTGCAAGAAGTTTTAAAATATTTGGAACGAAAACGGATTTAGAAAACATTTTCAAAGATTTTCAAACTTATTATTTTACCTACAACAATATCCACAATTTGGTATGATAATGAAAACAGCAGAAATATATATAATCATTTAAAACGTATTTCAAAGAAATATTCTTCCACTACGATTAACGGATATATGATATTACAAAACGCTTATGCTCAAAAAAATCAATCGAGGTTCAAAACTATAAGTGTTCATAGTCCGGCAGAATATGATTTGATAGTATAAAACGTTCATTCCAAAGGATTTCGGAGAAAATACAATGAAAGAAAAATATTATTTAAACAAAGAGATTTTACCGACCATTCCAGTTCCTCACGACTGCATCATTAAAAGAATTCAACTAAATGATGATACTCTTATTTTTATCTTTGAAGATAGTATTTCAG
>CAVBHX010000069.1:691-16709 GCA_963595255.1 bacterium
ATTCTATACAATCTATCCTGCCAAATGCTAAATCTTTAATCATGAAGTTTCATTTAATTGATGACATTTCTGATGTCAAATTATATACCCAAGAGAAGAAGGACGGAATCTTTCACAGCACAGCCATTTATAAAGAAATTGATTTAAATACGTATGACAATCCATTACTTCATCTTCCTGATCGTAAATTGGAGTATTTGTATCACAATATCGGTTATTGTTCCATTATCGTAAAGCTGTGGTCAGTAGCCAGTATCGTAATAGATATAACTGCTGATTATGTTGAATATGACTGGCTCCTGTGAGTCAAATAATATAAAAGAATTAAGAAGAAAGATGAGGAAAAAATGCGTTCATTAAAACCCGATAAAGATATACATATACAAAAAATAAAAATTTCTTGCGGACACCATAAGATTCCGGCACTGGTACTGTCTCCAAAGGAAAAAGCTGCCAATGCACCGGGAATTTTATGGATTCACGGTGGCGGCTATATTGCAGGCATGAAAGAAATGGTGCATATGTCCCGGGCCTCTGCCTCCGTCCTATACTTTTGTGGGTGATGGAGAACCATTTTATGCAGAAACGATGGAATATATCCGACATTTGAAAGAAGAGGATATTCCGGCTAAAGTGGATGTTTACCATACGAATATTCACGCATTTGATATGATGAACCCAGAACTTGAAATCAGTGCTATAGCGGCTGAACGTTTCAACAGACAATTCGCCTGTGCAAAGGAGCATTTTTTTCGCCTCAAGGAAAGTAACGCAGTCGTTCAACTAGAAAAGGGGATAATCTGTTTGATATTATCACTCATTTGATCTCCTTTGATTTTCCACAACCAAAAAGCCAGAAAAGCTTTTAAATAAAGCATTTCTGACTCTTCTAGGAGCAGGGGATGAGAGAATCGAACTCCCGCCAAAGGTTTTGGAGACCCAGTTCACTGTTCCCCACAGTCCTTTATTTATAAGGATTTTTCGGTCTTGATATGTCTGCAAGACACTTTGCAAGATACTTTTATCTTTTCCCGTACCATCATCAATGAATACCCTAGCAAATTTTGTCCACGCCATTTATCCCTGTCAACTCTGCTGCCATCTGTCATTGATAATCCAATTCCCCAGATTCGATCTTTTACTGCACATTCTGCTAATACTGCCTCTTTCGTGTCCAGAAGTTTCTTTTTCAATTCTTCGTTCTGCAAAAATTTTGCCTGAAGTCCATCATATACAATCAGTTGTCGTACTCCATTCCAACAATTTTCGTTATAATTTTGCACGAATCGCCCCAGTTGTTTAATCTCTGCCACATCATTTGTATTTAATATTTCATTTGCACTCTCCACATCATTGAAGCAACATGCTTTTTGATACATCATATATTGTTCCATTGAGGAATATTTGATTCCGTCTATAATAAAATCTGACAGATACCAATTACTGAGATATCCGTTCTCATCATCTGGATTATGAAAACATATTATTTCCATTACACTTCACCAACTTTTTTTACCGCAAGTTCAAGTTCCAGATCATGAAGTCCATAATACGCTTTTTTCAAAAATTCAACAGGTATTTTTTTTACCACTTCTGCACTTGGTATATTGTAATACCATTGATAGTAAGCGTAAAACTCCCCTATCCAGTCCGGCATAAATCCTTTTAATCCTTCCCCGGATTTTAATGCATAATGATCTGTTTCAAGAAAATATTTCCACAATTCTTTCACATCCATCGTATTTACATAAGCCTGTGCTTCATCAATACTTTTTCTTGTTTTGCTTTTCATATATGTGTTAATAAATTCTTCCGTATCTTTATCTGGAAATGACTGTGCTACAAAATCAAATAGCTTTCCCTGGTTTTCTACAACATCATTTAAATACGCTTCTGCATATGCTCTCATATTTATCTCTCCTGACTTTAAAATAATATACTAAATACATTTGTCACTTTATTTGCATCTGAATCCACCAGTTCCCGCATTTTTTCTCGTGCTGATATATCTCTTTGATTATATTTTTCTCTAAATTCTTCATAGTCAACCGTTATTAAATTTTCTCTTATTTCCCTCAATTTAGAATATGCCAATGGTGATTTTATGCAATATTGGATTCCCAGTCCCCCCAATGACAAAAGTTCCGTTAAAATCTCTATATCAATATTATCCCTTACAAATTCTTTGGCAATATAAAAATAAGAAGCATTTGCCCGCCATCCTTTTATGACGTCATATTCTTCCGTATCTATACCATACTTTTCAATAAATTTTTTTGACAACATTCTATAACGCCTGGAATCAGCTGCATCTCTGTGTTTCATCAACTCAGCAAGCCAAGAGAGAACATCTTTTTCCTGAAAATCTAATATCTTTAATTCTGAAATATCCAGCTCATATTGATGAACCCATCCGCTCGTAACATCCGGTCTGCAAACCGCCCACTCCTTTGCAAGTTCAATATTCTCTGTTAAATAAAATCCTTTTCCGTAATCATGTTTTTCTTCACCCAATCCGTATGTTGGGACTACATTTTTTTCAAAAATTCCATGAAATAATGATATTTTCTCCACATTCACACCTTCTTTCACGCTTATATGCCATCTCTTCCAATCTGTCCGCCAAATCATTTATAGCAAATTTATTTATCTATAATTGTAGCATTTTATATTATTGTGAACAACATTTTTCTTTTTACAATAATACACTAATTTCGCCCAAATTTTACTTTTTAACAAACTCCAAGTCAAGTCTAAAAAGTCAATATCCAAAATTTATTTTTATAACGCAAAAAGAGCGGAAATCCTTATAAATTAAGGCTTTTCCACTCTTTCATAGGAGCAGGGGATGAGAGAATCGAACTCCCGCCAAAGGTTTTGGAGACCCCTATCATACCACTTGACCAATCCCCTATATTCTGTTTTGTTGTACCTCATCGCTGAGCACTCATTATTTATACCATATTAATCATACATCTGTCAACAGAATTTTTCAATTTTTTTATTTTTTTGCAAAATTTCTGTTTTTTCGTATCTACAGAACCCGTCACTGGCAGCTTCTTTCTTATAAATACATGGCAAAAAATGACCTCCCGGCTCTCTTTCTTGAGCCGGGAGGTCTTCTTTCCTCTATACATTTGCTTTCGCAACATTTCCAATATTCATTTTTCGAAATACACCAAGTAATACTTTTCCGATTGCCAGAACCAAAATTGCTGCTGCAATCGCCTCTGGAATTCCGGATGCTGTAACAGTTCCCATTACCAGTCCCCATACGGCACTGACTGCCACATCTTTTGCTTCTGCATACTGTTTTGCAAAAAGAATATAGATACTTCCCATTACAGTGATAGTATTAACCATTGCTCCTGCAAATCCCACGATTGGAAGTGCGATGATACTATTTACTTTCAGTTTTGAAAAAAGAATCCAAAGCCATCCTGCTGCCACACCAATTAATATCCTGCATCCTACTGAAATCCAGACTGCTTTTATTGCCCCTGGTATTCCTGTAGTACTCATAAACGGCGAGAACGCAAATGATAAAAGTGTCGGTGCCATCGTGTTACTGATCAGTGAACAGATGCCAAATACACCGCCCAGGATTGCGCCTGCTGCAGGTCCTAACAAAATTGCTCCAAGAATTACCGGAATATGTACAGTTGTCGCCTTAATGATCGGAAGCTGTATCATTCCAAGCGGTGTGTTCGCCAGAACGATTACGATCGCTGCCATAAGTGCAACACTGACCATCCAACTAGTGTCATGTTTCTTTGTCTTCATATTTAATTTTCCTCCTTGTTATCATTCCCGGTGACCGGGATACAATACAATTACGAGTCTGATTATAGCATTCCGGGAACTGCCAAACAAGTATAAAAATCCATACAATCTGCATATTTTTCACAGTTATCACTATGATCCGTCTTTTCCTGCGGGTTCTATGTATTTTTATTACTATTGCTTGCAAGAATGAAGAAAAAGCGATATAGTGATTATAATTGTATTATTTTATTTGAACATTGAAATGAGGATGAATACTTATGTTAAAAGGAAAACATGTCCTGCTTGGCGTGACCGGAGGTATTGCTTCTTATAAAATTGCAACACTTACAAGTCTTCTGGTAAAAGCAGGCGCTGACGTTCATGTCATCATGACTAAGAACGCCACCAATTTTATCAATCCAATTACTTTTGAGACTCTGACAGGACATAAATGTATCACAGATACATTTGACCGAAATTTTGAATTTAAAGTAGAGCACGTTGCACTTGCCCAGCTTGCAGACATTGTCATGATCGCACCGGCAACTGCTAATGTCATGGCAAAGCTTGCGCATGGTCTCGCCGATGATATGCTGACAACTACCGTTCTTGCAAGCCGTGCACCAAAGATCATTGCACCAGCCATGAATACCGCAATGTATGAGAATCCTGTCACACAGGATAATATTGAATTGCTGAAGCATTATGGCATGGAGGTGATCACTCCTGCCAGCGGACACCTGGCATGCGGTGACAGCGGAGCCGGAAAGATGCCGGAACCCGAGACCTTATTCCAGTACATATGCAAAACCATTGCACACGAAAAGGATATGGCCGGTATGAAAGTACTTGTCACAGCCGGACCGACACAGGAAGCCATTGATCCAGTCCGTTATATCACAAACCATTCATCCGGTAAAATGGGTTACAGCATTGCAAAAGCCTGCATGCTCCGCGGCGCTGATGTCACACTGGTAACCGGGCGTACCGCTCTTGATGCACCGCTTTTTGTTAACACCGTTCCTGTCATATCAGCCAAAGATATGTATGAGGAAGTAACTTCCAGAAGTCATGACATGGACATCATAATCAAGGCTGCTGCCGTTGCAGACTACAGGCCTTGTAATGTTGCAGATGAAAAGATCAAAAAGAAAGAGGGAGATGTCATGTCTATTCCATTGGAACGTACTGATGACATCTTAAAGTATCTCGGCGAGCACAAGGAACCCCATCAGTTCTTATGTGGTTTTTCTATGGAAACACAAAATATGCTGGAAAATTCCAAGAAAAAACTTATGAAAAAGAATCTGGATATGATCGTTGCCAACAATCTGAAGGAACAAGGTGCCGGATTTGAAACCGATACAAATATTGTTACGATGATCACGCAAAATGAAGTATTTGAACTGGAACTGATGAGCAAAGAAGAGGTCGCTTTCCATCTGCTCGATAAAATATTAGAACTTAGAAAATAAAAGTGAAAATATAATATAAGAAAGAAATTTCGTGAATTTACAGGAGGATATACGAATGGATGCTAATTTATCAATGGAACAGATCCGTATGGATGTAAAGAATGTAACTGCTCTGAATCAGGAAGGATATGACATGGACGTCATCTCCCACAAACTTGATCTTTCAAAGGACTATGTACAGACAATTCTTACCTGTGCACAGGGATTTACAGAAGATGACACAATGGCTGTAGCTGTTCTCGTCGAAGCAAGTTTATAATTCCCATATTGACAAAAAATGTTACCGGCATGTCTGGTAACATTTTTTTCTGCATTCTTCAAAATGCAAGTATTGTATCATATTGCAATATCATATTACAAGAAATTCTCATTCAGTACTTCTATAATTGATACTTGCAACCATTATCAAAAAAAGAAAGGTGTTACGACAATTCTCCGTAACAGACAGGTTTTATAAATCATGAAGAAAAAATGGTGGCATGACAAAGTTGCCTATCAAATTTATCCAAAAAGCTTTTTGGATACAAACGGAGACGGGATCGGCGATCTTGGCGGAATCATCTCCAAATTAGATTATTTAAAAGAACTGGGAATTGATATCATCTGGCTCTCTCCAATCTACAAATCCCCTTTTGTAGACCAGGGATACGACATTTCCGATTATTATGCAATTGCAGAAGAATTCGGTACAATGGAACAATTCGAAGAACTGCTTGCAGAAGCAAAGAAAAGAGATATGTACATCATTATGGATCTGGTTATCAACCACTGTTCTGATCAACACGAATGGTTCCAGAAAGCACTGGCAGATCCGGAAGGCGAATATGCCGATTATTTTTATTTCCGCAAGGGAAAGAATGGAAATCCACCAAGCAATTACCGTTCTTACTTCGGCGGAAGCTGCTGGGAGCCGGTTCCTGGAACGGATCTGTACTACCTTCATATGTTCGCCAAAGAGCAGCCGGATCTTAACTGGGAGAATCCGGTAGTCAGAAAGAAGCTTTATGAAATGGTGAACTGGTGGCTTGAAAAGGGTCTCGCCGGATTCCGTATTGACGCGATCATCAATATAAAGAAAGACCTGACTTTTTCAGATCTTGATCCGGACGGACCGGATGGGCTTGCAAACTGCTGGCGGATGGTAGAAAACGTAGATGGTGTCGGCATTTTTCTCGAAGACTTAAAGAAACATACTTTCCAGAAATACGATGCCTTTACTGTCGGTGAAGTGTTCAACATGAAAGAAGGCGAACTTGCAGACTTCATCGGTGAAAATGGTCATTTTTCCACAATCTTTGACTTCAGTGCTCACATGCTCAGTGAAGGGGAACACGGATGGTACGATGCCCCACCCGTAAACTTTAAAGAATGGCGGAAAGCCATCTCTGACTCCCAGCTCAGAGTGCAAACTTGCGGACTGGAAGCCAATATCATTGAAAATCATGATGAACCAAGAGGTGTATCCCGCTTCTTACCAGATTATGCGCAGAATCCTGCCGGAACCAAAATGCTCGGAACCGTCAGTATCCTTCTCCGCGGCATCCCATTCATCTATCAGGGACAGGAAATCGGTATGCAAAATGCGGTATGGAACAGTGTCGAAGAATATAATGACATCAATACCATTGATCAATATCATACTGCAAGGAATGCCGGTCTTACCGATAAAGAAGCACTTAAGGCTTGCAGCAAACTAAGCCGCGATAATGCCAGAACCCCCGTACAGTGGAATGCTCAGGAAAATGCCGGATTTACCGCAGGAACTCCTTGGCTGAAAGTAAATGACAATTATAAAGAGATCAATATGGCTGATCAGGATCAAGATCCAGACTCTATATTAAATTATTACCGGAGACTGATTGCGCTTCGAAAATCTCCAACATACAAAGAAGTCTTTACTTATGGTAAATTTCTCCCTGCTTATCAGGACACAGAGGATGTCATGGCCTATTACCGGAAAGATGAACATACACGTATACTGGTCGCCGCTAATTTCGGAAAAGAATCTGTCGAACTTCCGTTAGATTATCCGGTGAAACAGGTTCTTCTTTCTAATCAGCACAAGCAGCATAATTATAATACCGAATCCCGTCTTTCACTTGAAAGCTGCGAAGTAATCGTATTAGAATTATAAGCTCAAAAACCCCCGACACATTTTATATCTTGTGTCGGGGGCTTCTTTTACTAGTCCTCTTCCGGATAAGTAAACTTCCATGACTTTCTGAATTCCGTCATCATATCCATAACATCTTTTGTATACTCAAAATGCATGCATTCTTCATCTCCTGCTATCGCTTTTTCCATATCCGCAAGCTCATAAGCAAGCGCATCGGCATTCTCCCCGGCTCTTACGACTTCTGTATCGCCGGTTTCTACATATGTAATTCTTGCCTCCCATGCTCTTGGATACTCCATAATCTCAATATATCCCTTTTCACAGGAGATCATTCCTCTCTTCGGCTGTTTGGAATGAAGCGACAACATGACCGTTGCCATCTGTCCTTCTGAGTTCATGAGCAGAAGTCCCGCCTGTTCATCTACTCCGGTCGGTGCTGCTTTGACCTGAGACAGTAACTGATCCGGCTTGGAATCCATAAACCAACGAATGAATGAAAGCGCATATACCCCGATGTCCAGCATTGCACCGCCGGCAAGATTACGGTTAAAGAAGCGGTTATTCATATCATATTCTTTGAAGCTTCCAAAATTCATCGTGATAAGATTTACTTTTCCCAATACACCGGTCTCCAGAAGTTCTTTTAATTTTTTATAGATTGGCATATGATAAATTGTCATTGCTTCTCCGATGATGACGTGTTTCTCTTCTGCCAGTGCTGTCATCTCATTCAATTCGTCACTGTTAAGTGTGATCGACTTTTCTACCAGGATATGTTTGCCATTCTCAATTGCCTGTCTCATGAATTTCTTATGTGTATTATGAGGAGTTGTGATATAGATAACATCCACTTCCGGATCTGTAAACATCTCATTGTAATCTGCATATACTTTACCGATGCCATACTTTTCACCAAATGCAACTGCTTTTTCATAGGTTCTGTTACCGACGGCATATATATTCTTTCCATTCTTCTTTAATGCGACGGCCATCTCATTTGCGATAACTCCTGTACCAAGTACTGCCCAGTTAATATCTTTCATATTTTGATTCCTCCATATATCTGCTTGTTTTTTCCATCACATCTTTCAAGATATCCAGATTGTCTCTGACACTTTTGGTCTCCAGTGAATGATTTGCACCTTCGTATATGTGTATCTTTACATTCTGTTTTTCCGAAAGGTCTGCTACTTTCTTTACATCACTCCACGGATCACTGTTTCCGATAAAAGCAACTGCCGCTTCATGTCCAAATGCATAGGTCTCTTTTAATGGTGTATACAAAATATGCCGGCATGGTATCCGTTGTGCCTCAGCATATGCTGAAGCAATGATTGTTCCGATGCTTTTCGAAATAAATAGAATCTGTTCGTACTGGTCAAACGCAATTTCTTTCAGGCTGTTCTCCGCCTGTATATACAAAGAGTCAAATGCCTGCCGCATCTTCTCTTCATTTCCTCTTAGGTTCTTTCCATCATATGTGTAATTCAATGTTACAATCTTCTCATACCCATATTCCTGCACCAGTTTTCTGGAATAATACAATAATGGTTTATCACAATGATAACCTATTCCCGGAAAAAATACTGCCAGTTTCATTCATTCTTTCCTCCTTATTGTCGTCTGAAAATATCATAACATATATTCTCAAATCTGGTGAATATAAAATAAAGAGAAGGAATAGAATTTCTTCCCTTCTCTTTATTTTTACTCTTTCCAGTATTTATTCACCTTTTACTTTTACTGCAGCTTCCGGATCTTCCGCTCTGATAACTTCCGCCATTTTCTTTAACATTTCCATATCCGGTATTTCCACATCTTTCAGCTCGTAGCCCCTTCCCAATCGTTCATACGTCTCTAACCCTAGTCTGTGATATGGAAGTAATTCAATATCTTTGATGTATTTTAAATTACTTAGAAACTTTATTGTGTCCTTTATATTGTTTTCGTTCATATTAACTGTCGGGATCACCGGAATCCGGATATGGATATCTCCGGCAAACTCTGCGTCTACCTTCACCAGATTTTCTTTTATTCTTTTATTCGACACTCCGGTATAGAATTCATGCAGTCTCTCATCCGCAACTTTAAAATCAATATACATAGATGTAAGATATGGCAAAAGTTCTCTAATCTTATCATAAGAACTATACAGGCTGGTCTCAATTGCTGTCGGTATTCCCTGTTCCATGCAGGATATCAGAATCTCTTTTGCAAAATCTGCCTGCATCAGCACTTCGCCTCCGCTGATCGTCACACCACCGCCTGAATGAAAGAAAAATATTTCATCTTTGCAGATTTCTTTTACGACTTCTTCCACTGTCATATCTTTTCCGTATCCTTTTTCTATCTCCATCCTCTGTGACTCCGGCGTAGAACACCATTTACATCGAAGCGGACATCCTTTAAGAAAAACTACGGTACGAAGTCCTTCTCCGTCATGAATGGAAGTCTTCTCTATCCGGAGCACTCTTCCTGTCTTTGACACTGTTTCCTCCTATCCGACACTGCAGCCGTATAACGATTCCTGTTCCGTCCGGGCAATGATCTCATCCTGTACATCCCTTCCAAGTTCCGTAAAATATGCCGTATACCCTGCCACACGGATGAGAAGTCCTCTGTATTCTTCCGGTCTTTCCTGTGCGGCAAGCAAGGTCTCTCTGTCAATTACATTAAACTGTACATGAAAAATTCCAAGGCTGCACATACTCTTAAGAAGTGCCATCATCTGCATGATACCATTTTCACTGTTTAACATCTCCGGTTCAATCTTCATATTCAGGAGGGTTCCCTGCACGAATCTGTCATGTGGCAGATGTGATACGGATTTTAATACTGCACCCGGACCTTCGCTATCTGTTCCTCCATTCGGACTCACTCCATCCGCTAACGGCTTCCATGCATGTCTTCCGGATGGTAACGCTCCTACCTCCAGACCGAATGGTGTGTTACCAGATACCGGTAATATTCCCGGTGTCATAGTCCCAAATTTACTTCTATAGCTTTCTATTTCATTCGCAATAAACGTAAACATTTCTCCTGCTATCTCATTGGTTGCTTCATTATCATTGCCATACTTCGGTGCGTCATCACAAAGTTTCTTAATTGCATCATATCCTTCAAAATCTGCATCCAATGCAAGAATCAGTTCTTTCATAGAAATCTGCTTCGTGTCGTAAACTAAATTCTTTACAGCAGCCATACTATTGATCAGATCTGCCACACCAATCATAATAATACCATTTCCTGTATTATATTTTGCACCACCCCATGCATAATCACTGCATTTCTGTATACAGTCTCTGAATGAGAGTGACAATGCCGGAACAATTCTGTCCATGCATACGTTATCGATGACATGGCTTCCCTTTACCACTGCACGGATTGCATAACGCAACTGATTCTTGACTGCTTCCTTGAATTCTTCATAAGAAGTGAAGTTTTTCGGATCTCCTGTCTCCACGGATACTTTCCGTCCGGATTTCCTGTTTACTCCATTCGTCATGACAAACTCGATCATGCCTCCAAGGTTGATATCTGCAAGTGCTGTATAATGTCTGAGTCTTCCTTCCAGGTTTGTCTCCACACATCCACACGGATTCCAGTCAAAAGCTTCTCTTAATGGAATGCCTTTGTTCATCAACATCCGGATTCCGATATCATCGTTATGGAAAGCCGGGAACCCGGTTCCGAGCCGGATTAATTCTACAACTTTCCGCAGGAACTTATTCGGATTTTTTGCCAGACTATAACGTACTGACAATGAAGGCTGATAAAGCTGCACATCCATAGTCGCCTGAAGGATCAGATATGACAGTGGATTCACCGCATCCTGACCTGATGTTGTGACACCTCCTACGCACACATTCTGGAACATCGGATACCCTGCTGCGAACTCTGCGGTAACCGCATCCTGAAAGAGACAAGGTTCTGAAAATTTCACCCACAGGCAGTCCAGCAGCTCCTGTGCTTTTTCTTCTGTAAGAATCCCTTCTTCTATGTCTTTTTTATAGAACGGATAAAGATACTGGTCCATACGTCCCGGATTATAGCTTGCTGCATTCTGCTCCATAAAAATACAGATCTGATAAATATAAAGCGACTGCAATGCTTCATAAAACGTTCTTGCCGGATATCTTGGCACTCTGTGGCAGTTCGATGCAATCATCAAAAGTTCTTCTTTCCGTTTTTCATCTTTTTCTTCTTCAGCAAGTCTTTCTGCCTCTTTCGCATAGCGTTCCGCCAGGTCACAGATTCCTTCTGCCGAGATAAGCAGTGCATTCAAGTAATCTTCTTTTTCAATATCTCCCGGCACAGTAGGATCCAGTTCTTCTTTTCTGGCACGTATGGTATCGCAGATACTTTCGATTCCTTCTTCTATGATCTGTCTGTACCCGGCAGTCGTCTCTCCCCATCCACGTACAGCTTTACGGTTGATATAAACCTGACCTGTATCCCTCAGATCCCTGCAGTCATCCGGGATCTGTTTCAGCCATGCTTCATAGGTAGAACGTCCTTCCCAATATGGTTTGATCTCTCTTAGAAACAGTTCTTTGTCTTCTTCCCGCAGATAAAACGGATCATACTTCCGTTCACTGATCGTCTCTAATTCATCGTCTAACACAGACCAGCAGGTATCCGCACAGATAATTCCGCCACGCATCTTACTTCCCGAACACCCCACGATCAATTCCTGATCCCAGATCTTTACCGTTTTCTCTCTGCATTGTTTCCGAAATGCTTTTGCTTTTCTGATGCAAAGTGGCTCTCCGGCTGTTTCTTTAAAGCTTTCTGTCATAATTTTCGCATTTTCCAGATCCATCTCCGGTCTTGTATTCACCACCCTGTCTTTGATGAAACGAATACGTCCCATATATTTCGGTTCACTTTTTTCTTTCTTATTATCTTTCATAGTTTTTCTCCTTTTCTTGTGCAAAACAAAATGGATTATTAAAATCATTACTTTTGCAATAATTTTAACAATCCATTCTCCGTAAAACCATGAATTTATTGACGTTTCATATGAAAATCTTAACATTTTCCATATTCTCCAGGTGTAATTCCTTCGTATTTCCGGAAACACTGGATAAAATAGCTGGAATCACTGAATCCGGCCGCATATGCTACTTCTGTCACTGACATCTCCGTCCCCATCAGAAGCTCCTTACTCTTCTCTATTCTGTATTCCATCAGATACTGATTCGGTGTTGTACGTACCATATTCTGAAAGCATCTGCAACATTCACCTACACTGACCGATGCCGCTTCTGCAATATCCTTCAGGTGGATCTCTTCCATATAGTGTTCATAAATATAAGTAAGCATCTGTTGAATTCGCTCTTGTTTCCTGATATAACTTCTGGTCGGTCTCACAGCCTCATCCTGCATATGCTCTATAAACATCTGCCACATACCAGTAAGCTTCACCGCAATCTGGTATTCCCGACATTTTATTTCTTTCTGCCCCAACAGATCTATAATATCTTTGATTTCCACCAAAATCTGCTTCTGCCATCCGATTTCTTTATTCAATACCATTGCCGGCAGCATATAACCTCTTGTATAAGGGAATACATAATCCTGCTCCATCCTGCTTCCCGAAAAGAATCCAAGCAGCTTATCCGGGAAATTCAGACTGATATATCTTCCGTCCTTTGTCAGATCCGTCGTAATATGCAGTAAATTGCGGTTAATGAACACTACTTCCCCTTCTTTTACTATATAATCTTTTCCGTCAATTCTGATCTGCAGTTCTCCTTTTACAACATAAGTAAACTGCAGCTCTTCATGCCAGTGCAGATCTTTATAACCTCTTCCTTCCGGCAAAATCCCCTCTCTGGTCACTTCATAAGTTCCTACCGGAAATGCAGGGTCTGTATACCGATTTACTTCGTGAAGTTCTTTTTCTTCTTTTTGCTTTCTCTCTCTATTCTCCAATGTATTATTTTTCATATTATCTCCGTTCTTTCCCGATAACATCTGCTTCTAATCTGTTATTATTTATCTCTTAATCTATTCTATATATTTTGTCTATGCTATGCATTATGCTCCGGCTTTCCAGGCTTATTGTAGCATATCTTTTCTTCTTTCTGTATATACTACTTATATGCTTTCCCACTTGTCTGCTTTATCACAGCATATTTTTTGCATAAAATTTCCACAAGAATTTCATTTTATATGTCGTAAATTGCATATTTTTCCATAATTTCTCATTAATTTGCAAGAGCCCATTGACGAAACGTCAAATTCTGTTAAAATATTATAATATCGAGTGGTATATATGAAGATGGAGGATGGTATAGTGGTAGCATATGAAGAATTATCCAAAGAAGAATTATTGCAACTGAAGAGTGAACTGGAAGCTCAGTTCGATGAAGTGAAAGCTAAGAATCTGAAGCTGGACATGTCCAGAGGTAAACCGTCTACAGAACAGCTGAACCTTTCCATGGATATGATGGATGTATTAAAAAGCGACTCTGATCTAGTATGTGAAGAAGGCGTCGACTGCCGTAACTACGGTGTTCTGGACGGTATTGCAGAAGCAAAACAGTTGCTTGCAGATATGATGGAAGTACCGAAAGACAATATCGTTATCTTCGGTAACTCCAGCCTGAACGTTATGTATGATACAATCGCACGAAGTATGACTCACGGTGTTATGGGAAGTACTCCATGGGCAAAGCTTGATAAAGTAAAATTCTTATGTCCGGTTCCTGGATATGACAGACATTTTGCAATTACAGAATATTTCGGAATTGAAATGATCAATGTTCCGATGACACCAACCGGTCCGGATATGGATATGGTTGAAGAACTGGTAAGTACAGATCCTGCAATCAAAGGTATCTGGTGTGTTCCTAAATATTCGAATCCGCAGGGTATTACTTATTCGGATGAAACCGTTCATCGTTTTGCAAAACTGAATCCTGCGGCAGAAGATTTCCGTATCTTCTGGGATAATGCCTACGGTATTCATCATTTATATGAAGATAAACAGGACTATCTGATTGAGATCTTAATGGAATGCAAGAAAGAAGGACATCCGGATATGGTTTATAAGTTCTCTTCTACTTCCAAGATCAGTTTCCCTGGTTCCGGTATTGCTGCAATTGCTGCATCTGATGCCAACCTTGCAGATATCAGAAAGCAGATGCGTATTCAGACGATCGGCCACGACAAACTGAACCAGTTAAGACATGCAAGATATTTTGGAAATATCCATGGAATGGTTCAGCATATGAAGAAACATGCAGACATCCTCCGTCCAAAATTCGACATTGTCTTAAAGACACTGGATAAAGAACTCGGCGGACTTGGAATCGGTTCATGGCTGGCTCCGCGTGGCGGATATTTCATCTCTTTTGATTCTATGGATGGATGTGCAAAAGCAATCGTTGCAAAAGCTAAAGAAGCCGGACTTATCATGACTGGTGCAGGTGCAACTTTCCCTTATGGAAAAGATCCAAAAGACAGTAATATCCGTATTGCACCGTCTTATCCAACCGTAGAAGAACTTAAGGTAGCCACCAAAATCTTCGTTTTAAGCGTAAAACTTGTAAGTATTGATAAATTACTGCAAAGCAAATAAAAATAAGCTCAAATCGCCATCTAAGACGCAACAGGGGCATGATCATTACAGATCATGCCCCATTTTTATATCTCTATATACATTTATTACGTCTTATCTTTATCGAACCGACTGATTACTATTACTCCATATATTTCTTCTTCAGTTCATCAACTTTAGCTCTGTAAGCTTCTTCCTGTTTTTTCTGAGACAGTTCTGCACGGATCTGGTCTTTCACTTCTTCCAGACTTGATTCTCCTGCTTCTTTCTTGTCCTCAACTTTGATCAGGTGATATCCAAACTGTGTCTTTACCGGACCTACAACATGTCCAACCTCTGCAGCAAATGCGGCATCTTCGAACTCTTTTACCATCTGTCCTCTTCCGAATTCTCCAAGGTCTCCCCCGTTTGCTCCCGACGGACATGTAGAAGATTCTTTTGCTACATCCTCAAATACCTTTTCTCCGCTTGTGATTGCATTCAGAAGCTCTGTACATTTCTCTTCATTATCTACTAAGATATGTTTTGCATGTACAGATGCACCCTTCGAATATTTCGATTTATTTGCTTCATAATATTCTTTGATCTCATCATCTGTTACGTTTACTGTTGCAAAAAGCTTTCTCATAGCCATCTGTGCAAGGATATCTTTTCTTGCATTTTCCATAACATTCTTGAATTCTTCTGTCTCGTCAATTTTCTCTTCTTCGCCGTATTTTGCAAATGCGTATACTGCGATCAGCTGTTCTTCACACTGCTTACGAAAATCCGGATGAGCCGCATATGCCTGCTGTTCTCTTGGAAGGCTGTGGATGAATGCCTCTACTTCTGCTTCTGTGATCTGATGTCCACCAACTGTGGCGATTATTTTCTGTTCCATAATGTACTCCTTTTCTATTCAACAATGGTTCAATTGTATCATCTATACTTCCTGTGGTCAAAAGATATTTGGTATTTTATATATTTTTTATTCTTTATACCTTTCATGCATTAAACAAAAAAACAACCAACATACCGTTGATTGCTTCTTATCTTTCATATACCTTCAAAACTGCATACAAGAAATATTTTCTTCATCCTACCTATCACCTTGCT
>CAVBHX010000070.1:0-16544 GCA_963595255.1 bacterium
AAAAAAGCAGCAAAGGTAGCAGGAAACAGCCTGTTTCTGGGAGTGATCATTTATGCAGTCTGTTTGCTGTTTGGTATATTTGGTGTGAAAGCATACATTTCATCTCAGACAGTAGATGCAGAAGTGCTTGAGATGGGAGTCAGTTATCTGAGAATATGCTGTGTGATTTCTTTTGGAATCATCTTTTTTTCTTTATTTGAGAAATTACTTCAGGCGACAGGACGTTCTCTTTATTCCACAATCGGACAGGTAGTCGGAGCCGTTGTAAATATCATTCTTGATCCAATTATGATCTATGGTATCGGACCGGTTCCGGAAATGGGGGTAAAAGGTGCAGCTTATGCGACAGTCATCGGACAGGTGGCATCCGCAGTTTTATTGTTTGTTTTCCATATGAAACTGAATAAAGAATTTGAACATGGTGTGGAATATATGAAACCGGATGCAGGGATTATAAAAGAAATCTATGCAATCGGACTTCCGGCGATCATTGCACAGGCACTGATGTCCATTATGGTATATGTGATGAATCTGATCCTGAAATTTAATCCGTCTGCCCAGACAGCCTATGGGCTGTTCTATAAGGTACAGCAGTTTGTTCTGTTCCTTGCGTTTGGACTTCGAGATGCAATCACTCCGATCATAGCATTTGCTTATGGAATGCGAAGCAAAAAGAGAATCCAGGATGGAATCAAATATGGTCTGATCTATACGATTGCACTAATGATTCTGGGCATTGCAATCACAGAGATTTTCCCTGGGGCATTTGCGACGCTGTTTAATGCGGGGCAGTCAAGAGCATATTTTATCAGTGCAATGAGGGTGATTTCTTTAAGTTTCCTGTTTGCAGGAATCAATGTTGCTTATCAGGGAATTTATCAGGCATTGGACGGTGGAGTGGAATCGCTGGTTATTTCGCTTTTGAGACAGCTTGTAATTATCTTACCGCTGGCTGGGATTTTTTCTATATTCGTTAGAAATGGTCAGATGGGAGTTGCACTGATCTGGTGGGCATTTCCGATTACTGAAGTGATCGCGTGTCTGGTGGGATATGTATTTTTAAAGAGAATTAGAAAGAACAAAGTGAGTGTTCTGGAGTAAGGAGGAAGCAGAGATGGCAAAAAGAATCATTACAATCAGCAGGGAATTTGGAAGCGGTGGACGTTTCATTGGTGAAGAAGTAGCAAAGAAGCTTGGGATTGGATATTACGATAAAAAGATTATCAATCAGATAGCGGAAGAATCGGGCTTGTCACCGGAGTATATTCAGGAAAGTTCCGAATTATCGCCAAAGAAAGGTTTGTTTGCTTATGCATTTGCCGGACGGGATATCACAGGAAAATCTGTGGAGGATATGGTATATGAAGCACAGAGAAAGGTTATTATGGAACTTGCGGATAAGGAATCTTGTGTAATTATAGGAAGAAATGCAGATTTTATACTGAAAGACAGGGATGATGTGCTGAATGTGTTTATTCATGGTGATATGCCAGAAAAGATACAGCGCATCAGCCGGTTATATAATGTCAGTGACCAGGAAGCTGCAAAGCTGATAACGGATACGGATAAAAGGCGTATGACAAATTACAACTTTTATACAGAGCAGAAATGGGGAAAAGCGAGCAATTATACGCTGTGTCTGAACAGCTCACAGCTTGGATATGATAGATGTGAAGCAATCATTATAGAGTGTGCGAAATAAAAATTTCTACCGACTTCCACATTTGTTCAGCAGTGCTATAATGATTGATGTAAATCAGAAAGATATCAGATTAATATGGGATATTCTGAGATGGAGAAACCGGGACATGAGTGGTATGTTTCCGGTTTCTCTTGCATATTACAGAAACTTCAGGGGCATATATGGAAACGTGATAATAAGCGGGAAAGATTATTTGTATAGAATCAACAAAAATCAAAGAAAAAACAGGCTTTTACATACATAATCTTTATAAGATGTGTTCATTGACAACTGAAAAAAGGTGTGATATCTTAAATATGAGCAAATGGTATCTGACAATAATACCAATTAAGAGGCAGGATACGTTATAAACCTGTGTTTTATTTAACTACAAATGGTATTATGTATAGATACCAATAATAAGAATAATGATAACTGAATTATCAGGGAAATCAAAACATTATGAATCAGAAAACAGAAGCCAGAAAAACAAACAGGCAGTATGCCTGAAAAAAAGAAAAGGAGAATGTGAAATGAAACTGACATTGAATGGAGTAAAAACAGAAACAGGATGGGAAAAAGCAGGGATTGTTCTGCCGGGATATGATGTGGAAAAAGCAGCTGAGCAGGCGAGACAGGCACCGCAGTGGGTACATTTTGGAATCGGTAATATTTTCAGAGGCTTTTTGGGAGGAATTGCGGATACGCTGTTGGAACAGGGAGTGATGGACAGAGGGCTTATCTGTGTGGAAACATTCGATTATGATGTAGTGGATAAAATTTATGCTCCATATGATAACCTGGTTTTATCTGTAATTCTGCATGGAGACGGAAGACAGGAGCGCAAGGTGCTGGGTTCTCTTTCTGAAGCACTAAAGGCACAGTATGAAGAGACGGAAGCCTGGAACAGACTTAAAGAAATTTTCCGCTCAGAGAGTCTTCAGATGGTATCTTTTACGATTACGGAAAAAGGATATGCACTGAAACATGCAGATGGCAGTTTCTTCCCGTTTGCTGAGTCTGATATTGAGAACGGACCGGAACATGCGTCAGGAGCAATGGCGGTTGTGACAGCAATGCTCTGGGAACGCTATCAGGCAGGAAAAACACCAATCGCACTGGTATCTATGGATAACTGTTCCAAAAACGGAGAAAAACTTCAGGAAGCAGTCCTGGTCATGGCGAAAGAATGGGAGAAGAGAGGATTTGTAGATTCCGGATTTCTGGCGTATGTACAGGATAAAACAAAGGTATCTTTCCCATGGACAATGATTGATAAGATTACACCAAGACCGGGCGAAAAAATTGCAAATGAACTGGAAGAGGCAGGAATAGAGAATATGCAGCCAGTGATAACCGGCAAACGTACCTATATTGCACCGTTTGTAAATGCGGAAGCAGCACAGTATCTGGTTGTTGAAGATGATTTTCCAAACGGACGTCCGAAACTGGAGAAAGCAGGTGTTTATATGACCGACAGGGATACAGTAAATAAGTCAGAACGTATGAAAGTAACGGTATGTTTGAATCCGATCCATACAACACTGGGGCCTTATGGCTGTATGCTGGGATATGATCTGTTTTCTGATGAGATGAAAGATGAGGATATGCTGGAACTGGCAAGAACTGTTGGTTACAAAGAAGGAATGGAGGTAGTGGAAGATCCTGGAATCCTTTCGCCAAAAGCATTTCTGGATGAGTGTATGAATGAGAGATTTCCGAACCCATATCTGGGAGATACATGTCTGCGTCTGAGTACAGATTCTTCACAGGGACTGGGTGTACGATTTGGTATCACAATCCGTTCTTATGTAGAAAAATACGGAGATGCGAAACGCCTGGTAGGAATTCCGCTTGCAATTGCGGGATGGCTTCGATATCTTCTGGGAGTTGATGATCAGGGCGGCACCTATGAACTGGCACCGGATCCTATGGCAGAAGAAATGCAGAAACGTCTTGCAGACATTGTAGTAGGTGAACCGGAAAGTCTGAAAGACCAGCTTCATTGGATTCTTTCGAATGAAAATGTATTTTATATCAATCTGTATGAAGCGGGGATTGGTACTATGATCGAAGAAATTTTCAGAGAAGAAATCGCGGGCCCTGGAGCAGTACGTGCAACTGTTCAGAAATATCTGAAAAGAAGATAAAGGGGGAAAATGGCGGTGGAAAAGAGTAAAAACTTAAAAAGAAGAGTGTGCTGGGTGTTTTTCGGTAATCTGATCATGGCATTCGGGGTTGGATTTCTCCGGTTGTCCGGATTTGGAACAGATCCGTTTTCCTGTATGAATCTGGGAGTCAGCAGCCATTTGCCGGTAGGGTATGGAACTTATCAGATGATTTTCAATATTGTTTTGTTTGTAATCGTATTCTGTCTTGACAGGAAGAGTTTTGGAATCGGAGCAGTGGTAAATATGCTGCTTCTTGGATATATGGTGGAATTTTCCATGTTTGTTTTTGACAAAATGGGACTGTCGATAGAGGGAATGGACATGTATCTGGTACCCAGGATCATATGCCTGATACTTGGTGTATTTATCAGTTGTCTTGGTGCTGCTGTATATATGGAGTGTGATCTGGGGGCATCCCCTTACGACAGACTTGCAGTAGTGATCGAGGACAGAACCGGTGGAAAAATAGCTTTCCGCTGGGCAAGAATCGGGTACGACATGATCGCCATTGCCATTGGATATTATACAGGGGCAGTAGTTGGAATTGCCACGATCGTAGTAGGCTTTTGTACAGGTCCGCTGGTAAGTTATATGAGAGTACATATTGCAGGAAAAATGATATACGGGAAAAAAGAAAAGGAAACAGAGAAAGAAGCGATAGTATGGTGATAAAAATATTTCAGAAAGGTTTTAATTATTCGCAGGATGGAACAGGAAACCGTATGGTGCTTCATCTGCAGGGATGCAATATGCATTGTCCATGGTGCTCCAATCCCGAGGGACTTCTGCCGGATGGCGTGCTGATGGCAGAGAGTGAATGGCTGGATGAAAGCTGCTGTCCGAAAGGTGCAGTGAAAAACGGAAGCCTGGACAGGAAGATGTGCGCTGTCTGTGATGAGAAAATCTGTGTAAAAGACCGTAGACAAAAAGGGCTTGTCTGGTCCTGCCGGAATTATGAAATTGATGAAATTGTAAGAGAATGTGCCGCTGCAAAGCCACTGTTTTTTGACGGTGGCGGAGTTACCCTGACAGGCGGAGAAATCAGTCTGCAGTTTGAGGCAGTAAAAGAACTGCTGAAAAAGCTGGGAGAGTGTGGAATTCACCGTGCGATCGAGTGTAATGGAAGCCATCCGCGAATGGAAGAACTTGTCCCAATGACAGAACAGTGGATTATGGATGTGAAGCATTATGCTGATGAAAAGCACAGAAAGTGGATTGGAGTGTCTAACAGACAGACAATACAAAATATGGAAAAGATATCCCGAATTCATCCGGATATGCTGATCCGTGTACCTTTAATCCCTGGATTTAATGACAGCAGAGAAGATGCGAAAGGATTTGCAGATTTATTTGCAGAGAGACTTCATGGAGAGAATACCAGAATTGAATTTCTGCTCTATCATGAGTTCGGCAGAGTCAAATGGGAGCAGTGTGGCCTGGTTTATTCTATGGTTCACGGTAAAATTGCGCCGGGTACCCGGGAATATTTTGAAGAGAAAATGAAAGAAAAAGGACTTCGTTGTGTGCGCACATGAGAGACCTGTGAAAAAAATTATGTAAAAGAAGAGGAGAAGAGATAGATGAGAATTGAAGAACTTTATTCCGCAGATGAATTAACAAACCTTGCAAAATCACGTTTTCAGGAAGAACGAAAAACAGATCATCTGGAAGGATGGTTTCTGGCAAGGGAAACTGCCATGGAATGTGATGAGAAATTTAAAGATGATCCGGACAGCATCCGCATCGGAAAAACACTGATAGAAGTAGTGAAAAGAATTCCTCTTTCACTGGGAGATTACCATGTATTTGCGGGAACTCAGGACGATGCATTTGCACGTTCTTATGCACTGATCAATCCGGCATTTCAGGTAAGCTCTTTTACAGGATATTGCGATCCGACAGCAGTTTTCGGGGATATTGATCCTATCGGGGATATCACTGAAGAGAGAATCGCAGGTGTGAAAAAATATTACTCAGAGAATAAGTTTGCAAAGAAATTGACAGAAGCATACTAGCCGGTAGAGAAATATACGCAGGAAGCAGTTTTTTTTCTGGAACAGGTAACTGGACATGTGATCCCGGACGTCAGAACTTACCTTTCTAAAGGGGCACTGGCAGTAAAAGAAGAAATCTGTATCAGACAGGATCAGACGGAAGAGGAAGAGAAAAAAGTTTATTATGAGGCGATGAAATACAGTGTGGATGCGCTGCTTCTTCTGGCAGAGCGATACCGCAATCTCGCATTACAGAAAGCAGAAACTGCAGAAGGTAAGAAAAAAGAGCGCTTTCTGCTGATGTCAGAGACATTGGCAAAGGTTCCTGCAGAGGGTGCCGGAAATCTGTATGAAGCGATTCAGTCATTTCTTCTTGTATGGCAGGTGATGTGTCTGGAACAGGCACCAAATCCATTTGCGTTTTCCGTGGGAAATGCAGACCGTATTTTTGAACCATACAGAGAAATGGAAGATACAGGCAGGGAGATGACTGCTGCATTGTTTAAGCATCTTCTGGTATTTTACAATGTAGCAGACAGAAGCTGGGCGATTTCCCAGAATCTGATTATAGGAGGAAGAGATGAAGCAGGAAATGACCTGACAAATGAAACTTCTTATGCAATGTTTGATGCTTATTATGACATGAATCTGCCACAGCCGATCCTTTCAGTAAAACTTCATAAGAATACACCGGACAGACTGTATGAGGAAATGGGAAAATTCTTCTTTACACCAGGGATGCTGACTCCGTCTCTGTTCAATGATGATGCATTGTTTGAAATCCTGAAGAGTCATGGTGTGGAAGAGAAAGATCTGCCGGATTATTCCGTGGCAGGATGCCAGGAACCGCTGATCATGGGAAAAGATAACGGAAATACAACCAATAGCTGGTTAAACATGGCGAAAGTTCTGGAGCTGGTGCTTCAGGGGGGAAAATCAGAGATTACAGGAAAGCAGATTGGAAAAACAGCAGAAGAACTTGGTTATACGGACAGCCTGGAACTGCTTAAAAATATCCGTCAGGTATTCTATAAGGAACTGGAATATTATGTAGATGAGATGACCAATGCGGCAAATGAAGCGTCACGTGCAATCGGTCTGTATCAGGTTCCATTCCTTTCTTCCATGATGGGAGGAATTGAATCCGGTATTGATATGAGAGACACGAAACATCAGGGGACAAAATATAATGGAAGTGGATGTTTGATTCATGGATCCAGTGTTGTTGCGGACTCTTTTGAGGCAATTGATACTCTGATCAGAGAAAGACCGCAGGATGCAGACCGTATGCTGGAAGCTCTTCGCACCAATTTCCGGAACGATCCGGAAATGCATCAGTATCTGCTGGCATGTGATAAATTTGGAAATAATATTGAACATGTAGATAATGAGGCAGCAGAAGTAGTCAGAAAAGTATCTGATATGGTTGCTTCCAGAAAGAATTATCTGGGAAATCCTTTCCGACCGGATTTCGCTTCTCCATCTACACATCTGATGTATGGTTACTGGGTTGGTGCAACACCGGATGGAAGAAATGCAAGAGAAATGTTAAATTATGGTGTTGATCCATTATTTGGAGAAGCAACCGGGGGACTTGGAATGCGTATGTTGTCCAACCGCAGACTTCCTTTTGAAAAAATGGCAGGAGGATGTGCATCTCATATGGGAATTGATCCTGCTTATTTTAAGGGCAAAACATTAGAGGAAAAGGGTCTGGAATTTAAGAAAAAAATCTTTACACCATTGTTCTTTAACTGTTATGATGAAGAAAATATTCCGCCATTTTACCTTTATGTCAATGTAACGACAGCAGAAACACTGAGAAAGGTTTTGGCGAATCCGAAAAAATATGCACCAAGCGGAGTATACATCGTGCGCATTCATGGAACGTTTGTGAATTTCCTTGATCTGTCACCGGAAATTCAGGAAGATATTATCAAGCGTCTTGATCCAGGATCTACCCGCATGAGTGCATGATAACTGGGGGATAAGAGATAATGGGATTACAGTTGGAAGAAGAACAGCTTTACAGAAAAGTAAAAAGTGAGATATGCAGACAGATTTATGATGGCGTATATGCAGACGGTGACCGGATACCCTCTGAGAGAAAACTGTCGGAGGATCTGGGAGTCAGTCGTGTTACAGTCCGCAACGCATTGAAGCTTTTGGAAGAGGAAAGGATCATCTCCAGAGTGCAGGGGAGTGGTACGCGGGTTTCCATGTATTATGGAGCCAGAAAAGGTGACATGGGAATCATTACTCTTGTAGCATCTGCACAGAATGAGTTCTTTTCCAATTTTATGGAAGCGTTTCAGAATGAAGCGGAACAATGGGACTCTCTGGTTTTGTATAAACAGAAATCTGAAAAGATGTCTCTGGAAAAATGTCTGTATCAGATTTATGAAAAAGGACTCCGAAATGTGGTGATGTGGACAGAGCAGATCGGACGAAATGAGGAAGCCTTCCGTATTCTGAAAGGACTTGGACTGAATCTGGTCCTGTTTGATGAAGTTGTCGGTGGAAGTTATGCGGACACCGTATGTCTGGATAATGCAGATGCAGTTGAGAGGCTGTATAAGAAGCTGAAACAGGAAGGATGTCAGAATATTGGTTATGTTGGCTGGAATGATAATGGGATTGGAAGTCTGCGTGTGAGGGAAGAAACGTTCCGAAAACTGGAACCGGCAGGAAAAGTGCAGTATGTTCCTTATGAATATCATAATCGTCTGCAGTTTCTTTCAACAGATATTATTTCCAGAATACATGATTCTCTGAAAGAATGCGATGGCATTATTTATGCAGTTGGTGAATTAGGTGTTGTTTTTGAATCCTATGCGAAAACACAGGACGTTGTCCGCTGTGCAGGCGCAGTCGGCGAAACAGCAGGGACAAAAGAACAGAAGATCTATGCAGTTGCACAGGATTATACAGGGATGGCAAAGCAGATTTTCAGATGTCTGCAAAGACAGAACTGTCCGGAAGATAACTGGAGCGCTTCCGCATATTATATCAGGGGATGTCAGAGATTTTAGAAAAAAGAGATTTATTTTTGAGTTTGAGATAGAGGAAATAGAGAATGAAAGTAATGGGAATTGATATCGGTACAACTACGATCAGTATTGTACTGACAGAGGCAGATGCAGGGAAAATGATCGCAAAGGAAACTGTGGAGCATCGTTCTTTTCTGAAAAGTGAGATACCTGAGCAGAAGATACAGGATCCGGAGCGCATTTATGGGATTGTGACAGAGCTTGCCGGCCAGATGGAGAAAGAGTATGGTCTGCCTGATGGAATCGGATTTACCGGACAGATGCATGGGATGCTGTATGTAGATGCTTCCGGCAAAGCGGTGAGTCCTCTTTATACATGGCAGGATGGAAGCGGTGAGCTTTTACTGGAGAACGGAGAAAGCAGTGTACAGCTTTTAAAAGAAGTTGGTGCGGCAGCATCAGGATATGGGATCGTGACTCATTTTTATCTGCAGAAAAAAGGACAGATTCCGAAAGAAGCAGAAAAAATGACAACGATCAGTGATTACGTGGCGATGCGGATGTGTGGAAATACCTGTCCGGTCATTGGACTGGATATGGCGGCAAGCTGGGGCTGTTTTGATCTGGAAAAACAGGAATTTTTGTATGAGAAACTGAAAGAAGCGGGAGTAGACACTTCTTATCTGCCGGAAGTCAGAAACGGACATTTTCTGGCAGGAAAAACAGAGGAAGGTGTTCCGGTGATGGGTTCTGTCGGAGATAATCAGGCAAGTCTGTTTGGCTCTGTCAGGAATTTGAAGGACACGGTTCTGCTGAATGTAGGAACGGGAAGCCAGATTTCATTTGTTACGGAAGACTTTGTAAAATGCGGGGGAAGTGTGGAACTTCGCCCTTGCACAGAGAATAGTTATATTCTGGTCGGGGCATCTTTATGCGGCGGTCGGGCCTATGCTATGCTGGAGCAGTTTTACAGAGAGATTGAGGCAATGAGAGACGGTACTGAAGCTGGAAAGAGTCTGTATGCATATATGCAGGAACAGGCGGAAGCATTTCTGGAGAAATATGGAGAGGATGCTGCCTGGAAAGTGGACACTGCATTCTCGGGGACAAGAAGTGATCCGTCACGACGTGGCGTGATTACCGGAATTGGTGTAGAGAACTTTCATCCCGGTGCAATGACCGTTGGTGTGATCAGGGGAATTCTGGAGGAACTGCACGATCAGTATGAGCAGATGTGCAGGCTTACTGGAAAGAAAGCCCTTCATCTGGCTGGCTCAGGAAATGGAATCAGAAGAAATCCACTGATGAGGAAAATGGCAGAGAAAATGTTCGGAATGCCTATGGATGTCGCGGAATATGAAGAAGAGGCAGCTTATGGGGCAGCAGTCTGCGCAGGGAATATAATCGCAGAAAAACAGAAATAACAATGCAGACGCAAATCATCAAAATATGGTTTGCGTCTGTATTGTTATTTATCGAGATTTTTATAAATAAACTGGAAGTTATAGAGCTGCTACAATTTCAGAAATAGCAACCAGAGCAGCTTCTCCGCTGATAGTGATTCTATCATTACCTTGAAGGGTACAATGTAAATATCCACCACGTTTCGATGCCTGATACGCATAGATTTCTTTTTTATTTAGTTTCTGAGACCAATATGCTGCAATCTGGCAATGAGCAGAGCCACAAACGGGGTCTTCTGCAATACTTAATTTTGGACAGAAACTACGAGATACACAATCAGTCTCTATGCCAGAAGCCGTTACATTCTGGATTCTCCCTTCAATTCCGAGCAGAAGTTCCTGATTAGGATTCATTGTTCTTACAACCTCTTCAGATTCAAACACACATACCAAGTCCACCCCCAGCACTGCCTTTATAGGACGAACGCCGAATGCCTTTTCCATTGCATCCGTAACAGGTATTTCGTGCAGTTCATAGGTTGGAAAGTTCATTTCATAAAGATTGCCATTACGTCGAATCGTCAGTTCGCCGCTAAGCGTATTAAATTTTACTTCGTTGCTGTTCGGCTCATAGTAATTCAAAATAACATACGAAGAAGCCAGCGTTGCGTGACCGCATAACTCGACCTCTGTTCCCGGTGTGAACCAACGCAAGTGATAGCCCTTTTCCTCTTTTACAATAAAAGCAGTCTCAGACAGATTATTTTCCATTGCCAGTTTCATCATAGCTTCTTCTGACGGCCAGCTATCCATTACACAAACGGCAGCCGGGTTTCCTGCAAAGGGTTTATTTGTAAATGCATCAACGATATATTGTTTCATTTTGTGTTCCTCCTATAAATCCCGATTTTATGCAATCCTTTCGTTCACACTCTCCAATCCATACAACATATCAGGATCTATATCCAGGCATCTGCTACAATCTCTGGTTCCAGTTACATCCCATGCCAGTGTTCCATTTAGAATAGTGCATGCTTTTATAAAAAAATCTTTGTTTTTCAATGGTTCAAAAATTTTCTTTTCTAACAACGGTTTTGCATTATAGCATACAATTTTTCCATCTTCAAAATATACATATACAGTATAGTCTTCGTATGGAATTACCTGTACAATATCATAAAACATATGCTCCTCCTATACTAATGGGTTAATTCTATTGAGAGGAAGTCCATCTTTAGACAACTCCCAGTTTTGCATCAATTCATCCTGATGTATTACACACCATGCCAATATTAATTTTAACTGTCTGGATGGTAAGGCACCTTTTATTACTCTTGCCTCATTAATGTCCACAATTGCTTTATTTCCATTGTATTCAGCATGAAAATGCGGTGGATTGTGATCTTCATAATACATTGTAACTCTTATTCCATAAAATAATGAAATTTCTGGCATAGATACACCTGCTTTCTTTTTCATATCTTAGCTTTTAATGAATATCTATATTATATCAATAATTTATTCGTTTGAACATCCTTTTCCTGCGGCTTTATAGCGCTTTATAAGTTAAACTGGAATTTATCTGCAAAGAATAAAAAGAAAAGTATACATGATCGCAAATAATCATCAAATAAATTTGATTAGTGATTACCGAACATGAATATATTTTTTCAAAGGTGTAAAAACATTAACTGGTTTTAGGGCGATTCTTTGTCTTTCCTTCTGATAAAAACAATCCCGCCAGTGTCAGCAAAGTACCCACAATAGACAAAGTTGTCAATTTTTCGTGTAACACAATAACGGATGTAAAAACAGTTATTACTGGCACCATGTAAATGTACACACTGGTTTTTACTGCTCCCAATTCTTTAACCGCATAATTCCAGGTAACAAAGCATATTGCGGATGCACCCACTCCTAAGTATAAGAAATTAAGCAAGTATGACATATTTGCAAACTGCGAAATATCCATAGGGGCATCAAATGCAAATAAGGTTGGAATCATAAATAGGATACCATAGAAAAAGGTTCTGCGTGTCGATAGAATAACGGAATACCCAAAGCTGCTAATCTTTTTTGTCAATATCGAATAGAGTCCCCATACAACGGCTGCCACAATAGCCAGAATGTCACCAGCCGGATTCAGTTTTAATTGTGCTCCGTTAAAACTGATGCATATGATACCTGCCATTGCAACAATAAAACCTACAAAAAATTTTATATGCAGTTTTTCTTCTGAGCGCATAAATATTTGAGATAGTATTGCTACAAAAAATGGAGCTATTGAAACAACTACACCAACATTGGATGCGAACGTGAAGGTTAACGCAATATTTTCCAAAAGATAATAAAGATAAATTCCGCATAAGCCAGCGGCGACATAGGTGATTTCCTGTTTCCAACCAGTGGTTTTCAATCTTTTAGGAGATACCACAAGCAGTACAATATATCCGATAAAAAAACGAAAAAATAAGATTTCAACAGGAAGAAAAGCTTTCAGTAAAATTTTTGTTGCAATAAAAGTTGAACCCCATATTGCAATTGTGAGCAGTGCGGACAAATGCCCTTTTGCTTTTGTTTCCATAGCCATCACCGTCCCTTATTATCTGAGTAACCCAAGACTGCCAGTAAGTTTATTTACTTTTTTCTTATTACCAACCATGGCAATTCCAAGATACGACAGATCATCCTGGGTTGAATGCTGCATGGTGTCAGTATAGTCGATATAATTCATGCTCTGTTGTGCAACATTCGTAAAATCAATGCAGGAAATGTCCTCAAATCCTTCTCCGAACAGTTTGTTCCGTATTTCTGCTACTTTGTCTGCCGACGCTTTTAATACTGGTACAGGTACCTGAATCAAACCATAATGTGTATGGTTTTCGGCATCAATAATATCATTTCCAGAAATATCAGGACGTAATTTCCCCAGTGAAATGGAAAGTATTGCAGTTACATTTGCAATAATACCAAGTTCCATTCCCTCGTCTACTACAATCACGCATTTTTCGTCTTTAACATCCATTTTTTTATCCTTTCTGTGTCACTTAATTTCTTATTTTTAAATATTCTTCAATTGGTCGCATCCAATTTTCTCGTGCAATTTCGGCAGCTTTTTGGGAATCCTTATTTTTCAATGCATTCAGCAGTGTACTATGTTCAGTAACTGAGTCCATTGTCAAAATAATAGCCTTTTGAAAAAAGAGCTTTCTAACATGAGCCTGAAGCATTTCTGTCATATTTGTCAAATATGGGTTATCGCATTTGTCTACAATAATTTTATGAAATGCTTCATCTCGCTTTAATGCTGTATAGTAGTCTTTGTTTTGTAGTGCTTCTTCAAACTCAATATTTAGCTGATTTAATTCCACTATCATATTTTCATCTGAATTTGTTGCAGCTATTTCAGCCGCCAGAGACTGGAGTACTGCAAGCGGTGGTAACAGTTTGCTAAGTTCGTCCGGATTCGATTCATTTACATAAGTTGCAACGCCGGGTTTCATTGAAATAAAACCCTGCTGGTTAAGCATTTGAAGTGCTTCTCGTACGGGGGTACGACTGATGTTGATTGCATTTGCTAATTCTACATCGTTGATTTTTTCTCCGGGTTTAAGCGTTCCGTCTATAATCCATTCCTGAATTTGCTGAAATGCTCGTTCTTTTGCTGATAGTTGTTTTTCAGCTTTATAGTTTGCTGGAATAGGCATGATATTCACCTCCGAGAGATAGTATAACACAACATTTTCCGGAATGCAATATATCGCATTCTGGAAAACACTATATAAAAAACGGTTAAATAAAAAATTGGTGTCAAAATGGTGTCAATCAAGAAAAAGTGATAATTATAAGGAAGAAAAAGTGTTGCAAACCCTGTAAAATTAAGGTTTGCAAAAAAATCTTAAAAAATTAGCACTCGATGCTTGATAATGGAAGTCGATTTTTGTCCTGCCTTGTGTATCCCGAAAGTGCCTGTTTTACAGGCTTTCCGGGGCATTAGTCATTTTGTCTGGTATTGTAAAGCAGTGTCAGATTTATCGCAAATGTCGTAAATTTGTGGTCAAAAAATGATGAGAAATGGAGAGTGCTAATAAAATGAAATTAACGTATACGAATGTAAATGGATACCTGATTCCGAATCTTACTTATAAATCCGGTGAACAGATGGAGCAGCTTGGCAAGTATGGATTCTTACGCAGAGATTATCTGAAGAACCATAAAAATTCTCTGTATCAGGTCATGCTTCTGGAGGATACCATTGGAGAACATCTTCTGGAAGTGGACAAGGCAGCCAGAGAACGGGAAGAGGTAATTCTGAAGCAGTTAGAAGAAAAAGAACTATTACCGGACAAAGAAGCAGATCAGATGGCATGGGTAAGAGCAGCCAACCAGCACAGAGCGATTGCGGAAGAGATTATTCTCAAAGAACTGATTTATGTTTAAATGAAGGTGATGAGGTCGTGGATTGCGACCTCATTGTTGTGTGAGAACATGAAATAGCAGTAGGCATAATAAGAAAAATAGGGTAATATAACAGTAAGCAGTTGGTATGGGTTTGAAATGCCAATTTGGCATTTCAAGTTATAGAAGGGAATTAATAATGAAAAAAGAGATATTAATAGCAGATAATATTGATAACATTTATGATGAAATAAATGCGTTGATCAGGGAAAAGAAAACTAATGTAAAAAAAGTTGTGAATGATGCCATTATTTCTCTTAATTGGGGAATTGGAAAAAGACTTAGTGTGGAGTTAACTGGAAATAATAAGCCTGAGTATGGAAAAAAAGTTGTTGCAGAAGTCAGTAAACGGCTGGAACAGGAGTATGGTTCGGGATTTGATAAAACATCAATTTCAAGAATGATTAAATTTTATCAGGAATTTCCTGACTTTGAAAAAGTTGCGACACTGTCGCAACAATTGACCTGGTCGCATTTTGTAGAGATTCTGCCAATACAAGATGAGTTAAAAAGAGATTTTTATGCTGCAATGTGTATGCAGGAAAATTGGTCAGTGCGAACACTGCGTGAAAGAAAAAAATCTATGCTTTATGAACGTACTGCAATATCGAAGAAACCAGAAGAAACGATTAAAAATGAAATTGCGGAATTACGAGATGATGGAAAAATGAGTCTGGATCTTTTTTACAGAGATCCATATATGCTTGATTTCCTCGGTTTACGTGATACTTATAGTGAAAAAGATTTAGAAAATGCTATTCTTGCAGAATTAGAAAAATTTATTCTGGAAATGGGATCGGATTTTGCATTTTTAGCAAGACAGAAACATTTTGTACTAGATGGCAAGGACTACTATATGGATTTATTATTCTATCATAGAGGCTTGCGAAGGTTGGTTCTTGTTGAACTAAAGCTTGGGGAATTTGAACCGCAGGATAAAGGACAAGTCGAACTGTATTTGCGATGGCTGGAAAAGAATGAAAGAGTGGAAGGTGAAGAAAGTCCGGTTGCACTTATATTATGTGCAGAAAAATCACAGGAAACCATAGAATTAATGCAATTGGATCATGGAAATATCCATGTGGGACAGTATATGACCAAAATGCCACCAAAAGAACTTTTAGAACAGAAGTTATCCCTTGCTATTGCAAATGCGAGAGAATTGTTAGAACAGAGGAAAGAAGAATAAAAATTTTCAATTTAATAATGAAGTGCAGAGAAAGGCGTGAGTCATAGAAATGTGGCTTGCGTCTTTTTCTGTCTGGAAGGAAGTGATATAGAATGGCACAGATCTTTCGAGTAGAGCGAAACAAAAACTTTACGGTAATGAGCAACCATCATTTCAAGAACAAAGATTTGTCATTAAAGGCAAAGGGACTGTTATCCCTGATGTTAAGTCTGCCAGAGGACTGGAATTACAATATGCAGGGACTGGCATCTTTGAGCAGAGATGGAATTGATTCTGTCCGGTCAGCAATTAAAGAACTGGAATATTACGGGTATGTGAAGCGAAACAAGGTTAGAAATGAATATGGACTTTTCACAGATACAGAATATATTATCCGGGAAATTCCAATCGGACAGGAAAATGAGTAGTCCATATTGGGACATCAGTCCAACGGAAAATCCGATATGGGTACTTCAGCCCAACGGAAAACCAGCGTTGGAAAATCCAATATCGGTTTTTCCAAGGCAATAAATAATATATGTTATCAAATACGAATTATAAAATAACCAGTTAATAAAATATCTATCTTATCAATTCATTTAAGTATTAATAGTGTTCGATGAGAAAAGAAAGAATGAGGTATGATTATGCGAACAATGAAAAACAACAATAATGAAAC
>CAVBHX010000071.1:0-16376 GCA_963595255.1 bacterium
TCCCCGCATCAGGCGGGGATGCGAGTTCGGGCCGCGCCATCCGCAGGCGAGAGGAAGATCATAGCAAAACGGCGCAAAGTGCACGGTGCGAGACATCTGCCGTGTTCCGGTGCATGACCGGGTGGCACCAAATTATCATAATAACCTGTCAGTTACAGTTCAGCTGCCACCGATGCTGCAATGAAGCACGAGTGATCATTAACACAAACTTATCCATCAAATACAGTAGGTACTTTACAATACTCCCCCGGCAAGGTAAACTTAACATAGTTTTCAAAACTAGATGCAAAAACCAGACGTAAGAAACCAGATAAAAAAACTGGACATAAATACAGCAGTGCGAGAGCCTGCGGAATGGAGATAATGACTATGGCTTTTACGATCATCGTGGACAGTTCCTGTGAAATTCCTGCTGCACTGAAAGAGGATAAGAGAATACAGAAGGTGCCCTTTGGTCTGCAGGTGGGAAACTGGTATATCCAGGATGATGCGGATTTTGACCAGGCAGAGTTTATCAAGAGAGTAGCAGAGTATGAGGGCGTGGCCAAGTCCGCCTGCCCCTCTCCCGACGGCTTCAGAGAGTGCATCGAAAAGACCCAGGCAGAGCGAGTCTATATCATCACCATTTCCTCCCACTTAAGCGGCAGCTATAACAGTGCTAAGTTAGGCGTCTCCATCTACGAAGAAGATCACGAAGATGAGAAAAAGATCCACGTCTTTGATTCAGAGTCCACGGCCGGCGGAGAGACAAACCTTCTGCTTCGGATCATAGAAAAGGAAGAGGCAGGACTGGAGTTCGAAGAGATCATCAAAGAGGTAGAGGCGTTCCGGGATCAGCAAAAGACCTACTTTGTGTTGGATAACCTGGAGACCTTAAAGAAAAACGGCAGACTTACCGGTGTAAAGGCACTTCTTGCCAGTACATTGAACATTAAGCCTGTCATGGGCTCCCACAAAGGCGAGATTATCATGAAGGGACAGGCTATGGGCATGAAAAAAGCCCTTATGCGTATCGCAGACCATGTGGCTGCAGAGGTAAAGGAGCCCCAGGAGCGGATTCTGATCATTTCTCATTGCAATTGTCCGGACCGGGCAGAGCAGCTGCAGAAATATGTGGAGGCCAAGGTAAGCTTTAAAGAGATCATGATCCTTGATACCAGTGGCCTTAATTCCCTGTATGCCAACGATGGCGGCGTTATCGTGAATGCGTAAAGGCAGAACAGATGCAGGATAAGGATGAGGTATGGGAATCCCTTTTTGTGTACCTTTTTATATGTATCTGCTAGTATTTTAAGTAACCAAAAAGTAACTCAAAAGCAACTAAAAAGCAACTCCCGGAAAGCCATGAGGAAGATACGGGAGTTGCTTTTTGGTTGCTTTTTTGCGCATATTTCATTTGAAGGTAATCAGCAATTGATGAACCTAGATCAGACCAAACGCAGACCTAATTAATAAACCTGGATCAGACCAAACGCAGACCTAAATCATTCCTAAGTCGATCAATTGTTGATGCTGTTTCTTGATAGGACCGGTGAAGTAGGGAGATACCCGGAACTTGTGACCGTCATCCATGGCAATGCCGAACATGGATATGGAAGCGGTATGGGCTACATTGATAAAGGCATGTTCACTGATGGGGGAGAAGAGAGGATCATCCTCCAGGGGCAGATACAGACGGTAGGGCTCGCCGGCGATCAGCATGGAGCGACCATTGGTGAGAAATACGTTGGTATTTCCTTTTTCGGAAACGGCGTAGAGGATCTCCATGGGACGCACATAAAAGGTTTCGCTGATATGAAGCCCCCGCAACTCGATCATTTCTTCTTTTTGAGAGGCCAAGGGCAGCAGCTCATCTAAAAGCGCGGTCAATTCTGCGGTTTTGATAGGCTTGGAGAGAAAGCGGAAGTGATCATTTTCCAGATGCTGGGTTTGGCAAAGAGAGACATAGTCTATGGAAGAGCTGCAAAGCACAAAATAGCCATGTGCCCCGGCAGCCTGTAGACGTCCGGCCAACTCCAAACCATTGCATTCGGATTGCACCATATCGATGAGAAAAATATCATAGCGGGAGGAAAAGGGCATAATGGCATCTACGTTTCCGTAGGAGTCAATGTAGTATCCCTCCTCATCACTGCGGCGGGACTGGGCCTGCCTGTTCAGCAGCCGCTCCGTCTGATGTCTGTCTGCAATATTATCCTCACAAATCGCAATATGCATGATTCCCTCCTTGCACCTTGCCACGCTGCCGCACTTATCGGCATCTCCTTATGCTAATTCATAAAACTGATCTCGCCGAAATAGAAATAGAAGGCGAGAACCAATAGGATATGAAGAAGCAGGATAGCAGGCATGCCGATCCGGAAATAAAGCTTTCTGGTTTTGTGGTGAAAATAGAACATGCCAAGGAGAGAGCCAACGCTGCCGCCAAGGGCAGACAACGTAAAGAGTGTAGCCTCGGGAATACGGTAAGCATGTTTGATGGCTTTCCTTTTGTCAATCCCCATGGCGAAAAAAGCGATGAGATTCATCACCAACGCATAGGTGATGAGAAGAGATCTTGGACTCATGTGTGTAAAATTCCTTTCCGAACTGTCGTTGCATACAGAGACATCTGAAAAAAAGGCGTGTCGCACTGCCGTTACCAATAAAAACGGCGGATGATGACCGATGATCGGGATGTCTACCGAGATATCTACCGGGACGGTTACTGCGACGTCTGCGTTGTGACAGTGATGCTTTAAAGGATGACATTCATTACTTATTTAGTATAGTAAATTGACAACTAGAATACAATCATTTGCGGAAAATAAGACATGCAATTGACGTGTCTGTTTTTTTGAATTATAACTATAGCGTAATACTAGCTGTAATTTGGCTGAAATCCTGCACTATTTCATAACAATCCTGCGAGGTGAATATCCCATGACATCAATTGATATAAAAGACGATCGATCGGAGAACGTACATTATGATTTTGAGGAGTATCCGATCTATATACGCAGATCACTGTTATCCACCTATCACGATTTTAAAGCACCGGCACATTGGCATACTGATATAGAATTGATAGCTGTTTTAAAGGGAAAAATGGACTATTTTGTAAACGGTGACATCATTACCATGAAGCAGAGCGAGGGCATATTCATCAATTCGAGACAGCTTCATTACGGCTTTTCCAAAACGAAGAAAGAGTGTGAATTTATCTGTATTTTGATACATCCGTTGATGCTGTGCGTTACCCAGACGATGGCACAGAAATATGTAGTTCCGGTGACAAAAGACGATCGTGCAGCCTATATAAAACTGTCTGCGGATGAACCGTGGAAACAGGAAGTATTAGGAGCAATCCTGCGCATGTATCATGAAAAAGATACGAAAACAGCGCCGTTGACACTGACGGCTTCCTTTCTGAAAATATGGTCACTTATCTATGAGAGATCAAAAATATGTGTATCAACGAAGAAGCAAAACAGTGATCTGATCATTTTGAAAAACATGATCGGATATATTCAAAAATTTTACAGTCAGAAGATAACACTTGCAGCTATAGCAAAGGCAGGCGCAGTCGGGCAAACGAAGTGCTGTAAATTATTTGCCCAATATACAGGCACCACGCCCAACACCTATTTGACCCAATACAGGCTGCGTCAAAGCATCTGGTATCTGAAAAATACAGATATGACGATCAGCGAGATCGCCGGGGCAGTGGGTTTTTCCGGAAGCAGTTATTATGCAGAGAGTTTTCGGAAATGGTGCGGGAGGAGTCCATCGGAATACAGGAGGCAGGGGGAGCAGAAGAGATCGTGTTCATGATAGAAAATATTCACCCGCATTAACATATGTTAATGCGGGTGAATATTTTATCATGGTAATATAGCAGATAAGTAATTGGAGGAAATATGGCAGAGGTAGAGAACTTCGTAAAAGAAGTGTTAAAGATAGAGAACGAAAAACTGATTGAAGAATTCTGTAAAGTTGCAAAAGTCCGGCATGTAAAAAAAGGAGAATGCCTGATCAGTAAAGGAACCAAGCCAAGATACATTATGTTAAATTTTTCGGGGGGTGTAGTCAGAGGCTTCTATTACGATAAAGAAGGAAAAGAAATTACCGACTGTATCCAGTGGTGGATCGGTGGCCCGGTGATGCCGGATAATAACTTTCTGGTGCCGGCTTCTGTTTCGATAGATGCTCTTACGGACTGTGATGTCCTATACATTCCTATAGGGGATGTCATACGGCTCCAAAAGCGGTTCTTTAAAGATCTCGCTATTTTGGAATTACGTCTGATCAATGAATGTTTCGCCCTGCACATGAAATTGCAACGGGTAAATTATCAGTATACGGCTATGCAGAGATACCAATGGTTCTTGACGGAATATCCCAATGTGAGTGACAGGATCAATGATAAATATATTGCTTCTTATCTGAACATGACAACGGTGACATTGAGTCGGCTAAAAAGAGAGATTAGAGAGAAAACCGGCATAAAGGGTGTGCAATTGTTGAGAACCCATATTGAAAACGAAGAAAAATTTACAGAAGAAGAATAAAGTGGCGTTGATAGATGCGTTGACTAAAAATTAGCCTGTTTTACGTGCAAAAATCGGAGTATCCCAGGAAGAGGTTAGTAACATAATCGGGGTATCTAGGCAGACATACTCGTCTATAGAAACAATGAAACGGCCGATGACGTGGAGCATGTTTCTTTCTTTGACACTGTTTTTTGGATGCAATGATGGAACGGCTACGATGCTTAATAGCATGGGTAGTTTAACGCCTCAACTGAATGATTTCTTGAACAGAAATAATAGAAAGGAATTCATGTGATGGCAGAGCAAGGAAGATATTCGCAATATGAAAATGCGTGGAATAAATCGGAAAAAAGAGTTAACACTGAACTACAACTCGCTCAGGGTTTTAAGGTTGCGGACATATATCTGAATAGAACATATCTGGAGTCGTTTTCTGCTGCCCCGATTGTACCTGCATCCAGATCCTTGCTTGATCCGTCCTGTCGGCGCTTGATAGAAATAACCAAGCTGGTGTTTGATAAAAACGAGAAATTTACTGACAAATTGAAAAGCGTGTATTCGGCACTGCACAGTTTGGATAGCTCTGTAGCACTGGTTATTGATAGTGACGGAAAAGCAGTACACTTTTATATTGGAATAAAGTCAGCGACGAATGTTGCCATCGCGGGTGACGTGTTGGAATCTACCCTGAAAGGAAACTTCCCTGGAATAAGCTACAAGACGATGTCTGTAAGCGAAACGGATTTCATTTTGAACGGAATTAGGAATGCAGGCATTAAAAGCCTTGCATCTGTTTCCATGGTTCCATCAATGAGGGAGGAAAGCTTTGATACAGAAACATTTGTCCAGGGAATAGAAAAATTCATTGATACCATGAGTGGAAAGAGCTATACGGCCATCTGTTTAGCTACTCCGCTGGATGATGTAACTACGGAGAGAAGGAAACATGGATACGAAGAATTGTGTTCGTCTCTTTCACCACATGCGAAGTTATCGGTTGCGTTTGGAGAGAATGAAAGTTCTGCCGTAAACGAAAGTATTTCTGCCAGCTTTTCAAAATCGGTGAACAGAAGTGTAAGCAACTCCAATACCAATAGTACATCGCAATCTAGCGGGACAAATTCCAGCAGAAGCGGTGGAACAAGCTCGAATTTTGGATTTTCTGGTGCCAGGGATTCTGAATCTGGAGGGTGGAATGCTGGCTGGGGAAGTAATGATGGCTGGTCAAATGGCTCATTTGATTCATATACATCCGGTAATTCGTTTACGCAATCTGTTTCTGACAGTGAAGGTTCCAGCACGACAGACGGAAAATCCCGAGGAACAACAGAAACAAAAGGTTCATCAAAGACGATTACTTTGACATATGAGAATAAGGGCGTTGCGACGCTTATGGAACGTGCACAGGCCGAATTGGATCGGTTCAAGATATGCGAATCTTTTGGTATGTGGGAATTTTGCGGTTATTTTATGTCTAAAGACATTCATACTACCGCATTGTCAGGGAATGCATATAGAGCTCTTATGACGGGTGATAATTCGAATGTAGAGAGTGCGCATCTAAATATTTGGTCCATGAATCAAATGGATTCAATCAACCAGATCATGGATTATATTTTGCATTTTTCACACCCCCAAGCTGAAATGCCAGCATTTGAGGGAGGGTATGCAAAGCAGCTTGTTACACCAACCAATCTAGTGAGCGGACACGAGTTGCCATTGGTGATGGGATTTCCGAAAAAGTCGGTTTCGGGAATTGCCGTAGTGGAGATGGCTGAATTTGGAAGAGCCGTTGTATATGAAAACCAATTACCTGATAGAGAAATCGAGTTTGGTAGTATATATCATATGGGTGTTGTAGAGGATACCCGGATAAAAATGGACTTAGATTTATTTGCATCACATTGTTTCATTACAGGGTCATCTGGGTCTGGAAAGTCTTACGCAACATATCAATTGTTGGATTGTTTCCTAAAAAATGGCGTGAAATTGATGGTAATAGAGCCGGCGAAAGGAGAATATAAACAAATTTTTGGCGGACTAAAGGGTATTAAGATTTTCACAACAGATCCGAATGCCTATAGGATATTAAAAATTAATCCTTTCCAGTTCCCTGATAATATGCATATTCTTTCACATATAGAGCAATTATTGCAGATTTTTAATGCTTCTTGGCCTCTTTATGCGGCAATGCCGGCCATTTTAAAGCAAGCTGTGAATGAGGCATATGTCAGGTGTGGATGGGATGTACAGAATTCAATATGGATTCCGGGAATATGTGACCATAAATACCCAGTCTTTTCTGATGTCCTGGAAATACTGCCTGATATCATAAATAAATCTGATTATTCTGCAGATTCAAAAGGAGATTATAAAGGGGCACTAGTGACAAGAGTACAGTCCATGACGGTTGGTATAAATGGACTAATTTTCAAAAATAGTGAAGGAATAGATGATTCTATTCTTTTTGATTCAAATGTAGTTGTAGATTTAAGCGAGTTAGGGTCTGACGAAGCAATAGCCCTGGTGATGGGTGTTCTCATCATGAAACTTAACGAGTATAGAAAATCCCAGAGAAAGCTTAACAAAAAGTTATCGCTTAATTCCGAACTTAAGCATGTTACCGTACTTGAGGAAGCTCATAATCTCCTGAAAAGGACTTCTAAAGAGCAAAGTCAGGATGGCGCAAACATGGTAGGCAAGTCGGTGGAGATGATAAGCAACTCTATCAAAGAGATGCGAACGTATGGAGAAGGGTTTATTATAATCGATCAGTCTCCTATGGCAGTCGATACCTCCGCCATAGAGAACACGGCCACAAAAATAATTATGAATACCCCTGCAAAAGATGCATGTGAAGAACTGGGAAGTGCATTGTCATTAAATGAAGAGCAAACGGCTGAGCTCTCTCGTTTAAATGTTGGCGTTGCTGCAGTTTTTCAAAAGGGTTGGTTGTCTCCGGTCTTGATGAAGGTGGACAAATGGGACGATCGTTATAATTCCGATGTTGAGTATACAGATCAGTCATTATTAAGGATATTCAAGGGAAACATGGTTTCCGCACTTATAGAGCAACGTGATAATGGAAGATTTTCGCCAATGAGATTACGCGGAATAATAAAGTCCTCCGACCTTACAGCAGATAAAAAGAGAGAAATAGATGAAATTGTAACATCTTATAATGAAAGCCTTTTTGCCGGTCAAAGTAAAAGTAGGGTGATTTTTGGGAAGTTAATTATGGATATAGTCGAGTGTGAGCATCTTTTTGATGTCATTCCTACTGACGGTGTACCGACATATGATGAGTTTATGGAGTATGAGAGCGGATCCGCAGAATTTTCTAAACTTGTTGAAAAATATAAAGAAGGCGTGGCTACTTGGTTTGAAAAAGTGTTTGAGGCACTCAGCTATTACGTCGTGCTTGACTCAGACAGAACGAAAACGGAACTGATCCTATCACTTATATACACAGCTGGAGCAGGTGGACAAATAAAATACCATCGAAAGAGTAGACTTGCGATGATTTGCAGAATGCTATTTCGTGAATTTGGCGTAAATATTCAGGAGGTATAGGAGTGTCAATAGGAAACTTTAAAGAAACCAATGAGACAAGTGAAGTTAATGAAACAAGAGAAAATACCGATAATACAGAAAAGCCAAGAAATCAGATACTTGAAACACCAGAGAGCTATGAGGATGATTTTGATAGTAAATTGGACAATAACGAGCGTAATGGTGAATCCACAAATGAGCATTCGGAAAAAGGAAATGAATCAAGCGGGGAAAAAACAAGCCTCTTTGACAAAATGCGAAATTTATTCTCGAAAAAAGAAAGCAGTGATGATGGTGATGAATCAACTAGCGATGAGACAAGAGAATCCGCTGAAGGTGATGACGATAGAAGAAGTAGCTTTCTTGACGATCTGAGAAGGGGTGCTCCTTCGATGGAAGAGCAAGCCGAGAGAGCTAAGGAGCTTCCGGGAAGGGAGGATTATCTTGATGCTCGTGAAAAATCCGAACAGGCAAAAAGGGACTATCCAGACTTAAAAGATTGGGAATTATCACCAGAACAATTGTCAGAAGTGCGTCAAGGTCAGGCGGATGTGGCAGATAATGGGGCTGATGGAGAGAGTGAACATACAGAATCAACTGCTGATGAAGGAAGGACGCCTGGGGGTGATGCATGGAAGCGTAGGTTTGGAAATGTTGAGGGAGATGATTAAAACGGAGAGTTTGAGGTGGTTATAAATGCCCAGTTTGGTAGAATTCCAATATAATCCATATTTACCACAGGTAAATGTTTTGATTGATGGAAAGCATCCCACAAGTTTTAGCAGATTGATTCAATATACAGATGAGGATATATGGGAGTGGGCTGGCGAAATCTTAGGAGCAATTTATTCGGAGATAAGAGATGATTATAGCATATGTTTTATCGGAAATGATTTTGATGCTGAAATCGTAAGACTGGCAAGCCAAAATGATGAACACTGCGTGGGATTTAGAAAAAAAGGGTTTATTGTTTCCGACAACATCCAATCGCGGCTAGGCAAATTAAATCAATTAATAAAAAAAGCGGGATTAACCGTTTTTGATAAGACAATAATCGATGCCTATTTTTTTATACCGTCCAGTCTTCAGTATTTAATGGAGGATATCAACTCCATTGATGTAAATAACCTCTTTTGCTCAGTAAGACTTCGAATGGTTGGAGCAAAATGCAGTTATGACGAAAGCGAAAACAGTGTTTTGTTTATCTTAGCAGAAAGCCTTAAAGAAGGTCATGCTTTTGTGGAACGATTTAATATGGTGCATCCTGCATACATAATAATTCTTGGGCGTGATTCACAAATTTTGGAAGTGACAAAAAAAGGCATTTATATTGAAACAAAGCCAGAAGACCTATTTGACACTATATTTAAATGTTTCTTACAAAAGCCGTTGGTTATTTCATTGCGAAAGTGCGTTAAGAGCATACAGGGAGGAAACATTATATCAAAGGAACTTGCGAAAATCACAAGTACTGAGCCGATTGTTAATATTTCTCTCGGCAAGGAAGTGGAAGCGGGGCGGAGCATAAAGCTAAGTGTATCGCTTGAGCCAGACATTGGAAACATTCCAAAATTCATATATAAAGTAAGAAATCCAGAAATCGCATCGTGCGATGGATTGAATTTGTATGGGCTTAAGGAAGGAACGAGCGTCCTTGAGGTATATACACAGGGGAGCAGCAAGCCATTTTTTACAAAAGATATACATGTATATAAACGAAACCGTATTACACGCTTGATCTTCTCTGATGACAATTTAGCTATGGGGGTTGGCGACAGGAAGCAGCTTAGGTTAGATTATTATCCCGATAATGCGGACAATAAAGACAAGATAGCATGGAGAAGTAGCGATGAAAGTATTGTTGCTGTAGATCAGAATGGAAAGTTGCTAGCAATAAAACCAGGAAATTGTAGGATTATTTGTACTGCTGAAAATATCTCGACTCAATGTAATTGCATAGTCATGCCCTATATGGAGGATTTAATTATTGAAACTGATGAAGATGGCTGTATTCATATGACTCCCATGCAGGAGGTGAAGATTCTTTATAAATGCGTTCCGACAGATTGTATAGACAAAAGAATTATGATGTCATCATCTGACAATGATGTGGTAAATGTTGTAAACGGCATCCTTTACGCCAAGAATAAAGGAAACGCCAAAATATCTCTAAAAAATGAATCTGGGAGAATATGCCGTACTCTTGATGTAGTAGTTGAGCGCCATTTGCAAAAAGAGAAAAAAGTCGGCTTTTTCAAAAGACTATTTTCATAAAAGAAAGGAGCAAGTTATTATGGGGAAATACATAGGTATTGACCTTGGCACTACGTTTTCGTGTATGGCCTACATAAACGATAACGGACAGCCAGAAATTATTCCAAACAGCGAAGGGGATAATATTACACCTTCGTCGGTTCTTTTCGATGATGGCGCCACCATCGTTGGTAAGGAAGCAAAGGCGCAAAGCCTTTTTGAACCACAAAATTTTGAGCAGTTTGTAAAACGTCATATGGGTGAGAGAGACTATTTGTTTACTACAAAAAGCGGTGAAAAATATTCTCCCGAGGCCATTTCAGCCATTATTTTAGCCAAGATGAAGGCTGACGCTGAAAGTTATCTGGGCGAAAAGGTGGATGGAGCTGTTGTCACGGTTCCGGCATATTTTAATGACGCACAACGCAAATCCACAGAAGATGCAGGAAAGATTGCTGGATTGAATGTGATTGCGATTATTAACGAACCAACAGCGGCAGCACTTGCTTTTGGTATTTCCAAAGGGACTGACAAGGAGCAGACCATCATGGTCTATGATCTTGGTGGTGGAACATTTGATGTGACTGTGATGAAGTTTAGTGCGGACAACATCACAGTTCTGGGAACTGCCGGTGACAGAAAACTTGGAGGATATGATTTCGACAATAAGATTATAGATGCTGTCAAGGCAGCTGCGAGGCAGCAAGGAATTGATATTGATTCTGACATCACTGCAAAGCAGGATTTGCAGTTAAAAGCGGAAACTGCAAAGAAGTCCTTGTCCGCTAAGGATAAGACAAACATCATGTTGAATGTTTCTGGAAAGCCGTTTAAGTACACAATTAGTCGTGATGAGTTTTTGGAGTTGGTCGAACCGCTATTATACAAAACAGTTGCGAGTATGGAAAATGCTTGTGACGAATCGGGACTTGAGTATGGAGATTTGGACAAAATCCTGTTAGTCGGTGGGTCCACTCGTATGCCAATTGTTCGCGACTTCATTCAAGAAGAAACAGGGATTGTCCCATCTTCTGAAGTTCATCCGGACGAGGCAGTTGCTATTGGTGCGGCATATCACGTCTTAGATGTTTTGAAGGGGCAGCAGGAACGCGCAAAAACGAGTGGAGATACGTCAAGCAAGGTGCTGGATGTAGATATTCCGGATACTTCCCAAAAGTATTCATTTACCGATGTAACTTCCCATGGAATAGGCATTGTAATCGTGAATGAATATGGCGATAAGGAAAATTCTGTTATTCTTCCGAAGAATACTCAGGTTCCTGCCGAAATAAAAAATCAGTACAGCACATCCGTGGCTTACCAGGAAACATTGGCAATAGAGGTTACACAAGGCGAGGAGGAAGATTTAAGATATGTAACCATTATCGGGACTGCAAATATCGAAATATCCCCCCGGGAGCAACTTGTTCCGATTGAAGTAACTATTGCATGTGATGAAAATTCGATCATCCATGTCAGGGTGGTCGATTTGGATTTGCATCGCGACCTTGGTGAAATGCATATTGACCGAGTGTCAAACCTTTCTGATGAAGAGGTCAAACAGAACGCCATGAGAATTAGTAAACTGGATATCAGTGGAGAGTGAGGGAGAATAATATGGACATAACATATGATTTGTACAAGGAGCTCGAACTGGATCGTTCATGGGATGAGTCAGTGATTAAAACAAGACTCAAGGAAATTCAGAGATTGTGGACGAAAAGACAGAGTGCTTGTAATGATAAAGAGCAATTGCTCCTTATCGATCAGATTCTTTCCAAGGTGGATGAGGGATTCCGTTATCTTGTTAAGGCTTTGAGGAGAAAGCAGTACGATGAGGCTCTTGACAAAGCCTATAAGGACGGAAAGATCAAGGACGATACCGAAGCTAAGATGCAAAGTCTGATTGAGCAGGCCCGCCAGTATTATCGTAAGGGTAATATCAAGCTTGCTGCTCAATGTGCTCAACAGGCTATAGAGGGCAGGGTTAACGATCCGTCAGCATATGACATCCTTGCAAGATGTCATTTCGATATGCAGAATTACCCGAAGGCCCTTGAAGTAATTGATGCTGGCACATCGATATTTGCGGACAACATAGATCTGCATTGGCTTGGTGCACGTATCGCTACCGTAGGAACGAAAAATTACGACGATGCGCAAAACAGGGTTAATCAGTTGCTTACAATTGCCCCAGACAATTCCATAGGCCACTCAGAGCAGATTTTCCTCCATTTACGAAAAGGTGATGAAGATTTAGCTTTCCAAGAGATAGATTCGTATGTGGCGGCACATCCGCAGGATGAAGGATTTAAGCGTGGCGTGGCATATGATATTGATGCTTATTCAAATGGCTGCTACTACTATGACCAGGCACAGAACGCAACATTCATCGCTGATAAGGAGTCATATGAAAAGTGCTTGAAACTTCGTACAAAAGCAACAGAGGTTTATAGCGATGAACATACCCAGAAGATGCTTGAGGACGCCAAGTTCTATGGTAAGAAGAAATGGGACAGCTGGAATATGGACAGCATAAAATCACTCTCAATATATGGGCTGATTTTTTTGCTCATATTCCCCTTTGTGGGGATACCACTGCTAATCATCGATGCTGTTCTTATCTTCTTCAGCTTTAGACCATATTGGCAGATTAATAAGACATATGTTACCGGGGAAAGAGGACCGGTAGAAAATGTAGTCACTACAATCGGGGACTATGCGGCAAGGTTCGGCGGATGGTTCCTCCGGTTCCTCGGGAAGGTGATAATTTGGTTGGTCAGAGTTGCGTTGTGGATTGTCAATGGAGGACTATTCGGGTAAATTTTCAGGGCAGCAGTAAATTAAGGGTGCCTTGTGCGTTACCCCAATCCATCATCAGTTGATTGGGGTAACGCACTGAAATTTTAACGAGTATATAGACATGCAACTCACAATGAAAGAAAAGAAGTTTACATTGGTGGAGAACGTGTAGGAGAGATTGTAAAGGATGGATCGCTTCTTGGAGCGAAATATCATGTAACTGGATATGATTGGAAAGTGAAGGGCGATATCTCCGATCATAAGTATTCAATACTGTTGGACAAAAAAACCATTGTTTCCGTTAGGAAAAAGAGGCTTGCACTTACTGGAATATATGTGTTTGATATAGAGACGAGGCAAATGAGATTCCAGCATTGGCAGCGGTGCTGGCCATGGATTATGTTGCTTCACACTGAAGTAGGACAATTACCTGAAAGGGGCGGTATTGAATGGGTATTTCACAGCATACGAGATTTGAAAATCATATGGACGTAGCATCTCCCGAGACTGTAGGTGATGCTACGAGAATATCCGATTATTTCGACGAAGATCCATATGACGATGATTTTGAAGCGAAATTATCTCAAAATAATAAAAATATTGTCCCAGAAAAGAGCGAATCAGATGCTCCCGAAGAGCAGATTGAAGAGAAGAAAGGTGCAGATTCGATTATGAGGCAGGAAGGGGGAACAAGAGAGAACGATACTAGACTCGCTCTAAATCCCACCAATGCTCCATTTGAGGTGTCTGAAGGAATTGCAGGAAAAGAGGCAAAGGAATCTCCTGATATCTCGCTTAATGGGAATAGCGCGACAGATGCGGGCAATGCAAACCATCATCATTCTGTCCAGCAAATGGCAGAGAAAATAGTTGCTGTTGCGGCTACAGTTGATGCAGTAAGTGATATTTTAAGTGGTGGTGTCACAGCAGTTGCAGAACCAAATAGAGTTAGCATGGCTGAGATTTCACCGCAAACATCCATAGTTTCAAAAGAGGGTCATCATGATTTGCGTTCTATTAATGAGGTAATTGATGATCTTGGTTTTGAAATTGACCGTTCTGGAGAAGGTTATGGCAAAGATTTAGTCATAGACGCGGGACAGGCAATAGAATCTATAGGTAGTGATGAGGATAACAAGGCAGAGATTGTAGATGAACAATCAAGAAAGAATATAGAGGAAAGTGAAATAATAGAAGCTCCTTTTTATGCTGGAAGCGGAAATCCTCCAAATCCACCCGAGTCGAGTATTGAGACAAAGAAGGATATTGTCTACAAGTCAATTGTTGATGCAAATTCCGATTATGGTGAAGGCGGTGGGACTCAATATTTTATACCACATGCGTATGATTTGAAACGGGATGGAAAACTTCAGCAACAGCCGAATTCTGTTACCCTTGGGTTTGATGAGAAGGATGTTTTTAAGGCAGATATTAGAGATTCAGAGTATGCAAAGTATAAAATGCACATAGACAAAAGAAAGCTGTCAGAAGAAGAAACTCAAGAGATACTCGATTCATCCAGTGACAGAACCTCTGGTGCATTGACCGAATCTATTAGTGATGATGAGCTGCGATATCTTGATGAAAACACGATTGCAACAGAGGGATTAACCGATACTCGTGGCCGTTTTTTTATTAATGAGAATGGTGAATTGGATTCCCATGAAGATTACTATCGTCCACATGGAAATCAAGAGGACACTTACAAAGAAAAGTCGCCAGATAGTTGGGTTATGCCAGACAGCTGGAGTAATCCGGAGGAATTGAGAGAAGGAGATACATATTATCAGCTAACAGCGGTTTATAGTGATGGGAAGAAGGATGCATGGTCTTCATATTTTACTGATAAAGCAACCGTAGATTCTTGCCGGGATGAAAATGGTATTGTGTCAGTGGCAGCTTTAATGCAAAAGCTTCAGATCCCCCCAAAAATAGAAACGATAATTGATGAAAATGGTAATAATCATGAGGCATATGTGAAAAATTATGAATTAGCAACGTTCACCTATCGAAAAGGGAACAGTAATTTATAAGCTTAAATGGTATGTATATGTCGGGAAAATCCTTGTGTGTTAGGATAGTTGTCAGTGAAAGACAACTATCCTAACACACAGGGTAAGGAAGGGGGCTATATTGCAATGGCAGTTTATGGGAATTATGATGCTCCAGAAGTGCTGATATTAAGAACGTTTCGAGATACAGTACTGAAAAGAACGAAATTGGGCAGGCTGTTCATAAAAATGTACAATGCAATCAGCCCCCAATTGGCATGTAAATTAAAAAATTATCCTTGTATAAATAATAAAGTCAAGTCGATTCTTGATCGGGTGGTATGCTGGATCAGTGATAAAGAACAATAAAATTTGAGGATCATAAGGAGGAAGATACCATGAAAAAAGAAAATGTAAAAAACATTATGATTCCCGTTGGCGAATTTTGCGGTCATAACTGTGCTGATGGGTGCATTTATTGGAATCCTCGAGATAAGGACAGCAATGGAAGACAGTATTGCAGTCACTATGGCTGTTATTATTATCCTCGGGAAAGACAAGGTTGCCTTTCGTATGATGAATGATGAAAATTTATGAACTGATATGGGAAGTGAACGTTCTATGAAGAAAAGCATTTTCAATATAGAACAGAGAATTGAAAAAGGAGTACTGCTTTATAATACATTTACTACTTCGCTGGTAGAATTGTCGGATGTACTCTATAAGGAAATATTTATTGAGGATAATTTTTCTCTTCCAGAAGTAGCCGCACTTTATAGTATGGGATTTTTAGTAGATGATACATACGATGAAATAGAAGCTATGGAAAGCATCCGGCGTGACGTCGTGAAAAACAGCAGTGAAAAAATCGCAAATATTATTATTGCGCCTACACTTGAGTGTAACGCACATTGTTTTTACTGCTTTGAGAATGGGTATCGCAAGGGTAGAATGACGCAGAAAACAGCTGATGCGTTAGTTGAGTTTCTTGTAAAACACTGGAATGGTGAAAAATTAGGTATAACTTGGTTCGGCGGTGAACCACTTCTTACAAGTGATATTATAGACTATATTTCAGAAAAATTGACAGAAAGAAATATAATTTATGGATGTAAGATCACAACAAATGGCTCTTTATTTGAAAAGCATATAGCGGAAAAGGCTAAAAGTTTGTGGCACGTTGAAAAAGTCGGTTACGTCTGTATAATGGTGTAAATTGAAAAAATTAAAAGAGCCAAAGGCTCAT
>CAVBHX010000072.1:0-16289 GCA_963595255.1 bacterium
TCCCTTTAGATTTTCCCGCCGACGGAATCTGAACAGGAAAGAGTTCCTAAGTTTTGTGGAGGTCCGGGTAACGACCGCTTCATGCATTCAACAGCAATTAAAATTATTTAATAGGATTTATGGATTTTCTCATCATCGGTAATAAATATCGCCTCAACCCCATCCATCTTTTCAATCAATTTCATCCCTTTCTTATAGCCAAGCAAAAAGCAGGTCGTACTAAGCGCATCTGCCTTCGTAGAGGAATCCGTAATGATAGATACACTGTAAAGGTTGTTCTCACACGGATATCCGGTACGGGGATCGAGGATGTGGTGGTAGAGTTTTCCGTTTTTCTTAAAATACCGTTCATAGATTCCGGAGGTTACAACTGTCTGGTCTTTTAATTTTACAGAAGTGATGGCTTCGCCGGATTCATCGAATGGCTTCTGGATTCCGATATTGTATTTGCTTCCGTCAGGCTTGGTGCCGATGACGTCTACATTTCCGCCAAGATTGATGATCGCGTGTTTTACCCCCTGTTTTTTGAGATACGTTTTTACCTGATCAGCAATGTATCCCTTGGCAATAGCACCGAGATCAATGCCTGCTTTCGGGTCTTCAAGGGTGATGGTATTGCCGTTAATGTCGACTTTGCTGTAGTCTACGTGGCTTACTGCTTCGGCAATGGTATCGGAAGCCGGGACGGTTGGTTTGTCAGCCTTGAAGTCCCAGAGTGCGGATACCGGTTCAATGGTGATGTCAAATGCACCGTCAGACAGTTTACTGTAATGGATGCCTTGCCGGATCAGCCCTGCGGTCTCGTCGGAGACTGTAACGGGTTGTCCGCCGGCGTGGTTTAATTTGTAAAGTTCACTGTTTTCGTTGGTGGTAGAGAACATGGTGTCGTATTTTTTACAGAGCGTTTTCAGGCCGTCCATAATACTTTCATCTGTCGAATCGAGAATCTGAATCTTGATCACAGTGTCAAAAAGCATATCGGTGTAGGACAGGCCCTGGTTTGTCTGTGTACTGGTTTTTGAGCCAGAGCATCCGGTCAGGAGAAGTGCAATGGCAGTGAGAAACGCAGTTAGTTTTGATATTGCATGATATTTCGTAAGTTTCATAAGACTAATAACCTCGTATTGATGAATTCCTATCATTTATTTACACAATCTGTAGTATAACATGAAAAAAAGTGGATGCAAACCAAACATATTTTCTTTTTTGTTGAATGGGGCAAGTTCTTGTGATAGAATAGTACCGTTAATGAATAAGGAGATTTTATTAGATGAATTGGAAGAAAAAAGACTGGATTCTGATATTACTGATCCTTGTGGTTGCCGGAGCAGCCTATGGAATACATGAATTTGCCGGAAGCAAAGGAGCGGATGTCGTAACTGTGAAAGTGGATGGAAAAGTGACGGGAACTTATCCGCTTGATAAAGATCAGAAAATCAAGATTAATGGTGGTACGAATATACTTACAATAAAAAATGGAAAAGCGAAGATGACAGATGCGGATTGCCCGGATCAGTTGTGTGTGCATCAGAAAGCGGCATCAAAGAACCATGAAAGCATTATCTGCCTGCCGAATAAAGTGGTAGTTGAGGTGAATGGAAACAAAGAAAGCGAATTTGATGCAGTAGCAAATTAGGAGGAACGGCGTGAAGAACAGAGTGGCATATTTTGGAGTGTTTACAGCACTGGCACTGATATTCAGTTATGTAGAGACATTGATCCCAATCAATTTCGGAATTCCGGGAGTGAAGCTTGGACTTGCGAATCTGGTGATCGTGATCGCATTATATAAGATGAGACTGCCGGAGGTGTATCTTTTATCCGTAGTCAGAGTATTGTTGTCGGGATTTATATTCGGAAATTATTTTAGTATTATTTACAGCCTGGCAGGAGGACTTTTAAGCCTGACGGTGATGGCACTTTTGAAGAGATGTAACGGATTCAGTGTGATGGGAATCAGTGTTGCCGGAGGCGTATTTCATAATGTGGGACAGTTGATCGTTGCAATGCTGGTAGTGGAGACGTTTAGCGTGGGGTATTATTTTCCTGTGCTTCTGATTGCGGGGCTGATCACGGGACTTGTGATAGGAATTGTGTCAGCGGAAATGCTGAAGCGGATTAAGAATATACAGTTTTGATGGAGGAACTATGATTACATATATACGAGGAATCCTGGAGGGAATGGAAGAAGATAAGGTTATTGTAGACGTAGGCGGTGTAGGATACGGAATCTATATGGCCGGAACTGCAATGGGAAGACTTCCGGCTCTGGGAAAAGAAGTGAAGATTCATACCTATCTGCACGTAAAGGAAGATCTGATGCAGCTGTACGGGTTCCTTACCAGAGATGAACTTAGGGTTTTTAAGCTTTTGATCGGTGTCAGTGGGATTGGACCAAAGGGAGGTCTTGGGATTCTTTCTGCACTTGGACCGGACGATCTGAGATTTGCCGTGGCATCTAATGATGTGAAAGCAATTCAGGCGGCACCGGGAATTGGGAAAAAGACAGCAGAGAAGCTGATCCTGGAATTAAAGGATAAGCTGAAACTGGAGGATGCATTAGAGAATACAGTGAATGCAGGGCAGAATACAGTGGATACATCTGTTGGTACGACAAATGAAATGATGAGTGAAGCTGTACAGGCATTGGTTGCACTTGGTTATGGCAATACGGAGGCACTGAAAGCAGTAAGACAGGTAGAGATTACGGAAGGAATGGATGTGGAAGAGGTCCTTCGTCAGTCTCTGAAATATATGTTATAGAGGATGAGGTAGGCAGATGAGCAGAAGAATTATGACGACTGAGAATCTGGAAGAAGATGTTAAGATTGAGAATCATTTAAGACCTCAGCTTCTGGAAGATTATATTGGTCAGGCAAAAGCAAAAGAAACGCTGAAGATTTATATCGAAGCGGCAAAGGCGAGAGGCGAGGCATTGGATCACGTGCTGTTTTACGGTCCGCCGGGACTTGGAAAGACGACGCTTGCCGGAATCATTGCCAATGAGATGAATGTAAATATGAAGATCACATCCGGACCGGCGATTGAAAAGCCGGGGGAGATGGCAGCGATATTAAATAACCTGCAGGAAGGAGACGTTCTTTTTGTGGATGAGATCCACCGCCTGAACCGTCAGGTGGAAGAAGTGCTGTATCCGGCAATGGAAGATTATGCAATCGACATCATGATCGGAAAGGGAGCATCTGCAAGATCGATCCGTCTGGACCTTCCGAAATTCACTCTGGTAGGAGCGACAACAAGGGCAGGCATGCTGACGGCGCCTTTAAGAGACCGTTTTGGTGTTGTAACCAGAATGGAGTATTATACGATCGAAGAGCTGAAGATGATTATTCTACGGTCTGCCAAAGTTCTGGAAGTTGGTATTGACGAAAATGGTGCGTATGCAATGGCAAGACGTTCAAGAGGAACGCCAAGACTTGCGAACCGCCTTTTAAAGCGTGTCAGAGATTTTGCACAGGTAAAATATGACGGATACATCACGGAAGAAGTGGCGAATTATGCACTGGATCTTCTGGATGTAGATAAAGAAGGACTGGATCAGACAGACAGAGGGATTCTTCTGACCATGATTGAGAAATTTGGCGGCGGTCCGGTGGGATTAGAGACACTGGCGGCATCTATAGGAGAAGATTCGGGGACGATCGAAGATGTCTACGAGCCGTATCTTCTTAAGAACGGGTTTATTCAGAGAACCCCTAGAGGAAGAGTTGTAACAGATGCAGCATATTTGCATCTGGGAATTTCTAAGGAAAATGAATAAAACAGTTGGTTTTTCTTACGGATTAGTTTATAATAGTTATCAGAAATTATGAAAGTTCGAGGAGGCTTCTTATGGCATCATCAAAAAACTATACAGAAGTATTAATAGGAGGAAAGGTTTTTACTTTAAGCGGATTTGAAAGTGAAGACTATTTGCAGAAGGTTTCCACATATCTGAATCATAAGATAGATGAGTGCAGTAACAGTGAAGGATACCGTAAGCAGAGTGCAGAAACCAGAAGTATCCTGCTGGCGCTGAATATTGCAGATGATTATTTTAAGGCGAAGAAGCAGGGCGGTACACTGGAAAGCGATATCGAGGCAAAAGATAAAGAAATGTATGACTTAAAGCATGAGCTGATATCCGTTCAGATCAAGCTGGAGAATGCAGAGAAAGCGATGGACAAGCTGAAGGAAGAAAATAAAGAACTTCAGATGAAGATCGTACAGCTGGAAACAGAGATTAAGAATAATAAGTAAGAATTAGGCTGTCGTATGACAGCCTTTTTTACAAGTTTGGAATAAAAAGAAAGAGTTGAAAAAGACAGGACAGGATACTATGAACAAAGATGTAGAGATATTAGCTCCGGCAGGGTCGATGGAGTGTCTGCGGGCAGCGGTGGCCGCAGGTGCGGATGCAATATACCTTGGCGGTACAAAATTTGGGGCGAGAGCATATGCACAGAATCTTTCGGAAGAAGATCTGGTGCAGGCAATTGAATATGTGCATATTCATGGAAGAAAGATTTATATGACGGTGAATACACTCCTGAAAGACAGGGAGCTGAATGAACTGTATGCGTACCTGCTTCCTTATTACAAGGCAGGACTGGATGGAGTGATTGTACAGGATATCGGTGCGGTTAAGTTTATAGGAGAATATTTTCCTGAAATGCCGGTGCATGCCAGTACACAGATGACGATCACCAACACACTTGGAGCAGACTTTTTAAAAAGATACGGAATTACGAGAGTTGTACCGGCAAGAGAACTTTCTTTAAAGGAAATCCGTGATATGAAGAAACAGACAGAACTGGAGATGGAATGCTTTGTACACGGAGCTCTTTGCTATTGTTATTCCGGACAGTGTCTGCTAAGCAGCATGATTGGTGGACGAAGTGGCAACAGGGGACAGTGTGCGCAGCCGTGTCGTCTGCCTTATCAGACAGAAGGAAAGAAACCGGCGGATCTTATGAGTCTGAAAGACTTGTGCACAATTGACATTTTACCGGAACTGATCGATGCCGGGATTGATTCGTTTAAAATTGAAGGAAGAATGAAACAGCCGGAATATGTATATACGGTTGTAAAAATGTATCGTAAATATGCAGATCAGTATCTGAAACTTCAGAAAGAAGGCAAAGGGAAATCCTCATATCATGTATCAGAGGCAGACAAAAAAGAGTTACTTGCAACTTATCAGAGACGTGGTTACTGTGAAGGCTACTATTATCAGCATAACGGCAAGGACATGGTATCTTTGAAGCGTCCGAAGAATGGCAGAGATGGAAGTGCAGAGGAAAAGCCATGGCAGGATATAAAAGTACAAGAAAAAATTAATGGTATTTTAACACTTTCTGTCGGAAACCGTGCTAAACTAACAGTATCATGCGGTGACGTTACTGCGGAATGTATCGGACAGGAAGTGCAGGCGGCACAGAAGCAGCCGTTAGATCCGGCAAGAATCGAAAAGCAGATGCGCAAAACCGGTAATACGGAATTTACGTTTGACAATCTGGAGATTCGGATTGAAGGAAATGTATTCCTGCCGATGCAGGCATTGAATGAACTGCGAAGAGAAGGTATTGAAGAACTGACGGAGCAGATACAGATGCAGTACAGACGGGAAGAAGCCGGTTGTGGAATGAAAACAGCAGCAGTGGGATTCCATAGCGATGCGGATGGTGTAACAGAAACAGCAGGCAAAAAAGAATGCTGTATATCTGCAAGTGTACAGAACAAAGCTCAGCTTGATACAGCGGTAAACAGCAAAATCCGGTACATCTATCTGGAAGAGGATGTAGAATTTGAGCGGGAAGACGGTGTACAGTATTTCCTTGCCATGCCATATATTTTCAGAGAGAATACGATCAAAAGATATGAAAAAATGTATACAGAGATCGAGAAAAAATATGATGGTATTCTGATCCGGAACTGGGAAAGCTATGCGTGGCTGAAACGGCATGAATATCAGAAAGAAATCCGCAGTGATTATAACCTTTATATATTTAATCGGAAGACAAAAGAGGAATTGAGACGATTGGGAATTGCCCGGGGAACGGCATCAGTGGAATTGAATGACCGTGAACTGGTAAGACTTGGAATAGAGGAGCAGGCGTTTATCGCATATGGTTATCAGCCGGTGATGATCAGTGCAGGGTGTATCCAGAAGACCAGTGATTCCTGTGATGGAAAAGGCGGTGTACTTTCGATTTCGGATCGTTATCAGAAGAAGTTTGCAGTCAGACGTTATTGCAGAGACTGCTATAATGTGATGTATAATTCGGCTCCGCTGTTCCTGGCTGATAAGGCAGAAGAGGTACATGCGTTGGCACCCGCAGAATTACGTCTGGACTTTACGACAGAAAGCAGCGGACAGGTGAAAGAGATCTGTCATGCATATACGCTCGCATTCGAAAAAGGGTGTAAGACAGAACCTCCGATGCAGGACTATACAAGAGGACATTTTAAAAGAGGAGTAAAGTAGGTGAAGAGTTGGTAAATATAATTGTACAGTTATCAAAATATCTGATGATTCTGATGATCACAGTGTATACATATCTGTGCTTCAGCATTTTCGGGTATTATGATCCGGATAAAAAGAAACGGTGTCTCAGAAAGCAGAATGTGTTGATGTTCGTGATGCATCTGACAGCATTTCTCGTGATGTATCTGGAAAAAAAGGACACAAAGATTCTGGCGTTATATCTGATGCAGGTAACGCTTCTTGGAGGAACCATCCTGTTATATAGTTTTATTTATCCAAAAGTATCGCGTCTGGTTGTAAATAATATGTGCATGCTTTTGAGTATTGGATTTATCATGATCACCAGATTAAATTATGATAAAGCGGCGAAGCAGTATCTGATCGCAGCGGCGGGAATTGTGCTTTGTCTTGTAATTCCGATCATCATCCGGAAGGTCCGCTTCTTATCAGAATGGAGAATCCTTTATGGAATTGTCGGAATTGTATCGCTGGCGGTGGTTGTGGTTGTCGGAAGAGTATCCTATGGTGCGATGCTTGGTTTTACGGTTGCGGGAATCAATATTCAGCCGTCGGAGCTGGTGAAGATCGTATTTGTGTTCTTTGTAGCATCTAGTTTTAAGCGTTCGACGGAATTTAAAGATCTCGTAGTGACGACGGTCGTAGCTGCTTTTCACGTGCTGATCCTGGTGGTATCGAAAGACCTTGGTGCGGCACTGATCATATTTGTGGTATATCTGGTTATGTTATATGTGGCAACCCATCAACCACTGTATATTCTTGCCGGACTTGGCGCAGGAAGCTTAGGAGCAGTTGCGGCATATCATTTGTTTACGCACGTTAAGACGCGTGTCAATGTGTGGAGAGATCCATTCGGAACTTATGATAATGGCGGCTATCAGGTGGCACAGTCATTATTTGCCATTGGAACCGGTGGATGGTTTGGTGCGGGACTCTATCAGGGACAGCCGGATACGATTCCGGTATCTGCAGAAGACTTTATCTTTTCTGCGATTTCGGAAGAGATGGGACTGATCTATGCAATGTGCCTGATTCTGATCTGTGTAAGCTGCTATGTAATGTTTTTAAATATTGCAATGCAGCTGCATAATCTGTTTTATAAGATGGTAGCACTGGGACTTGGTACCTGTTACATATTCCAGGTGTTTTTGACAATCGGAGGGGCAACGAAGTTCATTCCGTCAACAGGTGTAACACTTCCGCTTGTAAGTTATGGTGGAAGTTCGCTGATCAGTACACTGATCATGTTTGCAATTATCCAGGGACTGTATATTTTAAGAGAAGACGAGGAAGAGGATATTGAGAGAAGGAAGAAAGAACGGTTACGAGCAAAGAGAAGCCGACAGGAGAATGCGGCGAGATATCGAGAGACAGAATATGACCCGCAAAGAGCGAAAAGAAGCCAAAAAGCGCGAAAAGAAACGGCTCAAGGCCAAGCGCGCAAGAAACAAAGAATTCGCTAGAGTTACTTATGTGTTTGTGGGACTGTTTCTGGTGCTGCTTGGATATATCGGATATTTTCAGGTGAAAAAGAGTCAGGATATCATACGCAGTCCATATAATGCAAGACAGAATTCCAATGCAAAGCGCGTGACCAGAGGAACGATCGTAGACAAGAATGGAAATGTACTTGCGAAGACAGATACGGCTGCAGATGGAAGTGAGACAAGAGAGTATCCATACGGAAATGCATTTGCACATGTAGTTGGTTACAATGTGCAGGGAAAATCAGGAATCGAATCGTTGGAAAATTATGATCTTCTGACATCGGATGAGAATTTTCTGATTAAGCTTAAGAATGAATTTCAGGATAAAAAGAATATGGGAAACACGGTTGTGACTACATTGGATGCGGATCTTCAGGAAGCAGCATATCAGGCACTGGGAGATAAAAAAGGTGCGGTCGTAGCTATGGAACCTAAGACAGGAAAGATCCTTGCCATGGTATCCAAGCCGGATTTCGATCCGAATACAGTGGAAGAGAACTGGAACAGCTTAAGTTCAGATACGAACAGTGTGCTGCTGAATCGTGCGACGCAGGGACAGTATGCACCGGGATCAACATTTAAAGTTGTAACACTTCTGGAATTTATGCGGGAGAATCTGGGTTACAGCTCTTATTCTTATAACTGTACGGGTTCGATCGAGAACAGCGGAATTAAGATTCATTGTTATAATGGACATGTTCACGGACAGGTAAATCTGCAGGACAGTCTGGCATATTCGTGTAATACATCATTTTCTAATATTGGTCTTTCGTTAGACCCGTCGAAGTTTAAAAAGACGGCAGAGGAAGTTCTGTTTGATTCTAAACTGCCTTCGGATCTTCCATACAGTAAGAGCAGCTTCACACTGGATGGTTCAGCCGGGAATGGCACGAAGATGATGACGGCAATGGGACAGGGAGAGACGCAAGTGAGTCCGTATCATATGGCGTTGATTACATCTGCAATCGCAAATGGTGGAAAGCTGATGAAACCGTATCTGGTTGACAAGGTAACGAATGCATCGGGTGCAGTTATGAAAGAGACGGATCAGGAAGAATATAAGCAGCTTATGACCGAAGAAGAAGCGTCTCAGATCAAAGAGTATATGAAGAGTGTAGTAGATTACGGTACGGCATCTGTATTAAGTGGACAGAGTTATACGGCGGCAGGAAAGACAGGTACCGCAGAATACAGTTCGGATAAAGAAAAAGATCACTCCTGGTTCATTGGAATGTCGAATGTAGAAGATCCGGAACTGGTTGTCAGCGTAATCATTGAATCTTCGGATGGAACTGCTAAAGCGGTAAATGTTGCAAAAGAGATTTTTGATTCGTATTATCGTTAGAGTCAGGATCTGGTATCGGTCAGATATCATGAGAGATATAGTTAAAAAGAAATGTATAGAAGGACGGAAAATATGCGATACTATAAGCATCTGTACCTGACAGAGGGACTGGAAAAGAAAAAAGAAAAAATCATCCGTAAGCTGGAAGCCGGTAAACTGCAGCCAGGTGTGCATGTGATTACACTGGCAGTCAGCGAGAGAAACCAACTCGAGATCTATCCGACGATTCAGTTTAAGCAGCCTGCATTCCCGGAGCAGGATCTGTTCGTGGTGGGGATCACGAAAGGATATGATGAAGCGGCGGAACTGGTAGAACAGATTGTACAGGAAGTATATGACCAGACAGGTACATGCGATATACGGTCTTATATATTAGAAAAAGAGCAGGGAAGATAAGATGGTGTTACATATTCTTTTGATCATTTTAAAAATAATAGGGATCATAATTGCGGTGCTTCTCGGACTGATACTTTTACTTCTGGTGATTCTTTTGTGTGTTCCGGTCAGATACCGCATGGAGGCGTCGATGCCCGGCGAGATAAAAGAAAGTACCGTACGCGGGCGCGTGACGTGGTTTTTGCACCTGATACGGATAGATGCATCCTTTGAAGAACAGGAACTAAAATGGCGTGTAAGAATTGCATGGAAATCTTTTGGAAGTGAACCTAAAAAGGAGGTAACTCATGAAGAAGAAAATACAGAGCGGGAAGAGACTCGGAAAGAACAGAGAGTGGAAAGCAGTCGCGGACTACCGAAAGTGGAAAAAGAGTCTGCAGAAGAAAAAACAATTGTGGAAAGCGGCCAGGCAGCTTCGAAGGATATGGAAGAAAGGTCCGGAAAAAAGACTGAAAAAAGCCCAGAAAGCATTTTACAAAAAACTCATGAGAGACCTGAAAAAGTTCAACCGGAAAAAAACAGTGAAAAACCGGAGAAGACGGATAAGATAGAAAAAAAGGAAGAAAAAACCGGAAGATTTGAGAAGATCAAATGTACAATTGTAAAGTTCTGTGATAAGATAAAGCATACAGTCGGACATGCGGAAGAAAAGCTGGAGAGTTTGTCGGAAAAGAAAGATAAGATCATAAAAGAACTGGAAGATCCGGTACATCAGAAAGCTTTTTCAAAGGCCAAAAAAGAAACAGGGAAACTGCTGAAACGCTGGAAACCAAAAGTGATAAAAGGTACCGTTCGTTTTGGATTCGAGGATCCATGCCATACAGGGCAGGCACTTGCAGCTTTCAGTATAATCTACCCATTTATCGGAGAATTTTTATCGATAGAACCGAATTTTGAAAGAAGGATCCTGAAAGGGGATGTAAAGGTCCGCGGAGGATTTTGCATGGTGCCTCTGGTCTGTTTCCTGTGGAATCTGGTATGGTGCAGGGAAATCCGAAAGACTTACCATGACATCCGGGAGTTTCAATTATAATCCGATGATAGATCAGACGAATATAAACAGAACAAGTATAGATTAGACAGTGCAAGTCGATAGTACGAGGAGGAAAAAAGATGGCTGAAAATAATTTTAAGGGAACCGTAGAGGCGCTGTTCCATGGGATGGACGCGGTTGTGTCATCCAAGACGGTAGTAGGAGATGCAATCCATATCGGAGATACGATCATCTTACCGCTGGTGGATGTGTCATTTGCGGTAGGTGCGGGCGCGTTCAATGCAGATAAGAAAGAAAAAGGTGCCGGAGGTATCGGTGGAAAGATGACACCAAGTGCAGTGCTGGTGATTCAGAATGGTCACACCAAGCTTGTGAATATCAAGAATCAGGATACGATCACTAAGCTTTTGGATATGGTTCCGGATGTGATGGATCGTTTCACATCCAGAAAAGAAGACAATGTTACAGAAGACGATGTGAATAAGATCCTGGACGAAGCAGAAAAATAACCGGAATTTTTTGAAGCAGCATACATATAATGTACAAAAAGCAGGTGTGTGTCTGTGAAGAGAATCGTAGGATTTGCGTTGTTCTGGGTGGCAGCAGGAATGGTTTTGGCTCTGGTCTTACCGGGCTTATTCTGCCAGATCCTGTGTATTATTCTGTGTATTGCGGTGGGATATTGCCTGTTTTGCTGCTAAAAATAAAATGTAAACAAAAAAATATTAAATAACTCTTGCAATTCTTGCAACAGTCTGCTAGAATAACTATTGTTGCGAGTTCGGACAAAGAACTTATTATGAGCGTTAGGAGGTGCAGTCATGGCAAAATGTGCTATTTGTGAAAAGGGTGCTCACTTTGGAAACAATGTCAGCCACTCTCATAGAAAATCACCAAAGATGTGGAAATCAAATGTAAAATCTGTTCGCGTGAAAACAGAAAACGGAGCTACAAAGAAGATGTATGTTTGTACTTCTTGTTTGAAATCAGGAAAAGTTGAGCGTGCATAAGATGTATTGAAACTCAGATTTCGCTGTGTGGAATCTGAGTTTTTTTGCGCAACAAGAACTATTGTAATTGAAGATAGAACAGGGTATAATAAAATATATTGTGTTTTGATTTTGATAGATAATGAAAGAAGTGGAGGTTTTTGCTATGAAAGGATGTATGAGTACAGATTTAGGAATTATTACGATCGATCCTGAAGTAATTGCAAAATATGCAGGAACAGTAGCTGTAGAATGCTTTGGTATAGTAGGAATGGCAGCTGTGAATATGAAAGATGGACTGGTTCATCTGTTAAAGAAGGAAAGCCTGACAAGAGGAATCCATGTAAATATAAGTGATGATAACCATATCAGTATTGACTTCCACATTATTGTGGCATACGGCGTAAGTATTTCCGCTGTAACAGACAATCTGATCAGTGATGTAAAATACAGAGTGGAAGAATTCTCCGGTATGCAGGTAGATAAGATCAACGTCTATATTGAAGGCGTCAGAGTCATTGATTAGTTTGTGGATTTAAGGAGGAACGTAAGAAGTGGCTACGAAAACGATTAATGTGGACGTGCTTGCAAAGATGTTTCTTGCAGGTGCTCAGAACATTGAAGCGAAAAAAGATTATATTAACGAATTAAATGTATTCCCGGTGCCGGATGGTGATACGGGAACCAATATGTCTATGACGATTATGTCAGCGGCAAAGGAAGTAACAGCATTAAACAAACCGGCTATGAAAGATCTTGCAAAGGCGATTTCTTCAGGATCTCTACGTGGTGCAAGAGGTAACTCCGGGGTTATCCTTTCACAGCTTTTAAGAGGATTTACAAAAGCAATCAAAGAAGAAAAAGAGATTGATGTACTTGCACTTGCAGCAGCATGCCAGAGAGCAAGAGATACAGCTTACAAGGCCGTTATGAAGCCGAAAGAGGGAACAATTCTTACTGTTGCCAGTGGAATTGCGACAAAGGCAGCAGAGATGGCAGAAGAAACAGATGATCTGGAAGTGTTTATCCCGGCTGTTATTGAGCATGCACAGGATGTATTGAACCAGACACCGGAGATGCTTCCGGTATTAAAAGAAGCAGGTGTAGTAGATTCCGGTGGACAGGGACTTCTGGAAGTGATCAAAGGAGCATATGATGCATTCCTTGGTAAAGAGATTGATTACAGTGCAATTGAACCAAGCACAGGTGTAACGGTAAATAAAGTAAATGCAGAAGATACCGCAGATATCAAATTCGGTTATTGTACAGAATTTATCATTCTGACAGAGAAAGAATTTACGGAAGACGATGAGCGTGAATTCAAGAAATTCTTAAGTTCTATCGGAGATTCTATCGTATGTGTTGCAGATGATGATGTGGTTAAGATTCATGTACACACGAATGATCCGGGACTTGCGATTCAGAGGGCACTTACTTATGGACAGCTTTCCAAGATGAAGATTGATAATATGCGTGAAGAACATCAGGAGAAGCTGATCCGTGATGCAGAGAAACTTGCCGAACAGCAGGCAAATGAAGAAGCAGCACACGAAGAAAAGAAGCCTGCAGAGCCGAGAAAGGCGATGGGATTTATCGCAGTTTCTATCGGAGCAGGTATGAATGAGATATTCAAAGAACTGGGAGCAGATTATATCATCGAAGGTGGACAGACCATGAACCCTAGTACAGAGGACATGTTAAATGCCATCGATCGGGTAAATGCTGATACTGTATTTATTCTCCCGAATAATAAGAACATTGTACTGGCAGCGAACCAGGCAAAATCACTGGTAGAAGAAAAAGAGATTATTGTAATCCCTACAAAGACAGTTCCACAGGGAATTACAGCAATCATTAATTTTATGCCGGACGCAGATGCCAAGACAAACGAAGAGGCAATGCTGGAAGAGATCAAGAATGTAAAGACCGGACAGGTAACATACGCAGTCAGAGATACACACATTGATGATAAAGAGATCCATGAAGGAGATATCATGGGTATCGGTGACAGCGGAATTCTTGCAGTTGGAAAAGATCTGGAAGAGACTACAAAAGAACTGATCGCTAATCTGGTAGATGAAGATTCAGAACTGATCAGTATCTATTATGGTGAAGAAGTATCAGAAGAAGATGCTGAGAAATTTACAGAAGAGATCACAGAACTGTATCCGGATGTAGATGTGGATATTCAGTTTGGCGGACAGCCGATCTATTACTATGTGCTTGCTGTAGAGTAAGATATGGATACAGAACAGGTGTCATTTGGATTTTGAAATGTAATCTGAAGGTAAAATAGAACGGATCTGAGGATCTGGACAGTTAAAGAACCGGATTTGTATATTCAGGAGAAAACACTCTTGGTATATAGATTCGGTTCTCTGTATACTAGTTGTATTTATATAATGGGAGAAGTAAGAAGCGTATGATAGAAAAGACAGACATCGGAGATTTAAAGGGAATCGGAGAGAAGACGAAAAAGCTCTTTGAAAAGATCAATGTTCATACAGTAGGGGACCTGATCCGTTATTATCCGCACGGATACGATGTATACGAAGAAGCAGTGCCTGTCAGTGAACTGGAAGAGGACAAGATCCAAACCGTTAGCGGTGCAATCTACGGACGTGTACAGGTATCCGGAAGCAGCCGGATGCAGGTGACGACACTGCATGTAAAAGATATTACCGGAACATTAAAAGTAATCTGGTTCCGTATGCCGTTCTTGCGGAATACGTTAGCTGGCGGAGGTGTGATCACCCTGCGTGGAAGAGTCGTCCGCAAGAAAACGGGTGATCTCGTCATGGAGCATCCGGAAATCTTCTATCCGTCTGCGAAATACGAAGAGAAACTTCATACATTACAGCCGGTATACGGTTTGACTGCTGGATTATCCAACAACATGGTCATGAAGGCCATGAAACAGGCACTGGACGGTCTGGATTTTACCAGAGAGATTTTGCCGGATTCTCTGCGTTTAAAATATGGCCTGGCGGAATATAACTATGCAGTGAGAGGAATCCATTTTCCAGAAGATAAAGAAGTCTTTTATCATGCGAGAGAACGTCTGGTATTTGAAGAATTCCTGGAGTTCATTCTATCGATCCGGAGATTAAAAGAGAAAAATGAACGTCTGGATAATAATTATCCGATGCAGTCCCGTCCGGAAGTACAGACATTTCTGGAGAGTCTGCCGTTTGAACTGACTGGCGCACAGACAAAGGTCTGGAAAGAGATTGAAAAAGATCTCAGTTCGGATAAGACGATGTCGAGACTGGTGCAGGGAGATGTGGGTTCCGGTAAGACGATCGTTGCAGTGCTGGCATTGATGAATGCGGCATTCAACGGCTATCAGGGCGCAATGATGGCACCGACAGAGGTGCTTGCAAGACAGCATTATGAAAATATTACAAAGATGTTTGAAGACTATGATATTCCAATCAAGGTGGAACTGCTGACGGGTTCTATGACAGCAAAAGAAAAACGGCGTGCATATGACCGGATTGAATGCGGACTGGCGAAAATCATCATCGGAACGCATGCGTTGATCCAGGGTGCGGTAAGCTATGATAATCTGGGACTTGTCATTACCGACGAGCAGCATAGATTTGGCGTAAAGCAGAGAGAAACATTTGCGTTAAAAGGTGGAGAGCCTCATGTATTGGTTATGAGTGCGACACCGATTCCGCGAACACTTGCCATTATCTTATACGGAGATCTGGATATCTCCGTGATCGATGAACTTCCGGCAAATCGTCTGCCAATCAAAAACTGTGTGGTAGATACCGGATACCGCAACACGGCCTATAACTTCATGAAAAAACAGATTGCTGAAGGACGCCAGTGCTATGTGATCTGTCCGATGGTAGAAGAAAGCGAGACGATGGAAGCGGAAAATGTTACAGATTATACGGTAGCGCTTCAGGAGGAGATGGGAGACCAGATCCAGGTAGCCTGTCTGCATGGGAAGATGAAGCAGGCACAGAAAGACGATATCATGGATCGGTTTGGAAGAAATGAGATTCAGATCCTGGTGTCAACCACTGTTATCGAGGTTGGAATCGATGTTCCGAATGCGACTGTCATGATGATTGAAAATGCCGAACGTTTCGGTCTGGCGCAGCTTCACCAGTTAAGAGGACGTGTAGGGCGTGGAAAGTATCAGTCATACTGCATCTTCATGAGTGCCTCAAAGTCAAAGGAGACGAAAGAGCGGTTGGATATCCTGAATCACTCGAACGATGGATTCAAGATTGCAAGCGAAGACTTAAGACTCCGTGGCCCAGGAGACCTTTTTGGTATCCGCCAGAGCGGACTTATGAATTTCAAGCTTGGAGATATCTATCAGGATGCGAAGATTCTTCAGATGGCAAATGAGGCCGCAGATCAGCTTACGGAAGAAGATGAAGAATGGATCAGAAAACTGCCGAATTATGAGAATGCGGCAGGAGTTGTGATATAACATAGCGGGGAAATCACTGCAGATGGATTCGGCGGATATAACAAAGAAGCCGCAATGTGCAGACGTAAACGGTAGAACATAAGTACCTTGGCGAACAAGGATGGTCATTTTTTGACC
>CAVBHX010000073.1:0-13848 GCA_963595255.1 bacterium
AGAACCGGCATCCTAAAAATCTGAATCAAAAGTGGTATTACCATTATGAACCACACCAAGGGTTCACAGACAATCACTCCGATATATCCAAACCAAGGAACCAAGGTTGCTGCAATTACAATCTTTCCAACCATCTCAAGTCCACTGGAAATGAGAGGTGTAATGTGATCTCCTAAACCCTGCATAGCATTTCTTAATATACAGATTACGGTAGTCACGATATAGAACAGGGTATCAAACTTCAGGTAATTGGTTGCATTTAAGATTACCGTTTGATTATGACTTCCGGTGACCAGATACACTAGCCCCCCTCCAATAGTATAGCTGGCTACGATGGTAAGTCCCGACCAGATTGCCGTATAGATAATCGCAAGCCAAATTCCTTTTTTTACCCGATCAACCTTTCCAGCTCCTATATTCTGTCCACAATAGGTTGCCATAGTCTGACCGAATACACTGAACATGATCATAAAGATCTCCGATATCTTTCTTGCCGCTGTATGAGCAATAATAATATCCTGTCCCAGCTTGTTGATTGCCGTCTGCAAGGTCAGAGTACCAATGTTAACCAAAGAGCTCATAAATCCCATGGACAATCCCGCACTGATCATTTCCTTTACCATGATAGGATTAGGACCGTTAAAGTCTTCTTTTTTAAGCCTTAAGATTTCATATTTTCTGATCATATAGATCCAGCAGATAACAAATGCTATCACTTGGGCTAATACGGTTGCAATGGCAGCTCCTTTGACTCCGGCCTTCAATATCACCACAAAAAACAAATCCCCTACAATATTTAACACCACTGACACTGCCAAAATAATCAGAGGTGTTACTGCATCTCCGATGGCACGAAGGGTGGAGGCACAGGCATCATACAAAAATGTGGCAAGGAGCCCTGCTATGATGATGGCAATATATCCTTTCGCCACGGAAAACAGATTTTCCGGCACGTTTAAGAAGTTTAATATCGGTCTTAAAAATAGGATTCCAAGCACCGTAATACCAATGGATATTCCCGTGCCAATCACAAAGGACATGGCAACGGATTTTTTCATATCTTTTATATTCTTCGCCCCAAACTTCTGCGCGGTAATAATGGCAAATCCGTTGGAAAGTCCCAATAAAAATCCGATGATTAAACCACTCAGTGTACTTGTGGCACCCACTGCTGCCAGGGCATCTTCTCCCAGAAAGGATCCCACGATTCTGGTATCTACAAGACTATATGTCAATTGCAATAGATTGCCTAAGAAAATAGGCAAAGCAAATGATAATATCAATGTGGAGGGTTTCCCCTGTGTTAAATCTTTCATTGTTCTCTTTCTAAAATAAACCTTCTCCTTTTAAATTTTTATCTAAATCATTGTCTAATCTTCCCAACTCATAGGAGATTTGTCGCAAATCATTAGACAAATTATAACATTTTCTTTCTGTAAAAAAAAGAAAACATCCATCATTTTTGATAGATGTTTTCAAAAAATACTTTTTACAAGATCAATTCGAATCCATAACAGCTTTTCTCGAATCCATAGTGCTCATAAAATCCATGAGCGCTTTCTCTTGGAAGTCCGGAATCTAAAGTAATTGCTTTGCAGCCTCGATTTTTTGCAAGTTCCTTAGCGTGATCTAACAATTTCACTCCATATCCCTTACCTCTGTCCGCCTCGTTAGTGATCAAGCTTGATACATAGCAGGTAAGCCCCGACATCCAAAATGTCTGAAAATAATCGCCGTGACAAAATCCATGATAGGAGCCATCCTCCTCTAAGGCAAAGAAGGCAAAACTGTTCTCATCTTCTAATACCTCCTCGTATACTTTTTTCGTGATTTCATAGTCGTAGGTATTATAGGTCCAAAGTTTTTTGATATATTCATAGGCTGTATCAAAATCTTCCATAGTTGCATTTTTTATAATCATTTTTAACCTTCTCCCTTCTGATAAAGCTTTTAAGCTCAACATTTCGAATTAGACAAAGTCCTTCTCCATGTCTAAATTTTAGTTATTTCATCCTCTTTTGTCCATTGTTTTAAAAAATCTTTTCCCATAATATAACCACATATCAAATTCTTGCCCTAATGGCAGGCAATTTTATCCAAAGGGGGATGTCATTATGAACGCATCAAATACACTAAAAAAGCTAGGAATCGAACAGACTTTCAATTATATCTATAAAGATCCGGATAAAAATATGGGAAAGTTGATGGACTGGGCGGATCATTTTTCAAAAGGAATACTGCCTACACAACGTAAAATGATCCGAGAAGCTATTGAAAATCCGGAACATCCTTATTATTCCTATATCCGAAAAATATTTAAAGATGTGGATGCTAACGTGGCCAAAACTCTGGCAGTTAATTTTTTTATTAATGCCGCTTTGACCGGATGGCCAAAGGAAGAAGAACTCCGGGAAAAATATGATTGCAATATCCCATGGGCAATACTTCTTGATCCTACCTCCGCCTGTAATTTACACTGCACCGGATGTTGGGCTGCCGAATATGGCCATAAGCTAAATCTGACTTATGATGAGATCGATGATATTATCACCCAGGGCAAGGAGCTTGGAGTATATATGTATATCTATACCGGTGGTGAACCTCTGGTGCGCAAAAACGATCTGATCAAACTCTGCGAAAAACACTCTGACTGTGTATTCTTATGTTTTACCAATGCCACATTGATTGACGAAGAGTTCGCAGATGAGATGCTTCGGGTCGGAAATTTCGTTCCTGCCATTTCTCTGGAAGGATTTGAAGCGGCAACGGATGGCCGCCGCGGAGACGGTGTATATCAGAAGGTAACAAAGGCTATGGCTCTTCTCAGGGGAAAAAAATTAGTCTATGGAATTTCCTGTTGTTATACCAGCGCCAACTACGAATCCATTACATCAGAAGCGTTCTATGATTCTATGATTGAGTTGGGTGCATATTTCGTATGGTATTTCCATTATATGCCGGTAGGAAATGATGCAGCTCCAGAACTTCTTCCAACTCCCGAACAGCGCATCGGCGTATATGAGAAGATTCGCCACTACCGGGCAACCAAACCATTATTTGCTATGGATTTTCAGAATGATGCGGAATATGTAGGTGGATGTATTGCCGGCGGCTATCGATATCTACATATCAATGCCAACGGTGATATCGATCCTTGTGTATTTATTCACTATTCTGATTCCAATATTCGTGAGAAAACCTTACTGGAAGCTTTGCGCTCTCCAATGATGATGGCTTATCACAAAAACCAGCCATTCAATGAAAATATGCTTCGTCCCTGTCCAATGTTGGAGAATCCTACAAAGCTTCGGGAAATGGTAGCTGCTGCAGGCGCTCATTCTACGGATTTACAGTCTCCGGAAAGTGCGGAACACCTCTGTTCTAAATGTGATCATTATGCAGAGCACTGGAAGCCGGTTGCTGATAAACTTTGGGAAGAAAATCGCAAAAAATATAATGAAATACATTCCAATAATTAAAAACCGGAGGAGTTTGATCTCACCTTTCAAACTCCTCCGGTTTATTCGATTACAAGTTTTTATTTTCCCTCATACTCAGAGACGATTCGTTTTCCTGCTCCTGCAAAGATTTCACAAAGATCTACATAGAACTCTTTCAGATCATAGGAAGCATTCTCCTCCATCCAATCCATCAAGCTTCCGACAAATACGCACTTATAACATTTAATAAGCTTTTCTTTTTCTTCTTTTGATATTTGTTTATACTCTCCAGTTTTGTCTACATAGCTTCGAATAATATCATATCCCATTCTGTTAATCCAATATAAAAAAGCGTCCTTTTTAACTGAACAAAATATATGCAAAATTGCTTTTTTTCTTTTCATGCATTCATCGGCCATATAACCAAGACATTCTACCGGGGATGTCACAGCTCCATATTTTCGGATTACTTCTTCCAGCCAGTCTTCGATGGAATCTATCATTAGTGTAGGAATATCCTGAAAATGATAATAGAATGTATTTCGATTTACTCCACAACAATCTACAATATCTTGCACTGTAATTTTATTATATGGCTTCTCTTCCAGAATTTCCCAAAATGTTTCTCTGATTATTTCTTTCGTCTGAATCATTCTTTCACCTGTTTTCTCATTTGTACGCTCTACAGCCCCTTTATTTTTACGCTTAAATTATCTACTTAATATTGCCATAAGCCTCTAAAGATTTCAATAAAAATCCACATGGCTCATTCCATGTAGCTAAATAATTCAGATTATATTTTTGTTAAATCAGCGAAACTAATAGTTTCATTCCTCCTGCCAATATCATTACTAAAATCGGACTCATCCGAGTTTTCCTGAGTAAAAACAGGGAAATAAGAAAAATAATTACCATACTCCAATCTGTATCCGGAATAGATATCCTTTGCATCTCTCCCCAAAAAGCAGTTATTAAAATCGAAACTCCTGCCGATGCGATCATTGCGATCACTGCCGGATGTAAGGATTTTAAGATTTCCTGCACCATCTGGTTTTTTCGATTTTTTATATACAAATATGCAATGCTTGTTACAATGATACAAGACGGAAGAATACATCCAACGGTTGCAACCAATGCTCCTGGAATTCCTGCAATTTTATTCCCGACAAAGGTTGCAGAATTCACAGCAATAGGACCCGGTGTCATCTGGGAAATGGATATTAAATCTGTAAATTCTACCATGGTAAGCCAGCCATGTTTTGTGACGATCTGTTCCTGTATGAGCGGCATCGCAGCATAACCGCCACCGAAACTGAACAATCCAACCTGCAAGAAGCTTAGGAATAACTGAAGGTAGATCATGCTTTTCTCCTCCCTTCTATGTAAGTCTGAACCGTTCCAATGAATATGCAGACGATAATGACCATGTAAACCGGAACGCTAAAAAAACAGGTTGCCGCAAAGGCTGCTATCATAATCACATTCTCTGATAATTTCTTTTCTTTCACAACTCCCCCAGCCATTCCATATACTACATCAGCGATAATCGCTCCTACCGCCGCTTGCATACCGGTAAGCACCTGACTTACGATCACATTATCATGGAATTGATCATAAAATACACTTATAACAGAAATGATAACAATGGGTGGAAGTATCGTGGCAATGATGGCTGTAATGGCTCCTATCATCCCTGCCAACTTATATCCCACTACAATGGCACCATTTACCGCAATCGCCCCAGGGGAAGACTGTGCAATTGCAATCAGATCCAGCATTTCATTTTCATCGATCCAATGATATTCGTCCACGAACTTTTTCTTCATTAGAGTGACGATGACATAACCTCCACCGAACGTGAAGGCGCTCAAATAAAGGGTGGATATAAATAACTTCATTAAGATTTGCTTTTTACTTTTCATACAATTCTTCTCTTTGCTGTTCCTTTTGTCATAAAGGTCTCCTATGCATACAGTTATATACTAACACCAAAGGGACTTATCCATCTACACAAAACAAGCAAGAAGTATTTTTCTATACAATTTTTAAAATTTTTATGATAATTCTTTTTTAATTTCTACTTGACTCTTTTTCTTTTTTTCTGTTAAAATACCGAAGTTGTAAGAACAAATTAAATATTATAGATAATAAAAAGACAATAAATGTCACCGATCCACTGTCAGACGGATGGGCTCATTTATTGTCTTTTTTATTGTCAGAAAGGATGTACTATGATTATTAAAATTAACCGAGAAAATGGAGGGAACAACAATGCCTAGAACAAAAGGAGAATCTATATTTTTTACAGCTATCACAGCGTGGATGATGGTTTACGTGATGACTCTATATAATACCGTACATGCCATGGGAAGTTTTACGAATGCCACTTTTTTAATTGCACTAAAAGGGATGTGGGTAGAATATATCATTATTGCACTACTTGCATATTTTGTCTCAAGCCACCTTGCCAAAATGTGCGCGTTTAGAGTGGTTCAGTCTGGAGACCGACCTATTTTTATCATCCTTTCCATTCAGATATTCACTGTAGTATGGCAGGTTGCATTTGCCAGCATACTTGGCGTATATCACGGATACGGCTTTACCAGCAATTTCATACCGGATTATCTTCTAACCTATTGCAAAAATTTTATTATGGCATTTCCATTACAGCTTATCATCGTAGGCCCGCTTGCAAGACTGATCTTTCGAACTTTATTTATCAAGCGCACCACATAATTGTCATCTTGAATCACATCCATTCATGTGCTATATTAACCATAGATCATGAACCTGACTTTAGGTCAAGATATTTTCGAAAATATTTTTGGAGGTACGCCATGTATACAATTGGACAAGTAGCAGAGATGTTTGATCTCCCCGTTTCCACGCTCCGCTATTACGATAAACAGGGACTTTTCCCACAACTCACTCGAGAATCCGGCATTCGCCAATTCAGTGATAATGAAATTGAAGCTCTCAGAGTAATTGAGTGTCTAAAAAAATCCGGCCTTGAAATTAAGGACATCAAATGTTTTATGGAATGGTGTGCTGAAGGCTCTTCCACTTATTCCAATCGTTTCGAGCTTATGCAAAAGCAAAAAGAACGCGTTGAAGCAGAAATTCAACAGCTGCACAAGACATTAAACATGCTCACTTACAAGTGCTGGTACTATACGCAGGCTATGGAAGACGGAAATGAAGATAAAGCAAAAGCATTGACACCCGACAGCTTACCGGAAGACATCCGAAGAGCATATGAAAATTCGCATAGTCAATTTCCTAATGATAAGTAGTATGAAAACCTCCCTACTTATTCAGGCGGTATCCCGCTCCCCACACGGTTTCCAGAATCTTAGGATTTTTGCTGTCATCCTCAATCTTTTCCCTGATTCGGTTAATATGCACCATGACGGTTGCACTGTCACTCACATAATCATATCCCCATATTTTCTCAAAAATCTGTTCTTTGGAAAATACAATATTGGGATTCAACGCAAAAAATTTCAAAATTTCAAATTCACGGTTCGGAAATTTAATCTCCCGTTCCCCTTTATAAACCTTCCAGCTATTTACAAAAATCCTCAATTCTTGGATTTTGATTTCTTCCGGTTCATCATTTTTTTCTTTTGGTGTCTTCTTCTGTACCCGCTCATACTGTCTCAGGTTCGCATGGACTCTTGCCACCAGTTCCGCCGGATCAAAAGGTTTCGCAATATAATCGTCTGCACCAAGTCCAAACCCTCTGATCTTATCTACGGATTCAGTCCTTGCCGTAACCATAAGAATCGGAATATCAATCTGATCCCGTATCTCCCTGCAGATTTCATATCCGCTTTTTCCCGGAAGCATCAGATCAAGCAGTATCAGGTCAAACTGCTCTTTTTCAAGCAGCACCCCAACGGACGTTCCTTCTGCTATAATCTTTGTTTCAAACCCTGCAGACTCCAGATAGGCTTCCTCGACCATACTGATGTCCTCATCATCCTCTACAATCAAAATTCTTTTATTATCCGCCACGTTTACGCTCCCTTCTTCCCTGTTACCGGCAACTCCAGATAAACAGCCAGTCCGTCTGCATTTTCTGCCCGGACACTGCCGCCCATTGCCTCCATCAGATATTTTACAATATATAAGCCCAGTCCATTCCCTTCTTTTCTGTTTCTGGACTCATCTCCACGATAAAATTCTTCAAAAATATGCGGCAATTTTTCTTCAGGCACACCCACGCCATTATCCTTAAAACAAATGCTTAATCCTTTCGGCGTTTTGTGCAACGCAATCTCTATCATCAGAGGAAGCTTTCCCCCATATTTCCTGCTGTTTTCCAAAAGATTATCCAATATCCTTTGAAATTGCTCCGGATCAACAGACACCTCTGCTATGATTCCCTGTGTATCTATCTTTATATGTTCTTTCTCTAATCCCACAAATGCCTGCTTCGCTTTTGCATAATTGTGCAAAAATGTTGAAATTTCTATATTCTGTAAGGAAATCGGCATATTCCCTGTTTCCATTTTTGAAAGATAAAACAACTGATTCAACAGTAAATCCATATCTCCAGTTCTTCGGTAAGCCGCTTCCAGGAACTTCTTTTGCTGTTCCGGTCTGGAAACAACCCCATCCATCAAACCTTTAATTGTTCCCCGAATTGCAGTAAGCGGTGTGCGAAGGTCATGGGAAATTCCTGCAATCATATCTGTTCTCGCTTTTTCATATTTCCGGTTCTTTTCCTGTTCCGTCAAGATAGCTTCCTGCATATCATTAAATGCCGAACACACATTTTCAAATTCAATCTCACCCATATATTCAATATTCTGTGTCAGTTCATTGTCACGAATTCTTTTCACTCCAGCCGCCAATGCATCCAGCGGAGCCATGATATGATCTGTCAGCTTTTTAGTAAAAAACTGACTGATGATAACAAGGATTGCAATACACAAGATCCCATCCATCCCAAAAATCAGGAAAAAATCATTTCGATGAACCGTAAAACCTTTCAACAGATTCTCTATTTCATTAACATTTTCTACTTGTTCCACAAATGCCTTAAATTCTTCCTCAATAATTTCCGAATAGATCTTTATCACAAATACATTGATCAGTAGAAAAATGATCAGCGTGACCAATACCATTATTGTATTTGAAATGAAAATTCTTCGTTTCACTGTACCCTTTTCCATAAACTCTCCTATACCTGTAAGGGGAAGGAAATCTTCCGATCTCCTTCCCTTCCGTTATATTCCTCTTTATTCATTCAATTTTTTTCCACAATTCCTGCAATACTCTGCTTTTGCGCCTACTATCTGCCCACAATCCGGACATTCCTTGTTCAAAATTTTTCCACATCTGTCACAATATTTTCCGTCGGCGGTTCTGATTCGTCCGCAGATATCACAGGTTCCTTTCAGTATCGCATATAAGTAAAGCACTGCTATTGTTGCAAGATTAAAAAATAAAGTTGCAAGAACCCATAATGCGCTGTTTACTCCCATACGATACGATTTCCGGTACGCCCATATCATACAGAGCAGCCAGTACCAGACTGCAAGTACCACTCCTATGATACCACCTCCTGCGATAAGCGCAATATCAACAGCTGATACATACTGTTCATCTCCTTTTTCTTCCAGCTCAGATTCTCTGTCGATTTTTACAACAGATTCCCACTGATTCGCTCTGCCCTTGAATCTGCCATACAGTGCAGCAGAACCTCCCAACATCAGAATAAAACTGACGACCACAAAAATAATGACTGCCCTCTTGAAATTCATCTGAATTGCCCGCTGTTTCCATTTTTCTGACATAGTAATAACCTCCTGTATCTACCGATGATGTGGCTATCATACAACTCTACCTTAAACAAATAATAAGGGAAAAGCTAAACAATCCCTAAACAATAATCCCGTTGCCTTTTCCTATTGAGTGCTTACCTGGCTCGTGAAAAAATTGTTTGTAGAAACAGTAAAAAGCTCCCGAAGGAGCTTTCAATTCTTCCGTAATGCCTTAAAATCTGCTCAAGAGCAGGCAAAGACCCAAATGAAAAGCGGTGTCCTTGACGCAGATAAATATGTAGAAAGCTATAGTTCTGCTGAAAGCACTCGTGTCAGTGCAGAGAAAAAGAGAATATCTTAGTTTTAATTTAACTGAATATCCTTCGCATAAGAGTATGATATAATTTCGCCCTTCTTTGTAGAGCTATATCCTTTCTCTTTATGAGAATAATTTGAAATATCAACAGAGCCAAAATCCTTAAACTTAACATATATACGTTCAAGAACATCCAGCTCTTCTTCGGATAAAACACCAGATGGAATATCGCATTCAGGAATCACTTGATGCTTTTCATACCCATTATCATAAACCACTTCAATATGTGCAATATGATCAGCAGACATTTTCCCAAAAAGCATATCAAAATTCTCAGGAACAGGTCCGTATGGTAAATGCGCATACTTTAATCCAGATATTGAAATTCCATTTTCTTTATAGAAAATCATATCTGAATAATTAAGAAGCTTCATAAGTTTTGTCTTCAACAATTCCGAACTTTTATGTGCAAAGAATAAAACCATAGCACATAATTTTTCATAATCAAATCCCTTAAATCCATTATCTTCACATGGAATTCTCGAAAAAAACAACTCAAAGAATCTTCTACCCGTGCGATATTCCGTATCCTGCTCCAATTTTTCAACAGTATCGAGTAATTTTGCCTTCTGCCTTTCATCAATAGTAATCTCGTTCTCTGTCAGGTACGTTCTCATATTCTCAGGCTCTCTTAAAAATAGTAAAAGACTATTATGTGCTTTATCCTGCACCGAACCATTTTCATATCTGCAGATAGTCTTATCACCCCAATTTAATAATTTTGCAAAGCTTCTCTGGCTAAGTCCGTACTGTTCTCTAATTTTTTTTATTTCTTCAGGAAGAAGGAGTTTATGCCTTCTACGGTATTCATTATATGCAGTAACCAATGTCGCATTATCTAATTCTTCACAATAGAATTCCTCTCCACATTCAGCACAAACAAGAACCTGTGCTTCCACTTCAATTTGCTCACCGCAGACGTCATAGTCTTCTTTTTTTGTTATAATCTTTGTTTCAACTTCTCTTCCACATTCTTCGCAATACTTCTTCATTGACGTCACCTCCTACTGCCTAAGCAAAATCATCCTCATGAAATCCAAGACATTTAAGAATATCCTCCCCATTCTCCTGAACAATTTTAACCTTCACATAAAACTGCGTTCCATCTACCATCTTCTTAAATTCCCAGATATCTCCAGGCCTATTAGGATCCAAATCTTGCTTGGGTCCTTTGTAGTAATCGCCAACAACAAGTCCAAGAATCTCTGCTTTTGCATCTTTGATTGTCAAACCGTGTTGGGCCAAGGCCTGCATATTTTTTCTTCTTGGAACAAAATCATATTTTCCTGTGGATATCAGTTTTTTTACACTCTCAAGGTAGAGTGCAATATCCGATGTGTTAGCTTGATTACTCACTCAGTCACCTCCGTGTACTATATATTATATCCATATTTCATCCACTGTCAACAAAAAATGCGGTCATATGACCGCATTTTTATTCATTCTTCCATCTGATAATAATCATATATTTTGAACCAAGATTTTTTGGTATATATCTCTCAGCGAATTCCGCGATTCCCTTTATCTCTCCATATCTCCAAGGATCTTCTCCTTTATAAATCAAAATGTGATTCCGCAATCTCATCCAGCTGCCCTGCGATTTCAGCAAATGGCAAATTCAAATCCAATGTCCTTACGGTGATTTGGTTGCCATGCATCTGATACACATTGTTTGGTTGTATCTCTTCTTCCGTCTTAGCATACAGTAGCATTCCTGAGATCTTGTGGTCTTTCTTGCCAAAATCATAATCTCTGTTCTTTACATAAGTAAAAATTTGATAGAGATTATTTGAATGCAGGGTATGCTTATCAAACTGGGTCTGCGTCGTGTGGCTATAATACTTCGCATCAATAATGAGTACAGTATTTCCCATCTGCAGATGAATGTCGCTCTGCATCACAGGAAGCATTGTTCCGATTCCATCATCCAGCGACCATGGTATCTGCGATGAGCTGACGGAAAGCTTTGGATAATGCTTGGTATAGTACTCTAAGATAAATTTTTCATACAGACGGCACATTCTCTGCTCATCAAGGAATGTCGTCATTCTGTAATCACCTTTATCTGTCGTCAGAAGCATCCCCTCTATAATCAGCTGACAAATACTTAACAGCATTCGGTAATTCTGATTATTCCTCTGAAAGCGAATAGATGACCATCTGATGGAAGTCGGTTCTATCGTATCTACATCGGAAAAGAACAGCATCTTCTTTTTCAAATCATCCTTGTACTCTGACTTAACGCTGCCATGCCTTAGCAATAGCATGACTGTTGTCTTTAACACTTGATTGAGAAGATTGTTTTCTGAAAGCTCATCATACTCACATGTCAGGATCTGCTTTTTCGCCATTCGGTTACGAATCGTCCCCGGCATATTGATTTTGCCCCGCATAACAGTTAAATTTTCCTGACGATTTAAATACTCTCTGTACAATCCCTGTTTTAACTGAAAACCAATGCCTTTAGACAGGATAGCAGCAAAGAGGTTATGCATGTCCTCGAATTTCTCCACTGCTACATCCTCATACTCGGATCTGTTCAATGTTTGAAATGCATAGGACAGCATATAATAAATATTTTTTATTAAAATGCTCTTGTCCTTAATCATTGAAATACACCATATAATGTATTTTCCCAGCGCTGTACCTTGCTTAAGTCATCAAACCAGTATTCTGACAGCATCGGAAGAATATCAAAATCCACTACATTCATCATCCATTCCGTCGTACATTCTTTAGCACCACAGAAGTAGCTATGTCCAATACAAAATCCCTTGCCCAGAGATTTATCCGCAGCTATCTCTCGATTGAGTTCCACTACCTTTTCTATTAACAGGTCAAATGTTTCATTGTTCAGGCTCTTCTGATATTTCATAAAGCCTTCCGAATCAAATCCGGGTTCCATATAAAAGAAGCTGAATCTTCTGCGCAGTGCATAATCAATCATAGCCAAACTTCTGTCCGCTGTATTCATCATGCCGATGATGTGCAATCTCTCCGGCACAAAGAAACTCAGGCCATTGTAGGCTAATGTCGCCTTCGTTCCACGGTAGTCCTTTTCGATAAGCATCAATAGTTCACCGAAAATCTTACTCATGTTTCCTCTGTTAATTTCATCGATAATGAAGAAATAGTCCTTGTCAGGATGGTTTGCTGCCTTCTGGCAGAACCGATAAAAGATTCCGTACTTCAGCTCAAAGGAATCGCCCTCCGGCTTATAGCCCATCATAAAATCCTCATAGGAATAGTTCTGATGGAACTGTACAAATTCAATCCTGCTATCGTCTTTTTCTCCCATAATGGAGTAGGCCAGTCTCTTGGCTGCAAATGTCTTCCCTACGCCCGGCGCGCCTTGAAGAATAATATTCTTTTTCTTTAATAGAACAGATACGAGACGATTATACTTAGCTTCCGCGAGATACACCTCGTCAAGGAACTGCTCCTTAGAATATGGCTCGATCGTTTTCTCGGCTGTTGTTAATGGATTGTCCTCACGGATCATATCCATAATAAATTCATATTCACCCTTTGTCAGCTTAAACAGGCTTCCATTTGGGTTTGCGAAGAACTCCATCCTTTCAAGCTCAGAGCAAGCTTTTAGCGTAGAATCATCAATCGGTGTTCCGAGACCTTCTAGCTTCTCAAAATAAATCTGCTGCCCGTCCTGTTCTGCTGTAACCTTTCCAATAGCAACAATCTGCTTTACCGGATTGGATTCGTAACCGATAATCACATCTCCAGCCTTAGCATCCAAGAAATTCTGAAAAATACGTCTCTTGTTGCCGTTGTCATTGTAAAGCGTATAGGATTGCACTTCTCCTACAGCAATATCCGAAAAACTCCAGATCTTTGGATTGGCATTCAGCCACCAATATCTCTGTTCGCCATCCTCGTTATCAGAATTCGCATACAGTTTAACCTCGGACAAATCTGTTTGTTTTAGTGCCTCCTCCAGTTCTGCTCTGAGCCTCCAAATATACGATCCCTCTTCATCGGCCGATGCTGCCTTACCAACATAAAGGATTGGCCACCACTTAGCACTCTCGTTGTTCTTTTCTAATACCGGGCACCCGGTTTTTTCAGCTACCCGCTTCGCCAGAGCAGATGAACCGGAATTATAAAAGTTCTTCGTTTCACCATACTTTACCGCAAGCTGAGTACATGTTGCCTTTCCACCATAATCCAGCATGCGTTTCATAATTTCCAAGCTGCTGGCATTAAACACAGCTGAATCAGTCAACAGTTCTTTCCAATCCTCTAT
>CAVBHX010000074.1:0-13730 GCA_963595255.1 bacterium
ACCTAACGCAGAATTTTGTCCCTTAAGATTTTCCAACACCTTCTCCATATTCACTGGAAAGAGTTCCTAAGTTTTATTCCGTGGGTATCGCATGCTGTAATGATTCAACAGCGGAGCCGTAACCGTTGTGATACCGGAAGTATACAAAAAAGCCGAAAAATCAAGGCTTTCACCACAACTTTCCGGCTACACACAAAAGTTACAATTCCACTATTGAATTCAGTAGCATTGGCCAATCACGACATGAGAAAGACTTGGTGTTATGTTTGATGCGTATTTTGGCGCGATGTGTAGAAGTTCTTAGGTAGTTTGCCGACCCGTTAAAGGTACGGAGCGAACTGTTTGAGGCGCACGCCGAGTTTTGAGCGGAGTACCTTTCGTTCTTAGGGGCGGCGGACTGCCTTAGAACTTCTGCATCGCGTCATCCAGCAACAAACATAACACCAAGTCTTTCTCATGGACCGAGCGGCCACGATACTGCATCAAACAGGATTATACCGCAATAATCCGCACCCTTCTCGCCTTCAGCACTTCCACTTCCTCCGGCAGAAATTCACGATCCGTAACCACTCCTGTATAGTCTTCTAACTGATTGATCCAGGTCATGGATTGTTTTCCGAATTTTGACTGGTCTACTGCCAGATAGGATCTTGCGCACTGCTTCGGAACCTGGCGTTTCAGCCACATCTTTTCATGTGTCGGTGTTGTTACCTGAAATTCTTCGTTGATGGAAGCTGCTCCAAAGAATCCTACATCAAACCGAAAATCCTTCAGCATCTCTGTCGCATATCTGCCAAACAGACTTCCCGTCTCTTTCTGTACCATACCGCCACATATGTATACTTTCGCATCACTGTTTTTTAATACCTGTGCAATCTCCAGATCATTTGTCACAATGATAATATCTGGGATGTCCCGGATTAATTTTGCGATCTCGCAGGTTGTCGTCCCCGCATCCAGAAATACTGAATCTTGCGGATGTACAAATTCTACACATTTTCTTGCAATTGCTTCTTTACTGTTCTTATTACTGGTCTGCTTTGTCTCATAAGCAACCTCTTGTTTCGCGACCGCACCTCCATGACACCGTTCGATCATATTACCGCTTTCCAACTTCATCAGATCTCTCCGGATCGTCATGGAACTTACATTCAATTCTTTAGCCAGCTCATCTACCTGCACACTTCCATTCTCTTTGATCAATTCAACGATCATTGCCTGTCTTTCTGCCGCAAGCATATTATTTCCTCCCACATTACGCCAGATCTGCGATCTGCAGTCTTTTCATTTTTTACTTTATAAATAATTTTATAGAAATTATACAAATTCTGTCTCTATTGTCAGTGATATCTCATATTCCGGATACTGTTTCTTCATATAGTCTGTAAATGATTTTCGCAGTCCCTCCCAGTCTCTGAGCGCATAGTCCACAATAAAATCACAATAAAGAGTATTGGTTTCTTTGCTCAGATATAACGCATGAAAGCTCTTCACGTGCTCATTTACACGTACAAATTTTCCAATGTATCGACGGATGTCAACGACATTTGAAGTATCCTCATCGACTGCATAGATTCCGAATACCATCGTCACATGATATTCTTCCATGATCCGAAGCTGCAGTCTGTGAATCTCTTCATATACCTCTCCAATGCTTCTTTTATGATCAATTTCGATATTCACCGAGCCCGAATAGCGATCCGGTCCATAATCGTGCAACATCATATCTATCGCACTGATCACCCCGTCTGTTGCACGGATTTCTTTATATAACTGTCTTGCAAGTTCTTCTTTTCCTGAACGGCCGATCAGATCCGACGCCGTATTCTTAAGCGCATCTACCCCACTCTTTATAACTACAAAGGAAAATACAATACCCGCATATGCATCCAGTGAAAATCCTGTAAATAAAAATATTACAGATGACAAAATCGTAAGTCCCGAGAAAAACGAATCATTCCTTCCGTCTTCTCCCACTGCCAGAAGTACTTCCGATTCCACTGATTTTCCTATCTTTATTGTATACATTCCAAGGCAGAACTTCGTCACAGCTGTTCCCGCCACGATCAGAACCATCAGCATACTGACCTTCATATCCGATGGATGTAAAATTCCATCTATCGACTCTTTCAACATACTGATCCCCGCATACAAAATCAGAATACCGACCACCATGCCGGTCAGATACTCAATCCTTCCATATCCAAATGGATGCTTTTCATCTGGATGTTTCCCGGAAAGCTTTGTTCCTACATATGTCAGAAACGAAGATCCTGCATCCGTTGCATTATTGATTCCTTCCGACACGATTGCTATTGACGATGCCAGCGTTCCGATCACAATTTTCACTGCTGCAATCAGTAAATTAACTAAGATTCCTATCAAAGACGTTCTTATTATCCGTTCCTGACGGCTTGATTCCTTCATAATACACCTGTTCCTTCTTTCTTTTTCCTGTGTTTATGATAACATGTCGTTATTTCATTTACAAGATATTGCAGGTGCAGGGCACTCTGCCAAAGCTGTCACTTGCCAAAACATACAAAAGAAACGGCTGCAAGAGCCGACACGCATTCATTAACCTCCCAATGAAGCATATCCGTTCTTCCAGCCGTCTCAGGCTTTTCTTATTATACGATTCGTCTCAGATTACATAAATATATTAAGTATCAATACTTCAACCACACCGACAGCCCATGCTACCGTTGATGTTACAGACCAGATCGTTAACTGATCTTTCGCCTCGCTGACACCTAAGGTTCTGTTTACTACCCAGAAATAACTGTCGTTGAAATATCCGAAGAATAAAGATCCTACACAGCATGCCACTGCTCCAAGGATCGGGCTTACGCCTGATGCTGCGATGATTGGTGCTGTGATACTTGCTGCTGTCGTCATTGCTACAGTTCCTGATCCCTGAATGAATCTCATTGCTGTCGAGATCAGAAGCGGCAGGATGATGATCGGGATTGCTGTCTTTGCAAGTCCTTCTGCCATGAATGTTCCAAGTCCGGAATCTTTGATGATCTGTCCAAGGGCTCCGCCTCCACCTGTTACCAGCATGATGATTCCGGCTGAGGCCATTCCTTTTTCCATCTCTGCAAGGGCTTCATGTCTGTCAAGACTTCTTCCAAGTGTCAGAATCGCTACGATCAGTCCAAGTCCGACTGCTACGATTGGCTGTCCAAGGAATACAAGGATGTTCATGAATCCGTCTGTCTTGCCCATAGCTGTTGCTACTGTGTTGATCAGGATCAGGATGATCGGGATGATCAGAGGCATGAACGATTCCAGTGCTCCAGGAACACCTGTCATATCCATTGCAAATGCTGCCTCATAATTTGGCTCCTGATAAGGCATCTCTACGATCTCGCCTTCTTCATTCGGGATTCTGTAATATTTCTTAGAAAGATATAATCTTGAGTATGCGATACATGCAAACGCCATCGGCAGTGCGAGTACCAGTGTCAGTAAGATGAATTTTCCTACGTCTACTCCAAAGATTCCGCAGACTCCTAACGGTCCTGGTGTCGGCGGCACTAAGGAGTGGGTGATTACAAGTCCTGCTGCCAGAGCTGTTCCAAGTCCGATCACGGATTTCTTCGTTGCTTTGGAGATTGCCTTTGCGATCGGTGCCAGTACAACGAATCCGGAATCACAGAAGATCGGGATAGATACCAGGAATCCTGTCAGTGCAAGAGCTTCCTCTTCTCTCTTCTTACCGAACAGTTTTAAGAATGTATGTGCCATTCTCTTGGCTGCACCTGTTACTTCAAAGATCTGGCCCATCATAACACCAAATCCGATAATGATTCCGATACTTCCTAAGGTTCCGCCAAACCCGGAAGTGATCGAATTTACAATACCAAATGTCTTCTCGACACCGTCTACTTCGATTGTAATGTTTGTAAGTGGCATGCCGCCAATCACGCCAACTACAACTGTACTGATGATCAGGGCAAGAAATGCCTGGATTTTTGTCTTTAACACAAGGACTATCAGGACTGCGATACCTATCGCCAGACCAATCAACATCCTTTCCCCACTAAGTCCGTTTACCATAATACAGACCTCCTATGTTCTCTCTTTTTATTACGGCAGTTATCCCCTTGCCGTAATTCCTTTTATGCATTTTGTTTCTTTATCATGATTTTATATCTTGATCTTATTCTTCATGCTTTCCTGTAAAATTCGGTGCATATTTTGCTGCAAGTCTGATTGCCTCGATCATGCTGACCGCACTTACGATTCCTGTGCCTGCGATATCGAATGCTGTTCCGTGATCTACAGACGTACGAAGAATCGGCATACCATTTGTGATTGCGATCGTCTTCTCAAAATCAAGTGTCTTGGTTGCGATATGTCCCTGATCGTGATACAGCGATAATACACTTGTATATTTTCCCTGCGCTGCCTGATGGAATACGGAATCCGCCCCGATCGGACCTGCCACATCATAACCTTCCGCTTTCAGTTCTTCGATTGCCGGCATGATCTCTTCGACTTCTTCCCAGCCAAAGAGTCCATGTTCTCCGCTGTGTGGATTTAACCCTGCAATTGCCATAGTTCCTTCTTTCACGCCGAGTCTTTCCAATGCCTTAGTACAGCGTTTTACATAATCAATGATCCTGTCTTTTTTGATCATATCCAGCATCTGCCTTAACGATACATGACGTGTCAGGAAGAATACTCTCATTCCATTCGTCTCGAACATTGTCAACGGATCTTCTGTATGTGTCAGTGCTCCAAAGATCTCTGTATGTCCGATATACGGAACTTCTGCCGCATGAAGGGATTCTTTGTTGATCGGAGTAGTAGCCACTGCATCGACCTTTCCCGCATTTGCCAGTTCAATACTCTTTGCAATGTATTCATATGCTGCTTTTCCGCACATAGCGCTGACTTTTCCATAGGCAAAGGTATCCATATCCACGTTGTCAAGATTGATCAGGTTCAGGACTTCTTTTTCATCGACTGCCTCTTCCGGCTCTTTGATCTCATTGATCTTCAAATTCTCTCCTGTGATCTCGATTGCTTTTTCTACGATCTTCCGATCTCCGACGATGACACACACCGCAATCTGGAACACCTCATCGGATGCAATGGATTTTGCTACAATCTCCGGTCCTACTCCCGCAGGATCTCCGATTGGAATTGCAATAACTGGTTTCTTCATTTCTCTCACCCTTTCTTAGATATATAATTTTTCTTTCAAATAAGTAATACACTTATTGATCGCATCTTTATTTCCCTGACTTCCACCCTTGGTAATGATATGTACACCTTCAAACTCTCCTTTTAAGAATTGTCCGTAAGCTGCAAGTGGAAGTACTTCATCCAACAGACTTAAGCCTGCGGTATCGAACTTTTTACAGACAGCAACTGTGATATCCCCGCCACTTGTATACAGTCCTTTGAATGTATCTTCTGCCTTGAAGATACGATACGTGATCTCCGCGAATCCACTATTGATCATTTCTGTCACTTCATCCAGCGAACACTGATATCGCTCCATATACGGTGTAAAATCAATTCTGTTCTCCGGATAGATTCCGTCTCCGGTTACGGTTGATATATTATTCCTGTCGCATTCACCCAGAATGGAATTGACCACCCTTCTGATCTCCAGTTCTCTGCGTTTTTCACCTTCCAGAAGTTCTCTTGTATGAACGAATTCATTATGCGTTCTCTGTGAAAGCCACAATTCTTCCATCTGGGCCGTGGTATTGGCATTCACGCTTCCTACCACTGCAAGGATCTTGGTCTTCTGTTTTTTCTTATTCGGCGTGATCAGCTTTCTGGATAACGTTGCGGTAAATACTCCCGGATCTACGGCAATCACTTTTAATCCGCTGGTGATCACTGCATCGGCGATCAAGTCCAGATCTTCCTGTGTAATACAGTCTAAAGTGATGATCCGGCTTCCTTCCTCCACACATTTTTTCATCAGATCAGCAAGATAATGCTTTCCATGCATCAGATCTTTCATATAGATCGTGGATACCTGATATTTACTCTGCTGCTTAAAAAGTTCTCCTACTTCTGATATCTTCACCGGTGTCTTCGGATCAACTGCAATATTCGTCTTATGTAACGGCAGTCCGTCCACCAGCATATATCCGCCACAGATAATTCTTCCCGAAGCCGGAAAACACGGTGCCACAATTGCTATATAATCCTCTCCCAGGCTGTCCAGCATCGCATCGGTCTCACTTCCGAGATTTCCGCGAAGTGTACTGTCAATCCGGTTGGCATATACTTTGACATCGTCATCCCTAAGCAGATTGCAGACATTGTATACCCGGTTATATGCGATTTTTGCATCTACTCCTCTGCTGTCTGTCGGGTATAATACACAGTCACAGTCCGACAAAGTAGACAGTTCGATCCGTTCTGTGTTCATAACTGTGTATGCTTTATAATTCATCTTTTTCAGTAATACTCCTGTTGCATTGGCCCCTGTCAGGTCATCTGCGATTACAACACACTGCGGCATAATCATTCTCCTTTTTCACATTTTCAAACGTTTTATACTGTTTGTTTATGTTTATATGTTATCTCTAATGTTTATTTGTGTCAATATAATCTATTTTTTATCAATCTTTTTGTTTGTTTTCACAATATATCATGTTTATTTTTGTTTATTTTTATTTAGCTAGCCACCAATACATTTCCTTACATGCTTTGATATAAAAAAAGCCGGTCGGAAATTATGGGGCACTACTCATTCCACACTTTCCGGCCAGCTCATTTTTGTATATCAAAGTATACAAGAATTTCTGATATTTTTTACATAAATATATTAAGTATCAACACTTCAACTACACCGACAGCCCATGCTACCGTTGATGTTACAGACCAGATCGTTAACTGATCTTTCGCCTCGCTGACACCTAAGGTTCTGTTTACTACCCAGAAATAACTGTCGTTGAAATATCCGAAGAATAAAGATCCTACACAGCATGCCACTGCTCCAAGGATCGGGCTTACGCCTGATGCTGCGATGATTGGTGCTGTGATACTTGCTGCTGTCGTCATTGCTACAGTTCCTGATCCCTGAATGAATCTCATTGCTGTCGAGATCAGAAGCGGCAGGATAATGATCGGGATTGCTGTCTTTGCAAGCCCTTCTGCCATGAATGTTCCAAGTCCGGAGTCTTTGATGATCTGGCCGAGTGCTCCGCCGCCACCTGTTACTAACATGATGATTCCGGCTGATGCCATTCCTTTTTCCATCTCTGCAAGGGCTTCATGTCTGTCAAGGCTTCTTCCCAGTGTCAGGATTGCCACGATCAGTCCGAGTCCGACTGCTACGATCGGCTGTCCAAGGAATACAAGGATATTCATGAATCCTGCTGTCTTGCCCATTGCTGTTGCTACTGTGTTGATCAGGATCAGGATGATCGGGATGATCAGCGGCATGAACGATTCCAGTGCTCCAGGAACTCCTGTCATATCCATTGCAAATGCTGCCTCGTAGTTAGGCTCCTGATAAGGCATCTCTACGATCTCGCCTTCGTCGTTCGGGATTCTGTAATATTTCTTAGAAAGGAATAATCTTGAGTATGCGATACATGCAATTGCCATCGGAAGTGCAAGTACCAGTGTCAGTAAGATGAATTTTCCTACGTCTACTCCGAAGATTCCGCAGACACCTAACGGTCCCGGTGTCGGTGGTACTAAGGAGTGGGTGATTACAAGTCCTGCTGCCAGGGCTGTTCCAAGTCCGATCACGGATTTCTTCGTTGCTTTGGAGATTGCCTTTGCGATCGGTGCCAGTACAACGAATCCGGAATCACAGAAGATCGGGATAGATACCAGGAATCCTGTCAGTGCAAGAGCTTCCTCTTCTCTCTTCTTACCGAACAGTTTTAAGAATGTATGTGCCATTCTCTTGGCTGCACCTGTTACTTCAAAGATCTGGCCCATCATAACACCAAATCCGATAATGATTCCGATACTTCCTAAGGTTCCGCCAAACCCGGAAGTGATCGAATTTACAATACCAAATGTCTTCTCGACACCGTCTACTTCGATTGTAATGTTTGTAAGTGGCATGCCGCCAATCACGCCAACTACAACTGTACTGATGATCAGGGCAAGAAATGCCTGGATTTTTGTCTTTAACACAAGGACTATCAGGACTGCGATACCTATCGCCAGACCAATCAACATCCTTTCCCCACTAAGTCCGTTTACCATAATGCAGACCTCCTATGTTCTCTCTTTTTTACTGAGGCAGAGTTCTTTTCCTCTGCCTCAATTCCTTTTTTTACGTTTTGTCTATTTCGTCTTGTCTGTTTTTGACATGTTTTGTTATTTATTTTGCTGTCAGCACTTCCACAGCTTCTCTTAATGTTGTGATCTCACCTACGTTTCCAGGGAAGATAACGTATGGTGTCAGAGGGAATTTACTTTCTTCTCCTGTCTGCCATACCGGGATTCCAGGCTTGATCTGACCAAGAACATTCGCTTTCTTTACTGCCAGAGCTTTTGTTCCTACATCACTGGATGTAATTCCGCCTTTTGCGATTACAAAGCTTGGTGTTACACTTAAACGTCCAACCAGTGACTGTACTGCATCAGAGATCTTTACAGATAATCTTAACTCATCCTCTTTATCACCTGTATCAGCAGTAATCAGTGCTCTTGTTGTATAACAGCAGACTGTCTTTCCGGCTTTAATGCAAGTCTCTTCCAAATCCAGACATCTCTTTACTTCTTTTTCAAATGCTTCGTCATCTTTTACAAGTGTTGCATCCAGTTCAATGAATTCAATGTCTGTCAGTTTCTTCAGTTCTTCCACCTGTTTTGTAGTCTTATCTGTATGAGAACCTACAACGATAATTCCTCCGTTGTAGGTCTCTTTTACCACCATCTGTTCTCTGCTAAGAAGCGGCTGATCGGTTACTCCGCCCATAACCTTTACGATAGCTGCCGCCGTACGGAACATGAATACTTTTCCCTTTGCCATTGCTCTGTACAATGCCACACAGAATACTTTTACATCTGCATAATCCACAGCATTTACAATGATCTTATTGAAGTCTTTCACTGCCATCAGCGCTTTTTCGATCTTGTCGATGTTCATATCGTGGATATCTTCCAGTGAAATGCAGGTAACATCGGAAGCTTTGTATGCCCCTTTTGTCTTCTCTTCTACATACTCCGGCATTGTCGCTGCACTGTAGCCAAATGTCTTATCTTTGGCAAACTCTGTCTCATTCGCAGGAATCAACTCTTCACCGTATTTTACATAATGTACATTATCAATCGTATATCTTCCGCCTTCTTTGAAGAATGGGCAGAGGATCTCACCGTCAATCGTCTTTCCTGTATTGGCTTCATAGTTCTTCTTCAGAAGCTCTGTCTCCAGTGGATAATGTCCACGAAGAGTAGAATCACTTCTGCTGATGAATATGTATTCTTTTCCAGTCTCTTTTGCGACTTCGTCAACCACTGCAGCGATCTCATTGTGTGCCTTGGTTGTCTGTTCCGCTGTGAATCCTCTGGAGTTGGTCAGGACATAGAATAAGTTATTCTCTTCATCAAATCCCTGACGGATCGTATCTTTTTCCCAGTTTGTGTATACGGAAATGTCATGTACCGTCTGAACTCCTGTCGGGTCATCGTCTAAGACAACGATCTTTTTATTATTCTTTTCAATTTCTTTCTTTAACAGTTCATCGATATAAGCTTCGTCAATCTTCTTATATGAAGTTAATACTTCTGCATTCAATGCCATGTCCATTCTCCTTTACTCTTCCGTCTTTTTTACTTCTACGTCAGCAAGTTTTTCGAAATACTGAACAATTCCGCCATGATCATCATTCATATGTCCGTGGATCTTCAGTGTCTGAAGGATTTCATAAAGCTGTGCTGTATATGGAATCGGTACATCGATCGAATGTGCTGTATTTACTACGTTCTTGATATCTTTATGGTTGATTCTGATCGGTCCGCCTGGTTTGAAGTTACGCTCGATGATCATCGGAATCTTGGCATCAAGTACTGCGCTTCCTGCAAGTCCTCCGCGGATCGCATGATATACTTTTTCCGGATCTGCTCCTGCTTTTGTAGCAAGTACAAATGCTTCAGATACCACTGCAATTGTGTTATTAACGATTACCTGGTTTGCAAGCTTTGTAACACTTCCGCTTCCGCTTCCACCGATCAGTAACGCAGAAGATCCAAGAATGTCAAAATACTCTTTCATTGCATCGAAGTCTTCCTGATCCCCACCGGCCATGATTGCAAGTGTTCCTGCAACAGCTCCAGGCTCTCCTCCGGATACCGGTGCATCTACGAATCCTACACCTTTAGCTTTCAGTCCTTCGTAGCATTCCTTTGATTCTACCGGTGTTACAGAACTCATATCACATACAACGGTTCCTTCTTTGATGGTAGATGCAACACCGTCTTCATCAAATAAGATAGATTTGGAAATTGCTCCGCTTGGAACCATGATGATAATTCTTCCGCACTGCTCACCGATCTCTGCGTATGTTGCTTCTTTTGCTCCTGCTGCTACAACATCTGCAACTGCTTCTTTATTTAAATCAGATACCAGCAGCTCTACACCTGCATTCAATAAGTTCTTTGCCATCGGTCTTCCCATGATACCAAGTCCAATAAATCCTACTTTCATTTTCATACATCCTTTCTCTTTTTCACTCCACATGATCGTTTACTTTCACAACATAGTTTACACTTGTTCATTTCCGTTCGGATCAGTGAAATGTGTCGTTCTTTTTTGTTTCTGATTACACTTTACTACATACCGGTATACCGGTCAAGACGTTATTTTTCTTTCTCTTATTTCACCAGTTTCTCGCCTCTATTTTTGTCTATTTTTAACATATACATCGCTTTTCTTTCGTCATTTTCTTAACATTATAGACAACTTTTTCACCCTTGTTTTCCTTTTCACTTGACCGATTTCAGCCCGTATTGTATGATATTTATAACGAAAAACGCATGAATTTTGTTAAATAAATAATTATCGTGAAATATAAGGAGTTACTATGACACCACTCAATGAACAAGCTTATAATTATCTCCAGAAATTGATCATGGAGAATCATTTTTCCTATCAGGAAGTCTATTCCGAGACAAAATTATCAAAAGAACTTGGAATTTCGCGCACCCCGCTAAGAGATGCCGTGCACAGACTTGCACAGGAAGGTTATATTGATATTATTCCCAGCAAAGGATTTATGCTGCATCAGATGAACCGGAAGGATGTAAATGAAACATTTCAGGTACGTTCTGCACTGGAAACATACTGCACCGTTCAGATCAGTAAAGATTCTTCTACCCGCAAAGCGAAAAAGCTTTTTAAAGAGCTAGACTGGATCATGGAGTGCATGAACGATATTATGGAAACTACACATTCTATCAAAGAATTTTCCGAATATGATTTTCAGTTTCACACAAAAATCATAGATTATCTGGAAAATGAACAGTTTTCAAATGTATTCGCCATGTTCATGTACCGCATGAAACGGCTGGCCGAACTCTCCCTTGCACATAAAGGCCGTATGGAACAGACTTACGAAGAACATATGGCAATTTTGGATTGTATGAAGAATGGCGATACTTCCCACATCTATGAGATTACATTGAAACATATGGAAACGCCCCGCGATATTAACCTGGAAGATCTATAGATATCAGAAAATCCTGAATGCTTTAGCCTTTTCTTTTTTGAACCAAAAACCGTGTAGCCATTTTTAGCCACACGGTTTTTCCATATATATTTCTTCTGTTTTCTTTGTATTTCCTATTTCCCGGAACCCATATCTTTCATAAAATGCTTTTGCAGTTTGTGTATGAAGCATACCATACAGATGCCCGTTTTCCTTCATGATCTGATTCATCATGATTGTTCCAAACCCCTGCCCGCGATACGCTTCTTCTATGACCAGATCCATCAGGTAAAATGTCGTCATACCATCCGTCAGAACTCTCGCAAATCCGATCTGTCTGTCTTTTCCGCCTTCACTGATGCAGTCACTCAGAAATAATCCATACGGACAGGCATTCTCCATACTTTTTCTGATCATCTCTTCCGTTCTGTCTTTTGCCCAGTCCGTACTGTGCAGAAGTGCTGCTACTTCTTCCAGATGCATATTCTCCACACCTTTTCTTATATAGTAAGACTGTCCCCTTTCTTCTCCCTCTGAGGCAATCTTATCTGCCGATATCTGCCGGATCACTTCACGCAGCTTCACAAGATACGGATCCGCCTTACATTCTTTTTCTCCATAAGTCATCTGAAGATCATATTCTAGTGGAAGCCACGTTGCGATATCTGCCTCATTATGTTGGATCAATGCTTCCATCTTATCCAGTGCATGTACGATTTTCGCTTCCATCGTCTCTGCTTTTTCCAGTTCATCAAACAACGCATCCAGTTCTTTTCGTTCCCTTTCCGGAAGCATCGCTGTCACATTGCTGATTGCACTTTCTTCTACTTCCCGGTCAGAATCCGTCTTCACAAATGCCGGAATATCTCCGGTCACTGCTTCTCCCAGATCATGGAACAGGCTCATCCTCATCACCTTGTCCATATCACAATCCGGGAATTCTGCTTTTACCAGCCATGCAAACACGCACAGACGGTAGGTATGTTCTGCTACACTTTCCCGTCTGTTCTCTGCCGTTCTGGAATGGCGCATATTACATTTCAGGCGTTCTGCCACGCCCATAAAATCTAGTAATGTTCTTGGTTCCATTCTCTGTCTCATCCTGTTTTTATTTTTCTTACTCTGTTTATTTCCATAAACATTATAATCTGCTTTTATATTTATTCGTTCAGATACTCCAGCAGTCCCTGATATTCTTTCTTCATCAGTCGGTTTCCATGCATATAGAAATGCTGCAGCTTGTCATAATCCTTTTCCATACGGGACACAGTCGGGATCAACGGACGGATCACGAATATCTTTCCTTCTTCTTCCAGCTTCTCGATCAGCTTCATCTGCTTGTTGTATACCGCATTTCTTGTCATGATCGTATGTACCAGATTCGGATATTTCTTATAAGCTCTTTTATAAAGCTGTTCCGTTGCTTTTACCGCTCTCTTCTTACGATACCCCGGATTTCTCGTTAATACTACAACAATCTTGTCATTTCCTTTTTCCAGTGCATATTCGATCGGGATGGAGTCTGCAAGGCCGCCGTCCATGTATGGGATTCCGTCTACATTTGCGATCGGTGCCGCAAGCGGCATACTGCTCGATGCACGGCAGATCTTCATCAGACGATCCGGATCTTTATCTTCCGACAGATATTCTGCATCTCCCGTGATACAGTTTGTAACAACCAGTTCACATTCCATATCGGATGCAAAATAGGTCTCAAAATCAAATGGATAGATTTCATTCGGAAATTTATCGAACAGCATATCCATATCCATCAGGGCTTTTTCTTTCAGGGTCTTCTTTAAACCATATACATAATCGTATTCTTTCTCACGGTGGATCACACATGCCCGGCTCCGCCCAGCCTGTTTCGACACATAATCAACCGCATTACACGCACCTGCCGATACGCCGATCACATTGGACATATACATGTCCTTTTCCATCAGATAATCAAGAACTCCAGATGTAAATACTCCGCGGTTTGCCCCGCCTTCCAGTACTAATGTTGCTTTTACCATAAGTCTTACCTGGTATATTGTAATTGACTCATCTAGCGGTCACTTACAGATATACCTTATCCTT
>CAVBHX010000075.1:0-13416 GCA_963595255.1 bacterium
GAGCTGCTACAGACATCTGTACTCTTGCTTCTTCATTCTTTCCGTCATGGAATGCTACTGGGAGGAATTTGAAGATTCTCTTTACAGCTGACATTGCAAAAGTATCAGATAATGTCTGTGCTTTTCTGGATGTATAAGCTTCTACTGCATGGCACAATGCATCAAGCCCTGTTGCTGCCGTGATCTTCGGTGGTGCTGTCATAGTGAACTGGGGATCAATAATGGCTAATGAAGGAATCAGCACTTTACCTTTCAGCAGCATCTTAATGTCTTTTTTCGTATCTGTAATGATCGTGAACTGTGTAGCTTCAGATCCGGTTCCTGCTGTTGTCGGGATAGCTACCATCGGAGGCATCTCTACATCGATCACTTTACCCATGTAATCGGAAATGCTTCCGCCATTTTTCACGAGTGATCCGATTGCTTTCATCGAATCGATCGGGCTTCCTCCGCCAAGTGCTACGAGGAAATCACATCCTTCTGCTTTGTACTGAGCCAGACCTTTTTCGATCATTATGTCTGTTGGTTCTCCTGCGATTTCAGAGTAGATGGTATATTCTACACCCTGGCTTTTTAATGCATTCTCTACTTTTGCACAGTTTCCGAGATCGATCATCACTTTATCTGTAACGATCATTGCTTTCTTTCCAAGTGTTCCAAGTGTATCCTGTGCCATATCAAGTGCTCCTGATCCTGAAATCATCTGTCCAGGTACGATAAATTCTCTTGCCATAATAATTATCTCCTTTTCTCTCTAAATAAGCGTTTTGCTATCTTCTTTTTTCTCTGTTCTTTTTTATTTTCCAGCCGACCTGTCATTTCCAGTCGTTGTATTTTTTATATTTCTTACCAATTAGAACTGTGCATCATGCATCCACACATATCTCTCGTCTTCACATCTGTCTGTCTGAAGCCATGGATTGCCATCAATGTGACGGATCATCCAACATGTGTACATCTGGAATCCAGGTGCCACTGCCTGTGGATGAAGCTCTCCACCAGGAATTGCGGAAAAGCTGTTGTCCACACTTTTGAATACCTGATCTCCGACGAAGCTTGCTCCGAATCCTTCCGGTCTGTCGAACTTGAACAGGTAAGTCTCCGGCTGTGGATGTCTGTGTGGCAGATATCCTGACCAGTTACCTCTGTCATTTAACACTTCACCAAGTACCATATTGGACTCTGGGCAGATATCGTGATCGAAGATCGTATTTACACGACGCTTTGCTACATTTCCAAACTTTCCGACACTTGAGTAACCCCAAGGTGCATCATCCGGTGAATATAATTTGCTTGCAAATGTCTTGTCATTGTGTGTGCACTGTACCAGAATCTCGGACTCTTCTTCTGCTGTCACAATGATCTCTTTTCCGCCGCTTACATGCAGTGCCCATGGGCCTTCTGTAAATACATCTTTTCTGCTGACAGTTGCTTTCTCATCTTCCCATGCATATGTCACTTTTCCCGAAAGAAGAAGAACTGCGATCTCCTCTCCGTCTCTTTTGAATGTTCTGGAATATCCTGCTTTCATACTATATACACGGATATCCATCATCATTGCTTTGTAATCATTGTCATAAGTGGTAAGAATCATCTCGCCATACTCATCAAACTTTGGATAACCAAATACCTTACTCACTGTCTTACGCCTCCTGAATCTACCTTTTATCTATTTTTTATCTATTTTCAGCTTCTGCGGATTGCTTCACTTTCCGGCTTCACAATCCGCCATTTCCTTATTCTTAGTAATCTCTTGCCTCTCTTCTTCCTTCCAGAACACCAACGCATGCCTTTCTTACAGATTCTTTAGAAGAAGTAGTTGCAATTCCTACATTCCACCATGATTCATATCCGTCTGTCATGGTCTTTGGAATAACCTTTAAGTCGAATAAGCAAGCAATTTCCTGCTTCTTCGCATCTTCCAGTGCTGCCTCTAATTCTGCGATCGTCTTACATGTATATGTCTTAAGTCCGTATCCTTCGCCGATCTTCGCATAATCAACCGGAATCAGATCTCCGCAAGGCTTCTTGCCGTCTGTGTAACGGAACTCTGTTGCAATACTTCCGATACCATGATTCATTTCCAGGTTGTTGATGCATCCAAATCCACAGTTATCGAAGATCAGGATGTTGACTTTCTTTCTCTCCTGCATGATCGTCATGATCTCGCTGTGTAACATCTGGAAGCTGGAATCTCCGACTACGCAGTATACTTCGTTATCCGGCTCTGCGAATTTTACGCCGAGTGTAGCTGCTACTTCATATCCCATGCATGAATATCCGTATTCTGCATGATAGCCGCCGCGCTTGTCTGTTGTCCACATTCTCTGCATACAGCTTGGAAGGGAACCGCCGGCTGTGATGATCGTTGCGTCTTCATCGATCACTCTTCGGATGGCTGCAAGTGCTGCTGTCTGTGTGATCTTTCCGTTTGTCATCTTCACGAATTCCGGAATGGTTCTTGGATCTCTTGCCTTGATGATCGGCTCGAAATCATCTCCCGTATATTCAATGCCTGCGAGGCGGACCATTTCTTTGTCCCATACCTTCTTGGCTTCTTCGATCTCTCCGTTGTATGCTGATACATAGCCGCGTGCACGAAGCTTTTCGGCAAGTGCTTCTACTGTAACTTTTGCATCTCCGACTGCTTTTACTGCATCCATCTTATATGCATGGAATCTGCAGTTGTTGATCGTCACGAATTTTACATCTGGATTCTTGAACAGTCTCTTGGAACTTGTTGTAAAGTCTGACATTCTCGATCCGATTGCGATCACTACGTCTGCATCTTCAGCGATAATGTTTGAAGCATAAGTTCCCGTTACTCCGATACCTCCTAAGCAGTATGGGTGACTGGACTTGCAGGCACTCTTTCCTGCCTGGCTTTCGCCAAATGGAATCTTGAATTCTTCGCAGAACTTTTCAACTGTCTCACCGGCTTCTGAGTAACGGACACCTCCGCCTACGATCACGAGTGGCTTCTTAGCTTCTGCAATGATCTCTGCAAGATCTTCCAGTTCTTCTTCTACTGCTACAGGTCTTGTGATTCTATGTACACGTTTCTGGAAGAAATATTCCGGATAATCATAGGATTCACCTTCTACATCCTGGCAAAGAGCGATGCAGCATGCACCAGTCTCTGCCGGATCTGTCAGAACTCTCATTGCATTAATGAGTGCCGTCATGATCATCTCTGGTCTTGTGATGCGGTCCCAGTACTTGCACACCGGCTTGAATGCATCATTGGTTGTTGTTGCAAGGCTGTTGCTCTGCTCTAACTGCTGTAATACCGGATCTGGCTGTCTGGAAGCAAATGTATCTGCCGGGAACACCAGAAGTGGAATGTTGTTAACCGTTGCTGTTGCGCAGGCTGTTACCATATTTGCTGCTCCAGGTCCTACAGATGAAGCACATGGAATGATTTTCTTTCTGTTACTCTGCTTTGCAAATGCTGTCGCTACGTGGCACATTCCCTGTTCGTTTCTTCCCTGAAGGACTCTTAACTGTCCAGGGTTGGTATCCAACGCTTCTCCAAGTCCTACTGCGATTCCGTGTCCGAAGATAGTGAAGAATCCTTCTACGAATTTTGTCTCTTCTCCGTCCATGGAAACGTACTGATTATCAAGAAATTTTACAATTGCCTGTGCAACTGTCATACGGATTGTCTTTGTCATCGTTCTCTTCCTCCTGCTGCTTTTTCTATACTCTTGCGATCATTTCGCCGAATTTATCTTTTTCTTCTTTAATAAATGCATGTACTGCGTCCGGTCCCGGAAGGGAATCAGAACAGTTGTTGCTTCTTACCATCATGGATGCTTCTGCGGAACCAAATTCCAGACAATCGATTACTTCCCATCCCTGATATAATCCATATAAGAATCCGGAACCATATCCGTCTCCGCCGCCGAATCCCTTTCTTGCTTCTACCGGGAATGGCTTGATGCTGAACTTCTGTCCGTCACAGGTATAAGCGGTAGATCCTTTCATTCCGTGCTTGATCACTACGATCTTCGCGTTGTATCCCTGCCATAAGCTTGCGCTTTCTTCATCTGTCATGCCTTCTTTGATAAGCTTTTCTGTCAGGTCGAATTCTTCTCTGGATCCCATGATGATGTCTGCTTCTTTTGCTACGATAGAGTAGTAAATGGAAATCTCATCTTTGTTCTTCCAGTTGTATTCTCTATAGTCAATGTCGAAGATAACTTTTGTATCGTTCTTCTTTGCCAGCATCACTGCTTTGATCGCTGCTTCTCTGGAAGGACTTTCTGCTAGTGCTGTTCCTGAGATCAGGATTGCTTTGGACTGTCTGATGTATGCTTCATCGATGTCATCTACATGTAACTGAAGGTCTGCGATGCAGTTTCTGTACATCAGGATGTGGCTTTCTTTTTCTGAGAGCATCTCGGTAAATGTAAGTCCAAGCTTTTCACCGTTTGTACATCTTGTGATGTGTGATGTGTCAATTCCCTGTTTGTCAAAATATTCTGTTACATAATCACCGAACTGATCATCGGATACTTTTCCGAGGAATCCTGCTTTTAATCCGTGTCTTGTAACACCTACTGCAATGTTCGCCGGAGATCCGCCGACGAATTTTTCAAATGTGTGTACATCCTTTAATGGTTTGAACTCTTCTTTTACCTGATCGTTGTAAGCCGGATTGAAGTCGATTGCGACTCTTCCGAGAAGTATCAGGTCCATTGGTCTTGTCTGGTCAAATTCTACATATTTCATATCTTGCATCCTCCTGCTTTTTCCTTTTCGCCTTTGCGTGCTTTATTATTTTATTTGTGTGCTTTCTTGCGTGTTTCATTTGTTGACTGTATATTAGCACACGCATTTTGAATGTGCAATAGGATTTTGAATTATTTTTTATTTCCCGCATTGTTCACAATTTACAGTGTGTGTTATTGTTATTTTTGCACAATCGCAGTTTGCATTGCACGCATTTTAGCACGCATTCCATGTTCCATGGGGACGTGAAATGATGGCTTTCTAGTGTCCAAGGTAGATTTTTATACTAAAATTGCTGTTTAATGCATTAAGCGACGGCTATCCGGACCGGAATAAAAGTTAGGAATCCTTTCCTGTTCAGGTTCCGTCGGCGGGTAATACTAAAGGAGCAAAATTCTGCTAAAAGCAGGCATTCAAAATTTGAAACTCGGCATACGCCTCAAACAGTCAAATTTTGAATACCTAACGCATAATTTTGCCCCTTAAGTATTATCAACGCCTCTATCACATTCACTGGAAAGGATTCCTAACTTTTATTCCGTGGGTATCGTATGCTGTAATGATTCAATAGTGGAATCGTAACCTTTGTGATACCGAGAGTGTACAAAAAAGCCGGAAAGTCAAGGTTTCTACCACAACTTTCCGGCTACACAAAGGTTACAATTCCGCTGTTAAATTCATTATCATTGGCCAATCACGACATGAGAAAGAAATAACCGCCCATCGTCCTGACAAACACTATTTGCTTCCGTTTTCTTTCTGCTCCACATAATCCAGGATCATCTTCACAGCTCCGTCCACGCCTGTCTTTGACACATTGACAACCATGTCATAGTGCTTCGGATCGTCTCGTTTCATACCTGTAAAGCGTTCATAATATTCATTTCTCTGGATGTCGCGCAGTTTTAATTCATTTAATGTCTGACCTTTGTAGTATTCTTTTCCTTCTTTTTCGCGGTACGCATCGTCTGCATACACGAAGAAAGAATAACTGTGTGGCTGGCCGCCCAGTACGAAGTTGGCGCAGCGTCCGAGGAAGACTCCCGGTGCCTGTTTGGCCAGTGCCTGGATGATCTTCGTCTGTTCTTCGAACATCCGCATATCGGTCACGTCTTCGGCAACTCCTGCTGCCGGATATGCATATGGGGAAAATGCGAATGCTTCATTTTCATTATAAGAATCCAGATATTTTACAACTTTATCCATATCCTGGGATTCCATGCCTAGTTTTTCTGCCAGAAGACAGATGATCTGTCTGTCGTATACTCTGCATTTTAATGCTTCGGCAAGGCCTTCGGCGATCTTTCTTCCGCTTGCTCCATAAAGACGTCCGATAGCAATATTGATCTTGTTCTCACTCATCGCTGTCATGTTCGGGATCTCTTCTGCAGGTGCTTCTGCTCCGCCGCCTTCTCTTGCGATCAGTTCTTTCATCATCTGGTCATACTGCTTATCCAGTTTGTAGCATGCTGCCAGTAAGAACATAACTGCCCAGATTGCGATCGGTACATACAGATAGAAGACGCTGATCGCACGGATTGCGGATGCAGGCTGTACTTCCTTTAATCCGTCAAATGCAGCCCATGAAAGAACGGCACCCATGATAGCGGATGTGAATCCGGATCCGGCTTTCTGCCCCATACTCATAGACGAGAACATCAATCCTTCGATACGGTATCCTGTCTTCCACTGTCCATATTCGATGGCATCACTTGGAAGTGAGTACTGCACACCATAGAACGGCGCGATTCCGAATCCTCTCATGATACATGTGATCATTCCAAGGGATACGCTTGTTGCATTCAATAAGAAGATCAGCTGTCCGGCAATTCCAAGAAGACATCCGGCACAGATGAGTTTTCTCTTTCCATATTTTGGCAGGAGTTTTGGAATCATGGCAATTCCTACGATTGTCGCGATCTTTTCTGATGCAGATAATGGTGTCACAAGATTGACATTTCCTAATACGTACTGACAATAATACGTCAGGTCGGTTCCGATGATAATCTGATATACGGTGTAGAATAACATCAGTCCCAGTGCGATCAGGAAATACCGGTTGGTTACGGTTGCTTTTAATGCGGTCCAGAACGGTACATCTTCTTCTTTGCTCTTCTGCGCTGTCTGCACTCGTTCTGTACAGGTCATATACGTATTTACAAGTACGAATACAGAGATAACTGCATACACTGCTGTCACTGTGATCCACGCAGCCTGTGTATTTCCGATCATGCCTGCCACGATGTTGATGAGCGGCAGGGTAAATGCTGTGATGATCATACTTGCGGTAATGGATAATACCATACGGATATTACAGATGGTATCTCTCTGTCTTCTGTCACGGCTCATCAGCGATCCAAGTGCATGGAACGGCTGGCTGATCGCCGTATAGACTACCGTATTCATAATATTATAAGTGACAAATGCATAGACCACTTTTCCGATAGGACCAAGTCCCGGCATCGTAAATAACACGATTGCGGCAAGTGCATACGGCACTGCCAGTCTTAAGATCCAGATCCTGGCTTTTCCATATTTGGAATGTGTCCTGTCGATGATGGTTCCCATAAGTACGTCCGAGAAACCATCAAATACACGGGAAATCAGCATGATCATTCCGACTGCTCCTGCCGATATTCCAACTACGTTCGTGTAAAAATAGATCAGAAGCGTTGAGGTCATGGTATACATCAACGTAAGTGCCGGATCTCCGAAGCAGTATGCCAGCTTCTCCGACAAAGGCACGACGATGAATTCATCCATGTCCTTTCCCTTCTGCTTATAATTCAATACTTCCGCTACCGATTTCATATCGTCTCCTCCAACTGTCAGGGGAGGTTAAGCTCCCCTGAACTATCCCAATAATTCTCTTTCGATCCGCTCTCTTGCCTCCGGTGCCTGTTTGTCCATCTTCTCAGGGAATCCGAACATCGATACACAGGCAATGTTATCCCCGCCGGCTTTTGGTGCATCCGGCTTTAACTGTCTGTTAGCAAAATCCATTTCTCTTAAAGTCTCGAAGATTCCGTCAAAATCCACATCTCCTTCGCCCATTGCGAGATGCTGGTGAATGGTCACATCTGCTTTTCCTCTTCCATTTAACCATGGCGGATTGGCAATGTAACGGCAGTCCAGTGTCTGATTGTATGTATCTGCAAATAACACATGTGTCAGCTCATCTCCTGCATATTTTAACATCGAGCGGACATCCCCTTTTCCTTCATCATAGAAGAAACCATGCGGAGAAGAATATACGTATCCAAGATATGGTGAACGGAACGATTTGACCATATCGCATGTCTCGTTATTCAGCTCGCAGAAATCATATGGATGAGACTGAATCTCTACACGGATTTTATTCTTCTCAATGATCGGAAGCAGTTCTTCCATTGATTTAAACCACATACCGTTGCAGATCTCCTGCTGGTTCGGATCTCCGGATAATTCTGTATTGATGACAGATACCCCCATATCTGCCGCAATCTCGATCATACGTTTCCAGTTGGCTACTGCAAACTGACGCTGCTCTTCTGTCGGTCCTGACCAGCGGTATACAACGATGAATGACGATATCTCTACGCCCGTCTCTCTCAATGCTTTTCTATATTCCATCTCACACTCTTTTGAGAACAGTGGGTGTTTGTAAAATGGATTGATCCTTGGATGCGGGGACTGTTCGATATATTTATAGCCCCAGTCAGCTACCTGATGAACCATCCAGTTGATATCCATAGACTGCTTTGCCAGTACATCTACATCAAATGCTATTTTCATAATATTTTTGCTCCTTTCATTTTCTTACAAACCGGTCTTTTCCGCAATATATTTTCTTGCCTTCATTGCGTATTCAAGTGGATTGGCTTTTGCCGGATCCTGTTCTGCTTCTACCACTACCCAGCCTTCATAATCTGCTTCTTCTAAGATTTTAAATATTGGTCCGAAATCCACATCCCCGTCCCCAGGTACGGTAAATGTTCCTTCTCTTACGCCTTTTAAGAAGCTCCATTTCTCTTTTCTTGATTTCTCTACGACATCTTTTCTGAGATCTTTCAAATGTACGTGACGCACACGGTCCACATATTTTCTCAGTACTTTTTCAGGATCAATTCCTGCAAATGAGAGATGTCCGCTGTCGAATAACAGGTATACCAGATCCGGATCTACCGACTCCATAAAGCGGTCGATCTCTTCTTCTGTCTGAACCACAGTTCCCATATGATGATGGAATGTCAGTACCATTCCTTTGTCTTTTGCGATCTGTCCGAGTTTATTAAGACCTGTCACAAGCTTGTCCCATTCCTCATCGTTCATCACATATTTGCCTTCCTGGATCGGATGGTCGAGTTTACCCTGAATGCTGTAGCTCTGCTCAGATACACCGATGCATTTTGCTCCTACTTTCTTCAGAAAATCGCACTGTTCGATAAATGCGGCTTCTGTCTCTTCATATGGACGACTAATCAGGAATGAGGAGAACCACTGGTTACAGATAGTCATTCCTCTGAGATCCAGCGCTTTTTTCAATACTTCCGGATCTGTCGGATAATGGCTTCCTACTTCTGATCCTGTGAATCCGGCCAGTGCCATCTCACTGACTGTCTGTTCAAATGTATTCTCTTTTCCAAGATCCGGCATATCATCATTGGTCCAGCCGATCGGTGCAATTCCTAAAGATACTTTTTCTTTATTTAACATATCTGAATCCTCCTTCCGGCATCTTATTCGTTACTGTTCTATCAGTAACACTTCTATACCGGCTCTTTTATCTGATAACTTTTTAACATTTGTCTGTTTTCTATAATGGCTGCCGCTTTTAACCGCGACAGCCGTAAGGTGAATATGTAATCTGATACTGATTATGCAAAATATTTTTCTACAAAATCTCTTGTCACTTCTGCAGCTTTCTTCACGTTCTCATCGTGAGACATTGCATAATATTCCGGACGGAATTCTTCGATCGTGCATACACCGTCGAATCCGATCTCTTTTAATGCTCCTGCAATTCCTGCATGATCAACTACTCCTTCTCCAGGCCACAGTCTCTTGTCATCTCCGCATGATCCAAGCGGGAGATCTTCACAGTCATTCAGATGATAAGCAAAAATCTTATTGCCATCTGCTGCTTTTAAGTCTTCCAGCTTTGAGCACATCTCATGGAAATGGAAGGTATCTACTGTGATTCCGACATTGTCTCTGTCAACAGCCTTTACTACATCGTATGCTGTTCCGAACTGGTTGATCGAGCAGTTTGGTGCTCCGCAGAACTCCAGGGAAATCTTGATGTCTTTTCCTACTTTATCTGAAAGATAACGGAGTCTTTCTACTGCTTCTTCTTTTATCTCTGTTACAGATTTGTCCTTTACGTCAAAGCTTGGTACTGTGATCAGCATCTTCATACCGATTGCTTCGCATACTTTGATGATGAAATCTGTCTCTTCGTCGATCTCTTTTACGCCTGCTTCGTCTCTCTGGTTGAAGAAGATCAGTGTATTGTAAGCCCATGGTTTCAAATGATGGTTTCTGAACCAGTCAGCGAGTTCTTCTAATGTATGTTCTTTCAGGTAATCTTTTACGCAGTCAAAACGAATCTCGATATAATCAAATCCATATTTTTCACATGCTTCCAGGTCTGCCATCAGTGACTGTCCCTCGCATTCCAGGGCTGTTGCTTCATTAAATCCGATTTTCATTTTCTATATCCTCCTGTCTCTTATGACTTTTCATTTTCTTTTCACGTATAGCTTTTGTAATCTATGCTATTATCTGATTCCTATATTTTCTTTGTAGTTAAGCAACTGTTCTCTATCTTCTAAATAAATTTATCTATGTTCTTGTTTTTTATGTGCACGTGTACGCATTCTTCAAAAAAATATATTTTTTAGTTTTATTTATAGAATTCAGGTTTCTCAACTGTTACAACTTTTTCGATATTTCCTGTCTCCTGGGCTTTTACTAATGCATCTGCTGTAACTGCTGCAAGATATCCGTCCCATGTCGTAGGTCCTTCGATCACACCTTTTTCTGCACAGTCAACCCAGTTCTGAATCTCTGCATCGTATGCATCTTTGAATAATACAAAGCAGTCTGTTGTAATCTCTGTAGAGCACTGTGCATTCTTTCTGATAGAAGGTGCCATTGGGGTTCCCATCTTAAGTGCGCCGTCTTCGCATACAACTTCACAGTTGATGTCATAACCGAACTTGCAGTTTACGAAGCATTCTACGTCGATGCAGATACCACTCTTTGTACGCATCAGCATGATCTGTGGATCCTTCAGCTCTGAGTGAGAATATTTTGTAACCTTTGGCATGATAACCTGTACGCTTTCATAATCGTCATTTACCAGCCAGTGGCAGAGGTCGATCTCATGGATGACTGTGTCATGTACTGCCATTGGTGTGTTGTAGTTGGTTCCTACTTCCGGATTACGGTGTGTGCAGTGCATCATCAGCGGTTCTCCATATTCTCCAGTTGCGATCGCATCTTTGATCTGATTGTATCCTTTGTGATAACGTCTCATGAATCCTAACTGGATCAGATGCTTGCCTGCTGCTTCTTCAGCTTCCATAACTTTCTTGCAGTCATCGGCTGTTGTACAGAGCGGCTTCTCACAGAAGACTCTTTTTCCGACTTTGATTGCCTCTAACAGGTCATCTACATGTGCGAATCCAGGTGATACGATCAGCACTGCATCTACTTCAGGATCATTGATTAGGTCTTTGCCGTTTGTGTATACTTTTGCGCCGCCTGCGATCTCGGCTGCTTTCTTAGCACCTTCTTCGAATACATCAGATACTGCAACTACCTGCGCTCCCTGTGTTCTCTCTGTGATTCTCTTGATATGATCTCTTCCCATTCCGCCACATCCGATTACTCCTACGTTTAACATAATTTTTTCCACCTTTCTTTTCATTTCGTGATTCTGAACTTCTTTCTTCAGATTGTTGATTTTGAGTTTTTGTTTGCTTTTCTGTATTTCCTTGTCTGTACCTGTATCTTATCATTGCGTGCACGTGAACGCAATATCCAAAATAGCTAAATTAAACCTGGAAATTTTATGAAGAATCACAAATTGATAAAGATTAAACAAGAAAAATGTGCAAATTGCTGTTCCGGCTTTGGACTGATTCTGCACTTTGCACTCTAATTTTGTTACATTTTTCCAATTTGATTATGTTTTATTGTCTTATATCTTTCACACTACGAATACTCAACAACTAAAAAAGGACAGAAAACATTACACATCTTCCATCCTTCTTACGCTTACATCATAAATTATATTTTGTCTTAATCACAATCTCCGTATACTGATACTCTTCTTCCGGCTCTTTCCCGTCAAACAATTTATCGAACAGGATCATCACCGGAGAATACCCCTGCACATATGCATTCTGTCCCAGCAGGAACTGGATCAGGCCGCGCTTTAATTCCTGTTCGTTCCGGGTTGTCAGGTCATTGGAGATGACTTTTACTTTCCCTACCAGGCTTTTATTCTTTAACACCTTGCATACCCCATCCGTACCGGAAGCTGCCAGATATACGCCACACAGATCTGAATGCAGCTTTAACATTTCTTCCGTGATCTTTCCGGCAATCTTGCTGTCATCGTAAGCATACTGGATATCCAGAATCTCCACATCCTTCCGGACTGCATTAAGTTCACTGATGAATCCCTTGCTTCTGTTCCTGTGCGACTGATTAGACGGATATCCCGAGATTACCTGCACTTTTGCTCCCTTAGGAAGAATCTCTGCCATCAGTCCTGCTGCTACTTTACCACTCTGTAACGCATTCTGCCCCACAAAACAGAGTCTGTCAGAGTCTTCCAGATCTGAGTTGAAGGTCACAACCGGTATGCCTTCTTCCACGAATTCACGAATGAGTTTCTTCAACTCTTCATCTTCTACCGGAACCATTGCTATCCCCTTGCATCCGGATGCACGCATCTTTTTCATCGTATCCATAACCTTCACGGAATCAATCCCGTTCAATTTTTTCACCATGACTTCAATTCCCATACGTTCCACTTCTGCTTTGGCATCCTCAATTCCATTCAGTACCTTCTTCATAAATGGCGTGTCTGCCGACTGTAATATCACACCGATCCGAACAGACTGCTTTGCCATGGCAAGTGCCCTTCCTGCCCGGTTCGGCTGGTACCCCATCTCTTCTGCTATCTTTTTTATCTTTTCCGCCACTTCCGGCTTGATCCTTCCGCGGTCATTCAGTGCCCGGTCTACTGTTCCTCTGGATACTCCGGCAGCTTCGGCAATCTGCTGTAATGTCACTCCCATAACTTCTTCCTCCGCTTTTTGCGTTTACGTGCACGCTTTTTCTTATTATATCATCTGCCGGATATTAATCAAGAAATATTATCTAAAAACCTGTTGTTTTCTGTTGTTTTCTGTTTTTATATTTTTCTGTATCTTTTTTATTACTTATGTTTTGCTGTTTATATCTTATATGCCTATACGTCACATATTAGTTTTTCTTAACATGCTATTAAAATATCTTAATTTGATTCTCTTCCTATCTTGAAATACAATAGAACTGCCAGCGGAAGACCAGATAAATCGGGGTGGTTTTCTGTTGGTCCTTTTATAAGATTATTAATTTATTATTTTTCAAGGAGCTTCCTGTATAATTCAAATATAAGGAATTCCGAGAAAGAAGGTTGAGAAA
>CAVBHX010000076.1:0-13322 GCA_963595255.1 bacterium
CTGAATATCAAATGGTGCAAGTCTGGCACCACAGGAAATCAAAATCGATTTTGCAGTTTTTCCGGCAGCAAGCTTATATTTTCTATACTGACGGACTGCAAAGTGTTCCGGATTTTCTGCTTCCAGTTCTTCAAACAATTCATCTACTGCATTCTTAAATTCTTCATCATCTTCCCTGGTCTCACTGGCATTGATAAATTCCAGCAAAGTAGAAAAGTTCTGTTCTTCCTCTGGTGCCTCATACCAGATGTATCCGATCAGAGCAGAATACAAAAGACGTTCGGCCTTGACCCAGAAATCTTCCGTTGATTTTTCGCCCTCACCCTTGGTATTTGCGATAATGGTATTGACCAGCTTTAAGATGTCTTTTTCACTCCGGATATAATGAAACGGATTGTAATGCATGGACTTTTTAAAGTTGATCGTATTCAATACCTTGATTCGGTAGCCTTCATTTACAAGCATCTTTCCACATTCAACGATGATCGTTCCTTTCGGATCGGTGACCACATAGGATACGTGGTCCGTCATCTGCATAAGGTTGGGCTTCACATAGAATCTTGTCTTACCGGATCCGGAACCACCGATGACGATCACATTCTTATTTCTGGCATACTTTGGAGCTTTTGGTCGGCTGTTCATAGTCAGACGTTCCGTTTCTGTGAGGATGACATTGTTTTCAAAGACCGGATCCATGAAGGGTTCGATGTCTTTTCTATTTCCCCATCTGGCGGATCCATACTCCACACCCTGCCGGAACTTCTTTGCGTTTTTAGAACGATAATAGACCACCAGTTTTAATGCACCTGCAACCAGAACACCTACTGTAAGATCCTGCAAAGCGATACTTGGCAGCCAGCTTAAAAATGCCAGTCGGAAATTGACTAACATCACGCCAAGTCTCTGGACCATGCTTTCTCCCAGGCAATGTCGGTACAGCCAGGATCCTTTATCTGCTACATAGAAGATAAAGAAATATGGGAGATTTAAGATCACCAGTCGTTTGATCTGGATCTTCTGTAATTTCTCCTGGATCATCGTTCCTGACCTCTGGATTTTTGTCTTTGCTTCACACGCTGGCGGTGCTTTGCTTTTCTTTCTACAGATTTCTGCAGTTTCTTTCTGACAGATGGTTTCTTCACCTGTTTCTTTTTCAGTTCTACTCCGGCATATTCCCGGAAAGCCGCTGTCATCACATCCACGTCTTTAGCCTTAAAGAAGACCAGATATTTTGGTGGATCCGCACCGACTTCTTTTTTCAGGCTGTAATCAATCCCGTATTTTCTTGCCACACGGTCAAAGGATTTGATATTTTCATCTGTGATCTTTAAGTTGGAAAGCTGTACTCCCTGTGCATTCAGCTGCTTAATGGTCTGCTTTCCATGTGGCTTTTTCTTTTCAATCTTTTTTCGGGCTTTTTCCCTTCCTTTCTCCTGAGCCCGTCCGGTCTTTTCTGCCATTTTCACCTGCGTTGCTTTCTGTTTCCTGCGGTTGTCCATTTCCAGGAACTTCCGAAAGGCTGCTTTTAGCACACTGGCAGTGATCTTGACTCCCTGGATGCTCAGGCTAATCACTTTCTGATTTACTTCTTCCTGCAATTACCCACGTCCTTTCTTTCCTTTCATCTCAGAATAAAGACGGGCAATACAATATCCGATACATGGAACAGGCTTCCCATAGGGACAGCCACCACATGGTGTTGTTTTTACTGCTTTTTTCTTTTCGGGAAGCAGATAATGGCACTGCTTCAAGTTACAGCCTTTCTTTTTGTCTCCCCACCAGTAACAGTACTTACAGGACCATGGCTTTTCTTCGCTGTACTTTCTTCCTTCTATAGCTGCATTTGGTTCTATGATCAGATCTTTATTAGTCTTCATTCTGTTCTTCCTCTTTTCTCATGATTTCTGTCAGTTTTTTCTCTGCCTGACTTCCGGCAGCAATGAGACAATACAAAACTGTAAATATTGCCGCTGCTCCCAGAAGAGCAACAAAAATAATGATATTTCTCATGGTTTCTCCCATCTAAAAAAGCGTCCACAGATTCCTTTCGGTTTCCATGAACGCTCATTCTTATTTGACTAGTGTTTCTTTTTTCTCATAAATGCAAGGGCTCCTGTACCAGTCGCACCAATGCCGAGAAGCATAAACCACAGCCACAGATTGGTGTTATCCCCAGTCTTTGGTGAATCACTGACAGTTTTTCCACCTTCCGGTGTCTTTTCTGCCGGTTTTTCCTCATCCACCATGGTTACATGCTGTACTTCACCGGTATCCTTTACTTCGAATTCCACATCTTTTGCAACCAGATAGCCATCCGGTGCTGTTTCTTCACGGAGAGTGTATTTTCCGATCGGAAGCATTTCGATGTAATGTGCTTTCTCTGTGCTGATCCAGCTTTCGACAACTTTTCCATCCTGATCAAGGATCGTGAGTTTTGCTCCCGGAAGTTCTTTTCCGGCGATATCCTGTTTGGAGATTTTCACCTTCGTCACATCATCCTTCATCTCAACTTTCTGCACATCGGCAGTATCTTTGATCGTGAATTTCACGCTTTCAGCTGTCACATAACCATCAGCCGGTTTTGTTTCAACCAGTGTGTATTCTTTTCCGACAGTCAGCTCACGGATCACATGTGCTTCTTTACCGGAAGTCCATTCATCCACGATATTTCCATCAGCATCTACCACTTTCAGCTTACATCCTGGAAGTTCTTTTCCGGTTGTCAGACTGAATTTGGTAAATTCTACAACGGTTGGCTGATTTTCAAAGGTAAAATCATAGGTTACAGTCGGCTGATCCTCACCTGCATACTCAAAGGTAAATTCCTTTACTTCGTCGTTGGTTACGAATCCGTCCGGTGCATAGAGCTCTTTTACATAGTAAGTGGCTCCTATTGAAAGATCTGCAACAAATGTGATCTTTCCTTCTTCATCCGTAGATTTCAGTTCAATGATCTCATCGGCTTCGATCAGGACTTTACCAGTTGTCTCAGACTTAATGTCTTCTTTGGCAAATAATCCAAAGATAGCTCCTTCCAGTGTACGGTCAGAATCTTTTTCTTTCTTAAGTACACTGACTTCTACTCTCTGACGGTTGTTCTGCCAGTCTTTGTCATAGACTACAACCGGTGTATTCTGATCCACGTAAGTCAGATCTACATGACGGATCTCATCATCCAGTACATGGCCGTAAGCAGTTCCTGTTTCTTTCACATAGTATTTACCAAGTGGAAGATTTTCCAGTTTTGCAATACCGGTTTCATCTGTCTTGATCGTTGCGATCAGCTCATCCTTTTTATAATAATCGTCACTGACGCCATCTGTAGCTTTAATATCTTCCTCAGCATAGACTTCAAAAGTAACATCTGTCAGTTTTCCGGTTACATAGTTGAAAATGTGTTCCACCACACCTTTGACCTTATCGACCAGTGTAACAGAATCCAGGAATTCTCCCTTTTTGTTGATGATCAGTTCACCAACCGGTACCTCGTCCTTCATTTCCACTTTCTGGACCTCTCCGGTATCTTTGACTGTAAATGTCACATCATTGGCTACCAGATAACCATGCGGTGCAAATTCTTCATGGAGGGTATAAGTTTCACCCACTTTCAGATATTTGATCACATGCGGTGCATCTTTGGAAGATGTCCAGCTGTCTACCACATTTCCATCTTTATCCGTTACTTTCAGATAAGCTCCATCCAGTTCTACCCCGGTTGTTGCATCTGATTTTGTAATCTCAACAGTTGTTGGCTGGTTCTTCTTTACGGATTTTAATGTTACTGTCTGCACATTCTGTCCCTGATAAGAAGCATCAAATCTCAGTACTTCATCAGAAGATACGAATCCATCCGGTGCTTTCAGTTCTTTTACATAATAGCTTCCAAGTGGAAGATCCAGCGTACATGCTGCAAGACCAGCGCTATCAGAAGTGATTTCCTGTAAAAGAGTATCTGCTTTGACGATCACTTTTCCATCTTTCGTCTGGATGTCTTTTGCGTTATAAATACCGAATACAGCTCCGGCTACTGTATTGGCTGTCTCAGCATCCTGTTTTTCGACCGTAATCGACACTTTCTGTCGTTCATTTGTGACAGAGATTTCTTTCTCGATCACTGCGGTATCCTGATCCGCATAAGCAAATTCGACATTTTCCGGCACAGTATTTAACACATAAGTGTCCGGTGCATTCTTCTCTTTGACATAGTATCTGCCAAGTGGAAGATTCTTTACGGTTGCATAACCATCTGCATCCGTTGTGACGGTTGCCACCAGTGCATCCTTTGCAAAATACAGAGTTCTCTGTCCATCTGCATCTACCTGATGATCGGCAGTATAGATATCCTCTGCCGCATAGACTTCAAATTCAGCACCTGCAAGTCCAGCCATTTCATACTGGAAATCCTTATCAAATCCTTTTAACACTTCCCCCTGTTTATAGATTTTTAACTGACCTTTGACTGGGGCATTGGCATATTCCACATCAATGACTGCATCTCCTGTGACAGGATCAGTCAGATAAGCAGTATCTGTATCAACTGCAACTGTCACATAGTTTTTGGATATTGTGTACCCATCGGGTGCCGTCACTTCCTCAATCCGGTAGTTACCAGGTTTCAGATTTCTCGGCAGTACCAGGTATCCTTCCTCATTTGTGAAATAGGATTTGTGTACCGTTGGCTTCGGATAGGATGTTGTCTGTTCCACATATTTCTGATTATCCAGGTCGTATACCTTGAACTCAGTATTGGCCAGAAGTACAGATTTCTGTGTTTCTGCATCCTTTTTGATGATCTTTAGTTTTGCTTTGAATTCTTTATCCAACAGCACTCGCCATGTCTGCGGAGTATCCGGATGATTCTCTGTGATCTTCACTACAAAATCATCAACTGGTGCATAGTTGTGTTTGCTTGTGGTTTCTCTTACCACATAAGTTCCATATGGAAGCGGAATCGATTTTGCATATCCTTTTTCATCGGTAAACATTTCTGTCTGGCCATCTGCAGTCAGTACAACTGGTCTTGCCGAATCAAAATCATAACTTCCATCTGCTTTTACTTTCAGATCACTGACAAGCCATGCGGAAAAACCAACTCCCTGCAGAAGATCTGCATCGGTCTTTCCGTTGTTTGCAGCCTTGATGATCTGGAACGGCTGCTTGATGACGGTTTCTTTACATACAGAAGTTCTTTCTACTGTCGGAACAGTAGCACCTTCGTAAGTACAGTCCACATCATGTTCTGTCGGATCCAGTACGTATCCCACCGGAGCACTAAGCTCTTTCAGATAATACTTTCCAAGATACAGATCCGATACAGATGCTTCGCCATTCTTATCCGTTGTCAGGGATGTGATCAGGGTGTCTTTCTTATAGATTGTCCCGGTTCTTCCATCCGGATGAACAATGTCTTCTCTTGCATAAAGGCCATATACCGCACCTTCCAGTGTTGCATCTCCCTGAGCTTCATTGCCTGTCTCAGCATCCTGTTTTGCAATGTTGAGCTTTGCATTTGTTCGCTTATCCGTTGCATTTTTGGTCGTTGTCTTTCCGATAGCAAGAGTCACATTATAAGACTTTGTATCGATCTGATATCCTGTTGGAACAGAGATTTCTTTCAGATAAACAACTTCCTGTGTCTTTTCCATTGTGAGCTGTGAAGCACCATTCTGATCTGTTGCAGGCATCTCTGCGATCAGCTTTGTACATGTAGCATCGGAATAGATCCCGTACACGGCACCAGCCAGTGCATTTCCTGTATCCTGGTCTTTCTTTACAATGGATACCTTGCATTCTTTTATCCAGGTTACTTTAAAGTCCACATATTTCTCATTTCCGACACCTTCACCGAAAACAAGCGCCAGATCCTGTGTTCCGGATCCTGTTACAATCTTGTAAGCAGAGTATTCTTTATCAATGCTTCCCTTCATCTGAGAAGAAAATGTAGCACTGACACTCTCTGCCTGATCAAGTGGTGCTGTCAGATAAAACTGTGTACCTCCACTGATTTCTACACTTGCTCCTGCAGCACTGGTTTTACCGGTTGTCACATTTACAAGCTTTACACCACTTGGCAGCTTAAATGTAATCGTCTGCAGTTTATCTGCTTTGAATGTGATCACACTTGTTCGCTGGCTGTTTCCTTCCACATAAGCCTTTACATTAGATTCGGAAAAGCTCATATCTACAGACGGAATGTCCGGCATATTTACACAATAGTTATAAAGTTCCATTGCCAGGTTCTTTCCTGTCGCATTGGTTCCGGATGCCCAGTCACTGGATCCATTTGCATAAGCCGCTGCGATATGGGTAATGATGAATCTCTTTCCTGCCGGAAAATCCGGATGCTTCTCATCGAAGAAACCATTCTCATCACTTGCTTTTGTTCCGTAATAGCAGACCTTTGCAAGTGTCTTTCCGTCGGCAAGTTTCTGGATCGTATAAGTTCCATTCCCCGGTCCTTTTTTAGAAGGTTCAACGCAGTATGCTGTTGCATTGATGCTTCCCCATTTCACATAATATGGACAAGTCAGATAAGAACCTAATCCATAGTCTGCGTAATAGTACCAGGAACCGGCTGTGACTGTGACTGATTTTGTTCCTGTTTCACCGGAAGCGAGCATCATTGGCATATCAAAAGTAATACTTTCGCCTGCTTCAAGATCTGCAAGAGCAACTTCCTGGTCAACAGCTTCCTGCATGACCTCAGAGAGTGTGATCCCGGTTTCCGGATCAACTGTCTCCTGATCCTCCGTTGCTTCGATCTCTGTATCAAATTCTTTTTCTGTCAGTTCTGTTTTGCTCTCCGTGTCAGCAGCACCAGTTTGCTCTGTAGACGAGTCAGCCTCAGAATCCTCTGTTTCTGTCTTATCGGAAGAACCAGCATCCTGATCAGAAGAACTTTCTGACTGCGAATCTTTCTGTTGATCCGCTTCTTTTACCACGATCTTTCGATTGATCTGGTAGGTTGGGTGATCCGTTGTCTGTGGTTCTACATAATAGACTGCCTTATAGGAATTGGCATAATCGGTAGAAAAGTCATTCCCGTCCGTATCTTTTGCTTCCTGAAATGTAACTTTTACTTTGCTGTCATCCTGGATTGTAAGACCGGTATAATCACTCTTTACATCGAAATTATCTCCAACCTTGATTTCATAATCCTTTGCAGTTACAACCTCATCCTCATCCAGCTGATCCTTGATCTCCTCATAATACGGAATCTTTTTTACAGATCCGGCATCATCAGAAGCATAGGCAACAACGGGAGAGAGTACCGTCGATAGGACCGTTACTGCTGTCAGTAATCCAGACATCACCCTACGTGCTTTCTTTTTCACGTTCATTCTCTTAAATCCTTCCTTTCTGATTCTTTTGTGTATGGTTATCTGTTAGTTTCTGCATATTATCTTTTATACGAAGATGATCGCCTCCTTTCCTGAAATTTGCGCTATTTGGGACAGTCAGCACAGGCTGAGATAACAGCACAAATATATGGCGGTACCTGTTTGTCACAAATACCGCCACATGATTTCTACTGTCATCCTCTTTTCAGATTCAGACATTTTATTTTGATTTAAGATTTAAGCGTTTTCCTGTTTTCTTTCCCGGATCCGTTCCTATATCAGTTTCCATTTCTGTTACGTTTTCTTCTGGCAGACACGCAGCTTTTCGCTCTATGCATGTTCAAACCGAATATCACTCCGGGCAGGCTATTCATTTTTCAAGGTTCAGGAGGAAGCATTTTTAACTCCCTCACATATACAAAAGATGAACGGCCTTTTTACAGGTTCCAAAATGAAATTTTTTTAAATTTTTTATTGATTGGCATGTTTTTTCATGATTTCAATCGATCGTTTTATAGTTCCAGCTACTGTCTGCTGACTGATTCCAAGACTCTTCGCAATATCCATCTGATTCATCTGCTCCCAAAAATACAGGTAAATAATCTCTTTTTGTCTTTCTGTTAATGTTTGCAACATTTCTTTGATCAACTCTTTTTCAATCATATCGTCCAGACAGCTCCTGCTTGGGTCAATCAGATATTTCCGGTCTTCCACGACTACAGAATAAGATATAATTCCGTGATAATCGCCGATCTTGATTTGATTGGTTATCATTCGGTCAGATGCAACTAATAATGGAAGCACATACCAGTTTTCATTATCAAAGAACTCTCGTTTCACTCTTTTTCTTATTCCATCGGCATTTTCATATTCATAGCCACTACATTTGTGCAATGGGAATACTGTGGTCTTTGTGCCTTCCTGATAAAGTACATAGCCACTTTCATAGACAGTAATCGATGCATCTGTCTCAAGTACTTCTTTTACAACAATCTCTGCTCCAGATTCTTTTAACGCTTTTGCTGATGGAGTATCTGCCTTTATATCTGCTACTTTTACTACTTTCTTTAATTCTTTTAATGTCAACATATGGACCGCCTTTCTGCCTTTCGGCTACGGGCAGTCCATGAACAAAGCATTAAAAATGAGCATTCCAATGAGCCACGAACTCACCCGTTTTTTTTGAACGGGAGTCCGTGACTCCAAGATCATTTATTTTTTCCTCCTCACATATACAAAAGATGGGAGGCTAAAATACAGTGTCTAAAACACAAAAAATTTAAAAACATAAAAAACCCGGCAAAACAAATACTTCAACAATCTCCAAAACCAGAAAATACTTCTGATCTTGCAATGTATCCGTAAATGTTTTGCCGGGCTCTTAGTGATTCCAGTCAGGTTCAGCTCCTTGACAAACTCTTGCTATCCGGTGCGTTCTTGATGGTTCCTGCCAAATCCAACGCTTACTACAGACAGCTCATTCTATTCTGTTATAATCCCTGATTCATCATCTTTCGGGAATAAGTCCGCATCCTGGACTTTAATTGTTCATCTCGAATGTGGATCGGACGAACCGACACCATATCATCCTTTACAAATATTTCCAATGTACTGCGACATTTTTTGCACTCCACTTCTGAATCGCTTTGTGCGCTCTTTTCAATAAATGCTCCGCATACAGAGCAGTGTACATGCCATTTAATAGCACCTGATCCCATATAGGCTTCCTCCTTTAAGCAATAAGATATTTCTCCATTTATTACTCAACGGATCAAAGGGAAATCAAATCCGCCTTATGAGTATCATGCCATCCATTCCGTAAGTGCCAAAGCTGCACGAACAGCACGATTTCTATTCTGATCAGATCTGCTTTGTCGATCTGTGCATCCTTTTTTATCCTTCCACCAGCTACCACACGCTCTTTCCGGTATAAAAAATTCCGCTGTGATTAATTAACATGATATTTCAATAGTTTCAAATACATCACCAGTCAGATCACAGATGTCCTGAATCTGAATCTCGGTATCATCGATCCGTAAGTGGACTGAAGGATCAAAAAATTCTATGGTTCCAGATAATGTATGGTACTGACCAACGGATGGATCCTTCCAGGACTTTTGAAAATAAGTTGCCTGTATCTTCATTCCATATGTCAGTATCCTTAATTTCATATCCAGCTCATTTTTCTTTTCCTCAGATAAATCTCTTTTCGGTTCGTAAATGATTTCCTGTTGCCGGATCGTTTCATCCAGTCCACGAAGTGCCGCAAATGGAGCAAACTGTTTTGCCCTGCGTCCTACATCCATGGGATGTCTCCTGGAAACCGGTCTTGATAAATATAAATACGGTTGATATGCACTTGCCAGCACTTTTTGCACCTCCTCTAAGCACGGTGGCCACCTATTTGCTCATTGCGTTCTCGATACGTAGAACACTCTAGCAGGTTAGATCCACGCATGATTGCATTCTTTCCATAACGCTGCTTTACATTCAATACTGCTTCCTGTAAATGTCGTTCCTTATCGGTCTGTTTTGGATCATCAAACAGGCTGTACTGCACATAACTTTCAAGAGCAACCCTGTTCGCACACACCTCGATTCTTCGAATTCCGGTATATCTGTCTGCAATCCTGAGATATAAATCTTCCACTGCATCTATGATCTTTTTGGAACTGTTACTTCCTCTTTCAAGTTTTACAGTTCCTTTGGATGCCTCATGCTCATACCTGTGGTCGTATGCGATCCATAAGGTGAGAGAGCTTGTTACCAGTCCTTTTTCAAACAGATCCAGAACCAGGTTGTCTGTCATTTCCCTTACAATCACAAGGGCCTCTTCAAATGAGTAATTTCGCATCAGCACCTGGCCATTTGAAAGGCTGTGTTCCTCCGAATGATAGTTCTTGATGTCACTCATCCGGCATGTTTCATAGCCCCATGCATGATCGATCAACAGTTCCGCATCAATCCCAAACATCTTATACAGCCAGTCCTCGGATCTTAAAGATGCCATTGCGATATCACCCATCGTATGGATTCCGTAACCGGCCAGTTTCTTTTCAGTCCGGGATCCAATCCTCCAGAAATCACTTAATGGTTTATGATCCCACAACTGCTCTCTGTAAGAGAATTCATCTAGGATTCCGATATGGTCATCCACATGCTTTGCTACGATATCCATTGCAATCTTAGCAAGGTACAGATTGGTTCCCACTCCTGCGGTTGCAGTGATACCAGTTTCCTCCATGACCGCCTGCATAAGCTTTACCGCCATTTCTTTTGCAGTGAGATGATAAAGCTGCAGATAATTGGTCACATCAATAAAACATTCATCGACACTGTACACATGGATATCTTCTTTTGAGACATACCGCAGATAGATTCCATAGATCTTTGCGGAATAATCCATGTACAGCTGCATCCTCGGCATGGCTGTAATGTACTTCACACAATCCGGTATCTCATGGATCCGGCATCGGTTCTTGATGCCAAGAGCCTTCATAGCCGGAGTGATCGCCAGGCAGATTGTTGACTTTGATCTGGTCGGATCTGCAACCACCAGGTTTGCTTTAAATGGATCCAGCCCACGTTCTACGCATTCTACAGAAGCATAAAAGGACTTCAGATCAATACAGATAATAGAAGTCTGATCCTGACTCACATTGTCACCTCCCATACGTTTTTCCTCTTTTTGTAACATGTATCCCATTTTGACTATCAATGACTGTCTATCCTTCCTGTTTTCTTCAAAATACAGGAAATTCATTTCACATATCCATTGACAAAAGAGGAAACATTGTGTATCTTATAGGAAAGATGTTTCCCTTATCTGTGATTCACATTATAGGAGAGACATTTCCCTTTGTCAAGATTAATTTTAAATTTTCAGGAGACACATTTCCCACTTTGCCTTGAGACGGCTAATGAAACTTATAAGACAATGCTTAGAAAGAGGTATGTTTATGACATTCGGTGAAAAAGTAAGATCATTAAGAAAAGAAAAAAAGATGAGTCAGCAGGAACTGGCCAGTATGGTTGGTGTTTCATATAGGACCATTCGATCCTGGGAAGTAGAAGGACGTTTTCCAAAACAAAATGTTCTGTATCAGAAACTGGCAGATGCATTACAGTGTGACGTTTCTTATCTCATGAGTGAGGATGAAGCTTTTATCACAGAAGCATCCGAACAGTTTGGTAACCGTGGTGCCAAACAGGCTCAGCAGATCCTGGAACAGGCTGCAGCTATGTTTGCCGGTGGATCACTGACTGACGAAGATAAAATAGCTTTTATGGATGAGATCCAGAGCCTTTATCTGGATTCCAAAAGACGTGCAAAGAAATTTACACCGAAAAAATATCTGAAAAACCAAGAGGAAAAATAATAGAAGGCGGGATTATTGTACACCTAATCTGTTACCTTATAGTTACAAGGATATTTCTGCCCTTTTTATTTTTTACTTTTGAGGTGATTTATTTGAGAAACACTTACATATATACAGAAACAAAGAAATTAATCAAGAAATATGGCTCCAGGGATCCCTTTGAGATCATGGATCAGATGAACATTGTTGTCGGGGAAACTTCCAGATATAAGACACTGAAAGGATATTGTTTTATGAGCTGCAAGACGATCTATGTCATGATCAGCAGTTTCCTTTCAGAAGAAGAAAAGATGATCGTTGCCGCCCATGAATTAGGGCATATCATCCTGCATCGTTCCCAGCTGAAAATGGCTCCAATGCAAGATGATACCCTCTACAATATGACGGATAATACAGAATACCAAGCCAATCTGTTCGCTGCCGATCTGTTGATTGAAGATGAAGACATTGAAGAGATGGTTCAGAACGAGGACCTGGATTATTTCGGACTCTGCAGTTCATTGAATGCAACTCCGGAACTCATGAGCTTTAAACTATACAGCCTGACAAAACGAGGACAGGCTTATCATATGCCGATGGAGATTCAGAGCAATTTTCTGGCGAAATAATAAAGGATAAGCGTATTCTACAATAAGAAAACTATAGATTTATCTCACTGAAAGGGAGATTATTTATGTCAAAACATCATATGGAAAAGGTCACTTGCCCTTCCTGTCATCATGAGGGAGAATTTGAAGTCTGGAACAGCATTAATACTGTACTGGATCCTGAAATGAAAGAGAAGGTACTTAATCAGTCTATTTTCCTTTATACCTGCCCTAACTGTGGAGAAACCTTTCGTTTAAACTATCCTACGCTCTATCACCAGATGGAAGATCTTATCATGATTTATCTGGTTCCTGAATCAGAAGTAGAGAAGACATATGAAATGTTTTATGGAGAAAATGCTTTGGCTGATTTTCGTACCGAAAAGTACCTAAACCGAATCGTAATATCAGCCAATCAGCTCGTTGAAAAGATACAGATTTTTGATGCAGGTAAAGATGACAGGATAATAGAACTTGTTAAATTACTTGCGACAGATTCTATTCTCAAAAAGGATCCTGATATAGAATTTGATGAACTGCGCTTTGCTGTAGACAACGACGGAACAAATATTCTTGTAATCATTAATAAGGGTGAGATCACTGGTACAGTTAATATCGACAATATGTATGAATTTGCTTCTTCACACTGCAATGATTTCAAAGATCTCCGCAATGATGAGGATATTGTTATCAACAGGGAGTGGATCCTTAACAAACTTGCCGAAGCAGAAAACGAATAGTATATTTGGTGGCTACACCCCCAAGCCCCTGTGAAATCAATAACGCCGATACTGGATATCAAAATCCCGCACCGGTGTTATTGATTGTAATCTTTTTAGTCTATTTCTTTCAACGCAAATTTCACACCGTCTACTCCTCATTTCTTGCTTGTATAAACTACTATTCATGGGATTCCATATTCATACTATCGTATTATTCTGCCATCAATTTTTCGAACCAAGTATCCATGACAATAATAAACTGGCTTGCCCCTTTCCACTCTTGCAGCATTTCAT
>CAVBHX010000077.1:0-13219 GCA_963595255.1 bacterium
CCACAATATGAAGTTAAACTTGAGGGAAAGGATTTTTATGTAAATTTAAGGGTGGAAAGTATCGGGGAAAATGAAATAGAAAGTTACATTCAGAACTTGAAATATGAAGCAGAAGAAAATCTAAATAGAGAAAAGAAAGAGAAAGAAAGAATAATACGAGAAAAAAGAAATATAGAAAATTTATTAAATGAATATAGGAAACATATATCCATAAAAGCACTTTATAAAATATTGAGAAAAATGAATAGGAATGGAAAATAGAATGAAAAAAATATTATTGCTTGGAGGTTCAGCACAGCAGGTCGGTGTAATAAAGACAGCAAAAAAAATGGGATATTGTACGGTCGTATGCGATTATTTAGAGGATAATCCAGGGCAATACGTTGCAGATAGGTTTTATTTAGAGAGTACAACGGACAAAGAAAAAATATTAGAAATAGCAATAAAGGAAAATATAGATGCTGTATTGGCATATGCATCAGATCCAGCTGCACCGACAGCGGCATATGTTTCTGAAAAACTGGGATTACCTGGAAATCCGTATGAGTCGGTAGAAATATTGTGTAATAAAGATAAGTTCAGACGATTTTTAAAAGAAAATGGATTTAATTCACCCAAAGCAACTGGATATGATAATGTGGAAAGTATTTTAAAAGATTGTGCTGAAGGAAAGATAGAGTTTCCTGTGATTATGAAACCGGTAGATTCATCAGGAAGTAAAGGAACAACAGTACTTAGAGTGGGTGACGAAATAAAAAAAGCAGCAGAATTTGCATTTTCTTTTTCGAGATGCCATAGGGTAATTGTTGAAAATTATATCGAAAAAAAGCATCAATATTTGATTGGCGGAGATATATTTGTTGTTGATGGAAAAATTATATTATGGGGATTACTTAACTGTCACCGGGATGCGAATGTAAATCCGCTTGTTCCGGTTGGAAAAAGTTATCCGTTACAGATTGACCAAGAAGATCAAAAAAGAATACAAGATGTTTTGCGTTTGCTAGTAGAAAAATTGCAGATAAAGACAGGTGCTATGAATATAGAAGCGGTTATAGATAATGAAAACCGTGTATGGCTGATTGATGTTGGACCGAGAAGCGGTGGGAATATGATACCGGATCTGTTGGGTGAAATGTATCGTGTGGATATAGCAGAAATGTCAATAAAAGCGGCTATGGGAGAAAAAATCACAGCAATGCCAGTCGAGCCGCAACATTGCTATGCAACTTATAATTTACATAGCGCGTGTAATGGAAAATATAATGGGCTCATAATTTCTAAGGAAATCGAAAAGTATATTACAAAAAAATGCATATATAAGAAAAATGGAGATGAGATAGAAAGATTTGACAATGCTTCAAAATGTATAGGTATTGTATTTATGCGCTTTGAAAAAGAAGATGTTATGAAAAAAATATTAGAAAATATTAATGGTGAAATAAAGATAAAGTTAGAATAAAGGAAAAAAAGATGAGAGAAATAGGTGGTTACATTGAGTTGGATGATTTTCATCTTCCTATGTTGCATGAGGAGGCTATAGCACTGAATTGTGGCAGAAATGCTTTGGCATATCTGATAAAGACCCGTAATATTAAGAAAATATGGATGCCATATTATTTGTGTGATTCAGTTATAAAAGTATGTGAAAAATATATGGTGAAAATTATGTATTATCATGTACGGAATGATTTTTTGCCGGAAAATATAGAAAATACAGATCAGGAGTGGGTTTATATAGTTAATTATTATGGACAACTGACGGAAACGGATCTGTTGAATTGCAAAAAGAAATATAAAAATATTATTATAGATAACGCACAGGATTATTTCGCCAGACCATTGGAAAAAGTCGATACAATATATACATGTAGGAAATATTTTGGTGTGCCAGATGGAGCGTTCTTATATACGGATCAAAAGATAAAACAGAAATTGGAAAGAGATGAATCTTATGAACGTATAAGATATATATTGGGAAGATACGAACGTACAGCATCAGAATTTTATGGAGAATCTGTTGAAAATAATAAACATTTTGCGTCAGAACCTATAAAAGAAATGTCGCATTTGACATATAATTTGTTGCATGCAATAGATTATGTAAGAGTAGAGGAACAGAGAAGAAGAAATTTTTCCAAGTTAGCTTGTGCTCTGGATGAAATTAATCAATTATGTCGGAACAGACAATTGCGGACATCGTCATTTATGTATCCGTTAATGATTGATGATACTGCGGAAATCAGAAGAAAACTTCAAAAAAAGAAAATTTATATTCCTGTTCTATGGCCGAATGTTTTAAATAATATTTCTGAAACGTGGAATGAGTGGAAATTGGCACAGAATATTTTACCATTGCCAATAGACCAGCGATATAATGAAGAGGATATGAATTATCTGATAGAGGAGATAGAGAAGTGTATAAATTAAGAGAACTGGAACGCGGGGATTTAAAAACAATAAATCAATGGAGAAATGATAGGGAAGTGATTGATTTATTGGGTGCACCTTTTAGATTTATTAATTTAGAAGTTGATGAGCAGTGGTATGAGCAATACATGAAAAATAGAAATCAAAATATAAGATGTGCAATTGTAGATGATTCGGACGAAAAAATAGTAGGATTAATTAGTTTGGTTTCGATTAATTATCTGAATCAGTCTGGTGAATTACATATAATGATCGGGGATAAAAAAAATCAGGGAAAAGGGGCAGGAACATTTGCTGTCAGAGAAATGATACACCATGCTTTTGATAATATGAATTTACAAAGGATAGAACTGACTGTTTTGGAAAATAATACACGTGCGATACACCTTTATGAGAAATGTGGATTCAAATATGAAGGCAGAAAACGTAAAGCTAAATATAAGAATGGTGAATTTGTAGATATGCTTATGTATGCAATTTTAAGGGAGGAACTATAAGGGTGGATAGTAAAATACTGGTAACAAAATCTTCAATGCCAACATTGGAGGAGTATGTAGATGAAATAAAAGATATTTGGAATACGCATTGGATGACCAATATGGGTGAAAAACACAAGCGTTTACAAAAAGAACTAAGAGCATATCTTGGAGTGAAAAATATAGATTTGTTCACGAATGGTCATATGGCTTTGGAATTATCTTTACAGGCAATGGCATTGCCAAAAGGAAGTGAAGTGATTACAACACCATTTACTTTTGCATCAACAACGCATGCAATTGTGAGAAATGGCTTGATTCCGGTTTTTTGCGATATTAATCCAGATGATTATACAATAGATGTTTCCAAAATAGAAAAATTGATAACAAAGAATACTTCGGCAATTATGCCGGTTCATGTATATGGAAATATCTGCAATATAAAAGCAATAGAAGAAATTGCTAATAGATATAAGCTTAAAGTTATTTATGATGCGGCTCATGCATTTGGGGAGACCTACAAAGGAAATGGTGTGGGTATGTTTGGCGATGTATCATGCTTTAGCTTTCATGCAACAAAGGTTTTTAATACGATTGAAGGTGGTGCAGCATGTTTTAAAGATGATCAGTTTGGATTAGAACTTTATCGTTTAAAGAATTTTGGAATCAGAGGACCAGAAAGCGTAGATGGTGTGGGTGCTAATGCGAAAATGAATGAATTTTGTGCGGCGATGGGGTTGTGTAATTTAAAACATATTGATGCGGAAATTAAAAAAAGAGAAAAAATAGTAAATCTTTATACAGAAAAATTAAAGAATGTTCCGGGAATACAGTTGAATGGATCACAGCCTGAAGTGAAAAAGAATTATTCTTATTATCCAATTGTAATAGACGAAGAGAGATATGGAGAATCCAGAAATCAATTGTATGAAAGACTTAAAGAAAATGGTATTTTTTCAAGAAAATACTTTTATCCATTGACTAATTCTTTCGAATGTTACCGCGATATATATAATGATCAGGAAACACCAGTTGCAAAGAGAATTTCGGAGAGGGTGCTGACATTGCCGTTATATGCGGATTTACAGGAGGAAGAAGTAAATGAAATCTGTAAGATTATATTAAAAAACAAATAGGAAGATGATAAGGTTTGAAAATTAAAGGCTACTATTCATCCGGTGAATTTGCCCGCATGGCCCACGTGACCTTGCGGACAATTCGCTATTACGACAAACAAAATATATTAAAACCGTCTTACGTTACAGAAGCAGGTGCAAGATTTTACACAGACGAAGACTTCGCAAGACTGCAGCAGATATTACTTTTAAAATATCTGGGATTTTCCCTGGACGATATTCGTGATATGACGATTGATGATGCAGATTATCACTTTATGCTCAATTCCCTTAATATCCAATTGAAATTAGTCCGTGACCGTATCGAACAGATGCAGCTGGTAGAACAGGCAATTCAGGATACATCAGATCTGATAAAGAAAGAACATTCTATCGACTGGAGTCAGATGCTGAATCTGATCCACCTGACCGGCATGGAGAAGAGTATGAAGAATCAGTATCAGGATGCGTCGAATATTTCCGCAAGAATCAATCTCCATAGTCTGTATTCACAAAACAAGCAGGGGTGGTTCCCATGGATTTTTGAACAATTGGAATTGAAACCAGGAACGAATGTGCTGGAATTGGGATGCGGAGATGGTACGCTCTGGAACGTGGATAGAGATAGTATCCCGGAACAGACGGAGATTGTAGCATCAGATATATCAGATGGAATGTTAAGAGATGCAAGGCGTACGATTGGTGCAGATGACAGCAGGTTCAAGTTTCGTGTATTTGATGCGGGGAGAATCCCTTATGATGAGGATGCATTTGATCTTGTAATTGCCAATCATGTGTTGTTTTATTGCGAGGATATTCCGAAAGTATGCAAGGAAGTTAAACGTGTATTGAAGCCGGGAGGAAGATTTGTCTGCAGTACATATGGCAATGATCATATGAGAGAAGTAAGTGAACTGGTCCAGAAGTTTGATGACCGGATTGTACTGGCAGCAGAGAATCTGTACGAGCGTTTTGGAAAAGAGAATGGAGAAGAGATTCTTCAGAAGGATTTTGATAAGATAGAGTGGAGACAGTATGAAGATTCACTCGTCGTGCCGGAGCCGGAGCCATTGATTTCTTATATTTTGTCCTGCCATGGGAATCAGGGACAGTATATCCTGGATCATTATAAGGAGTTCCAGTCTTATGTGCGGAAGAAGACGGAAGGAGGATTCCATATTACGAAAGATGCCGGGATTTTTGTTGGGTATAATGGTTGAGAATAATAGAAATATCGTGCATAATAAAAATAGATATAATAAAAACAGGTATAAAAGAGCAGAGTGTTAGCAAGGATCGGCAGGTGGCAGAGTTGAAAAAGTTTTTTAATGTGAATGGGAGTTGTAATCCACAAATACACTATATGATAGATTTATCGGAACGTTTATCAGAAATTAAAAAAATGGTAGATGCCGGAGAGTACTTTACAATTAACCGGGCAAGGCAGTATGGAAAAACAACATTGTTGGCTGCTCTGGCAGAATATCTGAAAAGTGATTATAAGGTAGTCAGTCTTGATTTTCAAACGATTAGTTATGGAGATTTTGAGAATGAAGAGAAGTTTGTTGCTGCTTTTTCGAACGAGATATTGATATCAGAATATGATATACCGGAAGATATACGAAGTGCTTTGCTGCGCTTGGCGGATGGAAGAGAGAAAAATGTAACCTTATCAGTGCTGTTCCGTACGTTGTTACAGTGGTGCAGAATTTCAGAAAAACCATTGGTATTAATTATTGATGAAGTTGATACGGCTACAAACAATCAGGTGTTTGTTGATTTTCTGGCTCAGCTGCGTGCATATTATCTGCGCAGAATGCAGCTGCCGACATTTCGGTCAGTGATACTTGCGGGAGTATATGATGTGCGAAATGTAAAAAGTAAGATCAGGCCGGAAGAAAATCACAAGACTAACAGTCCTTGGAATATAGCTGCAAAGTTTAAAGTGGATATGAATTTTTCGGTAGGGGATATATCGGGAATGCTGAATGTATATGAACGGGATTACCAGACTGGAATGGATGTAGCGGAGATTGCGGGACTGATATATTCTTATACATCTGGTTATCCATATCTTGTGTCATGTATTTGTAAGATGATTGATGAAGATATCAAAGGTAAAGGCAAGACGGCATGGAGTAAACAGGATGTACTGACTGCTGTAAAAATGTTGCGGAATGATAAAAATCCATTATTTGAATCTTTAATTGGAAAATTGAATGAATATCCGGGTGTGAAAAAGCTGATTTATCGACTTGTGAGTGAAGGGGAATATGTAGGGTATAATCCAGATGACAAGGTTATTGATATGGCAGAAAGATTGGGATATGTAAGAGTTCAGAATGCAAAAGTATGTATTGCAAATCGTATCTTTGAGATGTGGATAGAAAGTGAGCGTGAGTAAATGGATAATAGAAAAAAACTTCCTGTAGGAATTGAAGGTTTTTCAGAACTAATTGAACAGGATTTTTACTATGTAGATAAGACCGGATTAATTGCAGCTATTATGAAAAACTGGGCAAAAGTGAACCTCTTCACCCGCCCAAGACGCTTCGGAAAAAGCCTGAATATGAACATGCTCAAAACTTTTTTTGAAATTGGAAGTGATAAATCTGTCTTTGAAGGTTTGAAGATTTCGGAAGAAAAAGAATTATGCGATAAATACATGGGAAAGTTTCCAGTGATTTCTATAAGCTTAAAAGGAATTGAAGGACAGAATTTTCAGGCAGCCAGAGAGGCAATGCAGTATGTGATGGGAAGAGAAATCAGAAGATTTTCTTTTTTATCCCAAAGTGAGAAACTGGATGCCGGGGAAAGAAAGATGTATGACAGCATGGTACGCGTAGACAAGGGGCGTTTTCTGACAGAAGAAGAGATGTTGCCGGTAAGTCTGCTAGTATTATCTGAACTACTTGCAAAACATTATGGTAAAGAAGTCATTATTTTGATTGACGAATACGATGTGCCATTGGATAAAGCTTTCCAGTATGGCTATTATGATGAGATGGTAATGCTGATCCGTGGATTGTTCGGGAATGCATTAAAGTCGAATTCGAATCTGTTCTTTGCGGTACTGACGGGTTGCCTTCGTGTTTCAAAAGAGAGTATTTTTACAGGACTTAATAATTTTAATATTTATTCAATCACCAATGTAGAATTTGATGAATATTTTGGCTTTACAGATGCGGAAGTAAAAGAAATGTTGTCATATTATGGAATAGAGGAATGTTACGATACAGTGAAAGAATGGTATGACGGATATCAGTTCGGGGAGACGGATGTATACTGCCCGTGGGATGTGATTAATTATTGCAAGAATCGTTGTGCGGATATCAATGCGTTGCCGGAAGATTACTGGTCGAATACCAGTGGAAATGTCATGGTGCGCCGATTTATTGACAAGGCGGATTATCGGACGAAAAACGAGATCGAACAGCTGATTGCCGGAGAAACGATTGTAAAGGAGATACGTCAGGATCTGACCTATAATGAATTGGACAGCTCAATAGAAAATCTGTGGAGTGTTCTTTTTACAACCGGTTATCTGACAAAAAGAGGAAGAGTGGATCTGAGAAGATATCAGCTGGCCATACCGAATCTGGAAATTAGAGAGTTGTTCATAACCCAGATCCGGGAGTGGTTCCGTGATGAAGCGTCGAAGGATACGCCGAAGCTGGATGCATTGTGTGATGCATTTCCAGAAAAGGATCCACAGAGGATTGAAGAATTGTTCGGAGATTATTTGTGGAATACGATCAGTATTCGTGATACTGCCGTGGCAAAAGAAAAGAAAGAAAATTTTTATCATGGTATCTTACTTGGTCTTTTGGCACACAAAGAGAACTGGTTGTCGATGTCCAATGCGGAATCTGGACTTGGATACAGTGATATCCTGATCGAGATTCCGAAAGGCCGCACAGGCGTAGTTGTTGAGATGAAGTATGCGGAAGATGGTGATCTGGAGCGGACGTGTATGGAAGCGTTGCAACAGATTGAGGAAAAGGATTATGTGGCAAGGTTAAAACAGGATGGGATGCGCCAGTTTATAAAGTATGGGATTGCTTGTTATAAGAAGGATTGTAAGGTTATGATCGGAAATGAGGCATAATTCTTAAGAACTTCTTAAATATTACAAGAAAGTTACAAAAAAATAAAAAAGTACTTGAAGGTGACCTAAGGTCACCTTTTATAATGCAATTAACACAGGAAACGAAAGACTAGAATAGAAAAACTTAGAACTTGATAACCTAATATACAAAACGAGGAGGTTCCTGAAATGAAAGGAATTATTTTAGCAGGTGGTTCAGGCACACGTCTGTACCCATTAACAATGGTAACTTCAAAACAGTTACTGCCAATCTATGACAAGCCGATGATCTACTATCCGATGTCAGTTCTGATGAACGCAGGCATCCGTGATATCCTGATCATCTCAACACCACAGGATACACCAAGATTCCAAGAACTGTTAGGAGACGGACATCAGTTTGGTGTGAATCTGTCTTACGCAGTACAGCCAAGCCCGGACGGACTTGCTCAGGCATTCATCATCGGAGAAGAATTCATCGGTGATGATACAGTAGCAATGGTTCTTGGAGACAACATCTTCGCAGGACACGGATTGAAGAAACGTCTGAAAGCTGCTGTTGAGAATGCAGAATCCGGTAAGGGAGCTACTGTATTCGGATACTATGTAGACGATCCGGAGCGTTTCGGTATCGTGGAATTTGATCACGAAGGAAAAGCAATTTCTATTGAAGAAAAACCTGCACAGCCAAAGAGTAACTACTGTGTAACAGGACTGTATTTCTACGACAACAACGTTGTAAAATATGCCAAAGAGTTAAAACCAAGTGCACGTGGAGAACTGGAGATCACAGATCTGAACCGTGTATATCTTGAAAAAGGCAACCTGAATGTAGAACTTCTCGGACAGGGATTCACATGGCTGGATACAGGTACACACGAAAGTCTTGTTGATGCAACGAACTTCGTTAAGACTGTTGAGACACATCAGCACCGTAAGATCGCATGCCTGGAAGAGATCGCATACCTGAACGGATGGATCAGCAAGGACGAGATCATGGAAGTATATGAAGTCCTGAAGAAGAACCAGTATGGACAGTACTTAAAAGATGTACTGGACGGAAAATACAGAGAAAATCTGTATTAAGAGTAAACGAATCTGCAATTGAAATGTAGATCTAAGATAACAGACAGGATTCTTTTAGAAAGAATCCTGTATACAATAAAAAGAAGAAAAGAGGAAATCATAAAATGACAATTATCGTAACCGGAGGAGCCGGATTTATCGGAAGTAACTTTGTATTTCACATGTTAAACAAATACCCAGACTATCGTATCGTTTGTCTGGACTGCCTGACATATGCAGGTAACTTATCTACACTGGAGCCTGTAATGGACAATCCGAATTTCCGTTTTGTAAAAGAAAGCATTACAGACCGTGAAGCAGTGTACAAATTATTCGAAGAAGAAAAACCGGATATGGTTGTAAACTTCGCAGCAGAAAGTCACGTAGACCGTTCCATCGAGAACCCGGAAGTATTCCTGGATACAAACATCAAGGGTACTGCTGTACTGATGGATGCCTGCAGAAAATACGGCATCAAGCGTTACCATCAGGTATCTACTGATGAAGTATACGGAGATCTGCCTCTTGACAGACCAGACCTGTTCTTCACAGAAGAGACACCGATCCACACAAGCAGCCCATACAGTTCATCTAAGGCAGCAGCAGATCTGTTAGTTCTTGCTTATCACAGAACATACGGACTGCCGGTATCTATCAGCAGATGCTCCAACAACTACGGACCATATCACTTCCCGGAGAAGCTGATCCCGCTGATGATCGCCAATGCACTGAATGACAAGCCGCTTCCGGTATACGGAGAAGGATTAAATGTGCGTGACTGGTTATATGTAGAAGATCACTGCAAGGCAATCGATCTGATCATCCATAACGGAAGAGTCGGAGAAGTGTACAACGTAGGTGGACACAACGAAAAGACAAACATCGAGATCGTTAAGATCATCTGTAAAGAACTTGGAAAACCGGAAAGCTTGATCACTCACGTTGCAGACCGTAAAGGACATGATATGCGTTATGCGATCGATCCTACAAAGATTCACAACGAACTTGGATGGCTTCCAGAGACAAAATTTGAAGATGGTATTAAGAAGACAATCAAATGGTATCTTGAAAATAAGGAATGGTGGGAGACGATCATTTCCGGAGAATATCAGAACTATTATGAGAAAATGTATGCTCACCGAGAGGAGATTTAAGAATGAAGGTATTAGTGACAGGTGTTGGCGGACAGCTTGGTCATGATGTGATGAACGAACTGGCATCCCGTGGTTATGAGGGAATCGGTTCTGACATCAAAGAAACGTACAGCGGAATTAAGGATGGTACAGCGGTAACAACGATGCCGTATGTACCGATGGATATCACAGATGCGTCTTCTGTAGAGAAGGTTCTGACAGAGGCCGCGCCAGATGTAGTGGTACACTGTGCAGCATGGACAGCCGTAGACCTTGCAGAAGATGAAGACAAGAAAGACATCGTAAAAGCAGTCAATGCAACAGGAACAAAGAACATTGCAGACGTATGTAAGAAAATGGACAGCAAGATGGTTTACATCAGTACAGATTATGTATTTGACGGACAGGGAACGAAAGCCTGGGAGCCGGATTGCAAAGATTACAAACCTTTGAATGTATACGGAGAAAGTAAACTGGCCGGAGAACTTGCTGTATCTGAAACTCTGGATAAATACTTCATCGTGCGTATCGCATGGGTATTCGGAAAGAATGGCAAAAACTTTATCAAGACGATGTTAAATGTGGCAAAGACACATGATACATTAAAGGTTGTAAATGACCAGATCGGAACACCGACCTATACATTTGACCTTGCAAGACTTCTCGTTGATATGATTGAGACAGACAAATATGGTTATTATCATGCAACGAATGAAGGCGGATATATCAGCTGGTATGACTTCACAAAAGAAATCTTCCGCCAGGCAGTAGAGCTTGGACACGAAGAATACAGTGAAGAAAAAGTAACCGTTCTTCCAGTGACAACAGAAGAGTATGGAGTATCTAAGGCTGCAAGACCGTTCAACAGCAGACTGGACAAGAGCAAACTGGTGGAAAATGGATTCACTCCACTTCCGACATGGCAGGATGCGCTTGGAAGATATCTCAAAGAAATCGAGTTTTAAGGAGACATAAAAATGGGACAGATTAAAGTAGAAAAAAATGCAGGCGGTATCCAGGGACTCTGCGTAATTGAGCCAACCGTACACGGTGACGCAAGAGGATACTTCATGGAGACATACAATCAGAAAGATATGGAAGAAGCCGGACTTACCATGCAGTTCGTTCAGGACAATCAGTCAAGCTCTACAAAGGGTGTACTTCGTGGATTACACTTCCAGAAAGAATTCCCACAGGGAAAACTGGTACGTGTCGTAAAAGGTTCTGTATTCGATGTTGCTGTAGACTTAAGAAGTGACAGCGAGACATACGGAAAATGGTTCGGTGTGGAACTGACAGAAGAAAATAAGAAACAGTTTTACATTCCGGAAGGATTCGCACACGGATTCCTGGTATTAAGTGATCTTGCCGAGTTCTGCTACAAATGTACAGACTTCTATCATCCGGGAGATGAAGGCGGTCTTGCATGGAACGATCCAGAGATCGGCATTGAGTGGCCGACGCTGACAGGAGAGTACAAAGGAACAGCATCTGGTGAAGGATACGCACTGGAAGACGGAACTGCACTGAACTTAAGTGATAAGGATCAGCTGTGGGTTGGTCTGAAAGACACGTTCCATTTCTAGGAAAAATTATGAATAAGTTATCAAAATTACTGAATGTTGTGATTTATCTGTGCATCATGAGTTATGCACTTCCAACTGGAGTAATGATGGGCATACCAATTCAGAAGATATTGGTATGCCTGTTGATTATTCTGGGAGGAATAAGTCTGATTGCACAACGAAAAAGCTTTGAGATTATAAAAAATGCAAAACTGGAAGTGGTTTTATTTATTCTTGGATTTTCTGCATGTATTGTGAGTATCATCTGCGGAAATGAATGGAGTATTAAATTTACAGGTTTATTTTATATTTCGGTGGTTGTGTTTGTGGAATTGTATTTTCTGGTCAGATATGAACTGGCTGATCCGGAAAAGATAGTAGAATGTATGCTATATATGATGCTTTTGAAGATTGTGGGTAAAATAATCATAGAAATAGCATTCGTATGCAAACTGATAGAATATGAAGCAGTGATACAATTTTACTTGAATACATTTGGAACAGAGGCTTCGACAATGACAATGCATCTGGGCAGATTGTTACTGATCCGAGTACAGACTTCGTCTGATATTATAGTTGTGACACTGATGCCGTTTTACTGGATGATGGAGAAATATAAGAAAAGCATCCGGAGCCTGTTGTTTGTATTAAGTGGAATTTATACCCTGATCGTCTTTTCGAGGGTGCTGCTTGTGGAATTCTGCTGCTTTGCATTTGTCGCAGTATTGTATTATTGGAAGAAAATTCCGAAGAAAGCAAGATACATAGGTGCAGTACTGCTGGCTGTTTCGGCAGTATTTTGGCTGAAGCCTGTAGTGAAAATGATAGAATTTCGTTTCTTTTCTTCGTTTGCGGCAGAATCAGATGACGTCAGACAGATACAGATGAGAGCACTGATGAACGGAGTGAAAGAATCACCGGTATTTGGACATGGACTTGGAAGTTATATCAGCGGTTATACGAGAAGTGAATCTATACCGTTTTCGTACGAAATAGAATATCTGTCATTTGTTTATCAGATGGGAATGGTTGGATTTGTAGTTTTTGTCGGAGGAGTTCTCCTGATATATATAAGAAAAATCGGAGAATATGCAAGACAAAACTCCTGGGTTATTAAGTTATTTACCCTGATGGGACTGGGATGGTTTGTAGTCAGACCGGCATTTAATCCTGCGTTTCTGGGACTGCAGAATGGATTTCAGATGATTGGATTATTGATGATCAATATGTATTTTAACCGCCATAACAAACAGAAACCGTATCAAAAATAAATGATACGGTTTCTGTTTTTTTATTTAATAGGAAAGACCGCCTACGGCGCTCTCTTGAATTAAGAAACGCCCGCGTG
>CAVBHX010000078.1:0-11745 GCA_963595255.1 bacterium
GCTGAATCCATTGCGGAAAACTTCCGGCTGAGCAGGATGTTCTACGCTGTACATACAAAGACTGCTTGCCAGCATGAGAATCAATACAATAAATACAGAAGAAAAGATCTGATTTCTTTTGACATATAATACCGTTGTAATTACGTTGAAAGAATCATATTTTGCATTAAGGCGGAACAGATGAAAGATTCTTGCAATTCGGAGCATGCGGAAAATAACAAATCCAGAAAGAAAGAATACAGGGATGATTGTAAGTAAATCTACGATGCCATCAAAGGATCTTAGGAACTTTAGCCTCGCCTGCCCACGTGTCATTCCGGGATAGAGATACTCCGCCGTCCAAATACGGAGAATATATTCGATACAGAAAATAAAGATCGTAATATATTCTACAGCACGAAAAAAGCTCAACCAGAAGTTTAATTCTTCAAAAGTTTCCAAAAAGGTGACGAGAATATTGGAGAGGATTACAATCGTAATAAAAAAATCAAAAGCCCGGCTGATGCGATTGCTCTTGTCACCGATTTGAATAATGTTAAATATCTTCTCTTTCATAAACAGCTCCCTATATAGTAACCGCATTCGTAAAAGTAAAACCTCGCAGAGGTAATTTTGTGAATGGGGTTTTGAATAGTTATATAATATCATACAATCGGTATAATTTTTATGTATATTATAAATATACGTATAGTCACGGGCTCTGAATGTCAATATCCTTGTAAAATATGACAATTATAATACTGGTTTCCTGGAGAGAATGAGGATAAAATACTGGCTGTAACAAGGAAAGTAAGATAAATAAAAATAGAAAAGATAGGAGAGGATCGTATGAGTACAGCAGCTATTTCAAAAAATAATGCAATGGCAATGAACAAAAAGGTAACATTAGTAGAGCGTTTTAAAAATTATATTCTGGATAATGCAGATTATTTTGCAGCAAGTTCCGCAATGCTGACAGGTAATTCTTCTGCAGTAGTACAGATTATGAAGGACTCTAGCCGTTATGCAAAAAAACACTAATCAAATAACGAAAAAAGGCATAAAAGAACAGCCTCTTCATTACCGGAAATAAAATTTTCTGTGTAATGAAAAGGCTTTTTTTGTTCCTGAAATTCTGTTATTCTTATCTAGAGAAGAAAAGAAGACACAAGGAGTAGAAAGATGTTAAGGATTTCTAAGCATCTATCAAGAACGGATAGATGCTTTCTTTTTTATAATTATGTTTCGGATGCCTGAAAAGACCGGTAAGCTTATTAGTAACAAAAGTCCTATTGCCGATATGCACTTTCCGGCGGCAAGCCCCGGAGCATGATAGGTGATCTGAATGGTATGATCTCCTTCTGAAAGTTTACATCCTAAAAATGCGGTGTTCACTTTTTCGATAGTTATTTTTTCCCCATCTACGTGAATATCAAAGAATTTATCATAAGGGATTGTTGTAATAAAATATCCGTCATTTTGCATTGTGATAGTTCCGGAGATTACGTTTCCTTTCGTGGCTTTCCGGTTTAATTTAAACTCGGATTGGTACAGCGAAGAGTCAGGAAGTGTCCCGATATAACTTTCCACATCCGTAATCTGATAATGGCCTTTTCCAAAAGTGACCTTCACAGAATTTTGTTCCGCCGTTATTGGAACTGCATAAGTAAAGGTAGTATTCGCATTATAATAAATGTGATTTCTTGCACTTAATTTATTGCGTTCACCATTTACCCAGATGGTCAGGTCGTGGTTTGGATGCAGATTTTTTACATGAAATTTTAAAAACAAAACCTGTTCCTGTGATGCGGTATTTTGTGAGTTGCTTTGCTGTCTTCCGGAATTGTTTTCGGAATCAAAACACAGATTGACAGAATGTGTTTTCCTGGCCTTTATTTGATAACCGTTCTTTATTTCTGATAACCATCTATGGAGATTCGAATCTGTATCATCGTTGTTTTTTTGAGATAGATAAAGCTTGATAGCTCGGATATCTGCACTGGCAGCAGAGTCATCATCCGTGTTTGGGTTTAAGATATTTTGATCTCCTGTATTTTTATTAAAAGCAACTTTGCTTACGATATTGCTTCCTGTGTCCTTTGCAGCATTGTCCTCCTTGACGATTCCATAGGATAACAATGCTGTCTGATTATAAGGAAATTCAAGTTTTTTATAGTCTTTTTCGGACAGTAACTGATCAGTACCGTAGGCGATTGGGGAGGCCGACGGATTTTGATACACTTTGAAATCCCCGTAGTCTTTGTAGAGGGTATATCCATTTAAAGTCTTTGTCGATACGATATATTTCTCTCCCATAAACCGTTGATAAACCGGATTTTGTGAAGCGGATTGCATCAGATAATTGCGGTAAGGCTGCTCTATGTCAAAAATCTTTTGTCGAAATTTCTGATAATCCGTGTTGTAGGAGGAACTATAAATAGACGAAATATTCTGCCGGATATCCCAGATTCTGTTTAAGTCGGCGGCATTTTCGCCGGAGGTACCCAGTTGTGAGATGCGATAATAGCCGGTGTCTGTATCAAGAATATCGGAAATTGCCTGGCCGATGGAAGAATCGGTTACCTTTGCATAAAAATCTGTAGTTGTCACATTTCCCTTTTGACTTGCATAGATGCTTCCGAAGATGGCTAAAAAAAGGATTATAGGGAAGGTCAACAGAAAACTGCGACTTGACGCCTTTGAAATCCATAAAAGAAGATATACAACAAGGGTAATTACAGCATCCAGTAAAATAAATTTCCAGTTTTTTTCCAGCAGCTTGTTTTCGTGACGCAACAGGACGATGCAACAAATAGTCAGCAGATACGGAATGATACCGAACTTGGTGAAACCAAAAGATTCATCCAGAGATTTTAAATAATTTGCGATCATATAACAAAGCAGCGGCAAAAATGGAATGAATGCTTTATAGCGCAGGTAAAGTCCACCATTTAACAGATAGAGGAAAAATGGAATGGTCAGTACAAGTAAAACACTCCATGAGAGAAAACGTTCACTCCATTTGCGGTAGGCCAAGGATGCAAAAAGTACAGTCACAAGAAATGTTCCGAATCCAAGGCCATAGGGAGAGTATAAAAATCCCGAGAGATGGAGGCGGGGAAGTAGTAAGTTTAAGACCGTATATGTTCCTTTTGCAGAGGAAGTGCTATCAGCAGTACTTCGCCCAAATAAGGCATAAGCCGTTGGTATAAGGAGTATGCCACTTAGACAGATTGCAATGATAAAAGATGTTAAAAAATGCATTCCGTCAATCAAAAAGTTTCGGAAAGTGAGCTTCTGATGAGAGTATTCTAATGCCTGCCCGTAGCGGTAGATTCCGTATAATACTAAAACTAACATGCCTCCGATACTGAAATAAAAGCTAGTCATGATCATTAGGAAAAGAGTGACGATCAGGGGCAATTGTCTGGAAAAAGGAAGCATTCGGTGCATTTTAAGAAAAGAAGCTTCCTCAAAGATATCCTGGAAATAGTGATCGACACTTAGGAAACCCAGAATCAGAAATGGCATATAATTTATGAACATGATCTGACTGAAGGACTGATGGATCACTGGCCCTGTCAGTAAAAATACAAGTGCCGAGCAAAAACTGATCTTTACCGAAAAATCCCTGCTACGAAGCCAATGGTATAAAAGTAGTACGGAACTAAGCAGACAGCAAAAGGACATTCCCATTACATAGTCTGACATTTTTACAAAAGGAAGGGCATAGGAAGGCAAAAATAAAGGATTGAACAGTCCGTAGTAAGCAAAATTATAGATGTTTTGTCCTCCACCGAGATTGGCGGCAAATTCCGGAAATAATTTACCGGTTTCGTAAAATTGCTGTCTGAAATAATCCGGAAAAACGCTGTGCTGGCTGATCCAGTCAACTTTTGATCCGAAGATTCCGTATTTTGTGCAGAATAGATAGCAGAAAAATAGGGTAAGCAATATTAGTAATAAATAAGGGAGGAATGTGACTCCCTTATGTTTTTGTATGTATTTCATGGAATCTCTCCTTTATGCTTGCATTTGTGTTATATCCATATACATGAGGGTACGTTCTCACACAAAATCAGATTTTAACACCAAATTCACAAGAAAAAACAAAAAAATTCTTAATAAATAATAAATATTTTTGATCTTATGAAAAACTTATATGTATAATGAGAAGGTATACTACGGAGAGTATCATCACGAAATAAGAAAGGAGCATTTATTATGGCAACAATTAATACAGGCATAGTAGTACATGCTCTAATAAGAGATGACTGCAGTAAAGAATGACAATGAAAAATTATAACTATGAGTAAAGCAGAAACCTATTATTATGATCAATTGAATAAAGATCAGCAGAAAGTGTACTATGCCATCAAACAAGGGCTTCTTCAGATGGCTCCGTCATTTCCTGTATTGCATTTGAATCGTGAGGAATTAGGCGACATTTATTTTATGGTAAGAATGGATCATCCAATGATTTTTTGGTCCGTTACTTTTAAATACCGATATTATGAGGATTCTACCTATGTGGAGTTGATTCCTGAGTATTTATTTACAAAGGATAAAATTATGGAACACAGACGAGCTATGGAATCCCGGGTGAAGAAACTATCAAGGCCGGTTGAGAAGCTGGATGAAAAGGGCAAAGAACTCTACATTCATGATTTTATCTGTGAAAATGTACATTATGACAAGCTGAAGAAGGCGTATTCTCATGAAATCATAGGAGCCCTTGGAAATGGAGTGGCAGTTTGTGAGGGTATTGCAAAAGCAGTAAAAGTTCTATGTGATGCCTTGGGGATATGGTGCATTGTAGCCTTATCGGAGAACAATCCAGAGAAAGGGATTAAGTATCGTCATGCCTGGAATGTCCTTCGGATTGACGGAAAATATTATCATATGGATGCGACTTTTGACAACACCCTTTCGAAAAATGAAGTGATTCGATATGATTATGTCAATCTTTCGGATAAACAGATTTTCAGAGATCATGAGCCGGTTATATGGAGAGTTCCGCTTTGTTCCGACAATGAGCATTTCTACTACAAAGAGAAGAAAGTTTCGTGGACAACCTTAGATGAAGTGCGAAAGAGAAGCAGACAGGCAGTAAAGAAGGGGAAAGTTCTCCTTTTTCACTGGAGAGGGGGATATTTAACCAAAGAAATTTTAAAGGAGCTTCTTGATATATTTACTGAAGAGGCAGTAGCGAAAGAAAAGCATGCATTAGTTTCTTTGAACTGGCCACAGGCAGTGCTGCAGGTGAATTTTTCTGAGGGAACGGGACAGGAAATTGTGGAGATGGAAGAGGCGAATGAAGGAGAGAGATAGAGGCGAGGTGGACGAATCAGATAGTGGTTCTTTTAGAATCCTAATGGCTTGGACATAAGAATGAATATGTAGAGCTTACAGGTAGTATATCAGCGATTGGAGAAACGAATGAGAACGAATAGAGAAATGTACGAAATACTTTCTATCGTGCAGCAGGACTATAATGTTCAGAAAATGAAAAGATATATTCAGCACGGAAGGGTTTCTACCTACGAGCACTGTGAAAACGTGGCAAGGCTAAGTTATAAGATAGATCGGATGTTTTCTCTGCGGTCGGATCTGCGAGTGCTTTTGTTAGGTGCGATGCTACATGATTTTTATCTTTATGACTGGCATAAAAAAGATGATGGAAGTCACCGTTTTCATGGGTTCAGACATGCGAAGATCGCAAGCATGAATGCGAAAAGATATTATAAGGTGAACGATAGAATCAGCCATGTGATTTACTGCCATATGTGGCCCCTGAATCCGGAGCGGATTCCAATGTCAAGAGAGGCATGGATTGTTTGTTTTGCAGATAAAGCTATGTCCTTTTATGAGACGTGCTTTATGAGATAAATGCAGGGGATATATATATACGGCGAATGCATGAAATTAATGCACCAAATAAATAATAAGAGAATGATGACCGACCTTGGTCTCCTTTATAAAAGCAAGAAAAACCACAATAAAAACCAAGAAATGAAAGTTGGTGCGTGAAATAACATAATAAAATAAAGTTGTTAACATATTGGTTTGACAAACAAAAATTAGCCAAGTATAATCACAGGCATATTAAAGGCGACGGAGCATAACAAAAAGTTATGTTCCGTTTTTGTTTAGAAAGTTCAAATGCAAAGAGGCATAGCTACAGAAAGTTGTAGCTATGCCTTTTCGCATTTCACCTTCTTTGCAAAGTACGTATAGGGAGGGATTCTTGTGAAAAAGTATATTGCGAAAAGAGTCTTTGTTTCGATTGTTACGATTCTGATCATTCTATTGCTTCTCTTTTGCATGCTTCAGTTTATGCCGGGTTCACCATTCAATGATGAAAAGCTGTCGGAGGCTCAGGTACAGGTGCTGAATCAGAAATATGGATTGGATCAGCCCATAGTTGTTCAGTTTGTAAATTATGTTAAAAATGTCTTGCAGGGGGATTTTGGTGTATCCTACAGTATTTCGAAAAATACGGATATTTCCAAACTTTTGAATACAAGACTTCCCGTTAGTTTCCGAATTGGAGGTCAGGCAGTGGTGTTAGGAGCGATTGTTGGAATTCTTCTTGGAATCGCCGCAGCCTTAAAAAGCGGAACCTGGATTGATTCTATTTGTACGATTATTTCGGTATTGGGTGTCAGTCTTCCGTCGTATGTATTTGCGCTGGCTATGGCATATTTCCTGGGATATCGGGCGAATGTGTTCCCATTGCTTTACAATTCGGCAGAGACCTTTGCATCTTCGGTGATGCCAACCATCGCTCTTGCAATGTTTTCTGTTGCTACGGTGGCCAGGTTTACAAGGACAGAACTCCTTGAGGTGTTGGACAGTGATTACATGCTTCTTGCAGAGAGTAAAGGAATCACAGGAAGAACACTGATTGTTCGACATGCGCTGCGTAATGCACTGATCCCGATTATTACGGTCCTTGCACCGTTGGTGGTAGATTTAATGATCGGTTCTCTGGTTATTGAAAAGATTTTCTCTATACCGGGAATCGGAAGTTTGATGGTAACGGCAATACAGTCCAATGATTACAATGTGACCATAACCATTGCATTTATCTATAGTGCGATGTACATCGTTCTGATGCTGGTAGTGGATATTCTTTATGGTGTGATCGATCCGAGAATCAGACTTGCAAAAGAATAGGAGGCGACAGAAGATGTGGAGAAATAAAAATGTACAACCAGTAAATGTTGCCATGGCAGCAGTGCCGGTTACAGATGTTGAAGAATATTTAAAAGGGATTCAGTTTCGGGAGGATGATTTTGAATTTCAGCATATGAACGAAGACTTGATCGATACAAACTTTGCCAGTCAGAGCTTCTGGAAGGATGCCTTCGCAAGATTTAAGAAAAACAAAGGTGCTGTAATTAGTTTCTTTTGCATTCTTTTGATTATTCTTTTGGCCATTGTTGGGCCGCATATGACATCTTATACCTATGCGACTCAGGATATAAAAAATCAGAATTTGGCTCCGAGGGTTCCCGGACTTGAAAAGTTGGGAATTCTGGATGGAAGTGAGACGGTAAAAGTCTCCGGTGTGGCAAAGCAGATCAATAAATATATAAGTGACAAGAAAACAGATGTGTACTACTGGTTTGGAAGCGATTCCCTTGGACGAGACATTTGGACAAGAACATGGACCGGAACCAGAATCAGTTTGTATATTGCAGTAGTTGCAGTGCTGGTGGATATGCTTTTTGGTCTCAGCTATGGACTGATCTCGGGATACTTTGGTGGAAAAGTGGACATGGTTATGCAGAGAATTGTGGAAATCGTAAACAGTATCCCTACATTGGTAGTAGTTACTCTGATGATGCTGGTGTTAAGCCCTGGCCTTACATCCATTACCGTGGCTTTGATTGTTACCGGATGGATCGGAATGAGTAGAATTGCAAGAGCGGAAATGCTGAAATTAAAGGAACGGGAATTTGTATTGGCATCAAGAACTCTGGGAGCAGGAAGTTTCCGAATTATCTTTAGTGAAATTTTTCCGAATATTTTTGGGCCGGTGATTACACAGACCATGTTTTCTATTCCCCATGCGATTTTTACAGAAGCCTTTTTGGCTTTTATCGGACTTGGAGTTCCAAGTCCATTGGCATCCCTTGGAACTATGATTTCTGACGGATATAAGAATTTTACAACCCATCCGTATCAGATCATTTATCCTTTGATTGTTATGTCTCTTCTGATGCTTAGTTTTACGCTTTTGGCAGACGGTCTTAGAGAAGCGTTAGATCCAAAGATGAAAGAAATGTAGGAGGGATAAAAATGGCTGAACGTGAAAAAATATTAGAGGTTCGAGATCTCTCTATATCATTTAAAACAACAGCAGGAAATGTGAATGCTATCCGTGGTGTGAACTTAGATTTATACCGAGGGGAGACGGTTGCTATTGTTGGAGAGTCAGGTTCCGGAAAGTCGGTGACGGCAAAAGCGGCTATGGGAATCCTGGCAAAAAACGGACAGATTAACAGTGGATCCATCAAATTTACTTATACAAGAGAAGATGGAGAAAAAGTCAGTTGCGATATCCTAAAAATGAAGAAGAAAGAAATTCGTGAACATATCAACGGAAAAAGAATTGCAATGGTCTTTCAGGACCCAATGACTTCGCTAAATCCTCTGATGACTATTGGAAAACAGATTATGGAAGGCATGATCTGGCACTATAAGACACCGAAGGAAGAGGCCTATAAAAAGGCGGTGGAATTGCTTGAGTTGGTAGGAATTACAGATGCCGAAAAACGTATGAAAAATTATCCGCATCAGCTTTCCGGAGGAATGCGCCAGAGAGTGGTGATCGCAATTGCCCTGGCCTGCAATCCGGAACTGTTAATCTGTGACGAACCAACAACTGCATTGGATGTAACAATCCAGGCGAAGATTTTAGAGCTGATTCGAAGCATTCAGGAGAAGACAGGAATTTCTGTTATTTACATCACCCATGATCTGGGAGTTGTCGCAAAGGTCGCGGATTATGTAAACGTTATGTATGCAGGGAAAATTGTTGAAAAGGGAAGTATTGATGAAATATTTTATGATCCGAAACATCCGTATACCTGGGGGCTGTTATCAGCAATGCCGGATCTGAATACAGCAGACAGCAGACTTTTCACTATACCGGGAAGCCCGCCTAACTTACAAAAGCCGGTACAGGGAGATGCATTTGCCCCTCGAAATAAATATGCCCTTAAGATTGACTCACGTGTAGAACCACCAATGTTTAAAATCAGTGATTCGCATTTTGCAGCCACGTGGCTGTTGCATCCTAAGGCACCGAAGGTAGAGATGCCGGAGGAATTAAAGAAAAGGATCACTCGGATGAAGGAGGAAGCGGCAGTATGACAGAGTTAAAAAGAGAGCCACTTCTGAAAGTAGAAGGGCTGAAACAATATTTTAAGGTAAATAAAAAGTTTACCGTAAAAGCTGTAGATGATGTGAGCTTCGAGATTTATCCGGGAGAGACCTATGGGCTCGTAGGAGAATCCGGATCTGGAAAATCAACCATTGGAAGATCCTGTATAAGACTTTATAAACCTACCGATGGAAAGATCACATTTGAAGGCATGGACTGTTCCGGGAAAATGACCAAGACAGATGAGAAAAAGCTAAGAGTGGACATGCAGATGATCTTTCAGGATCCTATGGAATGCTTGAATCCAAGAAAAAAAGTATCGGATATCATCGGACAGGGATTGGATATTCACCATATGTATCAAAATATGGATGAAAGAAATGAAAAAATTGCTGAAATCTTAAAAAAGGTTGGACTTACTCCGGAACATGCAACCAGATATCCCCATCAATTTTCCGGAGGCCAGCGCCAGAGAGTAGGAATCGCAAGAGCCTTGGTAATGAATCCGAAACTGATCGTTGCGGATGAATGCATCTCCGCTCTTGACGTATCGATTCAGGCACAGGTGGTGAATCTGATGAAGGATATCCAGCAGGAAACCCAGACGGCATATTTGTTTATCGCCCACGACCTTTCTATGGTCAAATACATTTCCGATAGAATCGGAGTTCTTCATCTTGGACATTTGGTAGAGACGGGAACTACAGAGGAGATTTTTGAAAATCCGATTCATCCTTATACCAAGAGCCTGATTTCTGCTATACCACAGCCAAATCCACAGGTGGAGAAGAATCGGACATCCCTGCATTATGATTATGAAACTAGTGGCATCGATTATAACAAAGGGATCTTAAGAAAAGTAGAAGGAACACATTTTGTTCGGTCTACGGAGGAAGAATTTGATTCCTGGACATTACATTGATATCAGACTTTCTTGTAAGGCTGTAGAATAATAGGCCATTGGAAACAAGAAAGTTTCGATAAATATATTTTTGGAGGTAAGATTATGAAGAATTGGAAAAAAGTAGCAGCAGTGGCTGTGACGGCATCCATGTGTATCACTACACTGGCCGGATGCGGTGGCAGTTCCGGTAGCGAAGAATCGGCAGACAGTACTGCATCGGGAAGTGCATCAGATAATACACTTCGTTATCAGATTGGTGTAGCCATCGACTCTCTGAATCCACAGCTTGCCAATGACGGAACCTCATTTTCCGTTCTGGCGCAGTGTATGGAAGGTTTATACACAAAGGATGAGGATGGAAATGCGATCCTTGCAGTGGCCGATAGTGTAGATAAATCAGAAGATGGACTTACTTATACCTTTAAGCTTCGTGATGATGCAAAATGGTCCGATGGATCTGATGTGACAGCATCTGATTTTGTATATGCATGGCAGACTCTTGCGGATCCGAATACAGGAAGCGAATATCAATTCTTTGTACAGACCGCTTGCCTGTTAAATGCAGATGATGTTGTGGCAGGCAATAAACCGGTGACAGATCTTGGTGTAGAGGCAGTGGATGATAAGACTTTAAAAGTTACTCTTTCTTCTCCTTGTGCTGTATTTGAAAGCCTAATGACCTTCCCTAGCTTCTATCCTGTAAAACAGGAATTGGCTGAGGAATCAGGAGATGATTTTGCAACATCGGCAGACACAATCCTTTGCAATGGTGCATTTGAGATTACAGACTACGAACCGTCGGCAATGACTATCAAGGCAGAGAAAAATGATGATTATTATGATGCCGGTGAAGTGAAGCTGGACGGTGTGGAATGGCAAGTGATTTTGGATAACCAGACTGCGGCTATGTCCTATGAATCGGGAGATCTTGATGTTGTAACCCTTACCGGAGATCTGATTGAGCAGTATCAGGATGATGATAGCTTTAGCACATCTCAGGATGGATATATGTGGTTTGTTTCTCCAAATACAGAAGTAGCAGAGCTTGCAAATGAGAATATTCGACTGGCTCTGGCAAAATCATTTGACAAAGAAGCGGTAACAGATACTCTTTTGAAGGATGGATCTACTGTAGCTGATTACATTGTGGCAGAGAATCTTGCGGTAAGCCCGGATGGTACAGAGTTCCGTGAGCAGGTGGGAACCTATGATAACTGGACCTATGATGTAGATGCGGCAAAAGAATATTGGAGCAAGGGACTTTCTGAACTTGGAATTGATTCTCTGGAGCTTGAACTTGTGGTAGAAGACAGTGACTCTGCACAGCAGGTAGCTCAGTTCTTACAAAATGAATGGCAAACAAATCTGGAAGGACTTACAATTTCCATTAAGGTAGAACCTAAGAAAGCACGTTTGGAAGATATGCAGAATGGCAACTATCAGCTGGGTCTTACCAGATGGGGACCAG
>CAVBHX010000079.1:0-11583 GCA_963595255.1 bacterium
TCTCTATCAGACCACTCTGATCCGCACACCAGCTTACAAAACAGGCACACCATTCTACCCTGCTGTCGAATCCATACCAGCTCCAGAACTTCTGGCCGCCACTGTTCCCGATCTGCCCCATTGCTACCGAGACAATCTGTTGATTTCCAAACAAACCAGCAAACAGGCTTCCACCGGAATAATACCGCATCACATGAGGAACGTATTCGGGATCACCGTAACTGCTCCATCCATGTGAAGCTGCCTGTTCTTGTGAAAATTGTAAAGCATTGGCTTCTGTGTATCCGCCTCTTTGCAACGCCCATCCTATGTACCCGTTTCCATAGTTATATCCCTGCCATGCAAGTTTTAACTTGTCCATATCCTGTGGGCTGCTACATCCTGCCTGACTGATACAGTCTGCAAAGGTCTGTACTCCCACCTCTATCGAATAATTCGGATCGGTAATAGAACCGGGGCTGTGTGAAAACCTTGTATTATACGGACTTTCCGAACACTGCATAGAAAAAATTTGCACTGTATTCATAGCGGAATAACAGATAGAACTCATCGGCAAATATCCATGTAGTTTTTCCTTCTTTCCAGTTCTGAATTACCCTGTTAAAAATACTGTCTAAGGTAACCAGCATTCCAAGAGGCATAAGCTGTTCCCCCAGTTCCCGGATATCGTAATCCATGATCCTGTTCTTCTTATTCACATTAGTCGGCTGTGCAAAGGTGTTCAGACTTCCATTGATAAAAAGTTCGGATGACAGTGCAAGTCCCCTTGCCTCTTCTTCCGGCTGTAACATCAACTGTCGGTACATATCTTTCAGCGTCGGAACTTCCCCTGTATAACCACTTCGGATATAATCCCTGTACACGTCTGCAGCACAGCGATCCAGGATCGACTTTTCTTTTGCCGACAGATTTCCTGCTCCAACCAACTGTTCAAATACAGACAGGATAAACTCTGATTTTTCAATCAATGGATTCTTTTCATTTCCGTAGGCTGCGTCCATATCCATTGCATTTAAGTGATTGTCTGATGTCGCAGATACCTTTACAACCTGTCCACCCAGAGCCTCTACTAATTTTGTAAATTCGGACTCCGGATCAAGAATCAGGATATCATCATCTGTAGCCAATGCCAGATGCACAATCTCTTCTTTTGCCGAGAAGCTCTTTCCTGATCCACTGACGCCCAACCGGAAACTGTTTCCATGCAGAGCAAGCGCAGAGTATCCCTGTGGGAACAGTTTCACATCTTTTATTCTTATCTCATATAATTCACTTTCATATAAAAATCGCACTGGCTGCTCTTTCCGCAACAGATACTCCCTGAATCCCTGTTTCTCTCTTCCAAAACTTGAAAGCGGAAGTCCGACAGCCAGAATTACCTCTGTCTTTCGTTCCGCTTTCCGATGCTTGATTTCTTCTGCAATGGCTGCCAACGTCAGCAGATAATAATTATCATTGGACGTTTTATTTTTTACCAGTGTCTGTCTCCCTGTACCACAGACGTAATACTTTCCCTGATACTGCAGAACATTCTGCATGGTATACGGCTCGTAATCATACCCAATAATTCCACTTGGGAAAGACACTTGTCTTGTTTTAATGGCATAATAGCCATGATCAATTCCTATGATTATCGCAATCACATCCTTTCATTTTTTCTGTTTAACGTAAGATCAAAAATGTTGTCACTGCTGCAACGGATTGTTGCAAAAGTGCCATTCGTGAACACTTTTCTATGTTCCAGCGTCCCAAAACCTGCAGAAAATCTGGCTTTTTTATACCACTATCGCCAGAGGAACACTACTGTTCCTTTCCAGCCGGTTATAAAATATCCCTCTCCCGGCGGCGGTCCAGCCTGTCCGGGGGAGGGATATATCGCAAGTTTCCTTTTTGAACAATCGCCTGTCTTTTTATTTTTATGAGATGTTTTTCCTGCTTTTGTAAAATGGGAAGATACTCCGGTTCTGTCAGAAACTTCCGTATATAATTTCCCTTTTCTCCCAGCTTGTTATCATTTCCTAACAGCTCCATTTCTACCATGTAATGGGTATCTGGATAAAATCTTTTCTCACATAAAATGCTGTCCCCTTTTATATAATCGGATTTAGCCGATTCTCTTGCTGCCGCCAAGAGTTCATAAATACTTACTTCCACCTCTTATCACCTCCCAAAAGACCAGAAAAAAACAGACCTCTTAATCGAAGTCTGCTCCTGTCGGATATGGTAATCCTCTTTCTTCATATTTTTTATCGATATAATTTCGAATCCATTCCCTGTATTCTTCCGTTAATGCCTGTTCCTGAAATTCTAACAACCACTTTTCCCCTTTCGCTTCGTCATCACCCCATCGATCTTCTATGTACTCCGGCTCATCTAACATTTTCATCATCGCTTCCAGCGGCTCTTTTACATCATCACCAAATTCTTTCCATAAAGTGATTCCGTAGTTTTCCAATTCAAAGAACTCTGTAAGATATGTCAATCGTTCCATATCTCCCAATGTCATTCTTTTTTTACCTGACAATAACGCTCGATCCCTCTTACCACATAAATTAAAAAATATTCTTTTTTCCTGCTCCACATCCATTATACTTTTACCTCTTCTTGTTAAAAATAATTCCTTATTACGAAACATTATAAAATTTAAACTCTTTAGAATCAATATATATGTTTCTGTATTACGAAACTTTTTATTTTATAAGGGGAGTTCATCATTATGCAAAAGATTAGACCAGATATGGATATTGGTAAAAATATCCAAGCAATTCGATATAAAAACAATATGACTCAAGACCAAGTAGTTGCAAAATTAAATCTTATGGGTATCTCCATCACCAAAAGTACCTATGCCAAACTGGAAACAAATCGCATGAACATTAAGGTATCTGAATTAGTTGCACTTGCAAAAATCTTTCATACCGATATCAATGCATTCTTTTCCGGCTTGCTATAGTTCGACATTCCCCGACTCCCTATGTATATAATATCATCTAAAAAAATAAGAACCAGTCTATATTCTTATCGGATATAAACTAATTCTCCAAAATGATAATAAAAAAACTGGTCATGAGCTTCTTTACTACTCATACCAGATATCTAATGTTTTTTCATTACTACATACACATATTTTCCCATTATCTGTGTATATAGTACCTATATTCTATCTCATCTTAACTGTATACACTCTATATACTGGTTATTCTGTTACACCAGTTTACATCCAGTACATACATCATATCCGTAAGCGGTGAATTGATATATCTGGCAATCTTAATCCGCTGTGCCTCGCCGCCCGAAAGTGTATCCGTTCCCCGGCTGAGCGAAAGATAACCCAGACCAATCTCAGTAAGCGCATTCATCCGTTTTAAGATCTCCGTTTTTATGTCACGTGCCAGCGGATCTTCGATCTGACGGATAAATTCTGCTGCCTCGGGAATCGGCATATCGGAAACTTCACAGATATTCTTGCCATTGATCAGGCAGCTGCGGATCTTTGCATTCAGTCTGGCTCCATGGCAAACCGGACATGTAAATGTGCTGACAATACGATCCAGTTCTTTCTTATGAAGCTGCCCTTCTTTGGATGTAATGATGCTGCGGTACATACGCGGATAGATTCCTTCATATTTTGCAGATTTCGGCCAGTTTTCCGGTGGATTTTTAAGACGGATCTGCGGAGAATAGAGGAACAGATCCATCTCTTCTTTTGAATAATCCTTTATCTTCTTGTTCAGATCAAACAGACCGCTGTAAGCATATCGTTTCCATCTCCAAGCCCCGGTTGTAAACGCGGGCCATTTAATAACCCCTTCATCGTTTAAACATTTATCAAAATCTACAAGCTTGTGTATATCTAATTCTGTCACAACTCCAAGACCTTCGCAGCGCTCACATTTTCCGCTTGGATGATTGAAGGAAAAACTATCTGAATATCCGACAAAAGGTTTTCCGACACGAGAAAAAAGCAGGCGCAGCAACGCATAAATATCGGTGTAAGTACCAACCGTAGACCTCGAATTAGCAGCCGGTTTTTTCTGATCGATTACGATCGTGACCGGAAGATTTTCCATGCGGTCTACTTCCGGGCGGCCATATTTGGGCAAAAACTGCTGCACAAAACTTGGAAATGTTACATTCAGTTCCCTTCTTGATTCTGCCGCAATCGTATCCAGACAAAGGGAAGACTTTCCCGAACCGGATACTCCGGTAAAAACTGTGATCTGTTTCTTGGGAATTTTTAAAGAAACGTGTTTTAAATTATTTTCTGTCGCATTGATAATATTTATAAAATCCTGTTCGTTGTGTTCCATTCACTTGTTCCTTTCAAAAAACGGAATCTCTATAAAGAGGTCTGCCGTCTACAGATTCTTTTTATGTTTCCATTTGACCATGAATAATATACTGCTAATTTCTCGACATATTTTGCATGATATATTGTAATTGACTCATCTAACACTCACTTACAGATATACCTTCTCCTTTCTATCACCTTAATGATAAATCATTCGCACTTCTTAATCAAATCTTTCTTCTTATCACATTGATAAGCCTTCCTAATCATTATATAATATACATAATCATTCACAGATCAATCCTGCTTTTTTAAAGGACCAAGGCATGTCTGAAAAATGCTTGTAAAGACTCTGCGGATATCTGTAGCAAAAATGGAGGGATCCTCATGTTATTACGTCAGATCGAATATTTTCAATCCGTCATTGAAAACGGGAATTTCTACGAAGCGGCTGAACAATGTCACGTCTCACAGTCTGCCATTTCCCAGCAGATCAAAAAATTAGAAGATGAACTGGATGTCAAACTACTGGATCGACATAACCGCACGTTCTCTCTCACCCCTGCCGGTGAGCATTTTTACAGAAAAAGCCTTGTTATCACCGGAGACATTGAACATATGATTCGTGAGACCAAACGTATCGCTGCCAATGATAACCAGGTATTAAAAATCGGATATTATAAGGGATACACTGGAAATGAATTATCTGAAGCGATCTCCTTATTCTCAGAAAAATATCCGGCTATTGATGTTCAGGTTATTGTCGGAAGTCACGAAGAATTATACCATGCTATGGAAGATGGCAAGGTCGATCTTGCATTAAACGATCAGCGGCGAGCTTTCTCAGGCGCATACAATAATATCGTTCTTGCTGAAAGTTCACTATATATTGAAGTATCCGCCAAAAATCCACTCAGCAAATTACCCTCTCTGGAAGTCACGGATTTGAAAAATATTCCATGCATTCTCATGATGAACCAATCCGGTCAGAAAGAAGAGCAGGAATATTATGAAACCATCATCGGACTGCGCGGGGAATTTCTCTTTGCTGATACCATGCAGGAAGCCAGACTTAAGATCGTAACTGGGCAGGGATATCTGCCTGTAGATGTCATCGGAGAACAGACCTGGTTCGACACTACGGTATCCAGAATTCCTCTTGTGCGTAACGGTGATCCGATTAAAAAGACTTACTGCGCATTCTGGAAAAAGACTCTTTCTAACGGTTATCTGAAAGAGTTTGCGGATATTCTGAAAGACTGTTTTTAGCGATTCAGGAGATTTACGAGATGAATAACGAAATTCATTACCGCTTTGAGCGGTGTCCGGTTGCCGAATTCGCCAGATGACCTGCTAAAGGAACATCACCAGGAAATGGCTGCCCTAAAAGCATTTATGTATCAGAATCTTGGACGTCATCTGATGGATTGTTAGGAATACAGTATTTCCCATACCAAAACGACACAACGACAATTGCCTTTGCCCAAGGGTAATCGTTTTGCAAATGTGCAAAGCTTCTAAACGGCTCATATTTATCCCGTGTTTGAGGGAAGTGCTCTATGCGTTCTTCAAGCCTCATCTCATAATCACTCATCATTTGAACCGGAATAATACCACACTTGTCAAATCCGAGTTCCATTGCTTTATTAACAATATCTAATGCTATTATCTCCATATTCACTATCCCTACAAATTCCCGATTGAGATTTCACCTGTTTTAAGAGATTTAATAACTGTTATATTTTGTTACTAAATCTATATTTCAATGGGGAAATCCCTTTGATTTTTCGGAATCTCTGATCATAATAGCTTTGACTCATAAAGCCTGTTTCGTATGCTATCTCTGTAATTGTCATATCCGTATTTCTTAACAATTCTATACTTTTTTCTATTCTATACTTTAGCAAGTATTCAAATATTGTTTCACCTGTAGCTTTTTTGAAAAACCTGGAACATTCACTTTTACTTAAATTTACATGATCCACAATATCGTGTAATGTTATCTTGCTATTATAGTTTGTCTGTAAATATCTTAACAGCTTTTGTAACCGTTCATTTGTTCTGTTACTTTTCTCCCCGGGACAATCAGTAATGGAAATCTGATGAAATAGTTCTTCCCATAGTAATAATAAATCAGCTAATAAATTTAACGAATAAATGTTGTCTTCACTGATTATTTTTTCTGCACAAATTTTAAGCATTGCTAAAAATCTCATCGTATTGGGATTATTTTTTTTGATTACAATGGATTCTATACTTTCTGCATGTAAAACTGGTTCTACGAAGCGATAATACATCTCACTTCCTTCCAGACCAAGAAAATGAATTGGCAGGTTTAATGAAATATATTTTGCTTTTTTACTTTTATTCATTGCCTTATGTACTTGCTGTGCATGAATAAACATGCCCTCTCCTTCTTCCAGGATAACTTTCCTTTTTACGGTCTGCATGATAACTTCTCCTGAAATAACATAGCAAAACTGAAATCCGCTATGCCAATGCCAGTCAATCAGTTCATACGTTTCTTTTGATAACTCCTGTATAAAATATGTTAACGGATATTGCATGATCTGTGGTTCCACGACAGCATGCTTTCCTTCTGCTATTTTTAATTCTTTTGATTTCACATTTAATTCCTCAATATATATAATAAAATTGCCGATATCTTTTTATCTTATTTGTATTTTAAACGATATAATACAAATTGCAAAGTACAAAAAGCTGAATTGGAGGATTTTAAATGATACGTTTTAACAATGATTATAATCATGGTGCTCATAATTCTATTATTCAGGCACTTCAGAAAATTAACGAATCTTCTTATGCCGGATATGGTGATGATGAATGGTGTCAAAAAGGGGCAGATGAGATTCGGAAATATCTTGGTACAGCAGATGTTGATATTCATTTTATGGTTGGGGGGACACCTGCAAATATTACAGTGATTACAGCAGCCTTACGCCCTTATGAGAGTGTGATCTGTGCCTTGAATGGACATATCAATCATCACGAAGCAGGCTCGATTGAACATACCGGACACAAAATATTGTCTCTCCCTGCAAAAGAAGGAAAATTAACAGCAGAGGCAATCAAACAAACGGCTTCTCATTATTATGATCACGGTGAAGCAGAATTTCTGACTGCACCAAAGCTTGTGTTTTTGTCTTCTCCGTCTGAATATGGAACTGTTTATAGCAAAAAGGAACTTTTGGAGATCCGCAAAGTATGTGATCAATATCATATGTATCTGTATATTGATGGTGCAAGACTGGGATATTGGCTTTCATGCAACAGGTGCGATGTTACATTAGAAGATCTTGCCAGAATTGCTGATGTATTTTATATCGGTGGCACGAAGTGCGGTGCTTTGTTTGGTGAGGCACTTGTGATTGTAAATAAAGATTTACGGGATCATTTTCGTACTTATATGAAACAAAGCGGAGGAATTCTTGCAAAAGGCTGGCTGCTCGGTGTACAGTTTTATACATTATTTAAAGACGGGCTTTATTTTAAACTTGCAAAGCATGCCGATAAATTAGCTGCAAAATTAAAACAGGGCTTTGTAAATGCTTCGATTCCTTTATATATGGACAGTCCTACAAACCAGATTTTTGTAGTTCTTACAAATGAACTGGCAGAAAAACTTGCGGAAAATTTCATTTATGAATTTGATCATATTGTAGATGAAGAACATGTATGCGTGCGTTTTTGTACCAGTTGGAGCAGTAGTGAGGATGATATTGATCAACTAATTAAATCTATTTCATAAGTGAAAATGATTGCAGAATGGAGAATTATAATGCCAAAAGATCTCACAACAGGAAATATTACAATACAACTGATTAAATTCACAATCCCTCTCGTTCTTGGAAATGTTTTTCAATTAATGTATAATGCAATTGACAGTATCATTGTTGGACGTTTCGTTGGAAGTCATACGTTGGCTGCAGTTGGTATCTGTAATCCGATTTCTACACTATGCATCATGTTCTTAAATGGTCTTTGTATAGGAGCCAGTATTTTGATAGGAAATATGTTTGGAGCAAAAGAATACGGGAAACTGCACAGACAGATCAGTACGACAATGATTGCGGGAATCCTTTTTTCGCTTGCACTGTCTGCGGCAGGTATTTTATTTACACATCCGCTTCTTTCACTGATGCAGGTAGACCCTGTAATTCTGCCTATTACAAAACTTTATTTACGAATTATTTTTTCCGGGCTGATTTTTACCTTTATATACAACTGTTTTGCAAGTACACTTCGCGCCCTTGGCGACAGCAGGTCTGCGCTTTATTTTTTAATCATAAGCTCAGTGGTCAATATTTTCGGTGATCTCATTTTTGTGCTTGTTTTTCATATGGGAAGTGAGGGATGCGCAGTTTCTACTGTCTTAAGTGAAGCAATTTCCTGCCTGCTCTGCATTGGCTATATCCAAAAGAAAGTTCCTCTTTTAAAACTGGGAAAAAATTGGCTGGTCTTTGATGGTTCGCTTTTAAAACAAACGATTGCTTATGGATGGATTTCTGCTATGCAGCAGGCAACCGTACAACTTGGTAAATTAGGGGTACAGTCTATTGCAAATACCATGGGTGTATTTGTATCTGCCGCTTTTTCAGCTGCAAACCGTATAGAAGACTTTGCGTATATACCAGAGCAGAATATTGCCCATGCAATGACTGCATTGATAGCTCAAAATAACGGAGCTAAAAAAACAGAGCGTACAAAGGACGCTTTCCGATGTGGAATAAAAATTGAATTCATTTACGGAATTTGCATTTTTTTTATCTGTTTTATGTTTGCAGCACCGCTTATGCACCTGTTTTCAAATGATCCTGTGGTATGTGAACATGGTGTGACTTACTTAAAGTTTATCTCGGTAGTATATGTTTTTCCTGCAATTACAAATGGAATTCAGGGCTACTTCAGAGGAATCGGCGACCTTAAAATTACATTACTCAGCAGTTTTGTGAATATGTCTGTTCGAGTAGTCTTCGCTGCAATTCTTGTATTTCATTTTTCTTTGCAGATTGAAGCACTTCCATTTGCGTACCTTGCTGGTTTTATTGGAATGCTTATTACAGAATTGCCGTTTCTTATAAAAAGTCTTGCCATAAAAAATGATTAAGCACAGTCATGGAGTACTAAAAGTATTTTCTGTATACCACTAATATAACGGACAGCGTTGCTATTGGCTGTCCGTTTTCTTTTAATAATATCCCCGTTCTTCCCACCAGTTTCTCACATAACATCGGATTCCGATATAGATCACGTGCACAAATAGTAACAGTACAATGAGGTTTATCGGAATGACAGATTTTATCCATTTTCCGAAATAGATTACGATAGCTGTACTCATTATTGCCACCATAATACTGATGATATTCCAGCAATATTTCCGGTAGATTTTTCCCACCTGATAACCAATCCCGATTATGAGAAATCCCGTTATGATGAATAAAGTCCCCATAACAATAGCTACGATTAGCCAATACACAATCCCGGAAACTATGTTGCTTGAAATTTCATTGCTTAACTGTCCAAAAGAATCTGCACCTGCCACAAACTCTTGAAGCAGGCTTGCAATTCCTTTTCCTATCGTACCGAAAAAAGTGATACAGTCGTTAAGGAAAACAGGAGAAAGTTCCTATCCAGTAATACAAGAACTCCCGACTGTGAGATCGTAAGATCCTGCCCACGTAGCGCATTATTGGCTTTTTTTCCATGATGTCATTAATCTGTTTTAATAGTGCACCACATGTGTATTGCTCCCGTATTGATCATTCCCTTCATAAATTCATATTACGTATGACAGCACGCTATCGTCTTCATGTCAATAGCATGCTATTATACATATTCATTACCGCTCCTGTAGATGTTTCCTTTTCTATTTGTTTACAGCTTCCTTCAGATTTCACCTCACAACTGCAAATCCGCTATCTCTTCTACATTTTCTACCAAATAATCTGCCCCATCAAGCTCACCCGCTTCTCCATATCCATACAAACATCCTGTGAACAGGCTTTCAAAGGATCTGGCGCATTCCAGATCCTTTTTTCTGTCTCCGATTACCAGATAAGGGCCGGCATATTCCCGGATGATATCCTGTACAATCTCTGTCTTTGGCCGAAATCCATACGATTCGCAATCGTAAAACCGTTCAAACCATCTTTCCATCCTGAATTCTTCCCAGTTCGCCTCACGGTATGCTACTTTACAGTTACTTAAGATTACAAGATGATATCCACGGTTCTTCAAAGTTGTAAGCATCTCTTCCGCTCCCGGATACCACACGGCTTTGTGATCTTTGATCTGTCTGATCATCAAGTCTCCCACCATCTTACTTGCCCGGTCTTTATAGCTTTGATCCAATTCCGGCAAAAATGTATCCCACATTTCTTTACTGTTAAGTCCAAGCCAGCCGGCAATCTGGGATGATTCTATCTTCTGTTCTTCGATAGCGGTCTGTTCTGTCAGCCACCGATAGGTCTTTCGGAACGCTGGTTCATAGATTCCAAGTGTATTATGGATCGTCCCATCATAATCAAATATGATTGTTTTTATCATCGTTTATTCCTTATATTTTTCTTTTCGATTCTTTCAATTAAAGTTGCTTCATTAGATTAACCATCTCGATTGCAGACAGCGCACAATCATATCCTTTATTTCCCGCCTTGCTTCCTGCGCGTGCAATCGCCTGTTCAATATTTTCCGTTGTGATGACTCCAAACAATACCGGAATTCCTGTTGCAAGTTCCACTTGTGCAATTCCTTTGGCCGACTCGTTGCACACCAGATCATAGTGTGATGTATCCCCTCGAATAACTGCACCTACGCAGATAATCGCATCGTATTTTCCTGACTTTGCCATCTTTTGTGCGGTTATTGGAATCTCGAATGCTCCCGGTACCCATGCTGCCGTAATGTTCTCTTCTTCCACTCCATGTCTTACCAGTCCGTCAACTGCACCGCCTAATAATTTATTTACAATAATCTCATTGAATCTTGCGGCTACGATACCAACTTTCATTCCCTCTGGTGCTACTACTTTTCCTTCTACTACATTGATCTGTCTCATAGTTTCTTCCTCCCTAATAAATCAAGTCTTTTCCCTTTAAAATAAAGGTTTTTTTATTTCTATCTCAGATGAATGAGCAACAATCATGGATATTTCTCTGTATCTGGTACGAAAATAGCTGGTTTAGGGTATACAAAATAAAACGTCTTCTTCGTTTCTTTTTAAATGGCCTTGTGTATTCCCTTCCATCTATGGCAACGCACCTCCCGTGTCT
>CAVBHX010000080.1:0-10722 GCA_963595255.1 bacterium
GACCTCCTCGCTTAAGGTGCACGCTCTTTCTCTCCATATATCCGCCACATTTACTCTGCTACTACAAAGGTGATAGTTATTAGACTTCGTTGCTTTGAGCCAACTTATCTCTCGTAGCCTAGCCTTATATGTGATTTCTGTTCGTCGGACCAGAGATTTGCTTACAGCTTCCTTCAGATTCCACCTCACGATGGACACCCTTGCTGTTCGGCTATATACTTCCCACTATCTGGGCGTGTTCGGGACTTTCACCCGTTAGAGCGCGCCCATGGCGCGCAACCATAAAAAGGGATGCCCAACCAGGGGTATCCCTTTTGTCAATTCTTAAGTATAAATGAAAAACTCTATATAATGCATGAGTTTTTTCTATGCTCCCGCCGGAGTCAGAAAATTCTTCACATAATAAAGTGCCGCTCCAACCGCCGGAGTATACTGCCCATGATTCCCGACCAGAAGCTGGTCTTCCGTCATTTGGAATAAGGAACCGGTATTGATCTGTTTCAAAAGTTCCTGCATATCTTCCTCGCGGAAATATGGAGCGAGGTAGCCGCTTATGATCACCGGGCTGTCGATCACGAGGTTCAGATTACGGATCGCAAATGCAAGATGCGCAAGGTAATTCTGCCAGATCTGTACCAGTGTCGGAGTCGGCGAATTGTGGAGTATCTGGAAGAATTCCTTTACTGGCATTCCGGCTGCTTCTTTCAAGGCATTGGCGGAACAGTAGGTTTCCAGGCAGCCGTGGCCGCCACAATAACATTCCGGGCCGTTCGGGTCAATACAGATGTGTTCGATCAATCCGCTTCGCATATGACTTCCCTGATGAACTTCATGGTTTGTGATGATCGCACCGCCGAGGTTCGGATTCAGAAGGAAGATCAGAGCACTGTCAGACTGCGGATGGTTCCAGAGCTCCAGGTCGGCAGCAGCCTTGGAATCATGTTCCAGATGACACGGATACGGAAGTCTCTTTGAAAAATCAGAAAGCTGCATCTGTGTATTGCCCATAATGTCTCCATAAGTAACCGAAGTTCCGTCCGGAGAGATGATACCCTGGGTGGCGATGGAGATTCCTTCAATTTTCTCTGTATCATAGTTCTGCTCTTTGATAAATCGTTCGATATTTTCAGAAAGGACATTGTAATAATCATCACTGTTCTCATAAGGCAGTTCCACCGTCTCTGTGGCAATGGCATCGCCGTACAGATTCACGGCTACCATATGGAACATATCTTTTAAAATCCCCACACCGATAGAAATGCGGAAATCATCTACAATTCGTATGATCTGGGCTTTGCGTCCGCCGGTAGATTCGAAATATCCGTTCCGGCTGATCAGTCCGTCGGCTTCCAGTTCGTTCAGATTCTGACTGACAGTGGAAAGTCCCATCTGGAGATCCTGAACAATCTGGAGCTTGGAAGTTTCTTTTTGCTGATAAATATATTGGTAAACCTTATCGCGATTAATCTTTTTCAGAGTAATCGTCGTCATTCCTTTTTCTCTCATGCTATTCTCCTTTATCTACTTATGCGTGAATCATACGCACAAGATCTGCATTTATTTTAATATAAATAAGTTCACAACACAAGAATTTACAGGCGTTTTATGAGAAATGCACAAAAATAGAATGTGAAAATTGTATTTTTTGTCAATAGACAAATGCTTTATGCAAGATTTATACTACACTTACAACTTAGATATAAACGTAAGTCAAAAACGTAACTAGAACAAGAAAGAACAAAAAACGAATCAGGGAGGAAGAAAACATGAAATTAACACTGGAAGGAATTAAGAATCAGGAAGCATGGAAGGAAGCAGGAATTGCTCTTCCGGGATATGATGTAGAGAAGGTATCACAGAAAGCAAAAGAGGAACCGGGATGGGTACATTTTGGAATTGGTAACATTTTCCGTGTCTTCATCGGCGGTATCGCAGATGGTCTTCTGGAAGAGGGCGTGCTGGACAGAGGAATTACCTGTGTGGAGACATTTGATTATGATGTAGTAGATAAGATCTATGATCCATATGATAATCTTGGACTGAGCGTTATCCTGCACGGAGACGGTACTCGTGAATATAAAGTTCTTGGATCTCTGGCAGAAGCAGTGAAAGCGCAGTCATCTGATCAGGCACAGTGGAACCGCCTGAAAGAGATCTTCACAAGCAAGTCTCTTCAGATGGTATCATTCACCATTACAGAAAAAGGATATGCACTGCAGAAAGCTGACGGAACCTGGTTCCCGTTCGTAGAAGCAGATATTAAAAACGGTCCGGACAAAGCAACAGGAGCGATGGCAGTCGTAGTAGCGATGCTGTATGAGAGATTCAAAGCAGGAAAATACCCATTGGCACTGGTTTCTATGGATAACTGCTCACAGAATGGTGCAAAACTGCGCGAATCTGTACTGACAATGGCAGAAGAGTGGAAGAAAGCAGGATTTGTAGATGAAGACTTCCTTACATATGTAAGTGACGAAGATGTGGTAGCATTTCCATGGACAATGATCGATAAGATCACACCTCGTCCGAGCGAGCAGATTGCAGCAGACCTGGAAGCACTTGGCGTGGAGGATATGCAGCCGGTGATCACTGGAAAGAAGACATATATCGCACCATTTGTAAATGCTGAGAAACCACAGTATCTCGTAATTGAAGATCATTTCCCGAACGGACATCCGGCACTGGAAAAAGGATTCGGTGTCTACCTTGCAGATAGAGATACCGTCAATCTGTCCGAAAGAATGAAAGTAACGGTATGCCTGAATCCGGTTCACTCTGCAACCGGACCGTTAGGAGTGGTACTCGGATATGATCTGTTCGCTCACATGCTGAATACGAATGAAGACATGATGAAGATGGCACGTATGGTAGCATATGATGAAGGTCTTCCGGTCGTTGCAGATCCGAAGATCCTGTCACCACAGGCATTCGTGGATGAACTTTTCAATGACCGATTCCCGAATGAATATCTGGGAGATACCAACCTTCGTCTGGCAGTCGATGTATCCCAGATGGTAGGAATCCGTTTCGGAGAGACGGTAAAGGCTTATGTAGAAAGATTCGGAGATGCGTCTTCACTTACAGCAATCCCGCTTGGAATTGCCGGATGGCTCAGATATATGCTGGCTGTAGATGATGAAGGAAAGGCATATGAACTTGCACCGGATCCGATGAATGAAGAGATTCAGGAACAGCTGAGTGATATTGTGATCGGAAAACCAGAGACATTCAAAGACCAGCTGAAACCAATCTTATCAAATGAGCGTCTGTTCTTTACAGATCTTTATAAAGATGGTGTCGGTGAGAAGATTGAAGATATGTTCCGTGAGATGATCGCCGGAACAGGTGCAGTACAGGCAACTATCCACAAATACGTACAGAAATAAAGGATAAGAGGGAGGAAAAATAACATGACAGATGCAGTATTTGCAGCAGATCCGGCGAGACTTTTGATCGCAGCGGCTGCGGGAATTCTATTACTATTACTGTTGATCATCAAATTCAAATTTCATCCTGTACTTTCCTTACTGATCAGTGCACTGGTCATCGGACTCGGAGCCGGCATGCCGGTTCCGACACTGGTCAATACTGTAGAAAAAGGTGCAGGAGAGACACTGCAGGGAATTGTATTGCTGATCGGCCTGGGATCACTGTTCGGTGGTATCCTGGAAGTATCGGGTGGGGCACAGTGTGTAGCCCAGACGTTGGTGAATCGGTTCGGAGAGAAAAAGGCAGGAATCGCACTTGGAATTACAGGACTTGTTGTAGGAACGACCGTTTTCTTTGAGGCAGGTGTTGTCATCCTGATCCCGCTTGCATTCGGACTAGCCAAGAAGACGAAGAAATCTACATTATATTATGTCATTCCACTTCTGGCAGGACTTGCAACGGGATTCGCATTTATTCCGCCATCTGCCGGATCGGTACTGGTAGCAAACATGCTTGGAGTAGATCTTGGCGTTATGATCGCAGTCGGTGTTCTGACCGGAATCCTGTCCCTGATCTTTGCAGGAATTCTGTGGTCCAAATTCATCGGAACGAAGATACATACCGGACTTCCGGCAACAGTATCAGAGGTGAGAGAAGAAAACGAAGCCAATCTTCCAAAATTCTCAACTGTTATTGCGATCATTCTGGTTCCACTGGTACTGATCCTGTGCAGTACACTTTCTGAGTACATTCCGGCATTAAATGGAATCCGTCCGGTACTGGAATTCGTAGGAACTCCGTTTGTTGCACTGATCATTGCAGTTCTGTGTGCCATGTATTTCCTTGGCAAGAAACAGGGATACGACGGAGAACAGCTTAAGAAGATCATGGACCGTTCACTCCGTCCGACCGGACAGATCCTTCTGGTAATCACCGGAGGCGGGATCATCCGCTGGGTACTCTAGGACTGTGGTATGGGAGATATTATCGGACCGGCACTGGAAAAGAGCGGCCTGCCGTTAATCCTGGTTGCATTCCTGATCGCAGCACTGGTCAGAGCTTCGGTTGGCGCAGCAGTCGTAGCTATGACAATGGCAGCCGGGATCATGGCATCCATGCCGGCAGTAGCGGGACTTTCACCGTTATATCTTGCGGCGATGGTATGTGCGATCACTGGTGGTGCAACGGCTTTCAGCCATGTAAATGATTCCGGCTTCTGGCTGGTAAGTTCACTGCTTGAGATCGATGAAAAGACAACTCTGAAATCATGGAGCATGATGGAGACGATCATCGGATTTACCGGACTGATCTGTGCACTGGTTATCAGCTTATTTGCCTAGGAGGAAACAAAATGGTTGCGAAAGTAATATTAGGAACAATGCAGAATGCTAAAAAACTGGTAAATATCGCAGAGCATATCTCCTGTGATGTGGAACTTTGCAGCGGAAGATATGTGGTGAATGCCAAGTCTATGCTCGGGGTACTCAGCATGCCGGGATTCAAAGTGGGGGAACTGCACATCCATACAGATGAAGAGAATGAATGTAACCGGATTCTGGAACAGCTGCTTGAAAATGGACTTCTGGCGGATACATCGGATGCGGCGAAGAGATCGCTGTATGATATTACAACATTTGGGGAAATCCTGATCGACTTTACCTGGCAGGGAGTGAATGCGGATGGTCAGACATTATTCGCACAGAATCCAGGAGGAGCGCCTGCCAATGTGGCAGTTGCGGCGTCAAAGCTTGGGGCACATACAGCTTTTATTGGGAAAGCAGGAAATGATATGCATGGAAACTTCTTGAAATCGGTACTGGAAAAAGAACAGGTCGAGACGAAGGGAATGATTCTGGATGATGCTTATTTTACAACACTTGCATTTGTAAATGTGGGAGAAAACGGAGAGCGTTCTTTCTCATTTGCAAGAAAGCCGGGTGCGGATACCAGAATTCAGAAAGAAGAGATGGATATCGAGATCCTGGACAGAACGCAGATCTTCCATGTGGGTTCTCTGTCGCTGACAGAACAGCCGGCAAGAGATACAACACTGTATGCGATCCGGCGTGCGAAGGAAAAGGGAAGCATCATTTCTTATGATCCGAATTACAGAGCATCTCTCTGGAAAGATGAAGAGACAGCAAAAGAACAGATGCGCAGCCTGATCCCGTATGCGGATATTATGAAGATATCGGACGAAGAAACAGAATTGTTAACAGGAGAAGTAAACCCGGAGGAAGCGGTATCTATATTATTCCAGAAAGGAATTAAGATTGCGGTTGTTACACTCGGAAGCAAAGGAGCCTATCTTTATTGTAAAGAAGGCGGAGTACATATCCCGGGATTTGTAAGTGAGGCTGTCGATACGAATGGCGCAGGAGATTCCTTCTGGGGCGGATTCTTATACTGCATCAGTAAGGCCGGAAAACAGCCAGAACAATTTACGCTGGAAGAATTGAAGGATTATGTAAGATTCGGAAATGCAGTCGCGAGTCTCTGTGTGGAAAAGAAAGGCGCGATACCGGCAATGCCGGAGCTTGCCCAGGTAAAAGAAAGGATGGAAAGATAAGATGAATCTGCAGACATATACAACCGGAATCCAGCATATCGGAATTCCGACAAATGATATTGAAAAGACGATAGAGTTTTATAAGAACCTTGGATTCGAAATTACACTTCAGACGATCAATGAAGAGGCAGGGGAAAAGGTTGCATTTCTGAAGTTAAAAACGTTGGTGATCGAGACGTATGAGAATAAGCAGGCAAAGCTTACCAATGGTGCGATTGATCATGTAGCGGTCAATGTAAAGGACATCGAAGAAGTGTATCATTATATAGAAGAAAAAGAGATGAACACAACGAATGATGAGATTCATTTCCTGCCTTTCTGGGAAAAGGGTGTGAGATTTTTTACGATAGAAGGACCGAATAAGGAGAAGATTGAGTTTAGTCAGTATTTATAGAAAATAAAATATGGAGTACAGAGAAAAGTCTATGACACACAGAGAATGGGTGTTATAGGCTTTTTTTGGTATCGTCATGCGTTCAAAAGAAGCTGTCGGTGGCAGGTTTTGCAGATACCAATATAATTATGTTGCAAATTGAAACCATAAAAGATATAATAAAAGAAAAATTGAAAAGTGGTGACAATATGAAAACAAAATTCCATGAGTATCTTACTGAATTCCGTAAACAGAAAGGCTATACACAATATGAGATGGCCGAAAAACTTGGAATTTCAAGATCTTCTTACACAAATTATGAGGCGGGAAAGAGATCTCCGGATTATGATGTAGTAGCGGAAATCTGTGATATACTGGACTGTTCGATGGATGAACTGTTCGGAAGAGAAAAAATATATGTTACGAATTGCAACATAATGAAAGAGAATACAACAGAATATTATAGTCATGTTTCGAAAGCGGAGCAGCCAAGACTTGCAATCGGAGTACAGAATTTCCGGGATCTGCGGGAAAAGCATGCATATTATGTGGATAAGACACAGTTTATCGAAGAATTTCTGGAATCCTGGTATCAGATTACGCTGATCACGAGACCAAGAAGATTTGGGAAGACTTTGAATATGTCCATGCTTGCAGAATTTCTGGACTGCTCCAAGGAATCCGCAGATATATTTGCCGGAACGAAGATCATGAAAAGTAACTGGGGGAATGAGATGAATCAGCATCCGGTTATATTCCTGTCCTTTCTGAATGTAAAAGCAGATAATGCGATATCATTGTGCGCAGCGTTAAGGGCGATGGTTCGTGCGGAATATGAAAGATACTATCTGGTTATCCATGATGGTAAGATACCGGACTTTCAGATAAAAGAATATGATACAGTTTATGAAGTACTGAGTAATTCAGGTGACAGCCAGAGAGAGAGTAAAGATATGGAAGATGCCCTGATCCGGTCCATTAGTGTTTTGTGTCAGGTCCTTCATATGTATTACGGGAAAAAGGTTTTTTTGCTTCTGGATGAATATGATACACCATTTATGTCGGCAAATTCGGAAGGATATTACGGAGAGGTCAGAAGTATACTGAATGGAATCTTATCTACATCACTGAAAGGAAATTCATTTCTTGAAAAGGCTGTCCTGACAGGTATCCAGAGAATTGCTAAAGAGAACATCTTTTCAGGACTTAATAATCTGATCGTATGTACTGTGCAGGACGAGGAATACGATGACTGTTTTGGATTTACGGAAGAAGAGGTGAGAGCACTTCTTACTTATTGTAATGTAGAATTTTCTGAGGAACTGAAGAAGATGTATGACGGATATAAGTTTGGTAATACAGAAGTGTATAATCCATGGTCTGTATCCTGCTATGCGGCCAGGAAGAAGATGGACTCTTACTGGGTGAATACAAGTGAGAACAGTATTCTGAGGACAGCACTGGAGACACAGGGAGAATCATTCAAGAAAGATTATGAGACTCTGATACGGGATGGTGTAGTCGAGACGACGGTAGATTTTTCAATGGCATATTACGAAAGAATGGATGAGGCGTCTTTATGGGGATTACTTGTGAACGCAGGAATCGTGACAGTAGAAGAGCAGATTGATGAAGATTACTGTAAGGTACGTGTTCCGAATCTGGAAGTGTGGAAGGTATTCAAAGAACTGACGGCGTGTCATCTGCAGATAGATGAAAGACAGATGGAGAAGATGCTGAATGCACTGAAGCGGAATCAGATGGAAAGATTTTCAGAAGAATATCAGCGGATTATTCTGGAACTGCCGTCGTATCATGATCTGAAAGACGAGAACAGTTATCATATGATGATGCTTGGAATGTGTGCATTTCTGAGACGGGATTATATAGTGCATAGTAATCGGGAAAGTGGAGAGGGAAGAAGTGATATCTGTCTGTATTCGAAAAATGTACAATATCCGAATCTGATTCTGGAGTTTAAGTATACAAAAGATGATAAAGCTGATCTGGATGAGATTGCAGAAAGGGCAGTAGAACAGATAAAAGAAAAACATTATGATGCAGAGATGACAGGAGAGGTGCACTATATCGGACTGGCACATTGTGGGAAGAAAGCCTGTGTCAGGTGGGAAAAATAAAAAAACGGTGTATCAAAGACCGTTAAGAATGAAATCTGAAAAAGATAAACTGGCATTCGTAGGTTACGGTATTAACGATGCACCGGTACTGACAAGAGCAGATATCGGTATTGCCATGGGAGCTATGGGTTCCGATGCAGCCATTGAAGCAGCGGACATTGTTCTGATGGATGATGAACCGATGCAGATCGCAAAGGCAATTAAGATTTCCCGGAAGTGTATCGGTATCGTATATCAGAACATTGTATTCGCTCTGATCATCAAGTTTGCGTGTCTGGCACTTGGAGCATTCGGTATTGCGAATATGTGGTTTGCGATTTTCGCAGATGTAGGAGTTATGATCCTTGCAATTTTGAATGCGATCCGGGCATTGAGAGTGAAAAATGTGTAACGTTCGATACAGGTCTTAATGGAAATGGGATTCCAATCCTGGCAGCAGTGATCATCAGTTTCCTGATCTGTATCATGATTCCGGTGATTACGTGGGTGGTTCTGGAAAAGAACGGGACGGTTGTTGAACGGATCAGGGGCGTGGAATAAAGAGAATATTAAGATTTCGAACAGCCTTTTCTTAATCTCCATATGTTAACTTAATTACAGAAAACATAACGAGATTGAGAAGGGGGCTGTTAAATTGAATTCAATTTCAAATAACCAATCAAATGTATCTGTTCAACTTAGCCTGCTTGATGCGGTGAAAGACTTGCTTGTTGTTCATCCTGTTTTTTTACTTGGAGTAATCGCAATCGGTGTAATGCTGTTCATACTTTTTAAGAAGAACAGGATGATACCGAGAATCAGAATACTGATCGCATCATTGGTATTCTATTACTACTTATGTGTCATGCTGACAAAAATTGTAGGGATTCCTACGCTCAGAGAATATATAAGATTATCCGGGCTCGGAGAAGCGTTCTTCAATCCGGATGTTAATCTGATTCCGTTTAGTGACGGATTTAGTCTGGGATTTATTTTGAACATTTTTCTATTTATTCCGTTGGGATTTTTATGTCCTGTGATAAGCAAGTATTATCAAAATATAAAAAATGTATTTTTCATTGGTTTTGGACTGTCTCTTTCTATTGAAATTGTTCAGTTATTTACCTTGTATAGAGCGACAGATATAGATGACCTTATTACCAATGTTGCCGGAGCACTTATCGGATATTTTTGTTTTGAGTGTATACACAAGCTGGTGAAAAGGAAAAGCTGTTCAGCAAGTGGGTTCCAGGAACCGCGTTGCATGCGGTATGTGCCGGTGGGGATTATAGTTACAGTATTTATCTTGGGCTTTTTTAGTTAAAAAGGAAGGAGCAAATTAGACTATGAAAAAATATTGGGATATTGGTTTGAAGATTTTGTTCTTTGTTTATTTGTCGGCACTTGTTTGGATTATAATTTTTAAACTGCAGTTTTCCATAGATAATATAGATAGAGTACGTAGCATTAACTTAATGCCATTTAAAGGTGCAACTATAGTAAATCATGAAATTGATATATCAGAAATAGTTAATAATGTAATTATATTTGTACCTTTTGGTATATACATGAAAATGTTAAAAACAGATGGGACTTTTTTAAAAAATATTTTGACTTTTTTGTGTGTAAGTCTCTTGTTTGAAATCGTTCAATATGCATTTGCAATTGGTCGTTCTGATATAACTGATATTATAGAAAATACCTTGGGAGGGTGTATAGGTGTTTTTGTATACAATATTTTTTTATGGATATTTAAAGAAAAGGTGAATAAAATATTTGGTATATTGGCAAGTATTGGAACTATATTTATGCTTTTGTTACTCATCGTTACTATTCTGTTAAATTATTAAGTACAGTAGATGGGAAAAGAAAGTTGGAAGAAAATGCATTCGATTTTAACAAAATATAGCAAGAATTCTCCTTCCTCTATAGGTGGGAGATGAATTGCAGAAAAGCACGCAGAACACTTGTTCTACGTTTGAAAATGTGGTATAATATATTCAATAGGAAACAAAAGTTGACTATATTAAAAATGCGAATTATAATGTACATTCAGTATATCTGACGTATTATCATTTGATTATGATAGTAAAATACCGAAGAAAAGTAACCGATGATTCGATTTTGGAAAGAGCAAAAGAAATCTGGAAATATATTGTTTCATTACGCAAGGGGGAGCAAAAGTATTGAATATAGCATATCGCTTTCGGATTTATCCAACAGAAAAACAGAAA
>CAVBHX010000081.1:0-10551 GCA_963595255.1 bacterium
TTTTTTTGCAAACCTTGATTTTACGGGGTTTGCAACACTTTTTCTTCCTTATAATCATCACTTTTTCTTGATTTGACACCATTTTGACACCAATTTTTTATTTTTGGTGTCAGCTAATTGCTACGTTTTCCAGTCTTGTGATTTCGCTCTCAATTCTGGATATCTCACTTACATGGTTGTATACGTCCATCGTTACGTCTATGTGGGCGTGTCCCATAATATATTGAAGAACTTTTACGTCCATTCTCTTTTCTGCCATTCTGGTACAAGCCGTATGTCGCATAATGTGAGCGGATACTCTTGGTAACAATTCAGCATTTCTATGTTCAGTCTTTGCAATTTGAACTTCTTTTTTGTTATATGCGTCTACAATATTATATAAGATATTGTTTATCGCACTAGGCATGAGCGGTCTGCCGGATTTTGCCATGAAAATGAATCCTTTATAACCGTCTATCTCAACATCTTTTCCTTTTTGAAGCATAAAGTTCAATTTCTTTTGTTCTTCAAATGCTCTTTGTACATCTGATGTCATAGGGATAGTTCGGATCCCAGAATCCGTCTTTGGCGTGGAAATATGGAATTTATAGCCATCTCCTAAATCTTTATAAATCAACTGATGGTCAATACTTACCGCTTTTGTTCTGACATCTACATCTTCCCAAGTCAATCCAATCAGTTCTCCGCACCTTACACCAGTTCCTAACATGATTCTGAGCATTGGATAGTAGGTGTTGTATACTTGATTATTTTTCACAAATTCCAGCATTTTTTCCTGTTGTAAAACTGTTAAGGCAATACGTTCTTCTGCCTGTCTACCATAATCACTGATAGAAAACTTTGCCGGATTCTTGCAGATAATATCATCATCAACAGCCATTTCCAGTGCCGGATAAATCATATTGTTAATAAATTTTATTGTAGAATATGCGTATCCTGCTTTAGAAAGTTTTGAGTAAAACGATTTGATGTGTGATGGTAAAATCTGAACAACCTTGATGTTTCCAATTTCGTCTTTGACACGATTCTCCCATGTTTTCAGATAATTTGCTCTAGTGGATTCTTTCAGCTCCCTAGTAGACATATATCTTTCAAACAATTTATTAAGAGTAAGTTTTTTGATTGCTCCATCAGTTAAAATGTTATCTTCCAAGTCTTTTGCAATCTGCTTTTCCTTTTCCCTTAATTCCGGTAAATCTCTTGCATATACAGTCAGACGCTTTCCGCTTCTTATATCTGTATAACGGTAACTGTATCTACCATCTTTACGCCAGCTTTCGCCCTCTCTTAATTTTCTTCCTTTATGGTCTTTTCTGCTATTTGCCATGAGAAACATTCCTTTCTGTAATAGCCTCCTTTTTGTTCTCATGACGTGGTTATGTCTATAAATATTATACCATATATCACAAGAAACATAAATGAAAAAGGGGGTTATTCTTCCAGATATGAGAGGTAATTTTTGACTTTTTCTACCGAATAAAGAACCCTGCGTCCAATCACAATTTTTGCTCCTGCCTGTTCTCCAATCTTTCTTGCAGTAGCATGACCACAAGATAACATTGCAGACAATTTATCTATATTTACCGTTATCGGCTGTGAGGTTGGTCTTTCTTTTGTTTTGTTCATCTGTCAGCCCTCCTTTTACCGACCTGTATTATCGTCATTTTTCTGCACACCAGTAAAAGTATCACTCTCCTTTACCATGTGCTTTTTTACAAACAGTCAGACGGCTTCGGCAAGCTCCGCTGGTATCTCAACCATTCCCATTCCTGTGGGCTGAACCGTGTCATACGGGTGTATCATTATCCTGTGTTGCAGGTCATGGCAGAACAACTTTTCCAACGGTTGCTCCCAGATCATTGCATGAATCGCTATCTCCCGATTGGAAAAGTCACGGCGTACAATCTCTGATGGCTCACTGCAAGCACAAACGTATCTGACTGCTTTATTCACTTGTCAAAGAACTGTTAGGCTCTTGTCAGCCTGTATCAATTCATTTTTACAAATGGACTGATACAGAATGATAAGAAAAAGCTGAACAGGAAAGAGGGGAGTTTGTTAAATCATGCTCCGCTCAAATATTACTTAATGTTCGTCTATTTCAAATTCACATATCATTTTCAAAAGGGCTTCTCTGATACGTCCCTTTAATTCCATATCAACCACAATGTATACGTTACCGTATTCATCGTAAAACGGGCGTAAACAACATTTTGATATGTAGGCTTCATAGAACAGCAACAGCTTTTCTATGGCGTTTTCGTTACCGTCCACGGCTGATGATATGAGAAAAAATGATGGAAGTGTATGTTGCTTATTCTTCATTTGTTTTCTTCTCCTTTAACTGCTTTCTGATTTCTTCAAGTGAATTTCTTCTGTGCCTGTATGATGTGCTTCGGTTGATGTTCAGCTTTTCGCCTATCTCCGAATCACTCATATCCAAGAAGAAAAACATCAATACAATGTTTCGGCTCTGCTCCGGCAACTGTTTCAGTGCTTCTGCAAGTTCTTCATCAAGTACACGGATTTCTGTACCGCACACATCGAACGTTGTATATTCACTTTCGTAATCGTCCCATACAATCAATTTCTCAACAACAATCTCTGGAAGCTCACAAAAGGATACTTCCTTTGCCTGTCGTCTGGCTAATTCCTTGCGGTAGTTACGGACAATGCCTTTCACAACCTTTTTGAGCTTACAGTCAAACTGACACTGTATTGTCTTTTGGAAGTCTGATGGTTTCAAAATCACACCCCCTTTCGCTATGAAGTGAAAAGTATGTATCCCTCTTTCCGCACCATATCTGTACGGCAGGGTGTGATTTGTTGCAGGATTGAAAAAATTATTATAAATATGAAAACAGCCTATTTGCACCAATAACAAATAGGCTGTTTTTAAAACATCTGATATATGAGTTTTTAATTCATGTTCAAAGGCTGATGATATACTAAGAAAAAGAGAAAATAAATTCGGTTGTCGATATAGAATGCCTGTTTTACTTAGAATCACCAATTGCTCCTTGACCAGAGCAATCTTGTGAAAATAGAAAAAGGACAGCTCTGGTTATACCAAAACCGTCCCTATATTTTCGGACATTATAAAAGAGATTACCCACAGAACGGTTTTTTTTATTTACCGAACGAGGTAATATTTTTTATTGAATTTGTAGTGCATATAATATGAATTTTTAACGCATTCTAATCACATAACATGAAGTATAAACTCATGCTAGGTGATTAAAAATGAGAAAAAAGAAAGATACGCACAGCTTTGATTTTCGTCCTTTAGGACTGGCAATCAGAGAAGCCAGAGAGAAAGCAGGGCTTTCTAGAAATGATTTAGGCGATAAAGTCTTTTACGGAGAACGTCATATCGCAGATATTGAAAATATCGGGAAACACCCTAGCTTTCAGTTATTCCATGATTTAGTTACCATGTTCAATATATCTGTTGACGAGTATTTCTATCCAGCGAAGAATGTTGAAAAAAATACAGCCCGCCGTCAGATAGATTCGTCACTTGATTTATTGAGTGATAACGAATTAAAAATCATTCAAGGTACGATTGACGGTATCTTGAACAGCAGAGAGGATAAGAAGTGATTTGCTTCTTATTTTTCTCTGTTTTTCTATACAGATTCTTCAACACTTATTTGTTGATCTGCTCCGCAGGCAACAAATAAGAGCCGACACTCTATAAGTTACAGTTACTTACAAATTATCGGCTCTACATCTTAGTGTCAGACTCTCTGAAACTTATTATGTTCCATTCTACCACTTCATTCTACAGAAATAATCATTTATTCCAATTCAAATGCTCCTGTATAAAGCTGATAATATGTTCCATGCTGTGCAATCAATGTGTCATGATCACCACGCTCAATAATACGACCATGATCCAAAACCATAATAGCCTTACTGTTTCGAACGGTAGATAACCTATATGCAATCACAAAAACAGTTCTTCCTGTCATCAGGTTATCCATACCTTCCTGTACCAGTGCCTCTGTTCTTGTATCAATAGAACTGGTAGCCTCATCTAAAATCATACACGGTGGATTAGCAACTGCCGCTCGTGCAATAGAAAGCAACTGACGCTGTCCTTGAGAAAGGTTAGCACCATTTCCAGTCAATATAGTATTATATCCGTTTGGCAATCTGGTGATAAAGCTATCTGCATTCGTTAATTTGGCAGCCGCAATACATTCTTCGTCCGTAGCATCCAGTCGACCATATCGAATATTGTCCATAACACTTCCTGTAAACAAATTAACGTCTTGGAGTACAATTCCCAGCGAACGTCGTAAATCCGGCTTTTTGATCTTATTGATATTGATCCCGTCATACCGCACTTTTCCATCTTCAATATCATAAAAGCGGTTAATCAGGTTAGTAATCGTCGTCTTGCCAGCTCCAGTTGCTCCAACGAATGCTATCTTCTGACCAGGATGTGCATACACAGAAACATCATGAAGTACCATTTTCCCCGGCACATAACCAAAATCCACATGCTGTAACTGAATATCGCCTTTCAGTTCTGTATAAGTCACAGTCCCCTCTGCTTTATGTGGATGTCTCCATGCCCACAGTCCTGTGACATGATCGGATTCTATAAGATTGCCTTGTGAATCCCTCTCTGCATTCACAAGGGTAACATAGCCCTCATCATATTCCGGTTCTTCATCAATCATTTCAAACACACGGGTAGCACCTGCTATACCCATAGCAATCATGGATACCTGCATAGAAATCTGAGAAATAGTTTGAGAAAATTGTCGTGCCATACTCAAGAAAGAAACAATCACACCGGCTGAAATTATTTCTGTACCGGCAAGTCCTACATTTGTCACACCAAAATAAATGAGCATTGCACCAACAATCGCCAACAGCACATACATCAGGTTCCCCATATTGTTTAAAATAGGTCCCAGCACATTTCCGTAAACATTTGCAGTCTCACCATCCTTAAACAATTTATCATTCAGCTTTACGAAATCTGCTTTGCTTTCTTCTTCATGGCAGAAAACTTTTACAACTTTTTGTCCATCCATAATTTCTTCGATAAATCCTTCTTCTTCAGCAAGAGATTTCTGTTGCTCCACCATATATTTTGAACTGGTTCCTCCAAATTTCTTTGTAATCCACAGCATGATAAGAGCAAAAATGAATACAACCAAAGTCAGCCAGATACTGTAGTATAACATCAGAAAAATAATTGACAACATAGTAAGTGCAGCCTGAAACAACTGTGGCAAGCTCTGTCCGATCATTTGCCTGATAGCGTCCGTATCATTTGTATAGGTACTCATAATATCACTATGGGCATGAGTATCAAAATATTTAATTGGCAGGCTTTCCATTCGTTCAAACATATCTACTCGGAAATGTTTCAATGTTCCCTGTGTGACAACTGCCATGATTCTTGTATAAACAAAGGCTGCCACAACACCCATCACATAAATAACTCCCATGAATGTCAGGATAGAAACGAGCTTCTCCCATACCGCATCCATGCCAGATGTAATTCCCGGTGTAATGCACTCATCAATCAAACGCTGCATGAATGCAGTAGCAGCTACGGATGCACAGGAACTGATGACAATACAAACCATTGTTATAATGAGATGAGCCGGATAATACCGGAATAAATACCGAATCAGGCGTCCAAAACTGCCTTGTTTTTTCTGTCTTTCTTTCATTTTAAACCGCCTCCTTGCTCTTTGTTTGCGTCTCATAGGCTTCCCAGTAAATTCCTTTCCGAGCCAGAAGTTCCTCGTGGGTACCTTGTTCCACAATTTTGCCACCATCTAACACAAGAATGATATCCGCATCCTGAACCGATGAAACTCTCTGTGCAATAATGATTTTTGTTGTTTCTGGAATCACGGTACGTAATTCCTTTCTGATTAAAGCATCCGTTTTTGTATCTACCGCAGAAGTTGAATCATCCATAATCAAAATTTTCGGGTTTTTCAGAAGTGCCCTTGCAATACACAAACGTTGCTTCTGACCTCCAGACACATTAGAACCTCCTCGCTCGATATAAGTATCATATTCATCTGGAAACTGCCTTATAAATTCATCTGCCTGTGCAGATTTGCACGCCTGAATCAATTCCTCGTCCGTAGCTTCCTTGTTGCCCCATCGCAGGTTCTCTTTGATAGTGCCGGAGAACAATACGTTTTTCTGTAAAACTACAGCAACAGCATCACGGAGCGTATCCAAATCGTATTCCCTTACATCATGACCGCCTACAGAAACACAGCCCTCGCTGACATCATATAGACGGGAAATCAACTGAATCATGGTGGTTTTGGAAGCACCAGTTCCACCCATAATTCCTACTGTCTGACCAGAAGCAATCTTCAAATTTACATCCGATAAAGCCTCTTTTTTGCTTTGTGTATTGTAGCGGAAAGAAACATGGTCAAAATATATACTTCCATCCTGCACTTCACGAATGCCTTCTTCTGGTGAAGACAGTGTACTTTCCCATGTCAGCACCTCCACGACACGATTTGCAGACTCCGCTGCCATGCTGGTCATTACAAATACCATCGACAGCATCATCATGGAAGCAAGTATTTGAACGCCATAATTGATCAGCGAAGATAACTGTCCGGTCGTAAGACTGGAACCAGCTGTATTGATGATAATATTTGCACCGAAATAGCTTACAAGCATGAAAGCGGCATAAATACAAAACATCATAAAGGGATTATTGATTGCTAATATTTTTTCTACTTTTGTAAAATCATTACATACATCCTCTGCTGCCCGGTTGAATTTTTCTTTTTCGTAATCTTCACGAACAAAAGATTTTACAACCCTAATTGCAGAAACATTCTCCTGAACGGAATTATTCAATGCGTCATACTTATGAAAAATCCGTTTGAATACCGGGAAAACGTAAATTGCAATTCCAAACAGAACAACTCCAAGAATTGGCAATAATGCAAGAAAGATAAGTGCCATTTTGACATTTATTGTCATACACATAATCATGGAAAAAATAATCATCAGCGGTGTACGGACAGTAATACGAATTATCATTTGATAAGCATTTTGGATATTCGTGACATCCGTTGTCATTCTTGTTACCAACGATGATGTAGAAAAATAATCAATGTCTGCAAAAGCAAACTCCTGTATTTTAAAGAACATATCCTCTCGCAGATTTTTGGCAAAACCACCAGATGCAGTTGCCGCATACTTTCCAGAAAGGACTCCGAACACCAGAGAAAGCATTGCCATAATTACCAGTGCGATGCCTAATTTCAAAATCGGTTCCATAGTTTCTCCTGTCATCTGATCAATCAGCTCTGCCATGACCAGCGGAAGGATACACTCAAGAGCCACTTCCAGCGATACAAAAACTGGTGTCAGAATAGATTCCTTTTTGTATTGCCGGACACTTTTCAATAATGTTTTTATCATGTCATACCTCCGACTTCATTTATACATGCCATCATGCATTTTCATCTCGTATATTTGATAACATGGTTTGGAGATTTTCTTCCAGCTTATCCATATACTTTTCTGGAATTCCCCGTCCAAGACATTCTTCCTGCTGAATTTGTAAAGCTTTCAATGATTCCTCTATGCTATAAGCTTTTTGTGTCAGAATAATCTCCTTTTTCCTGTTATCTGCTGAAACAACTTCCGTTTGAATATATCCTAACTGTCTCAGTTTCTTTAGATGCATGGATATTGTTGCTCTTGAAAGACCAAGATCCTCCTGCATATTTGCCGCAACAGGCAAGCTGTTCTTCCTCGTCAGCAAATAAGACAGGATCAATGCCTGTGCTGGTGATAAATCCAGATACTGCATATTACTTTTTTGATATTGTTCAAGAGAAACACTTAGCTGTTTCAACATCCGCAACAGATTATGTTCGTCCATCTTGCTCGCCTCCTTCCGTTGTGAATACTGAGTTTGTTAGTGTTTAAACATTTCAGGCACATACGAAAGTATAGGCGATTCCCACTTGAAATGGAATTCAAAATACGTTATGCTTAATAAAACATTTTTATTACCGTTTTGAACGTAGGAGGTTATCCATTATGAACAGTTTTCAACTAACCTGCTTTCTAACAGTCGCAGAAACATTGAATTTTGCTAGAAGTGCGGAACGTTTAAATATTACGCAGCCTGCTGTTACTCACCAGATAAAATCTTTGGAATCTGAGCTTGGAGTTGCCCTGTTTAATCGTTCTACCCATTCCGTTGAACTTACCAAAGCAGGACTTTTGCTTCTTGATGATGCAAGAACAATTGTAGCCACAACACAGCGAGTAAAAAAACGCTATGAGGTTATTCATGCACAAGAGTTTCCTGAGCTTCGCATCGGCTGTCATAGTGATGGATTTCTGTTGGAACTCCCTGAAATATTAAAATCATTTTCCTCGGTATATCCTGATGTCCATGTGAACATTCGTATGGCATCATCGCAAGCACGTTTATATCAGTTTCTGATGGAGGATAAAATAGATATTCTTCTATCAATCAAAGAACCGGACAATAAACGAAATACCCCCGGAATATACAAAGAATTAACCAAGAGTCCCACCGTATGTATTTGTTCTGTTACTCATCCTTTTGCCAATCGGACGCAACTGACCATGCAGGAATTATCCGAAGCAAATCTGATTTTATACGAACCGACAAAATCGACCTTTTTTGATATTCAAATATGGGGAAAACTGATGAATGGACGTGATCCGGCAGATTTACATTTTTGTGAGTCCGCTGTCACAGCAATTATGCTCGCCAAAGCTGGATATGGAATATTTTTAATGCCGGAAATTTATGCACCTACTGATCCTTCACTAACAATTATTCCTTTGAGCGGACTTGCCGACATTTCTTTTGGTATGTACTATAAATCTTTAAAGTCGAACGCTTTTTTGGAATCTTTCTGTGAAATTTTAAAAGAATATTTTAGAAATGGCGGTCAGGAATAAACTGACCGCCAAAGAATAATAGACTTATACACTTTTCTCATCTTATAATTCTACAATTTTCCAGTTATCGTCCTTATGAAGCACAAGCTCATACTGTGAAATTTGTGTCATTTTCGACTTGTTATCCAGATACTTCACAGACACACTGACCTTGAGGTTATCGCCGTCTTTGGTAAATACAGGGTTTACCAGTTCCGAAAATACATAGTCGCCGGATACAGGAGCAAGCACACCGTCTTTGACATAATAGGCAAGTTCCTTTTCCGTAGCTGTCGGGTACAGCTTAAAGAATGTTTCCAAGAAAGCGGTAGCGTCCTTGACTGTATCGGAGCTGACACTGACATCGTTTTCCTGTGCTTTCGGTTCATACTCTGATTTCTGCATTGCCGGAGCGAGGGTAGGATTCTGGGTAATGACCATTGCACCGTCCTTATCCACATGAACGGTTACAGTATAGTTTTCTGTGACTGTCTGTGTCTGTTCTCCCTCTTTTACCTGCTGATCTACTTCGTAGGCAACGGTAAAATCGTCCGTTCCAGACTGTTCTACATTCCAGACCAGCACATTTGTAACCGTAGCACTGGTTGGTATGTCCGTTCTGATGGTATCGGCGTTCAAGTCCTGTAATTCTTTGGTAAGGTATTTACTGATTTCCGTTGTTCTTGCTTCAATGGCTTCCTTGCTGGTATCCCATGAGTAGTAGACTTTCGCAAAGTTCTTGACGAAATTCTCAATACCGTTGGTATCGTTCAATCTTAGCTGAATGATTTCTTTTTCATGTACCGTGTGGGTGTCAATGGCGGTAAAGTTCTTATACACACCAAAGCTGGTGCTTGCCAGAAGCACCGCCCACAACAGCAGGACAGATTTTTTATGTGTCCCGACTTTCATGGTACGCACTTTCTTATTCTTAGGTGCTTTCTCTGTTTTTTCTTTCTTCTTAAACATATTTCAAGTCCTTTCTATTGTTTGATTCTTCCGGCACAAATGATGTGCTGTTGCCAGTAGGCAGAGGTCAAATCGGTATAGCCGATTGGATTTCCGGCATGATACATCTGATTGTTTCCCACATAGATTCCTACATGGGTAACATAATCACTGGTATTGTAGGTGGAATGGAAAAAGACCAAATCGCCAGCCTGTGCCTGTGACAATGGGATATGCTGGGTTGCGTCATACTGTGCCTGTGCGGTTCGTGGCAGGCTGATTCCGGCTTTTCCGTAGCACCACTGGGTAAGACCAGAACAGTCAAACGGGTAGTCCGTGGAGATGTTGTAGAACATACTGGAAATCGAAAATGCCACTGTCACAATCAGTGTGATTCCGGCTCTTGTCATAATGGCATTGAACACACGGACAACTGCCTGTTTCGCCATATTTTCATAGGTCGGTATCATGGACAGTAAAAAACTGATAGGTAAAAACATGGCATATATGATAAAAAGTATCTGGGAAAATAACATCATGCCGGTAAGCAGGAAGATAAATATTGTGATACCGAGATTTAAAATGAGCAGGAAGAACACCATGCCAAGACGGTTGACGACCTGTGGAATGGTAAGGTTGTCATTGTCGTTATCCTCAATC
>CAVBHX010000082.1:0-9858 GCA_963595255.1 bacterium
TTACAATCCCTCTATTGAATTCATTATCATTGGCCAATCACGACATGAGAAAGACTTGGTATTGTGTTTGATGCGTATTTTGGCGCGATGTGTAGAAGTTCTTAGGCAGTTTGACTTCCCGTTAAAGACACGGAGCGAACTGTTTGAGCCCCGTAGGGGTGAGTTTGAGCGGAGTGGCTTTTGCCCTTAGGGAAGGCGGAATGCCTTAGAACTTCTGCATCGTGACATCCAGCAACAAACACAATACCAAGTCTTTCTCATGGACCGAGAGGCCACGATGATGAACTAAATAGAAAAATAGTTCTTGTGCATGTATCTCCACAGCGATATAATAAAAGAAAAACTTGGAGTGATCATAATGAAAAAAACATTATACCATGGTTCACAAAATATCATCACAATACCGCAATATGGAAAAGGTGCAAGAAATAATGATTATGGAAAAGGATTTTACTGTACGGAAGAGATAGAACTTGCCAGAGAATGGGCATGTGCAAAGCAGGCAAATGGATATGTCAATCGTTATGAATTAGAATTATCTGAATTGAACATATTAAATTTGAACAGCTCAGAGTACAATATTCTGAACTGGCTGGCATTACTTGCAGATAACCGGACATACTGGCAGAGAGGAAGTATTGCAGAAGAGGCAAAAAAATACTTGAAAGATAATTTTTTGCCGGATATTTCAGAATATGATGTGATCATAGGATATCGGGCGGATGATTCATATTTTGCTTTTGCACAGGATTTTGTTGCAGGTGTTATATCGATGCAAAAGCTTGCAGAAGCCATGAGGCTTGGTAAACTGGGAGAACAGATCGTGCTCAAAAGTCCAAAAGCATTTGAACTGATAAGATATCTGGGGCATGAACTGGTGGATGCTGAAATATATTATGCAAGAAAAAAAGAACGGGAAAGAGAAGCAAGAAAAGAATACCGGCTCCGACGCAGTCAGAAAGCAGATATTCAGGAACTATTTATTCTGGATATCATGAGGGAGGAAATGAAAAATGATGATCCACGCTTATTCTGAAGATTATCTTGTATCAGCGCAGAGAATATTAGGAGATATGCTTGATTATGCAGTTAATACGTATGCATTTGATCCGGATTCATTTTATCAGATGTTTCTTGTGTCAGATGTTTCTTCACAATTTCAGAATGGCAATTCAACATATATTGCCGGAAAGACCGGATGTGAGATTGTAAAAGAAATCATACATTCTGCGGGGATAGAGATGCAGGAATTAGAGGATGAAATGTATCTGGACAAGTCACCGGAATACTGGGCAGGCTGGGCACTGGCATATTATCAGTGGTATACAGGAAGGACATTTATAAAGATATACAAAGTAGTGTCTATACAGGAACTGTTAGATATGTATGATGTCTATCATGAAATGGATATTCAAAAGTTTGTTGATGAGATAAATGAACGATGGGACGCCTTTTATACAGACACCAATCTGAAAAGAATAAGATTAATTTCAGGGTTATCTCAGAGAGAACTGGCAGAATTATCGAATGTACCACTCAGACAGATTCAGCTTTTCGAACAGAGACAGCGGGATATTAACCATACCAGGGCTATTGATGTACTGAAACTTGCAAAAATTCTGGGATGCAAAAGTGAAGAATTACTGGAAATCTGATACAGATATGCAAATGAAGATAATATAGAAAGTACCAGAGGGAAATTTATGAACAAAACCACAATTATAACCAACGTACAAACCCATCTTTTTGAGTTGCAAGACTTAAAATACCGTGACTTCCATGCAAAACTAATGCCGACAGTCAACAAAGAAAAGATCATCGGTGTCCGGACGCCGGTGCTTCGTACATTTGCGAAGGAGTATGGAAAAACGGATGAAGCAAAAGAATATCTACAGATACTGCAACATCAGTACTACGAAGAAAATAATTTACACGGACTTTTGATTGAACAGATTAAAGACTATGACACATGTCTGGAAGAACTGGAACGTTTTCTTCCGTATATTGATAACTGGGCGACCTGCGATATGCTTGCGGTCAAGGTCGTGAAGAAACATCTGGATACATTCATAGATGAAGTATACCGATGGATGGAATCCGACCATACATATACCATCCGGTTCGGTATCAGTATGCTGATGCGCTATTATCTGGAAGATGCATTTCAGATGGAGTACCCGGAGAAAGTGGCGCAGATCCGTTCGGAGGAATATTATGTAAATATGATGCGTGCATGGTATTTTGCGACGGCGCTTGCAAAGCAGTATGATAAGATTCTCCCGTTTATCGAAAAGCAAAAATTAGATGTCTGGACGCATAATAAGACGATCCAGAAAGCTGTCGAAAGTTACCGGATCACGCCAGAGCAGAAAGAATATCTGAGAGGGTTAAAGATTAAAAAATGAAATCCATATCCATTTATACGATCACAAGAAATCAGAATATCGAACAGCTGCAAAAACTGGAACGTCAGTTATCCGGAAGAGACTATTTTCTGAAAATGCGGGAATGGGAACTGGAAAGTATGAAAGCACTGACAGCCGAATTGGAAACCTGCATGGAGGATGTATATGCACTTCGTTTCTTTTATTCGTTTCAGATTCCGAGACTGGGAAAAGAATTTGATCTTCTTCAGATCAAAGAAGACCAGATTGTAAATATTGAGTTAAAAAGTGGTGTGGTATCGGATGAGGCTATCCGCAGACAGCTTCTGCAGAATCGATATTATCTGTCGGTGCTTGGAAGAACGATTCATTCATATACTTATATCAGCAGCCAGAACCGTCTGGTAAGACTGACGAATCATGATCATATCGCAGAGGCAGACTGGGATGAATTATGCAGAAGCTTAAAAAGAGAAAGTCCGGATTATGACGGGAATATCGAAGAATTATTCCGTGCAGAACTCTATCTGATTTCACCGCTCAGAGAGCCGGAACGCTTTTTACAGAAAGAATATTTTCTGACGGCACAGCAAAGAGATATTGAACGGCAGATTTTAAAAGGAATTCGGACAAAACATTCCGGCTATTACTGGTTCAGTGGGCTTCCGGGAACGGGAAAGACGTTGCTTCTGTATGATCTTGCGATGAAGCTGTCGGTACGTCAGAGGGTCTGCATGATTCATTGTGGAGAATCAGGAGAGGACTGGAGAATTTTACATAAACGTCTGCACCGGATTGATTTTCTGTCTGCCAGTCAGTTATCACTTCAGTTAGTAAGGCAGACAATGAATGAAAACATGTGTACAGAAGAACCATCTGATACATTTTTAGAATCATACAGTGCCATTCTGGTGGATGAAGCACATCTGCTTTCAGGGGAACAATTAAAGGTATTAGAAGCGCGTAAAAAGCAGATTCCGGTGATCTTTTCAAGCGATACGGAAGATATGATTTCGCCGGAAGAACTGGATCGTGAAATATCGCAAAGACTTGCAGGTCTGCCGGATGTGCAAAGTTTTCATCTGACGAACCGTATCCGTACAAATGCGGAACTTTCTTCCTTTATCCAGAACATGATGGATCTGTCGCGGCGAAAAGGGCAGAAGGGATATCCCAATATTGAAGTGGTGTATGCGAATGATGATACAGAAGCAGTATGTTTATTACAAGGCTATGCGAGACGAGGATATCGTTATAAGACAATTGATGCTCAGATAAGTGCTGATCCAGCAATTGATGTTCAGATAAATGATAGCCAGGTAAATAATGTTAAGACAAATGATAGAAAGACGAAGCTTGCGGATTCGGCGGTGCGGGATGTGAACTGTCTGGTGGTCGTACTGGATGAACGGTATTATTATGATGAGGACGGTTATCTCCGTACGAGAAAGATTTGTGAAGATGCTTATGAGACAACTTGTATAACAACGTGTAGAGACAAAAAGGACCAAAAATCAGATGTGAGACTTCTTTTTCATCAGCTGAATCAGGCAAAAGAAAAACTGGCGATTGTGATCAAAGACAATCCGTCAGTGTATGATACGATTTTGGATATATTACAGATGCGTAAAAACAGATAAAGAACTGTTTTTACGCATTTTTCTAATACCAAAGTATCTATTCTACTGTTGCGAATTTTTATCAGTCATTTCCAGATATTTTCAGAAAGAAAATTTGCCCGGTTCCGAAATGCGTGGTACAATATTCCTCAGGTAAAATATTGAATCAGAGAGGTTTTTACAATGGAAGAAAAGAATTACAGTAAAGTACCGGTATTCGAAAATGGACTTGCACAGCCTGTTTTCAAATTCACAGACGGAAAGACAGGAGAAAAATACGATCCTGCGACATCAAGTATCGTAAGATACTGTGTATATGTGGAATCTGACTATGACATGGACGGAGACGGAAAGAGAGATCTCGTTAAGGCATTCATCCAGGTTCCAAGAAGTGCCGTAGAAGGCAATTATAAGGCAGCGACGTTATATGAGGCACGTCCGTATTGTGCCGGTGTACAGGCAGACGGATACGATCATATGAAAGAAGTGGAAAGCAAAGAATACCGCAAATTTGATTTTGCAGATCTTGACAAAGAAGTGCCTGCACGTATCCCGGAAGGAACGATCAGTGCCATGGATCTTGCGTTAAAGGCAGATCCGGCAGACTGGTATTATCCGGATAAAGGTAATAATAACAGCATGGTATATGAAAATCTGGATAACTTCAATTATTATCTGGTGCGCGGCTTTGCAGTCGTTGTAAGTGCCGGATTCGGAGCACTTGGATCAGACGGATTCAATTATGTCGGTTCAGAGTATGAAAGAGATGCATTCAAATCTGTTGTAGAATGGCTGCATGGCGACAGAGTGGCTTACGCAGATCGTGACGGAAAGATCGAGACGAAGGCAGACTGGGCGAATGGAAATGTTGCCATGACCGGAAGATCTTATGCCGGAACCATGCCGTTTGCAGTTGCAACCACAGGTGTAGAAGGCCTGAAAACAATCGTTCCGGTTGCAGGTATCGCAGACTGGTATACACAGCAGAATATGCAGGGTGCACAGCGCTACTGGCCGAAAGAGATGCTGAACAGCTTCCTGGCATATTTCTGTTCCAGCCGTTATAACGATGAGACATTATCTGAGAAACAGTTGGATGATATTGCAGCATTCCATCATGAATTAAGTCTTCAGCAGTTAAAATGCGGATTCGATTATGATCCGGATTTTTGGGGAGCCGGAAACTACCGTCTGCATGCAGACCAGATCAAGTGCAGTGCGCTGATCGTACATGGATTCAATGATGAAAATGTATCTACAAAGCAGTTCGAAATGATGCATACCGCATTTGAACAGGCAGGACAGACAGTGAAACTGATCCTTCATCAGGGTCCACATATCACACCGACCATGGCGAATAAGAATTACGGAATCCTGATCGATGGAAAATTCTATGATGATATCGTAAATGAATGGATCTCTCATTATCTGTATGGTGTAGAAAATGGTGCCGAAGAGATGCCGGAAGTACTTGCACAGACAAACTATGATCAGAAAAAATGGGAAACAGAAAGTACATGGGAAACAGAGCATACTATGAAGCTCGCATCTAAAGAGGATAGTAAGACCGTCATTGACACAGATTGGGAGAAAGCCGGTGTCAGTGCAGAAAACTTTGACGATGTGATGGCTCAGAAGTCTACAAATATGGCACAGCGCTATGTGACCGAGACATTTGACGAAGCGGTTACGGTACAGGGAACCGTATGCCTGAACTTAAAGGCAGCATTAAAAGACGGTAATATTGAAACGGATTTTGATCCGGAAAACAGAAACGACGTAGATACACTGACCATGCAGCTTGGCAATTCCAAAGTATCCGGTAAGATGGATGATGTAGAGATTGCAGTGCTTCTCTGTGATGTATGCGACGAAGAATTCGACAGCATCCAGACCGTAGACCCGGAAAGAAACATCGTTCCGGTAACGACAGTAAAAGAAGGCGGAATCATTAATGGTGGAGATCTTCCGGCATTTGATGAGGCAGAATTTAATACTGTACATAAAAAATACCGCGTGATCACACGTGCATTTGCCGATCTGTGTAATCCGGAAGCAGGTTACGCACCGGAAACGGCACAGAACAGCATCGAGCTTAAAAAAGGTGAATATCATGATTATACCGTATATCTCAATGCGACAAGATATACCGTAGAGCCTGGTCACAGACTTGCAGTAGTGGTTGCAACAGAAGATCCGGTGAACTGTCTGATCCATAAGACATATTCGGTTGAGATTGATGACAGTTCTGTGATCGTGGAAGTTCCGGTGACAAAAGCATGCGAGGATATGGGGCTGAATAAAGCAGAATAGATGGAATGTATGCTGGAAATGGAAAGCGTATGATCTGATATTTAGAAAGATTAGGAATATTACGGAAAATATGATAAATAATTGAAATAAAAGAACTGCTATTTTAAGGTGAATATCGTAAAATAGCAGTTTTTTGTTATTGCCATACGTTCGTAAGAAGGAGCTGCCGGCTGCCAAAGCATTTGTAAGTAGTTGCCAGTGGCAAGTTCGTCGTATCAGGGGACGTTTTTCAAGAATTCATGGCCACAAATCCCGGAATTCATGGCCAGTTATAACAATATTTATAACAATCGTGGTACAATGAACGCAATAATGATGTGAATCAATACGGAGAGAATATAAATGTTTCAGATAGCAATGATAGAAGATGAAGAACATACAAGGAGAGAAGTGGCAGAGCTTATCAGCCGGGAATTCGAGAAACTGCAGGCGCAGGATGTAACCACCGAAATATATAAAACAGCCGAAGAATTTCTGGAAGTTAAGAAGCACTACGATGTAATTATCTCAGATATTGATCTCCCGGGAAAAAGCGGGATCGAGCTGGGAAGAATTTTAAAGGCAGAACAAAAAGATATCTGTCTGGTATTCCTGACATCGTACGCCGAATTTGCTGTGGACAGTTATGTGCTGGAGGCGTATCAATATATTTTAAAAAGAGATATGAAGGAGCGGCTGCCGGAGGTGCTGCGGAAAATATATCAGGAAAAACAAAGAGAGAGTCAGAATTTCCTATGGATCGGCAGTGTGACAGACAAAAGAAAACTGTATTATAAAGACATTATCTGTATCCGCAAGGTCAAAGGGCAGAAGTATGTTGAAGTGGTAACGGTAAACGGTGAATACAAAGAACGTCTGGCACTGCACCAGATTTTCGAAGAACTGAAAAATCCAGCTTTTATATTTGCCGGAAGAAGTTATATTATCAATATTGATCATGTGGACCGGATTACAACAGATGCCGTCTATCTGGAAGACGGACTTAAGATTCAGGCGGGAACAGAGATTATACAGGATGTGAAGAAACAGATCATGGAGTATTGGAGAAATGCAGAATGAAAGAATGGACGAGAAAGCGGAAAGCCGATGTTTTTATGGGGATTGTGCTGCAGATATATTTCTTCTTACCATGGATCCGTATAGACGGAGGGTATCGCACGATTCATGGTTATCTGTTCGAAATCTTTCAGAAAAGAAGCTGCATTCAGGCATATGATCACATTTTCTTATCTGGGCATCAGATCTTGTGGAAATATTCCGGCTTTGCAGCAGTGACATTTACCATGATCATAGTATTCATGATTGTGATGCAGGTGATCGAACTGTGGCAATTGTACAGGCATATGAAAGGAATCAAAACGTTTGATATACACAGGTATGTATGGGTTCTTGCCATCATTCTTTTTTTCTTATATCTGGATGCTTCGTATATCTATCTGGATGACAGTGCGCTGTTCAAGCTTAGAATCTATATGTATATGGTGATATTCATAGGTATGATCGGAATCTGGATGTTTCTGGATATCGAGGCGGCTGCATGGGATACGGAGACAGCAAAGCATAGGACAGAACTGAAAGAGCGGGACGAACAGTTGCTGCAGGTAAAAGTGAAAGCGCTGGAAGAAAAATATCAGGAAATGTTAAAGAGCCGGAAGGTCGTACATGATATGAAAAATCACCTGCTTGCATTGAAAAAATACGATCAGGAGAGAGACTGGGAAGGACTGCACCAGTATCTGAATGAATTAAGTGATGATATGCTGGATGACAGCTATCAGATCTGGACGGGTAACCGCATGCTGGATATGATCCTCAATCAAAAAACGAAAGATGCAGAAGAGAAAGAGACGGATATGCAGATTGAGACAGAAGTATTTGCAACCCTCCCGTTTTCAGACAGGGAGATCATTTCGCTTTTCGGCAATCTTCTGGATAATGCGTTGGAAGCCTGTGAACGGATTCAGGATAAAGATTAAGATTAAAAAGAAAAATCATTTATTGTATATTGAGACTTCAAATGCAATCACGGAAATGCCGGTACAGGATCAGAAGGGATTTGTATCAGTAAAAGAAGATGAGGCACTTCATGGATATGGAATGAAGAACATACAGGATATTGTCAGGAAATATGATGGGATATTCCGGTATGAAATTTATGGGGAGTATCTGGTCTGCATCATCTCGATATATGATATGAGAGAGAAAAAATATTTGGCATGATAGGTCCTGAAAGGTCTAAAGAACAACGGGGAGCAGGAGAGGTTTTATCAGGAGATTCTTGGGAAGATGAAGGAGTTGTAGAAAGTTCACAAAAAATCAGTATTTCTAAAATTGATATTGAAAACAGAAATCAGGCATGTTATTCTATCGACACGCAGATGAATTCTAATATCTGCAAACGTATCTATATTTACCAATTCATTTACTTCAGGCCCAGATATTCGGGCTAGAATCCAAAATGAAAACCACGGAAAACAGATAAATACATGCCTGATAAAGGAAGTTGTTCATATATACTGGTATATATAAAAAATATATGCTATGATATCCATAAAGATAAACGGTTCTTCTTTTGCAGGTATTATATCTGTACAAGAGAGCTAACTGCTTATGAACCAAAGAAAATCATTAAAAGAATTAAACTTGCTGGACAAATTCCTGTTCGATGAAGCGATGGATGACCCGGAGAATGTAAGGACGATGTTAGATATTATACTGAGTCAGAATACGAGTCTGAAACATCCACCACAGACAGAAAAAGAACAGAGAACATCTACAGATAATCGGCAGATCCGGCTGGATGTTTATGCCATAGATGAAGATGATGTGATATATGAAGTGGAGGCACAAAAAGAGAATACATATAATCTTTCGAAAAGAAGCCGGCTGTATCAGGGAATCATCGATAGTAAACTGTTGCCGCTGGGAGTTGCTGATTTCAATTTATTGAATGAAGTCTTAATTGTGATGATTACGCCATTTGATTTGTTCGGATATGGCTTATATCGCTACACGTTTCAGATGAGATGTGAGGAAGTTCCGGAACTAAAGCTGGATGATGGTGCAACAAGGATATTCCTGAATACCAGGGGCATACATCCGGAGTTAGTATCCCAAGAGCTGATAGAGCTTTTGAAATATATGGAACACAGTACAGATGAAGTGTCAGAACAGTGTAGAAGTGAACGGATTCAAAAGATGCATAGACGAGTTTGTCAGATTAAAGCAAGTGAAAAGACAGAGGTGAAGTATATGCAATCATGGGAAGAAAAGATATTGATAAAACAGGAAGGAATTGCCGAAGGAGAAAAAAGGTTTCTTGTGAGTCAGGTTAAAAAGAAATTAGATAAAAAATATTCGGCAGAGCAAATTTCGGAAATGCTGGAAATTGATATTTCAGAAGTGAAAAAGATTATAAAAGAAATTTAAAATAATAAATATAAAATGATTAGCAGATAGCTTTATTATACTTATGGGCTATCTGCTATTTTTATCGCCGTGTGTCCAGCGAAGCTGGACCACACTAGCCGGTGCAAGTCCGG
>CAVBHX010000083.1:0-9667 GCA_963595255.1 bacterium
GTTAACCGAAGGGTCGTTGGTTCGAACCCAACTCGGGGAGTTAAAGACAGAAATCAAATTGATTTCTGTCTTTTTATGTTATAAAAGAGTACTTTATAATGATTAAAAAAGTATTAGAAATAGTTTGATAATAAGATGCAAAAAAGGATAAAAAGATGAAATACATTTTACAAACAGATAATGAAACAATAGAGATTCCGATTATACGATCAAAAAGGAAAACACTGGGGTTAGAAGTGAAATATGATGGTACAGTAAATGCAAGAGTTCCAATGCGGGCACCAAGAGAGATTATAGAAAGATTTATCCGGGAACATGAAGCGTGGATTATCAGAAAGCGGCAGGAATGGAGCCTGGCTGGAAACAATCAGGATGATGTGGCAGGAGAGTTTGGAGAAAGAAAGAAACGTGGAGCGAATGCGGTAGATCCGTCGAAGATTCTTCCGCCGGTTGAAACGAAAGAAGGAAAAGCGAAGATCAGACAATATATAGAAAGGCAAGTTGAATATTATGCAAAAATAATGGGCGTCACATATGGAAGGATATCTATGCGTAACCAGAAAACACGATGGGGCAGCTGCAGCAGTCAGGGAAATTTGAATTTTAATAATCGGTTGTTATTTGTGCCGGAAGACCTGGTTGATTATGTAGTAGTGCATGAACTGGCACACAGAAAAGAGATGAATCACTCGAATGCATTTTGGAATGTGGTAGAGAAGTATATGCCTGATTATAAAGAACGCAGGAAAAAATTGAAATCCTATCATATAGAATAGAACTAATTTTTTAGTTATATTTAAAGTTTTTCTGGTAAAATGAAGGAAAAAGAGTATGAAGGGTGTGAAGACAGATGAAATTATTACTGGCGGAAGACGAGCAGTCTTTATCTAAAGCATTGACGGCGATACTGGAACACAATGGTTATACGGTGGATGCAGTGTATGATGGTGTAGAAGCACTGGAGTATCTGGAGATGGGGGAATACGATGGTGTAATTCTGGATATTATGATGCCAAGAATGGATGGCATGACTGCACTTCAGAAGATCCGGGAAAAAGGCAATCAGGTTCCGATTTTGATGCTGACTGCAAAATCAGAAGTTGATGACAAGGTTGCAGGGTTGGATAACGGAGCAAATGACTATCTGACCAAACCATTTGCCAGTAAGGAACTTCTGGCAAGAATCCGTGCAATGACGAGAACACAGACTACAGCAGTCACAAGTACATTGCAGTTTGGAAATATTTCTTTAGATCAGGCGACAAAAGAATTATCATCACCATCTGGAAATTTTCATCTGGCTAATAAAGAATTTCAGGTGATGGAACTGTTGATGAGTAATCCGAAAAACGTAATTCCGACAGAACGGATTATGGAAAAGGTCTGGGGATATGACAGTAACGCTGAACTGAATGTGGTCTGGGCATATATTTCCTATCTGAGAAAGAAGCTGACTGCATTAAATGCAGATATCCAGATCAAGGCAACCAGAAATACGGGGTATTCACTGGAGGTTACGCAATGATAAAGAAATTCAGAATACGTTTTATTGCAGTTGCGATGGCATCTATCTTTCTGGTATTATCGGTGATCCTTGGTGTAATGAATGTAGTGAACTACAGACGGGTGGTTCAGGAAGCAGATAACACATTGAAGATACTGGTTGATAATGACGGAACATTTCCGGAGCAGCAGCCGGGAGACAATCCGGCGAAAAAGGCGGAAGAAGCGAATGGGAAAACAGAAGATCCTCCGGAAAAACCGAACGGAGAGAATGAAGATGCCGGAAAGCAGGACAAACCGGGAATGTCACCGGAACTTCCATTTGAATCCAGATATTTTTCTGTAGTGCTGGATAAAGATAACAAAAAAGTGTCTGTGGATACCGGAAAGATTGCGGCAGTCAATAAAAAGACGGCTGTAAAATATGCGAAAAAAGTTGCAGAAAAATCAAAAACATCAGGATTCTATTCTGGTTACCGTTATCAGATCAAAGAAAAAGACGGGGAAAAATTAATTGTATTCCTGGATACGGGAAGAAATCTTGAAACATTTTATTCATTTCTTGGAACAAGTATTGCGGCGTCAATAGGAGGAATGCTGGCGGTTCTGATTCTGGTCATTGTATTATCAAAGCGGATTGTCAAACCAGTGATCGAAAGCTATGAAAAGCAGAAACGCTTTATTACCGATGCCGGTCATGAGATTAAGACACCGTTGACTGTGATTGATGCGGATGCAGAAGTTCTGGAGATGGATTGTGGGGATAATGAATGGTTGAAAGATATCCGGAAGCAGACTGCGAAGTTAAAAGATCTGACAAATAATCTGATCTATTTGTCCAGAATGGAGGAAAATCAGGACAATGTGGTCATGATCGATTTCCCAATCTCAGATATTGTAGAAGAGACAGCGTCATCATTCCAGGCACTGGCTGTGACACAGGAAAAGACATTTGACTGTGAGATCGAACCGATGCTGACCTGTTATGGGAATGAGCAGAATATCCAGCGGTTGTTGGAAATTCTGTTGGATAATGCTTTAAAGTATTCAAATCCAGGCGGACACATTTCTGTTAACTTAAGGAAAAACGGAAAGGGAATCAGTCTTAGTGTGTATAACACAGCAGAACATGTATCAAAGGAGAATATTTCCCATATTTTTGAACGGTTCTACAGACTGGATGAATCGCGCAATTCCAAAACTGGCGGGTATGGAATCGGACTTTCCATTGCATATGCGATTGTACAGGCACATAAAGGAAAGATCACAGCGGAGACAGAAGATGAGAAATCATTGAAGATTACAGTGCAGATATAGGAAGATGCGGATATAGAAAATAAGAATATAGAAGGAACGGGGATGAGTAAGGCCTCCTGGTTCAGGCGAAAGTCTGGATCAGGAGGTTTTTCCATACCTGAGTATGCAAAAACAGGACACAAAAAAGTCACAATTTACTTAAAATCCTTTTAACTACATTTTAGGTTCAGTGGTTATACTTTGAGACATCAAAGAAAACAAAATAAATTCAGTAAGTAATGAAAGGATTGATAGAGTATGAAGAAAAATCATGTGGCAGTAGTATTAGGATTGGTAATGAGTGCTTCTTTACTGAGCGGATGTGGATCAACAACTTCCAGTTCATCAAGTACACAGACAGATACAGGAACTATTTACGGAGAAGTCAGTGAAGTCAGTGATGACGGCATTACAATTGAAGTCGGAACCATGAAGGAGAATACGCAGGGACAGCCGGGAGATCAGTCATCGGAGGATAAGTCGGCATCGGATAGCAGTGATAGTTCGAAGAGTGACAGTACCTCCGACACAGGATCCACAGACAATAAATCGACGGATAGTGAATCTTCTGACAGTACAACGGATAGTAAGTCGACGGATAGTAAGTCAACGGATAGTAAGTCAACAGATAGTAAGTCAACAGATAGCAGCTCCACAGACAGTAAATCATCAGACAGTAAGTCATCAGATTCAAAGCAGGATGATGGAGAAGCTCCGTCTATGTTAGATAAGACAGGAGAAGAGAAAGAAATTACAGTAACTTCTGATACAGAAATCACAAAAGAAAATCAGGGAGGACCTGGACAGGGAGGACCTGGTCAGGGTGGCGGAGCACCATCCGGCGAAGCACCATCCGGTGAGGCGCCATCCGGAGATAGCAATAATTCTTCTAACGAGCAGCCTCCGGAGAAGCCGGCAGATGATAATAACAGTTCATCCGACAATCAGAGTTCATCAAATAATAACTCATCCGACAACAGTGGCTCATCCGACAGTAGTAAATCAACAAATGAGCAGCCGCCGGAAAAACCAGCAGACGATAATAACAGCTCATCTGACAGCAGTAAGTCAGATGACAGCAACAAATCAGATGACAGCAGTAAGTCCGATGACAGCTCAGAAGAAGATATCAGCCTGTCAGACATTTCCGAAGGTGATATCGTCTCCGTTACTTATGATGATGACGGAAATGTAGATAAGATCACAGTTCTTATGTCAGCAAATGGAGGAGGCATGGGAGGCGGTGGACAGCAGTCACAGTCTCCGGACAGCTATGATGCAGTCAAAGAATATACAGAAGATACAACAAAGTCTGATAAAACTGTTACGTCCGAAGGAACAGATGAAAATGCAATTCATGCATACGATGGTGCAGAAGTCAGCTTAAGTGGATATAACATTACACGTAATTCCTCTGACAGCCAGGGCGGGGACAATTCCAGCTTTTACGGTGTTGGTGCAGCAGTTCTGGAATCAGACGGTACGCTGTATCTGAAAGACAGTACGATTGAGACAGATTCCAAGGGAGCAGCCGGAATATTTGCCTATAATGACGGTACCGTATATACAGCCGATACCAAGATCACAACGACACAGGATACATCCGGTGGTATTCATGTAGCAGGTGGTGGAAAACTGTATGCATGGGATATGGATGTCGAGACAAGCGGTGAATCCTCAGCAGCGATCCGAAGTGACAGAGGCGGCGGAGAAATGGTTGTAAATGGAGGAAGCTATACTTCCAATGGTACAGGATCTCCGGCAATCTACAGTACAGCGGACATAGCTGTGAACAAAGCAGATCTTACAGCCAATGGATCAGAAGCCGTGTGTATCGAAGGTCTGAACTCCGTACACCTCTTTAACAGTAACCTGACCGGTAACATGAGTGACAATGAACAGAATGACTGTACATGGAATGTCATCCTTTATCAGAGTATGTCAGGAGACTCAGAAGTTGGTAACAGCACATTTGAGATGGATGGCGGTACACTGACAGCAAAGAATGGAGGTATGTTCTATACAACGAATACAGAATCAACGATCACACTTTCAGATGTAGATATCACTTATGCGGATGATAATGATTTCTTCCTGAAATGTACCGGTAACAGCAATCAGAGAGGATGGGGTACATCCGGCGACAATGGTGCGGATTGTCTGTTTACGGCAGTGAAACAGGATATGGAAGGCGACATTGTATGGGATAGTATCAGTCAGCTTGATTTCTATATGACTGACGGAAGTACCTTAAAAGGAGCTGTAACAGACGACGAGTCCAATGCAGGTGACGGCGGCGATGGATATTGCAATATGTATATTGAAAAAGGTTCTACATGGACCGTTACAGGTGACAGTACTTTGACAAGTCTGCAGAATGCAGGAACGATCGTAGATGAAAGTGGTAAGACTGTAACGATCAAAGGAACAGACGGAACTGTATATGTGGAAGGCGACAGCGAATATACCGTAACGGTTGGTTCTTATAAGAATTCAGCAGATGTATCCGGAGCATCCAAGACATCAAGCTGGTCTGATTATAAGGTAACACGTCCGTCAAGTCTGAAAAATTAGTATGGAACTAGAGTGAATATAGGAGCAGATCATGAAAAATCGTTTTCACAGATTAAAAGAAATATTTAACAGTAAAATAGGAGCAAAAATCAAACACAAAAAAATATTCTGGGGAAGTATTGCAGGATGTACCGGACTGGCGGTCATCCTGGCAGGAGGATTCTTTCTTCAGGCGAAAGGAGCATCAAAAGATCAGGCAGAGACAACGGTCCAGTCAGCAGAGGCTAAGACCGGAACGATCAGTACGACCGTGGAAGGAACCGGAAGTGTTTCCAATGGAGCCACTACAGATGTAGTGGTTCCTACGGGAATCAAGGTGAAAGAAGTGCTGGTAGAAAGCGGGGATACCGTAGAAGAAGGACAGGTGCTGGCGACACTGGATGAGGCTTCCATTGCCAGTGAACTTCTGGAAGTAAAAGAAAATATTGAATCTGTGGAAGATGAGATTGATGATCTTTCCAGTGATGCTGAGACAGAAGGAACAACAGAATATCTGGAAGCAAAGGTTCTGAATGGCGAATTGGAAGAGCTTCAGGAGGCTGAGACGACACTTACCAGTTTACTGGAAACACAGACGATCACTGCGACATGTGCAGGAACTGTAAGCAGTATTAATGTAGAAGCAGATACGGAGATTACAAAAAGTTCCGGTTCATCAGGAAGCAGTAGTTCGGGAAACAGCAGTTCGGGAAGCAGCAGTTCGGGAAGTGGTAATACGGGAAGCAGCTCAGGAAGTTCGGCATCTGCAGGGACGACCGGCGTAAGTACGGGAGCGGCAGACAGTACAGGTAACAACAATTCAGACAGTACATCGAGTTCAGACAGTACATCAGGTTCAGACAGTACTTCGTCGGATACATCGACGACAGGTTCTTACAGTCTGATGTTCTTAAGTACCCAGACAGGAAGCAGCGCAGTGTATACGACAACTGCTGCAGATGACACATCTACACAGTCTGCACAGAGTTCGGAAGGAACTGCTGTACAGACCGCTGAAGTAAGTACGACAGATACCGCAGAAAAGATTACGTCGGTAGATCTGGATGTAACTGCACCAAAGACCGGTGCAAAGCCGCAGGATACGATCGAAGAAACTGACCAGTACACAGGAACGATCAGCTGGAATTGTTCTTCGGATGCATTTGAAGCAGGAACCAGTTATACTGCGGATATCAGACTTACAGCAAAAGACGGCTATGTATTTTCAGCAAAAATACTGCCAGAGATCAAAGGTGCGGATGTAACCTTTGAAGTGAGAGAGAACGATGCCGGTCAGAGTGTATTGCGGATCAAGGCGAAATTTTCAAAGACGAGCAGCAAGACAGAAAATAGTAACAATAGCAATAATAACAGTAATAATAACAGCAATAATGGAAATACATCCGGAAGCAGCGTATCATCAGAAACAGCAGGAAGCGGATCAGGGACAACAGGAAATGCATCAGGAGTAACAGGGAATACATCAGGTGAAAGTGGAAATGAATCCGGGACATCAGGAAGTGTAGGTTCATCTTCCGGTGGAACATCTTCCGGTGGAACATCTGCCGATGCATCAGGAGATACTTCTGATTCCGCAAGCACTGTAACCTCGCAGTACAGTGCATACGAGACAGCAGCGTTTTCTATTGCAAGCGATGACAAAGCAACAGTATCCATCAATGTAGATGAACTTGATATTACATCGGTTAAGACGGGACAGACAGCAAAAATTACATTGGATGCTATCGAAGGAGAAGAATTTGAAGGTACGATCACGAGTGTATCTTCAGAAGCATCCAGTGGAAGCAGCAGTGCAAAATACCCGGTAGAGATCACATTTGACAAGACGGATGACATGCGTATCGGAATGACAGCTTCGGCATCGATCAGTATTGATGAAGCAGAAGATGCGGTCCTGATCCCGGTGGATGCCCTTCAGGAAAAAGGAGGAAAGACTTTTGTTTACACCAAGAAGGACAGTGATGGTAATCTAAGCGGGGAAGTAGAAGTTGAGACAGGTCTTTCAAACGGAAATAAGGTCGAGATTACCAGCGGATTAGACTCCGGAGATACGGTATACTATCTGAAGACAACAAATTCAGGAAGCAGTGATTCACAGCAGGATATGCAGGGTGGTCCTGGCGGAAATGGCGGCGAAGCACCATCTGATATGGGTGGCAGCGGCGGTCCTGGCGGGGACGGAGGCGAAGCACCATCAGGTGGTCCTGGCGGACAGAATGGAAATAGTTCGAATTAATCGGATAAAAGTAGACCGGTGATATAGGAACAGACAAAGAACAGGCAGGAGAGTATATGATTATATTAGAAGATGTATCAAAAATATATCAGATCGGCGGCTGTGAAGTCCGGGCACTGGATCATGCCAGTATGCATATAAAAGAAGGTGAATTCGTCAGTATTATCGGACCATCCGGAAGTGGGAAATCCACGATGATGAACATCATCGGATGTCTGGATACCGCTGACAGCGGACAGTACCGTCTGGATGGCCAGCCGATCGAATCGTATTCGGAAAAAGAACTGGCTAGGATCCGGAATCAGAAGATCGGATTCATCTTTCAGAGTTTTAATCTGATCGGGAATCTGACGGCAGAAGAAAATGTAGAGCTTCCGCTCATTTACCAGAAAATACCGAAAAATAAAAGAAAAGAACGTGTAGAGGCGGCACTGGAACGTGTCCGCCTCTCTGGCAGAAATAAGCATAAGCCGGGAGAGCTTTCCGGAGGGCAGCAGCAGAGGGTGGCGATCGCAAGAGCCATAGCATCAAAGCCGTCGATCTTTCTTGCGGATGAGCCGACGGGAAATCTTGATTCCGGGACAGGAAAGGAAATTATGGCTTTATTTCATGAACTGCATGAGCAGGGACATACGATCGTGTTGATCACACATGATGATTCTGTGGCAAAGCAGGCAGCGAGAAGCATCCATATCTTAGATGGAAAGCTGTCGGAGGTGACATTATGATCAGACAAAGCATGAAGATGGCATGGAAGTCTATCGTATCGAATAAGATGCGTTCCTTTCTTACCATGCTTGGGATTATTATCGGAGTCATGTCACTGGTCGTACTGGTGTCGATGGCAGGCGGAACCAGTGAATCGGTGAGTAACCAGATTGCCAGTATGGGCAGTAATATGCTGACGGTCACCATTAAAGATGACAAAGGAACCCCGATGAAGCTGGAAGATGTAGAAAAGCTGACAAAGAAAAAAGCAATTGCAGAGGCAGCACCTGTGGCACAGAGCAGTGTGACAGCGGCAAGTACGTATTCCGATGAGACTGCCACAATCTACGGAACGACAGGTTCTTATGCGGATATTCAGGAACTGGAACTCTACGAAGGACGTTTTCTGAAGATGACAGATGTGGAGAACCATACCAATGTAGCCGTGATCAATGCCGGACTTGCGATCAATGTCATGGGCAGGATGGATGTAGTCGGGGAAACGATCAGTCTGGACGGTGTGGATTATCAGATCATCGGAGTGCTCGCAGCAGATGAGAATGATACGACGACCACAGAGAATTATGAAGCTTATATACCGTATACATCCCTGATTCGTCTGACGGATGATGTATCATCAGATATCACAAGCTTCTGCGTATCGGCAACCAGTGAAAAATCTCTGGACGATGCAGAAGAGGCAGTAACAAATGCAATGATGGAACGGTTCGAACAGGATGAAGATGCATTTGCCGTGATCAATCAGTCAACCGTCATGGAGACAATGGAAAGTGTAAATCAGACAATGCAGCTGATGCTTGGCGGCATCGCGGCTATTTCACTTCTGGTTGGCGGAATCGGTATTATGAATATCATGCTGGTATCTGTAACGGAACGAACCAGGGAAATCGGTATCCGTAAGGCGATCGGTGCCGGACGTGGCGTGATCATGATGCAGTTCCTGATCGAGGCATTGATGCTTAGTCTGATCGGATGCGGACTTGGAATCTTATTTTCGTGGTTCACGATCCTGATCATATCGAATGTCGGCGATGCGGATGTGACGTATCAGATGTCGATGAATGTGGTGTGGATCGCGGTGGCGTTCTCGATATTCATCGGAGTGGTATTTGGAATCTATCCGGCGAATAAGGCAGCTAGGAAGAAGCCGGTGGATGCGCTGAGGTATACGGGGTGATTGGTATTTAATTTATCAGGCTACGGCTACCCGGACCGGAATAAAAGTTAGGAATCCTTTCCTGTTCAGGTTTCGTCGGCGGGTAATACTAAAGGGACAAAATTCTGCTAAAAGCAGGCATTCAAAATTTGAAACTCGGCATACGCCTCAAA
>CAVBHX010000084.1:0-1242 GCA_963595255.1 bacterium
GATGATCGGTCACAAACTATACAGAATGTATGAAAATGCATCCTATAGTTTGTGATTTTTTTATCTACATTTAAATCAAAATAGAAATCTTCTATAACATAGCAGTTTTTATAGAAAAAACAAATCTAATTAAAAGTATTCCCAGTATTATAATAAGTATATATAAATGCTAACAAATACCCAAATGATGCTAGCACAATACTACTATTTACAGGAGGTTTTTAAAATGAATATTGGGGTAACAGAAATCAGTCCAAGACAGGTGCAACAAAAGGCAGAGGAGTGTTTTAAAGGTGGATACTACTGTTGTGAGGCTTTGATCAGCACGATTCGTGACGAATTTAAACTGGATGTGCCAAAAGAAGTCATTGCAATGGCATCAGGAATGGCAGTAGGGGCAGGAAAATCCGGTTGTGCCTGTGGTGCCTTTAACGGGGGAATCCTTGCACTTGGAATGTTCTTTGGTCGTACCGAGCAGGATGGTCCTACCAATCCTAAGAGTGTGAAATGTATGGAACTTACCCATGAACTCCACGAGTGGTTCAAACAAGCCAATGGGAAGAATGCAATTTGCTGCAGAATCCTAACGAAAGAGTTTAATATGGGCCAGGGCGAACACAAAGAACAGTGCATTTATTTCACAGGTCTTTGTGCATGGAAGGTTGCTCAGATCGTCTGTCGTGAGCTTGGCATCAAGAATCTGGATGAAGTTGACGAACCTTGCGAGAGAAGAAAAATCGCAGATATTTAATAAACAATGTGACGATAGTCACTTTGCGACTGAAAGGAAAGAAATAATGAAAGATATAATTAAAAAAGTCCCGCTTCCTCTTTGCGGAGTTATGCTTGGGGCGGCAGCACTTGGGAATTTGCTTCAAAGCTACTCTGAAGGTATACGTTATGTATGCGGTATCTTTGCAGCATTTCTGCTGATCCTTGTGCTTTTGAAACTGATTATGTTCCCACAAGCTATAAAAGAGGATATGAAAAATCCTATCATGGCAAGTGTATCCGGAACATTTCCAATGGCACTCATGATCCTTAGCACTTATGTAAAACCATTTATCGGGAAAGCAGCCTATTATATATGGCTTTTTGCAATTCTGCTACATATTATTTTGATCGTATACTTTACTGTAAAATTTATACTGAAGCTTCAGATGCCAAAAGTATTTGCAAGCTATTATATTGTATATGTTGGAATCGCTGTAGCGGCTGTTACAGCACCGGCTTACGAGCAAC
>CAVBHX010000084.1:1874-9181 GCA_963595255.1 bacterium
ATTTTCACTGAGCAAATCTCCCTCTAGCAAGAAACGAGCTTCTTACAACCGCTATCTCTCTGGTTGCTCATCAAACCTGTGATCTCCAAAATAATACTCGGCATCATGCTCATTGATTTCCCTGTAAACCTTGCAGGGAGCACCAAAAGCCACCACATTTGCCGGAATATCTTTGGTAACAACTGAGCCGGCCCCGATCACGGAGTTTTCGCCAATAGTAACTCCCGGAAGCACTATGACATTTCCACCGATCCATACGTTATCCCCTATGGTAATTGGAAAGGAGTACATTCCATCACCACGATGAGCCGGATGGATGGCATGTCCTGTAGTGCTGAGTGTAACATTAGGTCCGATCAAAACATTTTTTCCTATAGTAATCTTCCAGTCATCAATCAAGGTAAAATTCATGTTAGCATAAGTACCGGAACCGATGGATACATATTTTCCAACGGAAGCTGTAAGGGGTGAATTGAGCCATACATTCTCTCCTACCTCACCAAAGATTTCATGTACCACAGCCTCACGCTCCTTCATGGCATCGGTTGGCAAGTCATTAAATTTCTTGACCAGTTCTTTGCACTTTGCCTGCAAAGCCATATTTTCCTCATCATCTTTCCAGAGATAACCCTGTTTCATTCGTTCTTGTTCTGTCATTTTAACCACCTGCTGCGATAAATATTTTTTATTCTACATCATTCACTTTCCAGTTTGCCAAAGGTTTTAATTCAATCTTTGTTCCATCCGGAAGAGAAAACCAGTGATCATTGATTGTCTTCACCGGATAGGCTTTGATCTTCTCCATAATCTCTGCCTCAGATTCTACTGCGATAGAGATATGATCATATCCATTCTCCGCCTCTGTGTTGATTGCATCTGTTTCACAGAGCTGAATTCCCTCTTTATACCAGCACTTACGTCCCGGTTTTTCCCCGATTTCTCTCCACATATGCATCTCAAATACATCCTCAAAAAACTTCTGTGCATCCTCATAAGATGTTGTGCGGATTGCCGCGTGATCAATTTTTGCCATTTTTCTTACTCCTTTTCAAAATGATATTTCCAATCAAACCTGTTTTAACTATATATATCTCAATATATCTCAGAGTTTACACTCCTCTGAAAGCTTTCATTCCCCCGATTCGGATATCGCTCCACCCTATCACCTCCTGTCTGCTAATATTTTATGATTTTTTCTCAATTATGTCTATCCCTAACCGGAACTGTTATCGTATACTTATATATAACAAACGTGAATCTTTTTATTATACAAAGGAGGATAATTTCTGTGTCCAGGGAAGGATATATTACGAAACAAAATATCGAAGAATATAAGCAACCAATGCAGGAAATGGCAGGGGAGGAACAATTACAAAGCAAACAATATTCCGAAGAATGGATTGCCTATCAGAAGCTGCAAACAGACTCCAAGACTCTGATTAACGACAAAAGAAAATCCAAGGATGATTCGGAGCTCATGAAGAATGTAAAAGAATCCCTGGGAAAAATTACGTCATTTTATACTGATAATACTGTCCCTGCAAACAAGAATGAGTTCGAAGACCAATTAAAAAATCTTCAGGAAATGTATACGAATTTAAAAGACAACTGTCAGCGCTATCTGGGGCAACGACAGAGTATCTGGAAGAACATCATGAAAGGAGAAGGTTATCGTCGTTACCAGATGGTTAAGGAAGCTCAGACCAAAGCCTCTGTGGAACTTGCTATCTTAAAGAACCGTGCACAGCTCGTTTATAATGATTTTGTGGGGGTTACAAATGCAGAGGACCGCCCTTTATGGGTCAATGTTCTGGCCGAAGCCCGTACTACTCATCTTGACCTAAGCAAGAAAGATGCCGGAGAGGTAGAATATACCGGCGGAAACTGCAACAGCGTCATCAAATTGACCTCTAAAAAAGCAAAAACTGTGGCCTATATCAAAGAAGACTCCACGAATATTCCGGCTGTCGATTACACCGATACATACATTTCCAAATTGCTGGATTCTGAACTGGGTAAAAAAGCAAAAAACAAGGGCGCTTCAGACAAAGAACTTACTGATATCATCAAATTATTGTCTGTCGAATTTGCGAAAAAGGATACGGATGTCGATCAAATCTTCTGGAAAGGTTTAAGAAATACGCAATACTCTGCAAAAGATATGAGAGATAGAAAGGTTCAGGAAAGGCTGGGCAAAACGATTGCCTGGCAAAATGCAGATATCATGAATCAACTGGGTCCATTTCTCAAGAAAAGTTATGGATATGCCATTCTTGGAGATTATGCGGAGTATTATTACCTGCACAACATGTCAAATATGATCGCCAACAACAATGTGAAGATGGACAAAGGCTCAAGTATCACTAATCGAAATGTAGCCACTAGTCGTCTGGCTGAGCTTTTAGGTGTACCGGAACTGGTTCCTGCATCCCGAAAAGTAAAATATAAGGATCAAAACGGGAAAAATTGCCAGGGAATTATCATGGCAGAGGCCCCGGGCGACGAACTGTTTGCGACCTATAATCAAGTTAAGGATGATGGGTACAAATATATGGAATCGGTATTCCTACAGATAAATAGCTTGGAAATCCTGGATGTAATCGCAGGACAATACGACCGCAATAATACCAATATCTATGCCGAAAGCAACGGGAAAAAAATCACAAATATCAAAGCCATTGATAACGATATGAGTTTTGGTAAACTCACTTACAAAGATATTAAGAAGCTTAATAAAGAAGGTACCTATCTAAATACGTTGGAAGACAAAAATGGGTTCTGCAAATTGAAAGCCGTAGATCAAAGACTCTATGACAGTCTGATGCTTCTGACAGATGAGATGGTAAATTATGTTTTTGCCGACCTTCTCTCCAAAGACGAGCTCAAGGCTCTGCGAGACCGGATCAAAGGGGTAAAAGATTTATTAAAGCATACCCATGAGAAAGATAACAAATTCCGTCTCTGCGATCCGAATAGTGATAACTATTATGCCATTCTCGAAGATAAGAAAACCCAGAGGAAGACAGACTCCGTCTGCTATTCAAAGACACACCATCTATTAGAATTATCTATATTCTGATCGATCCGAATCCCGTATAAAAATTTGACATTTAAAAAGCCTCGTAGAAATACGAGGCTTTTACTGACGAGCTTTTCCACTCCCATGTATACTTTATCTATTTTCCGGAATAAAATTCTGATTCTACATTATTTGTTTCAATTAATACCGAATTTTGATTGAGTTTTTCTATTACTTTGTCAGCTATTTCATGAACCTTCTGTTCAGAAATATCCTCCAAAACAACTTCAATTGTCTGCTCTGAAGTGATCGCTCCTGTATCATCTTTCCAGTATCCGGTCGCATCTAATAACGTACATCCACCTGCATATTCTGTACAAATGTCGATGACAATATCTTTGCATTCATCCAAAGGAATTTCCTGTTGATACGTATCTTTATCATTGGTTCCTATGTACAAAGTATATTTAATCTGTTCATCTGTTGCATCTGTATTATTTTTATTAATAAATATACCCGTAATAACCAAATTGATTACTAATAATACCGTAATAAAGCCTAAAAATAGTTTTTGTTTTTTCACCTTACATCCTCTCTTTCTAAATCCTTTGCATATCCAATTTCTCATAATCAGGGAATGATGGATTCGTCAAATTGTTCTTTTATTCATTGTAAACGTATTCCCTATATTTTATCAAGAACTGATTTCTATAACAATAACCCCGCCAAACCCATATTTACCGGGTTTGACGGGGTTTATTATCTTTTTTATAGATATATTTTATTCTACATCGTCTCTTCTTTTTCTTCTCTTCAATGCAAATCCACCTGCACCAAGGGAAGAAACTGCCAGTGTCAACCAGCCAAATACGGATGCCGGATCTCCGGTCTTGACGGATCCGCTTGTTGCAGATGTACCGGTTCCGGAAGTCTTCTTATCATCTGTCGTTGTTGTTGAAGTCTTTTTATCTTCTGTAGAACTACTCTTTACAAGAGCACTGATTGCTTTGTTCAGATTCTCTGTTGCAGCATCTACAGTTGCCTGATCTTTCTTCTCACTCAAAACAGCTTTTGCAGCGTCAAGGGCATTCTGAAGTGCTTTCCAACTATCTGCTGTATAGTCAGATTCTTTTAATTCACCTACTGCTGCAATTGCCTTTTCCAGAGCAGTTGTTGATACAACTTCCTGATCCGGATCAGAAGGTGTTTCTGCCTTTACAAGAGTATTGATTGCTGCATTCAGGTTCTCTGTTGCAGCATCTACTGCCTCCTGACTTTCTTTTGCTTCCATTGCAGCCTTTGCATTTGTAAATGCTGTCTGGAATGCCTTCCAACTGTCTGCTGTATAGTCAGATTCTTTTAATTCACTTGCTGTTGTAATTGCTTTCTCCAGAGCAGTTGTTGATACAACTTCCTGATCCGGATCAGAAGGTGTTTCTGCTTTTACAAGAGCATTGATCGCTGCATTCAGATTCTCTGTTGCAGCATTAACATCGGACTGAAGAAGCACATCTTCGCTTGTTGTTAAAGCTTTTGCAGCTGCTAATGCATCTGCGTAAACCTTCCAGCTGTCTGCTGTATAATCTGCTTCATTATAATTAGCGGATTCTGCTTTTTGAATTGCTTCTGTTAAGCTTGTCAGATCTGCTTCCTTTTGCACCAGTCTTTCAAGTGCATCTGTCATATGCTGAAGCTGTGTTTTTACTTCTGCACTTAACAAGGATTCTTTTTTCAATAAATCTTCCGATTCATCCAGCTCTGTCTTCATGGAGCTCCAGCTGTCTGCAGTATAATTTACCTCATTCAAAGCTTTTGCTTCATCTACTTTTGCCTGTAATGCATCAATATCTTTCTGATCAGCTGCTTTTGGCTGGGCAATATTATCTTCACTAACCTGGAATGTATAAGTATAATCATTGTAACCAAGTGCATAGATTGTCAGGCTCCAGTATCCTGTTCCATCTGTTCCTTCCGGAAGTTTGCAACGAATAGAATCTGTCAGTCCAAGCTGAATACCCATAGATTTATGCATCCAGTTATCTGAAGCAAATTTTGTACCATAGCTTGCCTTTGCCTCTGTATAAGTAGAATCATCACCATAGTAAGTCCATTTTACTGCCTGCATATTAGATCCGAGATCTCCATAATCTCCATTAAAGTCAACCCGAAGGAACTCTCCAAAGCTTCCGTCTCCCTCTTTTACTGTTGGCTCAAGATCTGTTGCAGTTTTTAACTGACTATCTTTTAATCCGGAATAGGTGCCATTCGCTCTTGCACTAAATGAGAATGTGCCATCCTCATTTTTCTCAGCTGTTTTTAAACCATTTGTATTTTCTGTTACATCAGCTGTTGCGGTATAAGCCACAAGATTCACTTCACCGTATCCACCGACTAATGTACCATCTTTTTCTACAACCGCATATTGCTCTTTGAACGCTTCGTAATCAGAAGTCTTTACTTTTACAGGAACATATTTCAGACCCGTAACTTTATAATCTTTAATATTTGCTTTAATATCTGCAAAAACAACTTCCTGTCCATCGGTTGTTACAAAAGTATTTTTATCTTTCCAGTATGACAGATTATATGCAGTTCCATCATTTGTCTCAATGATGGCTGTACACTGGAAGCTTCCTCTGTGAAGTCCGTGATTTGTAGTCGCTCTTGTTACAACATCAAAAGCACCCTTATCTGACTCTCCACGGGAATCTAACTCTTCCGAAGATTCTGTACTTCCGGCTGCAAATACCCCTTCAGAAGCCCAGTACTCGGACCAGCTAAGGCCGGCATATACATAAGTATATTCACTCTCTGTGTCAGGTACCTTGTATGTAAATGTATAATCTTTATAACCGTCTTCCACAACTGTAACAGTAAATGCATCTCCTGCCTTAGCATCTTTAAAAGCATCTGTCGAAAGATCTAAAGAACCATCTTCTTTAATCAGTACTACGCTTCCTCTTCCGATTGCAGAATAAGACTTTCCATTTACAGTTACCGATTGAATTCCTTTTGTATATGCAGAAAACTCTTCCTCTGATGCAGCTTCTGATTTTTCTAATGCAGGCGATTCGCTGTTTCCATTATACTGAGCCGGGATAGCTTCTGTATACATGTTAAAGGTTGTAGAAACATCTGCATATGTTCCGGAGTTATCTTTTAATGTAAGAGTATATCTTCCTTTTTCAGGTGTTTTATTAAATACAAGGGTTCTTGTAACATTTCCTTTTGCATCTGTTTCAACGTTCACATTGTAATCATTTGCATCAACAACGGATCCATCGGAAGATGTCAGTTCATAGGTTTCTTCAAAATCTGTCGGAAGATTGGTTACAGTAACAGAACTCTGAATTGCTTCACCGTCAATCGAAATATCTGCAACCGAAAGTTCACCATCAAACTTCACCGGAACTTTCTGATCCATAGGGATTTCATAAATTCCTGCATCTGTATAATAGGTAACTTTATTAATTGTCTGTCCCATCATGGCTTTGTATGGCTCATAAGAAAGACTGCATCCATGGGTTGTTGTCACAAAACCGGTACTCCATGCAAGTTGCGATTTTCTCCAGATATTTTCCACCTGACGAAGACCGTAATTTCCACCTTCCGCTGTGCTGATCACAACACCATAAACAGTATTGATATCCGGCAGATTTTCAAAATTCAACTGATAATCTCCGTAATTTGTCTCTGTAGTAAATTCAGACTTTACATTAGACAACTCTGTTTTCTTATAGTCTCCTTTTATTTCGCCAAATGTAAAGGTTCCATCTGCATTTACTGTCGCCTCTTTGTAATAAGAAGGTTCCGCTGATAAAACATAATATGAATAAGAATCGCTTTCAAACAAGGCTTCTTTTCCATTATATTCTGTTGTGGTTTCTTTTCCTTTTGTTGTTACAGTAATAGAAACAGAATTTTCATCTGTAATCTGCGTATAATTTTTCAGAGCATCCATATCACTGATCTTAACCGGGAAGGTAATACCTGTAATATCAGTACCATTTGGATCTACATGGTAGGATCCGGCTGCAAGTCCGGAGTTTCTTGTTTTATTTAATGTTGCAGAGGATACCGAATCAACACTTTCTACTCCGTCTGCTGCGTAAAAATCTGCATAAGGAATGTTCATAAGAACATAACCTTCTTCTTTTTCAGTTTCCGCTTTTTGCAATCCCTGAATTGCTGTATTCAGAGTGGAGGCTGCTCCATTTACTGCATCCTGTGATTTCTTTTCAGAAAGAGCTGTTTTTGCAGATTCCAAAGCTGTTTTTAAGGCATTCCA
>CAVBHX010000085.1:0-8904 GCA_963595255.1 bacterium
ACAGTGTAAAGTAATAGGTGGGGTATAAAAACCCCTGCTTATTTTATTTGATGTGTGTCAAATAGTTTCAAATAAAAATAGCCATACACCATTGTGTATGACCACTTTTTGAAGCATTATATTTAATCTTAGTTAAGCATCAACCTTCAAAGTCCTCGCATTTCTCCGTTTCATAAGGAACTCCACCCTTCATAACGAATGCACAGTCAAGAAGTGCGTTAGGATCTGTCAGAAGATCTCTCTTCCATGCTGAAATGTCCGCTTGTTTTCCAACTTCCAGCGTTCCAATCTGGTCATCCAATTGCAAAATCTCAGCATTAACTCTAGTCGCAGCCTCCAATGTACGAAATGCTCCCATGCCGCTTTCCATCCACGCCTTATACTCATATCCACTTTCATAATTATTATGTGTTGCAACCTGATCCGTACCATAACCAAGTTTACATTTAGAGTTTTTAATCACTTCACGGCCTGCCTGAAGCGCATCCTTATAGTATTCCAGTTTCTTCCTAAACTCAGGTTGTTTTGTCTGGATTGCTACCGGATCATAATGTACAGCTTCTTCATATGGACAGAACGTAGGAACCACGTATACATTATTCTCAACAATCATTTCCGCTGTCTCTTCATCCATTAATGAGCAATGTTCCATTCCATCAATACCAAGTTTAATCAGTTTTTGCTGAAGTTCCGCGCTATATACATGGGCAGTTACAGTCTTTCCCCATTCGTGGGTCGTATCCATGATTGCCTTCAATTCATCATCGGACATCTGTTGCTGTATCGGATTATCATATGGCGTAAAGAATCCACCTGTAGCCATAATTTTTATAAAATCTGCACCTGCTTTAATTTCTTCGCGTACTGCATTTCTGAAAAAATCTGCTCCACATCCAATTGACGGACGCATGCTCAGTGCCAACTTCGAAAATTCCGGATTGTGCGCAAATGCCTGTGTTAGATCTCCATGACTTCCTACAGTTCCAAGTAATCGCGGAGCAGTAACGATTCTTGATCCATGGAAATATCCAGCATTAATTGCATCTCTTACATCTAGAACTCCGAATCCACTGGATGTAATGCCTCCGATATGACGAACAGTTGTGAATCCTCGAGACAATGTTTTCTGTGCACAATGTAAGATAGTCAACGTCTTATACTCTTCTGTTGTTGTATATACCATGTCGCGCACCTGGTGCCAGTCATAATAATCCATATGCATATGAGCATCGATCATTCCCGGCGTTACTGTTGCATCTGATAAATCGATCAACTCAGCAGACTCCGGTCTCGAAACATTCGAACCAAGCGCTGCAATTTTATCGTTCTTAATCAAGATTTTATAATTTTCCTTAAATTCCGGTGTGATTCCATCGTACATTTTTCCACAGATAATATAGATTAATTTTTCTTTACTCATAACAAATCTCCTTCCTGTTTTTTCTTTCATCCTTACAAGCGTCTAGACCTCGAAAAATTTCGAGGTCTATAATGCTTTTTAATTATGCAATTTTATTTTGTTTTTGCGTAAGTAGCGACACTACGATCAAGACTACTACAGAAGTAGGTAATGCGATTAATACCGTTGCATATCCCAATGGCTGTCCCATAGCCTCGTATATGATTGTAACTAAAGTACCAATAATCATAGATGCGATACCGCCTGCCTTGGTCACCTTTTTCCAGCAAAGCGCTCCAATTAATGCCGGTGTGATACCCGCTCCATAGATGGTATATGACCAATATTGAATAGCTAATACTGACGGAAAGAATTGTAAAATAATATAAGCAAGTACACCTACTACTACGATCGTCACACGGGTAAATACAAATTTCTGTTTATCTGTTGCATCCGGTTTGATACGGTCTGCATAGATATCATACGTGATATTCGTTGCTCCCGATAGCAGATAAGAATCTCCAGTTGTAATAATAAACGCTGCAGATGCCGCAAGTAATAAACCTCCTGCAAATGTAGGAATTACCGTTGTCGTAGACATAAATGCCATTGCCGCATCTATATTAGTTCCAAATATCGCTTTTGCTGAAAATGCTATGACGGCTACTAATGGTACTACAACAAGTACACCAATAAACCAGCCAATAAATCCTATTTTGATAGTCTTATCTCCACGACCAGCACCTATTCTCTGATACATGTTTTGATCCCCAATCGACAGGAAGTACAAAGGAAGATATCCAGACAAAAAGCCAAGTATTGTCTGTCCTCCCAGAGGTTCCATGGATGTAGAACTGAGAGCTAGATTTGTCGCTACTACATTGTCCCAACCTCCGGCTGCTTTAATTATCAAAGGAGTTGCAATCAAAATACCGACTAGCATAATACCTGCGCTTATTGCATCTGTAACAGCTACCGATGTAAGGCCACCGGAGGTTGCCAGGAAAATAATCAACACTGCCGATACAATTGTTCCGATATTAACATCCAAACCAGTCGTAACATTTAACACATATGCCAATCCTTTATACTGATATGCACAGATAGAAATCATGGATAAGGCAATAATGACCCCTGCGGCAGTTCTTGCAAAATGCCCGTATTTATTTTCTAGAATACCAGCAGCCGTATAACAATCTGCCTTTTTAATCTTTCCAGAAATAAGTGCCAATGTGACTACACCCAAAATCGACGGTACCGCAAAAAAGATACCTGGCCAAATACCATAATTGTATGTCAGTGAGTTACCTCCTCCGGAAATCGTTCCGTTACCTGTGAAGGTCGCTAAGAATGTACCCATCAACACGACTGCACCTAAACCTCCACCGGCTTTTACAAATTCGTCACTTGTCTTTGATTTCTTTGAATAATATGCACCTACAACGATCAATACAACGATGTACGCCACAACAAAGATAAGCAAACTAGGTTTTGTTACTAATTGCTGCATATAAGACCCTCCTCATTCCGTAAAAAACAAAGCGAGATTGCTCAATTATTATTGAAATTTGGCAACCTCGCTTTCTATTTTTTACTTTATTCTGTTAAGATAATCAGCCACGAATCTTTTTTATTTTAAAGACCGTGGTCTCTTATCTTTTCTCCATATTACTTATTTGCTTGATTTTTGTCAAGCTCACGCGCAACAAAATTCTCATACAAAACACTTTTTATGAGGGTTATCTGATGGTATTCTCGCATTTTATAATGCATATTTTTTCTTTTACACAGTTTATAAGGATATTTTTATTTTTATCTTTATCTTTATCCTTCTACCCTATGACAAGCTACTTTATGTCCCGGCTTCACCTCCAGAAATTCCGGTTCCTCCTGTCTGCATTTGTCTATCGCATATGGACATCGTGTGGAGAATGCACAGCCCTTGAACTCTTCGGTCCTGACCGGCTGTTCTCCGGAAAGCTCTGCAAATCCCTCTCGTTCAATATACGGATCCGGCACAGAAGCAAATAATCCTTTTGTGTAAGGATGAAGAGGATTTGCAAATAATTCTTCAGTATCGGTTTCTTCCACCAACGATCCCAAATACATAACCCCAATACGGTCTGAAATAAAACGAATCACCCCGATATCATGAGAAATAAACAAAAGACTGAGGTCCAGTTCTTTCTGTAGTTGCATCAACGTATTCAAAATCTGGGCCTGAATAGATACGTCAAGGGCCGATACCGGTTCATCACAGACAATTAACTTCGGTGCGATTACAAGAGCACTTGCAATTCCCAGCCGCTGTACCTGTCCCCCGGAAAGTTCATGGGGAAATCGAAAATAATGCTCTTCGGAAAGCCCTACCATCTTCAGAACATCTACCACCTTTTCTCTTCTTTTTGCCGCATCCAAATCACTGTGAATCTTTAAAATATCCTCCAGAATATCTCCGATTCTCTGACGCGGATTCAATGCCGAAAGGGTATTCTGAAATACCATCTGTAATTCTTTCCTGAACGGCTTGAACTCTTTTTCGCTTAATTTACAGAGATCTTTTCCGTCATAAATAATTGAACCGCTATCAACTTTTGTCAGTCCTACAATTGCACGTCCTGTGGTAGATTTTCCACATCCGGACTCTCCCACCAATCCATATGTCTCACCTTTTTTGATAGAAAGGGACATGTTATCTACTGCACACATTCGGGATGTTTTTCCAAAAATGCTGCTCTTCCCGTTTTTCAGAGGGAAAGACTTTTTTAAGTTTTTAATTTCCAATAAATATTCACTCATTCGTCTATACCTCCTCTTTTACTCTCTGCTCTGCATACTTCCAGCATTTAACCATATGTCCTACTTTTGCTTCCACAAGGGGCGGCTGCGTATTCTTGCAACGGTCACTGGCATATTTACATCTGGTACAGAAATGACATCCAACCGGAATCTTAGTAAGGGGTGGCACAGTTCCCGGAATCGTTGGTAGTTCCTTGCCTCTCTCCACTCTAAGATGCGGGATACAGGCTAGAAGTCCTTCGGTGTAGGGATGCATCGGATTTGCAAACAGTTCCTCTGTTGTAGTATCCTCTACCACCTGTCCGAGATACATTACTTTTATACTGTGACAAAGTTTTGCAACCGCACCCATATCATGTGTGATAAAGAGAACAGACATCCCAAGCCTTTCATTTAAATCCTTAAGAAGATGCAAAATCTGCTCCTGGATCGTCACATCCAAAGCAGTCGTCGGTTCATCTGCAATCAGAAGCTTCGGTTCACAGGCAAGTGCCATGGCGATCATCACTCGCTGCTGCATACCACCGGACAGTTCAAAAGGATATTTTTTCATGCAATCCTCCGGATTCGGAATCCCTGTCAACTTCAACATTTCAATGGAACGAGCCTTCGCCTCTGCCTTTGTAACCTTCTTATGAAGAAGCAAAACCTCACTGAGCTGTTTTCCAACCGTATGGACCGGACTTAGGGAATTCAGCGGATCCTGAAAAATAACAGAAATATCATTTCCGCGAATTTCTCGCATCTTGGAGAGAGGACGCTTTAACAAGTTTTCATTTTGAAATAAAATTTCTCCCTCATACTGTACTGCGGTATCATGGTCACGAAGACGAAGAATAGACTGTGACATAACACTTTTTCCGGATCCGGACTCTCCTACAACACCGATGATCTCCCCCGGTTGAATACAGAGATTCACACCATCCACCGCCGGAAGCCATTTCTTATGAACGGAGAATTTCACCCGAAGATCTTTGACTTCCAAAATAGGATTTTTACACTCATTACACTGCTTTTCCATTATTTCTTCGCTCCTCCTTTTACTCTCGGATCAAGGAAATCCCGGAGCCCGTCTCCTAAAAGATTCAGGCTAAGTACACAGACTACCACCGCAACGCCCGGGCATATCATGGTCCATGGTGCCTTTGAAAATACAAGCTTACTGTCCTGCAGCATATTTCCCCAGCTTGCTGCCGGAGCCGGAATACCTGCACCTAAGAAACTAAGAGACGCCTCAGAAATGATGGCCTGTGCAAAAATAAAAGAAGCCTGTACCGTAAGGGGTGAGATCACTCCCGGAAGAATCAGTTTCCATAAAATCTGAAAATCACTGAATCCCTGTACCTTTGCCGCTTCCACATAAGGTTGTTCCTTAATAACCATGGCGCTCGCACGGACCGTTCGGGCCACACTCGGTGTATAGACAATCGTCAAAGCCCACACAACATTCCAACTGGAAGTTCCAAGCGTTGCGATCAGAGCGATTGCAAGCAAAATTCCGGGAATTGCAATCAAACCATCACAGATTCTCATCAGAATCTGATCAAGAACCTTAAAATAACTTGCATACATACCGATAATTGTACCCAGGATACAGGAAAAGGCTGCAACGCATCCGCCTACCCAAAGGGACACCCTCGCTCCGTACATCAAACGAGTGAATACATCTCGTCCAAATTCATCTGTCCCAAATATATATTTTGCACAAGGTGCCTGAAAACGCTCCGTAACTGTCATTGCATTTGGATTCACTGAACTGAACATCGGTAAAAAAATTGCTGCTAACAGGATCACAATAAATCCAACTGCCCCTATAATAAGTCCCGGATTTGATAATAACTTTTCTTTTCTAATCTGTCTTTGCTCTTTGAAAATTGCTTCACTGGCTTCAGACATACTCTTTCTTGTAAAATACATCATTTTTCTCCTATTTACGTCCCGGCTGAAGCCTTGGATCAACAAATCCATACAGAATATCTACTGCAAGATTCACTAATACATACAATAAAGTTACAAACAATACAACTCCCTGAATAACAAAGACGTCTCTTCGGTTGATGGAATTCATGGTCAAAGTACCAAGTCCCGGAATATTGAAAATCGTTTCGGTAACAATGGTTCCTGTAATCAGACTACCAAAGGACTGTCCCACTGCTGTTAAAATAACCGGAGCCGCATTTTTAAGTCCATAAACAAGAAGAACTTTCTTTTCTTTTAATCCTTTTGCACGGGCTGTATGGATAAAATTTTTATAAAGTACATCTAACATCGAAGAACGAATCATTCTTGTAAGATACGCTGCCTGTACAATTCCAAGGGATAGTGCCGGAACAAATAGATATTTCAAATGCTCACCAAGTCCGCGGGAAAGATCTGCATATCCCGCAACCGGAAACCAATGATGGTAGACACTGAATGCAAGCATTAAGAACATACTGAGGAGGAATCCCGGAAGCGCAGATCCGATCAATGAAACACTAACCGCTGCAATATCAATGGCTGTTCCACGTTTGTATGCTGCGATAAGTCCAAGGGGAATTGCAATAAAAAGTGAAATAATCTGTGCAAAGATTGCAAGACTGATTGTTGGAAGAAAATACTCTCCAATCAGAGTGCTGACAGACTCATGCAGAAAATAAGAGGTTCCCCAGTCTCCATGTAATACGCCCACAATCCAGTCACCATACTGTACAAAAAAGGGCCTGTCAAAACCAAGTTGTGCATTTAATGCTTGAATTTCATCTGCTGTTGCTTCCAATCCCAGAATCGAAGTGGCCGGGCCTCCCGGAATCATATATACGATCAGAAAAGCTACAAACGATACAACAATCAGAACCGGAATCAGCGACAAAATTCGTTTTCCTATATATCGTAACATTTTTTCTCCTTCTAAAAAACGACGGACGCTGCTGCTATCCGTCGTTCTCTCATTTGCTTATTTAGAAACTGTTGTATTCCAGTAAAGTGCGTATCTTAAGAATTCGTATCCTTCTGCTTTTGCATTTAATGCATTCACTGAAGTATAGTGTCCGATAACAGATGCTGCACCATCTTCATACAAGAATGTCTGCAAGTTCTCCCATGCAGTCTTTGCATCTTCTGTAGAATCAGCAAAACGGATTGCGTCGATTCCGTCTGTTACTTCCTGTGCATCAAGACCTGCCCACTCTTTGTTCAATGCAGATAACTGAACCGGAAGAAGTGCATAAGCATTACTTGTAATGTACATGCTAAACTGCTTCGGATCTGAACGCTGTTCCATAAATGTATTGAAGTCATTGCTTTCTACAACTGCATTTACACCGATATTCTGAAGTTCTTCCTGAACAACCAATGTTGCATTATACATCTCAGGATAATCCGGTGTTGTTACCAGAGTAATTTCTTCGTTGTTGTAACCTGCTTTCTTAAGGAGTTCTTTTGCCTTCTCTTCATCGTTCTGATTGTAATACTCTTTTCCTGCATCCGTACTCCACTGAGCATCGCTTAAGTTCATCCATCCTGCATTTAATTCATACAAGTCTTCGTTACCATAGCTTGCGTAAAGGATATCATCACAATTAAGAACTGCAAGCACTGCCTGTCTCATATCTTCGTTTGCCATGATGCCTTCTGTTGTATTTAAGAAAAGGTTCAGTGTTCCACCGTTTGCTACGTCAAGCTGAAGATTTTCATCTTTTGCTAATTCTTCGTAATTATCTGTCGGAACTTCCTCTGCAATATCATACTGTCCGTTCTGAACACCAGCCATACGTGTAGAAACATCGGTCACGATATCAAAGTATAAAGTAGGTGTTGCTGCTTCTTTCTTTCCCGCAAGACCTGTTGTTGCTCTATCAGAGTTCTTATAATCATCAAACTTATCAAGCTGAACATACTGATCCTGTTTCCATTCTGTAAGCTTGTACGGGCCGGTTCCGATGTATTCTGTAATTCCTTCTTCTGTCTCTGCATCTACAACTTCCTTTGGATAGATTGCTGCAAACATAGATGGATTTGCAAGAATCATAAGGATATCGGATGCCGGTTTATTTACTGTTAATTTAACAGTATAATCATCTTCCGCTTCAAATACAGATCCACCGATCAATGCGCTTGCTCTTGAGCACTTTTCAGCCCAACGGTTCATAGATGCAACAACGTCTTCAGATGTCATCTCTTTTCCGTTGTGGAATTTTACACCTTCACGTAATTTGATTGTATATACGGAACCATCCTCACTTACTTCATAAGATTCTGCAAGTACCGGTGTCGGTTCATAGTTATCATCCATTGCGAACAATGGCTCAAAAACATGGGCTGCAATTTCACCTACCAGTGAAGAGTTACTTGTCTGTACATCCAGTGTTGGCGGGTTTGCCGATACCGCGATGTGTAACTCGTCTTTTGTTTCAGTTGCTGCTGTGCTTACGGAATTATCAGAACCCTCTTTTGTTCCAGATCCTCCACAGCCAGCAAGTAGCATGGTAGCACACATAGCCAGTGCTATAGCTCGGATAGCTTTTCTGTTTTTCATTAATCCTTTTTCCTCCTAAATAAATTTGATACGTTTTTAACCGTCTTTTTTCAATATACAGGAGCCTTATTTATAAGTCCAATCGATTTGTCTATTATTAATATTCAGGTATTCTATAACTGTGAATTAACCTGACAAATAAAAGCATCCATCAGATTTTATTCTGGTAGCATTCCTTCTGTCATAATAA
>CAVBHX010000086.1:0-8650 GCA_963595255.1 bacterium
CCCAGAGAGGATTTGAACCTCCGACCCCACGCTTAGGAGGCGTGTGCTCTATCCAACTGAGCTACTGAGACATTTGTATGATTTATTCAATTTTCACTGCTCGAAGGAATCGAACAATCTGCCGCTTAGGAGGCGTGTGCTCTATCCAACTGAGCTATATGGACATGTATTAAGTAAAGCTAAAATACTCGCTCATTTTACCATTCCCTTTCAAAGAAATCAAGATGAGATATACCCCAACTATTTTCTGTTTTTAATCTGGTAGTAAATGTATTGAATTATCAATGCTGTAACATCATAATAAAAGTAAAAGAAATGGAGGAATAGAATGGAACCAATATATACCTATGCTGAGTTTAAAGAAGATTTATCTGAATGTGATGGAATGCAGGTAATTAACGGGATAGATGAAGTTCGTATTAAAAGTTATCCGGATATCGAATACGCTGTGAAGGATGGAAAATCCCTTCATATCAGAATGGTTGCCCCTTTATGTTTGGATGAGAGAAAAAAATATCCATTGATCATACATATTCAGGGAAGTGCCTGGATGAAACAGAATCTAAATTGCAATATAGGAAATCTTATCCCAGTTGTAGAAGCGGGATTTGTTCTGGCTGTTGTAGAATATCGTTATGCTCCGGAGTACAGATTTCCTTGTCAGATTGAAGATGGGAAAACGGCAGTCAGATATCTGTGTGCACATGCAGAAGATTATCCCATCGATCTGAATAATATTTTTCTGTCAGGAGATTCATCTGGCGGTCATACTGCTATGATGATGATGGCTACATGGGATTCAAAAGAATGTGATGCAGAAAAAACCGAACTTCCCAAATTAAGAGGATGCATTGATTTATATGGATCCCTGAATTGTCTTACTATGGGAAATGCATTGTCGGCATATGATCACGATGCACCAGATTCCCCTGCAAGTTGTTATCTGGGATTTCAGGCAAAGACAAATCCGGAGGAAGCATTTAGAAGAACTCCTTTTTATTACATAAAAAAAGACAGTGTTCTTCCGCCAATTCTGATTATGCATGGTTCGAAGGATCGGACAGTTCCTTTTGCACAGTCCCTTGATTTTTTTCAATATTTGAAGACACTGGGAAAATATGCAGAATTTTATAAAGTAAAAGGAGCAGATCACGGGGGAAATGTTTTTTACTGTAAAGCAGTAACAGACATTATCATACAGTTTCTAAATAATAATACTCAGGCAGAAATATAGATTCCTGCCTGAGTATTGTTGTATGTATGCAAAACTTTAATCTTCGATCATAATTTTTATGATTTCCTGATTGGTTTCCTTCATACCTTCTTTTCCTAAACGGCCAACGTTCTTTAAGGAAGATTCGATACCTTTGGCTATGATTCCATCTCCTCCGTGGAATTCCTGTCCTCGGATATACATATTATAACCAAAAATACCTGCTTCTACAGCTGTGGCGATTTTTGCCGCACAAGAAGCCTTGGCTCCGTCGCAGACAATACCAGATACAATTGCAAGTGCGTTGACCACCGTATGGATGATTACATCGTAATCGCCTCCACACAGGTAAGCGATACCGGCACCGGCACCGGCACCGGCGCTGACTGCGCCGCAGTATGCGGAAAGACGTCCGATTGGTGTTTTCTCATGGATAGTGGTTAAGTTAGAAAGGGTCAATGCACGAAACATTTTTTCTTCCCCTACTTCCAGAGCTTTTGCATAGACAATGACCGGAACGGAAGATGTGATTCCCTGGTTTCCACTTCCGGAATTAATGATAACCGGCTGTTCGCAGCCATTCATACGGGCGTCAGAGCCCGCGGCCGCCATGGCTTTAGCTTTAACTCTTAAATTATTTCCTTCCATATCTAGAAGGACACTTCCAATATTGGCTCCATAATTGCCACGGATACCTTCTTCGGCAATGGCCATATTGTATCGGATCTGCGGTTCTAAGATCGAACGCACATCCTCAATATCAACAGTGTTGGCAAAATCCCAGATGTCTTTCATGTTCAGAAGGTCCCGATCGGTTAAGCTGTCTTCTGATTCGCCGCAGATTGGAATGTTTTTCAGCACTTTACCGTTTTTTTCAACATATACAATATTTGTATGGTAATTAGCAATCCGTACCTTTGCACTTTCTTCTCCCTTAAGTACTGTGATGATAATATCAAAAGTAATTCCATTATCCACATACGTCACGGAAACATCTGTATTTTTGAGAAACTCTTTGATATGGGATGTTTGTTCCGGTGTTACCTCTGCGATGACCTCCAGCTCTTTCTCTGGCTTGCCTGCCACGATTCCCGCAGCTGCTGCGGTATCCAGCCCTTTCATATTATCCGTATTGGGCACAATGACAGATTTTACGTTCTTAATGATACTTCCGCTAGTTTCCACGATGACTTTGTCCGGAAGTTCTCCTAAGGTCTGTCTGGCCACTGCAGCCGCATATGCGACTGCGATGGGCTCTGTGCATCCCATGGCAGGGATAAGCTCCTCTTTTAAAATTTGAATATATGCGTTATACTTCTCGTTTGTTTTATTCATATGAACGGCACCTTTGCATCCTTTATATCTTTTTTATGTTTATTTTTATATCTTTTGTTAAATATTTTTATCGCTCTTATTAGGTGATGGCACTTGTTTTGGTATTAGTTGTATTGTACCATCAAACTATCTATTTGTATAATTTGAAGATGTAAAAACTAGAAAATTGATTATTATAGATAGGTGGTATAAAAAAATGAATATAAACCAGACACTTAAACAATATTTCGGATATGATACCCTGCGCACGGGGCAGGAGGAACTTATAAACGGCATCATGCAGGGGCAGGACGTTCTTGGTATTATGCCGACAGGGGCAGGAAAATCATTATGTTACCAACTTCCGGCGCTTTTGCTTGAAGGCATAACCATAATCGTTTCACCGCTTATTTCGCTGATGGTTGATCAGGTAAAAGCATTAAATCAGGCTGGGATTCATGCGGCCTATATAAATAGTTCCCTTTCGGAAAATCAGATTCGAACGGCGCTTTCTTATGCGTCCCAGGGAAGATATAAGATTATTTATGTTGCACCGGAGCGGCTTAATACCTTACGATTTCTAGATTTTGCATGTAATTCTGCAATATCAATGGTGACTGTTGATGAGGCTCATTGTATTTCTCAGTGGGGACAGGATTTTAGACCAAGCTATCTTGAGATTGCAGAATTTCTTGTGAAACTTCCAAAGCGTCCCATTGTCAGTGCATTTACTGCTACGGCTACTGAACGAGTAAAGGAGGATATTATAAAAACCTTGCGACTGGATGACCCGGTGACAATAGTTACTGGTTTTGATAGACCCAATCTGTTTTTCCGTGTGATCACGAGAAAAGGTGGAAAGGAGACGGATAACAGCATAATCAATTATGTGAAGAATCATGAGGATGAAAGTGGGATAATTTATTGCGCAACGAGGACAAATGTGGATAACTTATGTGCGCTTCTGCAACAACATGGGATTTTGGCAGGCCATTACCATGCAGGCATGTCTCTTGAAGAGCGTAAAGAAAATCAAGAAGATTTCACTTACGACAGAATTCGTGTGATGGTTGCCACCAATGCCTTCGGTATGGGAATTGACAAATCCAATGTTCGCTATGTACTTCATTATAATATGCCTCAAAGTCTTGAGTATTACTATCAGGAAGCGGGAAGAGCTGGCCGTGATGGAGAAGAGGCTGAATGTGTTTTGTTTTTCTCGAAGCAGGATATCATGATAAACAAGCGGCTTTTGCAATATAAGACAACCACTATGGATGGAGTGGATGATTCCCTTAAGATGGCAAATGATCAAAAAAAGCTTAATCAGATGATTAATTATTGTGAAACGGATCAGTGTCTGCGTCAGTTTATCCTTTCCTATTTTGGGGATACTACACCTTGTATGTGCGAAAAATGCAGCAATTGTGTGGTTGTGGAGGATGAAGAAGAGGAAAATTATATCCAAAGTGGGAAAAGACGCAAAAAAGCATTGTTACTTTCAAGTCTCAGTACAGTTGGACAGGAGTTATTTGAAAAGCTTCGTGCTTGTCGAACAACTCTTGCAACAGACAATTCGGTACCGCCATTTATCATCTGTTCGGATAAAACATTAAAGGATATGTGCGTAAAGTGCCCGAAGGATCCGGTGCAGATGGCAGATGTATATGGAATGGGAGAGCAGAAGATTCAAAGTTATGGGGAAGCTTTTATAAATGTTATAAATGAATTTGTTGCGGAAAAACAATTATCCGATTTGGGAATGATAACGGTAGAAGAAAATGCCAAAATGGATGATTTGCCAAAGAAAAAACAGCCATTCTATATCAATCCGGAAAAGCTTGATCTCGTTGAGCCTAAGGATATATGTGTAATTTCCGAACTGACCAAAAGTATAAATGCACTTTGTGAAGAAAATAAAGAGCGTAAAAATCTGACAGCACAATTTGTAAATGAGCTTCTTGTGAATGATGGATATTTGGAAGAAGTCCAGGTTGGTGAAAAGAAGGAAAAGCGTGTTACAGAAAAAGGTAGACTTGCAGGAATGGATGAAGAAGAGAGAACTTCTAAAGAAGGCAGAAAATATTTTGTAATCCATCACTCAAAACAGAGCCAGCAGATGATAATAGAAATTCTGAAACAGTATTATGAAGGCGTCGACCTTTAGACAATAAGAAAAATTTGATCAAATTGTCACTAATAAATTTAATAGCAACTTCAAAAACAATCACCTTCAAGCTACAATGAAACAAAAGGATAGCTTGAAGGTGATTTTGTATGGGGAAATATAAGAAAAATGACGAAAATCTTTTGGCAGATACACCGATATCGACTGCTTTTGTCAAGCTTGCACTTCCGGCGATAGCGGCGCAGCTTATCAACATATTGTACAATTTAGTAGATAAAATGTTTATCGGACGAATACCGGGAGTTGGCAAGCAGGCGTTAGCAGGTGTCGGTGTGACAGCGCCTGTAATTTTGGCGATTTCAGCTTTTGCAGCACTTGTGAGTATGGGCGGAGCGCCGAAAGCGTCTATTTTTATGGGAAAAGATGATAATGAGCAGGCTGAAAAAGTTATGGGAAGCTGTACATGGTTGTTGATTCTATTGTCTGTGGTACTAACAGGAATCATGCTGTTTTTTGGTAAATCTATTTTGCTATTATTCGGTGCCAGCAGTGATACGATCATGTATGCCGTTGATTATATGAATATTTATTGCCTGGGTACTTTGTTTACGCAGTTAACGTTGGGACTGAATGCTTTTATAACCGCACAGGGAAAGACATTGATCAGCATGTGTAACGTGGCTGTGGGAGCTGTAACCAATATCATTCTTGATGCAGTATTCATTAATGGAATAGGTATGGGAGTAAAAGGGGCTGCCCTGGCAACGATCATTTCCCAGGGTGTATCTGCATGTTTTGTCATTCATTATCTTGTAATGGGTAAGAGTGAACTGCGGTTGCGTCTCAGAAATATTCGTTTCGATGGTCCTCTTATCTGGTCCAGCGTTTTACTTGGAGCTTCACCGGCGCTGATGCAGCTGACAGAAAACATGGTAGCAATCAGCTTTAATACGTCTCTACAAAAGTATGGTGGTGATATGGCGGTGGCATCTATGAGTATCCTTACCAGTGTCATGCAATTTGTTATGCTGCTTTTGCCGGGACTGGTGCAGGGCGCACAGCCGCTGTTAAGTTATAATCTGGGAGCGGGAAATATTCCAAGGGTAAAGAAAACATTTCGGTTGTTACTCATATGCTGTGTTAGCGGATCGTTTCTCATTTGGCTGATTTGTATGATATGGCCAGCCGCCGTTGCGTCCATATTTACCAGTGATGCGGCTTTGATTACCTATACGAACAGAAGTATGAGAGTATACCTGGCAATGCTTCTCATCTATGGAATACAGGTGGCATGTCAGTATAGTTTCGTGGCATTGGATCAGGCATCAAAGGCAATCTTTCTGACGATCTGGCGCAAGATCATTATACTGATACCTTTGATATTTATTTTACCGCATTTTGTACCCGATGCAGTTTTAGGGGTGTTTTTAGCTGAACCTATTGCGGACACTATAGCAGTGTGCACAACAGGTCCTATGTTTTATTTCTATTACCGAAAATTGAAGTGACGAAGTATGACCAGACAAATTAGCCAAAAAACGTTGGCAGATAGCCAGCCAATGCCGGTAGCGATTGCAGTGGCGGCAAGGCCGAAGTAAGGGAAGAAAAACCAGGTCAGGATGACACGAAGTGAAATCTGAAGAGTACTTCCGATTAAAGTCAGGACCATTTTCCCAACTCCGTTATAAGTGCCGGTGAAGGTTCCGCCGGTATAGCACAAAGGATAAAAAAACGAAATAAGTTGCAGGTATGTGATGCCGCTTTTTGCCATAACAGGGTGAGAAGCGGCATTTCCTAACATTGCCTTTACTGTAACCGGAGCGCTGAAGTATAGAATTACCGCGCAGAGTGTGCCCAGTATAAAAGTAAAGCGGAGACTGCAGCGGAAGGAATCCCGGGTACGCGCAGAATCTCCAACGCTGTAATTCTGGGAAACCAGTACGGAAGTTGCAGCAGAACCACTGTCACTAAAGGAATTAGTGAATCCTTCAATACGTGTGGCGGCTGTATAGGATGAAATGATTTCGGTGCCACCGGTATTGATGGTGCCCTGGACAAGCATTTTTCCGATATACAGACTTGCCTGATGAAGAGCAGTTACCATGCTGCAGCGAAAAGTGGTATTTAATAATCTTTTATCAAATCTACAATCTTCTTTCTGTAATACAAATTCAGGATGCGCATGAAACAGATAACACAGACATAGTATCGCAGAGATTATTTGCGTAAATGCGGTTGCCAAAGCAGCACCTTTGATTCCCATTCCCATGTGAGCTACCAGGAAAATATCCAACAAAAGATTAGAAAAAACCGAAGCTGCAAGGATAAGAAGTGCCACAACGGTATCGCCGGAGGAGCGCAGGGCAGCCGCGTACATGTTATATAGAAATGCCGCCGGAAGGCTCAAAAAAATCCACCATAGGTAAGTGGAGGTATATTGCATCAGATTAGCCGGCGTGTGTATTAGGCGTAAGATTCCATTCATTCCCAAAAAGCCGCTAATACACAAAAAGAAAACCAGGATGCATCCAAAGATCAAGGAAATAAAATGTTGTTTTCGAAGACTTTTGTAATCTTCTGTACCGTAATTTCTGGCAAAAAGAACAGATAATCCGGTGCATGATCCGACAATGATAAATAAAAAAAGATTCATAACCGTTCCGGCAATACCGATGGCGGCAAATTCCTCATTTCCGGCATATCGGGCAATAACAAGGGCATCGATCGTGTTATAAAATTGCTGTAATATATTTCCAAAAATAAGAGGCAGAAAGAGATGAAAAAGATGTCCGTAAATATTTCCTTCTGTCATAGTACGTGTGTGAGTGGTTTGCAAAATATGGTTCCTCCTGTAGGTTTGATAGTTTGATATAGCTTTAAAAGCTGTTTGTAGTTGATCTTATGAAAGCTTTAGGGCAGTCATACAACCCTTGACGTATAATATAAAACAGAATTAAAATTGAGAAAATCGAAAGTTTGGATAGTTTGTATTGATAAATAATCAATGATAGATGATATAAAGATTGGGAAATTAGGTTTTTGAACATGAGAATAAACATTCAGGATGCAGGTATTTGAGGAAAGGGTTAAAGGAAGAGAGAAGAGATGGATTTACAAAGATGGAAAGAATTAGAAACAGTCATTAAATGTGGAAGTCTTACAGCTGCGGCAGAAGAACTGGGGTATACGCTTTCCGGAATCAGCCGGAGTATGAAGACATTGGAAGAATCAGAAGGAATACAGCTACTTCACAGAGGAAAAAAAGGAATCCGTCCCACTAGAGAATGTGAAGATATTTTTCCATATGTGCAGGAACTTTTGCGGGCATCAGAGCGGTTGGCACAAAAGACAGCGTCAATCAGAGGCGGAGAGGAGGGGCTCATCCAGATTGGAACAGCATATCGTCATTATTATAAATGGTTGACGAAAGTAACCTCGAAGTTTCATGACCTACACCCTGGCGTGACATTTCGAATCTACACGGGAACCAGCACAGAATTTATTAATGAATTAGAACAACATCAGATTGATTTTTGTCTGATCAGCGAAAGAGAAGGAGAACATGGATGGATTCCATTTTGCAAAGATCCATTGGTCGCTTTATTGCCGGAAGGGCACAGGCTTGCAAAAAAGAAAACATTTTCTGCAAAATCAGCTGAGACAGAAGCTTATATAGTGACCTGTCCGGGGCTGGATATCGATGGAACCCGTTATCTTGATAAGCATGGAATTAAGCCAAATGTACAGTTTTCTACCATGGATATTCAGGCAACTTATGCCATGGCGGCGGCTGGAATGGGGGTAAGCATTACAAATCAGATCAACAGTCTGCCGGATTACGAGGGAGTATGTCACCGAAAACTGATACCGGAAGAAATGATAGAGATTGGGTTGGCATGGGAGAAAAATCAGACCCCTGTGGCAGCTAAATTTCTGGAGTTTATTATGACAGAAGGAATGCTACCAGAATAAAATCTGATGGATGCTTTTATTTG
>CAVBHX010000087.1:0-8405 GCA_963595255.1 bacterium
GCAAAAGAATCGCGGGACACGCGAGGATAGCTTGTAGATACTTGGCTCAAAAGAGTCATTGAGCAAGAAGCCCCACTTCAAAATCTATGATTTAAGTGGTGGGAGTATGTCACAAGAGAAAGCGTCAGCATAATGCGGGATGCTGAGAAAAGCATATCTTAAGAGAGTATGAAAGGCTGAGAAAAGTTTTAGTTAAATAAATGAGTTGATGTAAATCTATCGCATCAACTCATTTTGTGAGCCGTATTATATTTTCTGGTTTTCCAGAACTTCGATGGCACATTCGTGTTTCTTGGTTTTCTTATTATAATTGATACCAACCAGTAGCAGTTTTCCTTGGTATGCTTTTAATGCACTGCCATAATTCTTTTCTTTAATCTGCTCTAAAGCTCCAACAGAACTCTTATCCCATTTCAATTCAATTACCACTGCAGGCTTATCCAAGTGTTCTTTACGCGGAATCATACATATATCTGCGAATCCCTTTCCGGCAGGCATTTCCCGAACTATTGTATAATATTCACGTGCAAAATAAAATGCAAGATTGATGGTACAACTCAATGAATTTTCATCATTATATTGAAGAATAGAAATTTCATCGTGTGCTTTTTCAATTCCAGCTGCAATAGCTTCCACATCTAAGGCCCATAACGATTCCAATAATTTTCTGGAAGCTTCTATCGATTCTGCTACTCCATGCCAATTCATTGTACTGATTGCATTTACATATTCCTGAGAAACTTCTTTATTCGGAATGCTTACGGTTTCATTTAAGCTGTCATATGTCAGATATCCCAAATGTACCAATAGTGTTAATACATCATCTTTGGTAGCAAATGTAGTCATATCATTACTGAATGTTCCGACATTAACCGATATCTCTTCTCCTGCGAGCATTCGGATTACGGAATTCTTCAACCCATCCATATCCATTTGAATGTAGACTTTTAATGCTTCATAGGTTTCCGTCTGATTCCAGTAGGTTCCAAACTTATGGCGCATCATAGCTTCTACAACTGATTTTGGGTTATATATGGAATAAGATTCATTTCCTGTCTGACGATGTGCAATCAAATGGTATCCATCATACCACGTTTTGGCTTCATCGAAGTTCATTTCATATGTTTTACATAAGTCCAATGTTTCCTGTTCTGTAAATCCGAAATATTCAGCCAGGTTACCAGGATCTGTCATAGAATATTCAGTGAACATATTCAGTGCAGAATGAGAACCATATTTTTTTATAGGCAAGATTCCAGTCATATACGCCAGTGCGACATAATCTTTATCTTTCAGCCATACACGTAGAAAATCCAGATATTTTTTCTGAGCATTATAGTCTTGCTGATATTCCCGGAACAGACAATCCCATTCGTCAATTAAAATGACAAACGAACATTTTGTCTTGCTGTAAATATCTTTCATTACCTGAATAAGATTGTTCTCATCACGAAAACGAACATCTTCAAAATGATCTTTCAGATCAAATATAAGATATTTTTGCAGCATAGAAAGCATATCATCCATATTATGCGTCATACTAAGAAATTCTTGCATATTTACTTTGAGTACATCATACTGATTCAGATGAAGCTGATAAGAAGATACATTACTGATCTTAAGAGAATCAAACAGTGGTGAGGAGTCTTCATCCCGCTCATAATACGCTGCCAGCATATCTGCCGCCATTGATTTGCCAAAACGTCTTGGACGGCTGACACAGAGAAACTTTTGACGGGTATTAAGAACAGCATTTGTTTTTTCAATCAAACCTGTTTTATCTATATAAATTTCTGAGTTTAAACTTTCCATAAACCCCTTGTTTCCAGGATTCAGATAACTGCTCATATAACGACCTCCTGACAGTCTTTTTATAGTGTCAATTATACTTGATTTTTCTCATAATCACAAGATAAGTAAACGGAATACAATGCATTCAATGCTTCGGGCGGTTCTCCACAGTCCAATTCTTCGGATTCGTATCATCTGGAGCAAGCCCGGCAAGAATAGATTCATAGTGTGCTACCTTATTATCCATATATTCTGCAGTAGCTTTTGCTTCTTCTATCCGCTTGTATGCGGCTTTTCTTTGTTTCAAGATGATTGCATAGCGTGCCCGGAGATTTTCCATGGATTCTTCCAGAAGACATAACCGGCAGTATTCCTGAATATCTTCAATGGATGCGCCGCAGCCTTTCAAGCATTTGATCCCTTCCATCCAGTTGACGGATTCTTCGTTGAATACCCGGCGGTTTCTTCCGTCACGTTCGCAGGGAAGTAACCCTTTATCTGTATAGAAGCGTAAAGTATGCTCTGTGACGTCAAACATTTCAGCCATTTGTTTTATTGTATATTGCATCGTCGGTTCCTCCTTGAATCTTACATTACAGAATTAAGTCTTATAATCTGGAAGTTACTTTTACATTTTACAAATTTCTCTTTACTTCGTGTTACACGAACTTGTTAGAATGATTATAACACAACAAAAAGTATCTATACAAATACAATAATGGAGGACTGAACATGGAATATTTAACATTGAATAACAACATTCAAATGCCGCTTATCGGTTTTGGTACATTTATGCTTAGCGGGGAAACCTGTACGAATGCAGTTGCTTCTGCAATTGAAAGCGGCTACCGTATGATCGATACAGCCGAAGCCTATGGCAATGAAAAAGAAGTAGGTGAAGGCATCAGACAGAGCGGTATTGATCGTAAGGAACTGTTTATTGTCACAAAGGTAAATTTCAAATCTTACGAAAATGCAGAGCAGACAGTCATGCAGTCACTTGAAAATCTGCAGACAGATTATATCGACCTGCTGCTTCTGCACTGGCCATTCGCTAATTATTATACGGCGTGGCGTGTTCTGGAAAAACTGTATGCAGAGGGCAAAATACGCGCTATCGGTGTGTCCAACTTTGAATCGGATCAGCTGCTTGATCTGATTGCGTATAACAAAGTGGTTCCGGCAGTCAACCAGATTGAAACCAACCTTTACTGTCAGCGCAGCACGGAACGCAGCTGGATGGATAAAAAACAGGTTGCACATATGGCATATGCACCGCTTGGACAGGGCAACCGGAACGAAATGTTTCAGGAGCCTGCAGTTCTGGCGATTGCCAGAAAGTATGGAAAAACTCCGGCACAGGTACTGCTTCGTTTCCTGACGCAGAAAGGAATTGCTGTTATTCCAAGAAGTACACAGCCTAAGCATATCAAAGAGAATTTTGATTTGTTTGATTTTACATTGAATGAAGATGAAATGAATCAGCTCTCTGATCTGGATAAACAAGAGCCACTGATCGGCAGACCAGAAACCCCGGAATTGGTGGAATTTTCATTGACATGGTAAAAGGAGATAAGACAATGAAACGTGTATTATTATTAGGCGCGACCGGCATCGCGGGAAGTGCCCTGACCAGAAAATTACTTGCGGACACGGAGTGCCGGCTTACTTTATTCGCCCGTCATGCGGGAGAAATGTATTGTAATACGGACCGTATTTCTGTAATTAACGGCGATGCCCGGAATATTATAGAACTGAGGGCTGCCATGAAAGAGCAGGATGTTGTGTACTGTGCCATTTCCGGAAATGCGTTGCCTGAAATTGCAGAAAACATTGTATCTGTAATGAATGAAACAGGCGTAAAGAGGCTGATTTTTATGGGAGCGGTAGGAATCTATAATGAAATTCCCGATGAAATTGATGGCGAGGATAATCTGGACAATGAACCGGCACAGATTCCAAACCGCAAAGCAGTGGATGTTGTAGAAGCCAGTAATTTGAATTATACGGTTCTTCGCCCGGGATATCTGGGAGACGGTAATGAGGATGATTTTGTTCTTACTGTTAAAGGAGAAGCGGCAAAGGGGTATACAACGCCTATCCCGGCACTGGTCAAATTGGCGGTGCGAATCATTATGGATGATGATCTTTATTCAAGAGAAAGCGTCAGTATAACGCGGGATGTTGCGGAAAAATTATTCTAGATATTCAATCTGCAGCTTATGAAGCAGAGATTTCCCAACCTGTGATTCTTTCAGACAGACACAATAATAGTATGCCGCTGCCGCATCATCTAAAATAGGAACTTCAATTCTGTTAGGCCTTAAAATATCATACCGGATTCCAATATCCGAATTGAACGAAGCAAAAGAAGAATTTTCGGCAATTGTATTGATCTCTTCATTTGTGCTTTGTTCAATCAATTGGGAATCTGGCATATATTTTTTGACTACATCACGCCAGAATCCGACTTCCGAAGGCATAAGCATAGTAATCCCGTTGATTTCTGAAAAGTATACACCTTCCGTGCTGGTGGGATAATTCACGGGTGGGAAACTGTAATATAAGCGTTCACTGAACGTTTTATGGCAGATACAGTTTTCGTCTTCGAGAGGCCGGTTTAATACAATCATCTGATATTTATTTGCATACAACCCGTCAAGGAGCGTCTGTTCGTCCCGTATCTCAGACTGTAGAGTTTTACCTATGCAATAGTTGGCAAGCAGAGGCAGAAATTCTCGGATAGGTGCTGGTGCGATACTGCCAATGGACAGGATATGCTTTGAACGTTCCAGTCGAAGTACGGCATCTTTCATTTCTGTTTCCAGAGAAAGAATCTGTCTTGCATACCGGGAAAGCAGTTTCCCATTATCATTTAATTGAATTCTTTTATTATTTCGGTCGAAAAGCGGAACGCCGATTTCATTCTCCAGTTTTTGCATAGATCTGGTTAATGTAGGCTGTGTCAGGTGAATCTTTTTTGCAGCTTCGCTTAGTGTCCCGCAATCGTCTAATGCAATCAGTTGTTCCAGTAAATATATTTCTATCATAGCAATTATATTAATCTCCAATATATACGTGATACGTATATTATAATATAAAATCCGCATTTTACAACATAAGAACCGACTGATAAACTTTTGGTGAAAGAATCGTTACTGTTTACGCAACGCATGAACAGTAACAAAGAATTGAGGTGATGAAATGGGGAAAACTTTGATTGCTGTCTATTCGCAGACAGGACAGTCCATGCGTATTGCACATATATTACAGAAAAACTTTCCGGCCGATATTTATGAAATCATACCGGACCGTAAGTATAACGATGATATGTGGGATGCCTGGGATGAAGCACAGGAGGAAATAAAAAATAATGCGTATCCGGACCTGATGAATGCAATCCCGGATCTTAGTATCTACGATACAATTATCGTAGGAGGACCGGTCTGGGGAATGACGCTGGCAAATCCGGTCGTTACATTTATGAGAAATGCAAAACTGGAAGGAAAGGTAGTATCTTCTTTTTGGACATTTTATGACCATGACGAAAAATATGACCATGCGATGCGTGATATGTCAAAAGGAGCACATTATATAACTGGCTTGCCGCTGCCACGTTTTATAACAGGTAATCCGAAAAAACTTGAAAAGGTGATCGACGAGTGGGCAAAGACGATAATAACAAAATAGAAATGGAGGAAATTATAATGCAGACAAAAAGATTAAATGATGGTGTAGAAATTCCGGTATATGGTTTTGGAACATTTCAGATTCCGGCAGATGGAAGCACATATAAGGCAGTAAGAGAGGCACTGGACCTCGGAATCAGACATATTGATACGGCAGTTGCATACTTTAATGAGCAGGAAGTCGGTCAGGCAATCCGCGAGAGTGGTATTCCGAGAGAAGAAATCTTTGTTACAAGTAAGCTGTGGCTGCAGGACTATGGATATGAACCTGCAAAGAAAGGAATCGAGACATCTCTTAGAAAATTAGGTCTGGACTATATTGATCTGTATCTGATCCATCAGCCATACGGGGATGTACCGGGAGCATGGAAAGCAATGGAGGATGCAAAAAAAGAGGGAAAAATCCGTTCCATCGGAGTCAGCAATATGACCGTTAAGATCTGGAATCAGTTCATCCCGCAGTTTGATACCATGCCGTCTGTCAACCAGATTGAGTTCAATCCATACTGTCAGAGAAAAGAAATGAGAAAGATCATGGCAGAGAAAAAAGTAGCCCTGGAAGCATGGGGACCTCTCGGCCAGGGAAATAAGGAGATGCTTACAGATCCTGTTATTGTAAAAATTGCAGAAGCGCATGGAAAAGATGCCGGACAGATCATTCTCCGGTTTGAACATCAGGAAGGAGCCATCATTTTCCCGAAATCTACGCATCCCGAACGAATGAAGAGCAATATGGAAATCTTTGACTTTGAACTTTCCGAAGAGGAAATGAATGCAATTCGTGCATTAGACACGGGAAAAGGATGTTTTGATCATGATGCACCGGGCGTTGCTGAGTTTTTGATTGCTAATTTTGATGTACATGCAAATGATTAAACGATAGTGAATATAAAGAGTTACGATATTTACAAAAGCAATGTCGTAACTCTTTGTATTTTATTACTCAATTAATTTTTAACTTGCAAACTGGAAGGGGCATTTTGTCCTTGAAAATCAAGAGAATGTACATACTGTCCATGCTTCTTTGTGTTTTTACCATATTGAATAGCAAATTTAGGGCAGTGATGCAAGCAAGCCAGGCACATTACACATTGTTCTTTCATCCATTCGGGTTTGCAATCTTTGAGCTTAATGGCGGAAACCGGGCAGTTTCTGGCACACAATCCGCACCCAACGCAGGTATCTTCAACTGAAAAATGCTTTGTTTTCCGCATCGAATCATATTCGATATTATAGACTATCTTTGCAAGCGGATAAGGCAGCTTATTTTTCATAAAATCCCCTGTGGTAAAATTCTTTATTTTCTTTATAATACTGTCGATTTCAAGCTCTGCCTTATCATTTATACGCCGAACTTTTTCTTTATTGCTCAAATCAAAAATCGGAGTCCAGGTATCCGGCATTTTCACGCTGAATTTTGCAGACAATGGAAAGCCTTTAGGAGCAAGAATATTATCTGCAAATCTCCCTGTTTGTCCCGGAGTTGTTCCATAGGTTGCAATAAAAAATATATAGTCTGGCTTGTGAATTAAATCTAATCCTTGTAAAAATTCGGTTACGATAACAGGCAATCCCCAAGCGTATGTGGGGCTTACTATACCAAGTGTTTTGTACTTCTCATCAAATGAGAAAATTTGTTTTTTATAGCAATCTGTAATAGAAACGGCAATGTCGCCTGTTTCGGCTGCAATCCTTTTGGCAACATATTCGCTGTTTCCTGTTGCTGAAAAATATAAAATCATAATCAATCTCCTTATCCAAGACCTGCAAATTTAACAAGCAGTGTATGCGGAATAAGCTTTGCAAGTAATCGGTAGCATTTATAAAATGCTCCGGTAGTGTAAACGGCTCTGCCTTTCTTTGCTGCTTTTAATGATTTCAAAGCAGCGGTCTTTGGGTCGATTACAGGCAAGCGGCCTTGCCCCTTTGTAAGTTCGGGCTTTGTCATTTCTGTAAGCATAAAACCCGGACACACAGCACATACATTTATGTGTCTGTCTTTAAGTTCCTCACGCAGTCCAAGAGAAAGTGCGGATACATAGGATTTTGATGCACAATAAACGATTAAGTTTGTGTTCGGAACAAATGCAGAGGTTGAGGATACTTCCAAAATTGTACCGCCGTCTATGATATATGGCAGGCATACCTTTGTTATCGCTGTTGCTCCCTTACAGTTCAGGTCAATGATTTTTAGCATACTTTCAAGCTCCATATCCTCGAAAGGAGAACCGATTGACATACCGGCATCATTTATTATAACTTTAATCTGAGGATTATTGTTTTTTAATTTTTCTTCCAGTATTTTGAAACTGCTCATATCAGTCATATCCATAGGAATAATTACACAATGTTTAGCGGGATATTTTTCCGCAATCTTTTTTAATCGTTCTTCACGACGGGCAATCAGCCATAGTTCATCTATTTCGGGAAATAATTTTGTGACGGCGTCAATATAACAGACACCGAGTCCGGAAGATGCTCCGGTTATAACTGCAATACTCATAAAAGCACTCCTTTTTACACAAGCGAACAAATTTAGACACTTGCAAAATTTATGATTTCATACTATACTGCAACCGGAAACAAAACAAGTGACAAATGAACCTGCCTGTTTAAAGTTGGACAAATATTGAATTTTGCAAAAGGGGACAGCTATGAAATACGATATTACAAAGCCATTAACAAAAGGGGCAAAACGAACATTGGAGGCATTTACTGGGAAAATGTTTATGCTTTTATCCGAGAAATCTTTCGAAGAAATCATTGTCGGACAGTTATGCGAAGCGGCACAATATCCCCGTGCGACATTTTATAATTACTTTGATGATAAATATGATTTGCTTGGTTACTGTTGGCAGACACTTGCTGAGCAGGTGGGATTTAGTGATTATCATCACGCCGAAGAAAATGAAATGTTGTACCTTT
>CAVBHX010000088.1:0-8355 GCA_963595255.1 bacterium
AACAAGGGCTTATAGCCCTGGAGCAAACCACCCGTTGGACGGGTGGTCCTGATTTTGTGATGTTATAACAAAATCTCTTACAGGTTATATTTTACAACAGCTGTCCCGTTCGATCAGGTGGTGAGGAACAATGATCTTGGTTGCAAGGAGATTTGGATTTTCTATGTGGTTGATGATCTGGGAGGCGGCTTCACTTCCGAGTTGGCCTGCTCCGATGTCGATTGATGTTAACTGTGGTGAGGTCAGTCTTGCGAACAAAGAGTTATTGAAGGAGATGATCGACAGATCTTCCGGGATTGCAAGATGGTTTTCCAGACAGACTCTTTCTAAAGAGACGGCGAGGATGTCGTCGCTGACCAGGATTGCTGTCGGGCGGTCTTTCTGCATAAGAAGCCCGCGTATGGCTTCTTCGTTATTCTCTGATACATTCTTTACTTCCACGCAATATTCCGGACGAACCGGGAGCTGGTGGCTTGCAAGCGCAAGCTGGTAACCGGCTTTACGATCGGCAGAGAACATCAGGGAGCTGTCGGAACCAAGGTAGGCAATCCGGCGGTGTCCAAGCTGATAAAGATATTCAGCCGCTTCTCTTCCGGCAAGCAGGTTATCATTATCAATATAGATAGTCTGGTTGGTATACTGTGTTGCTTTTCCAATCAGAATATATAAAAGACCTTCGTTAAAAAGGTAATCGATGACGGGATCTTCTTTCTTGGAATACAGTACGATGAAGCCGTCCACCTTACCACTTCTGGACATGGAGCGTACGGCGTCGAGGATTTCAGCTTCATCCTGTCCGGTTACAATTGTTGTCATATATTGTCTGCCATTACAGTAGTGGCTGATACCCTGGATCGCTTCCAGATAGAAGGAGTTCTCATAGACTTCTTTGGCGGAAGCGGGGAGAATGATGCCAATGGTACGCGAATTCTGAGAGGCAAGATTGCTTGCCTGGAAATTCGGCTCATACCCCAGTTCCGCCATAGCCTTTCTGACACGTTCTTTCGTTTCTTCGCTGATAGATGGATTATTTTTACAGGTTCTGGATACGGTGGAAGGAGAGACTCCTGCCAGCGCAGCCACGTCCTTGATCGTTACTGCCATAAAGATAACCTCCGTTGGTTTTGTAGTTCTGATATTCTTGTTTTATACGTTCTGATATCATAGATTTTTCATATATTTTTATTTTACAGCAAAGAAAACAACATTGCAATGCATTTGCATGAAATATTGCGCAAACGTGCGCATGAGAAAACATAGGGAAAGTGCACAAAAACAACAATGCAAAATTGTACAAAAAGTAGAAATCCGAGCAAAAAGCAAAATACTAATTGAAAACAATGCAAAAACTGCATATAATTAATGCAAACGGTTGCGTAAAACAAATGCAACAGAAGTGCAACCGAGAAAAACATGAGGAGGTTTCGTTGTGAACGAGAATGAGAGTAAAAAGGTTCCAGAAGTAATTCTTGCGCCGTTAACCGGAAAGGCAGTGCCTTTAAGTGAAGTACCGGATCCGGTGTTTTCAGATAAGGTATTAGGAGACGGAGTGGCAATTATTCCGGCAGATGGTAAGATTGTAAGCCCGGTGGACGGAGAGATATCAACAGTAGCAGAAACCGGTCATGCATATGGATTTACATCAGAGGACGGACAGGAAATATTAGTTCATGTCGGACTGGAGACAGTATCATTAAACGGGGAGTGTTTTAAAGTCTACGGAAAAGCCGGAGATAAAGTAAAGAAAGGCGATCTGATCGCAGAAGTAGATCTCGGCTATCTGAAAGAGAAAGAGATCAATCCGATCACACCGGTGCTGCTTTGTTCAGATACAGAAGGAAAAGAACTTCAGTATGGAGAAGGAGAAGTGGAAGCCGGAAAAAGTGTGGTACTTACACTTGCAGGTAATATAGATAATGCTCAGGACGAATCCGCAGAAAGTGCGGAGACAGAAAAAGCAGAGGCAGGAAGTACAGAGACAGACAATACAAGTAAAGAGAATATAGAAAAGGCAGAATCAGAAAAGAACGGAAAAAAGAAACTGAACTTCAATTTTGATTTCCTTCAGAAACTGGGAAAAGTTCTGATGACGGTTATCGCCGTTATGCCGGCAGCAGGACTGATGATCAGTCTTGGTAAGCTGGTACAGATGGCCGGCGGAGATCTTTCTCTTGTCATGACGATCGGAAGCACGATGGAGAACATCGGATGGGCAGTCATCAACAACCTGCATATCCTGTTCGCAGTGGCAATCGGAGGTTCGTGGGCAAAAGAAAGAGCCGGCGGAGCATTTGCTGCGGTTATTACATTCATCCTGATCAACCAGATCACTGGTTCGATCTTCGGCGTAACTTCCGAAATGTTGAATGATGCTTCGGCAGTGACACATACATTATTTGGAAAAGAGATCCTTGTAAACGGATATTTCACATCTGTTCTCGGTGTACCTGCACTGAACATGGGTGTATTCGTCGGTATCATCTCAGGTTTTGCCGGCGGTGTGATTTACAATAAATATTATAATTACAGAAAACTTCCGGATGCACTTGCATTTTTTAACGGAAAACGTTTCGTACCGATGGTATGTATCGCCTGGTCAGTGATCATTTCCCTGATCCTCTCAGTAGTATGGCCGGTGGTACAGTCCGGAATCAATGCATTCGGTGTATGGATCGCTAATTCTTCATCTACATCACCGATTCTCGCACCATTCATCTATGGTACACTGGAACGACTGTTACTTCCGTTCGGTCTGCATCATATGCTGACCATCCCGATGAACTATACATCATTCGGAGGAACTTATACAATTGCAACAGGAATCAACGCAGGAAAAGAAGTATTCGGACAGGACCCGCTGTGGCTTGCATGGGTAACAGACCTGATCAACTATAAAGATGCAGGAAATATGAGTGCATATAAGCACCTGTTAACAACTGTGACACCTGCCCGTTTCAAAGTCGGACAGATGATCGGTGCAACCGGATTATTACTTGGTGTGGCTTTGGCAATGTACAGAAGAGTCGATGCAGATAAGAAGAAAAAGTACAAATCCATGTTCTTCTCTACCGTACTTGCCGTATTCTTAACAGGTGTTACAGAGCCGCTGGAATTCATGTTCATGTTCTGTGCACTGCCGTTATACATCGTGTATGCGATTCTTCAGGGATGTGCATTCGCAATGTCAGGAATCATTCATCTGAGAGTCCATTCATTCGGTAACCTGGAGTTCATTACAAGAATTCCGATGAGTATCAAGGCCGGACTTGCAGGAGATGTGATCAACTTCGTGATCTGTTGTGTGGCATTCTTCGTGATCGGATACTTTGTAGCATATTTCATGATTGGCAAATTCAATTTTGCAACACCGGGAAGACTTGGCAACTACATGGATGACAATGCAGATGATACAGAAGGAACTATGGCAGGAAATTCCGGAAGTACAGGAAAAGACAGTCAGGCAGAAAGAATCATTACTCTTCTTGGAGGACGCGAGAACATCGTTCTGGTAGATGCATGTATGACAAGACTTCGTGTCACGGTCAAAGATCTGGATAAAGTTGCTGAGATTGCAGAATGGAAGAAAGAAGGAGCACTCGGTCTGATCAAGAAAGACGACGGCATCCAGGCTGTCTATGGACCGAAGGCAGACGTATTAAAATCAGACATCAATGACATTCTTTAGGAGCATGTAAGTGCAATGAAATTATTAACATTGAATACACATAGTCTGGAGGAACCGGGCTATGTGGAAAAGACAGAGAAGTTTATAGAGATGCTTGTAAAAGAACAGCCGGATATCGTGGCGTTACAGGAAGTAAATCAAAGCCAGAACGCAGCGGAACTTCCGGATGTTATGCTGGACGGCTATACCAGATGCGGTGGATTTGAACTGCCGGTCAGACAGGACAACCATGCAGCAAATGTAGTGAAAGAATTAAGAAAACGCGGCATTTATTATGACTGGACCTGGATCAGTGCCAAGACAGGCTATGGTAAATACGATGAGGGAATGGCATTACTCAGCAGAAAACCAGTCGCACGGGTACAGCAGTTCCTGATCAGTAAGACAGATGACTATGAGAACTGGAAGACCAGACGGACGCTCGGAATACAGCCGGAAGGCAGCAGCGACTGGTTCTTTACCGTTCATATGGGATGGTGGAATGATGAGGGAGAACCATTTGCGGATCAGTGGAAATGTATGCAGAAAACATTTGCAGAACCGGAATACCGGGGAGGAACAGTCTGGCTGATGGGAGATTTCAACAGTCAGGCAGACGTTCGTGGGGAAGGCTATGATCTGGTTCTTAAGAGCGGATGGAAAGATACTTATCTGCTGGCGGAAGAAAAAGATGACGGAATTACAGTGGCAGAAGAGATTGACGGATGGCGTGAAGAGGACGGACGCAGCGGCTCTACGAAGAATGAAAAACGGCTGGATTACATATTCTGTAATGCGCAAGCAGATGTCCGCTCATCAAATGTTATCTGTAACGGAAAGAATGCACCGGTTGTATCGGATCATTATGGAGTTATGATAACGGTATAATGAAGCATTTTATAATAAGACATCTGCAAAAATATAAAGCAAAAAGGAAATCAAAATAAATAGAAAAAAGAAGAGGGAAAGAAAGATGAGCGAAAGAGCAGCAGGCATACTCATGCCAATCAGCAGCCTTCCATCCGAATATGGAATCGGCTGTTTCTCAAAAAGTGCATATGAATTTGTAGACTGGCTGAAGAAAGCAGGTCAGAGTTACTGGCAGATCCTGCCGCTTGGTCCTACAAGTTACGGAGATTCCCCGTATCAGTCATTTTCTACATTCGCAGGAAACCCATATTTCATCAGTCTGGAAGCACTGGTGGAAGAAGGTGTTCTGACAAAGGCAGAATGCGAGGCCGTAGACTGGGGAAAAGCAAAAGGGAGTATTGATTATAAAAAGATTTACGAAGGACGTTACCCGCTTCTTCGAAAAGCTTACGAAAGAAGTAAGGTACATGAGAATGCAGAATATCAGAAGTTCGTAGAAGAGAACAGCTGGTGGCTGTCAGATTATGCACTGTTTATGGCAGTAAAAGACAGATTTGACGGCGTGGAATGGAAGTTGTGGGCAGATGATATCAAGCTGCGCTGGGGACCTGCAATGGATTATTACCGCGAGGAACTGTATTTTGATATCGAATTCCAGCAGTATATGCAGTTCAAATTCTACGAACAGTGGATGCAGTTGAAAGCATATGCCAATAAAAAAGGAATACAGATCATCGGCGATATCCCAATCTATGTGGCAATGGACAGCGCAGATACCTGGGCACATCCGGAATTATTCCAGCTGGATGAGGAAAATGTACCGGTTGCCGTAGCCGGATGCCCGCCGGACGGATTCTCTGCAACCGGACAGTTATGGGGAAATCCACTGTACCGCTGGGGATATCATAAGGAAACCGGCTATCAGTGGTGGATATCTCGTCTGGCTTATGTATTCCGCCTGTATGATGTGGTAAGAATCGATCATTTCCGTGGATTCGATGAGTATTTCTCTATTCCGTACGGAGCAGAGACGGCAGTAGACGGACACTGGGAAAAGGGGCCTGGCATGGATCTGTTCTGGAAAGTAAGAGAAGCACTGGGTGAAAAACCGGTTATCGCAGAAGACCTTGGATATGTTACGGACAGCGTACGTGATCTGGTAAGAGACAGCGGATTCCCGGGCATGAAGGTGCTGGAATTTGCATTTGATTCGAGAGATTCCGGATGTGCGAACGACTATCTGCCGCACAATTATCCGGTGAACAGTGTCGCTTATACAGGAACTCACGACAATGAGACACTTGCCGGCTGGTGGGGAAGCATCAGTAAGGATGAGCAGAAGCTGACCCGAGAATATCTCTGTGATACCTATACACCGGAGGCGGAACTGAATAAGCCTCTGATCAGTCTGATCATGAGAAGTGCAGCAAAATGGTGCGTGATCCCAATGCAGGATTATCTTGGCCTTGATAACAAGTGCCGTATGAATACACCGTCAACCGTCGGAACAAACTGGAAGTGGAGAATCCGCAAGAACCAGTTATCTGTGAAATTACAGAAAGAGATCCATGCGGTGACATTGCGTTATGGAAGAATGAACTGGACGGAAGATGTTGAAGAAGCAGCAGAAGCAGAAAAATAGAATATGTAGTATTAAGAATAAAAATGGCAGATATCATTTGGGGGATATCTGCCATTTTGTTCTTATAAGAAAATTTTGTATGTTCTCTTCAAACTAGATAGGAAGTTCCAGATAAATATCTTTTCCTTCTTTGATAGAGATGACTACTTTACCATGCTTAATTGTAGTAACAGCACCCTGAACGCTTGCAGCAGGTGCAGCCTCAGCAGGAGCTTCCTCTTTGGCAGGACCCTCTTCTGCTGCTAATTCATCATCAGTCTTGAATCCTTCTACATTATCTGCTGTCAGTGGACAGAGAGAATCACTTGTCTTTGTTAATTTTGCTCCCAGAACCTGTCCGATCTTCAGACATCCATCAAGATTTAAAAGACCTGAATCTACTAATTCATCGAAGATTGCCGGATCCTCTAAGTTTGCTGGTTCAATTGTAATTCCGCCTTCTGCTCTACAACATAATACGGCAGGATCATTTTCATGTGCTTTCGCTGTTTCCGCTGTAATTGACATACCGAATACCTCCTAAATATTCATATTTATTTTCTATGAATAGTATAGGCTTTTCTATATGAATTTTCCAATTGGTTTTTCCTATAATGATAAAACGAAATAGATAATATCTATGAATATGGAAAAGCGAAGGACTCAATAGAATATGACATATAGAAAATGTCTATAAGTACATGAGAATAACCAATTGGTAATTTAAAGAAAACGGGGATATAATAAATTCAAACGATAATATTGTTAGTGGCAAGGATCAGCCACATTCCCTTCTAAGAGCCCTTTTCCTGAAAGTGTCTTCCCCAAGACGACATTTCCAGGAAAAGGGCTTTGACGTTGTATAGAGCGATAAGTTATAATAAACCATATGTTCGAAAATAAAATAAGTGAGGAAACAACAGCAAAGGCACTTGTTTCCCAAATGGACAATGGAGAAACAGATGGAACATAAAGTAGTGAAAAAAACAGAAGTGAAAGTCGAAGAAGCAAAATCAAAAAAAGACAGAGAATTGCAAGAACCGAAGATGTCCTCAGAGGCAGAGCTTAGAAATATTGTAAAGCCGTTGGTGAACTGGTATCGGGAGAATAAACGGGATCTGCCGTGGCGCCATAATCCGGATGCATACAGGGTATGGATATCCGAGATCATGCTGCAGCAGACACGGGTAGAAGCAGTAAAAGGATATTATGACCGGTTCTTAAAAGCACTTCCGACAGTGAAAGATCTTGCAGAAGCAGAAGAAGACAAATTGCTGAAACTGTGGGAGGGATTAGGATATTATAATCGTGTACGAAATATGCAGAAAGCGGCACAGCAGATCATGGTTGATCATGCGGGAAGGTTTCCGGATACTTATGAAGAAATATTGCAATTGAAAGGAATTGGCAATTACACGGCGGGGGCGATCAGTGCATTTGCCTATGGAATCCCGAAACCGGCAGTGGATGGCAATGTGCTCAGGGTGATTTCCAGAATTACGGGTAGCTATGAAGACATCATGAAACAAAGCGTCCGCAAAAAGATAGAAAATGCACTGGAACAGGTGATACCTGCAGATGCCGCCAGCGATTTTAACCAGGGACTGATTGAACTGGGGGCAATTGTGTGTGTTCCGAACGGAGGACCGAAATGTGAGAAATGTCCGCTAAAAGAGTATTGTATTGCGCATGCAGAGAATCTGACAGCGGAGATCCCGGTAAAGAAGAAAGCGAAAGCCAGAAAGATTGAAGAAAGAACTGTACTGATCTTCAAAGACGGTAAACAGATTGCAATCCGAAAACGTCCGGCAAAAGGATTGCTGGCCGGATTGTATGAATTCCCGAATCTGGAAGGAAAACTTTCAATGGATGAAGTTACAGAATACAGCAAGGAGATTGGCCTGATGCCGGTCCGTGTACAGGAACTTCCGGAGGCGAAGCATATTTTTAGTCATATTGAATGGCATATGATTGGTTATGAAGTGATCGTAGATGAACTGGAGAAGACGAATGAGAAAGGTTTTCTGTTCATTCATCCAGAGCAGATAAAAAAAGAATATTCGATACCGTCGGCATTTGAGAAGTATACGGAGTATGCCGGGATTCGGAGAAAATAGATAAGGAGGTGTATGTTTTGGATGTACACCTCCCTAATAAATCAAGTCTTTTCCCTTTAAAATAAAGGTTTTTTTATTTCTAT
>CAVBHX010000089.1:0-8296 GCA_963595255.1 bacterium
GGATAAACGCTGAAGGCATCTAAGCGTGAAGCCCCCCTCAAGATGAGATATCCCAACGCAAGTTGTAAGACCCCTTGAAGACGACGAGGTAGATAGGTCAGAGGTGGAAGTGTGGTAACACATGGAGCTGACTGATACTAATCGGTCGAGGGCATGACCAAGCAAGGTGATAGGTAGGATGAAGAAAATATTTCTTGTATGCAGTTTTGAAGGTATATGAAAGATAAGAAGCAATCAACGGTATGTTGATTGTTTTTTGTTATATAAATATAATTTATGAATTAAAATAATATTAAGATTTATAATTCTCTTTTTTTAGTCAAGTAGTAAGAAGCAATCAACAATAGCCACATGTTGATTGCTTCTTTAGATACCAAAGTATACAAGAAAAGTTGCCGATGGCAAGTTTGGGATATAGCAGACTTAGTTACAGCAAGGCTTACGATCGAATTCAGGATTGAATGCGTAGAAGTTCTTACTGTCAAGTTTATCTTGAACAATTCTCAGACTTTCACCGAAACGCTGATAATGAACAATTTCACGTTCACGGAGGAAGCGGATTGGATCGCAGACTTCAGGATCTTTTACCAGACGCAGAATATTATCATACGTAGTGCGGGCTTTTTGTTCTGCAGCCATATCTTCATGCAGATCTGTAATCGGATCACCTTTGGACTGGAATGTTGTAGCACTCCAAGGAGTTCCGCTGGCAGCCTGAGGCCAGAGTGCGAGTGTGTGGTCTACATAATATTTGTCGAAGCCGGATTTTTCAATTTGTTCTGGTGTAAGATTACGGGTAAGCTGATGCACAATGGCACAGATGATTTCAAGGTGAGCCAGTTCTTCGGTGCCTATATCCGTAAGAATTCCGGTAACTTCCTTATAAGGCATAGTATATCTCTGGGCCAGATATCTCATAGATGCACCGAGTTCTCCATCCGGTCCACCGAATCTCAATAACGTATAAAGTGCCCGCAAACCCTTGATTTTACTGGGGTTGCGGGCATTCTTAACGACATAGAAAAAAGTAAATTTTTAATGAATCTGATTCTTTATCATAAATAATCTTATCAACGATATGTTTCAGAGCTTCGTTCTTCTGAACGTATGTATAACTATCTGAGATCAGAATATCATAAACACTTCGGACTTTCAATAGCATATCGCCGGTCGGATCCTGATCCGGTTCTGGATTTTGTTCTTCCAGTTCTTTTAACTGTTCTTCTAAATTTTCCTGTTCTTTTTGAAGAATTGCTTTATTGCTTTTATATTCCTCTAATGTGTCAATCCCTTCCCTGTAGGAAGCCTTTATTCGCTCCTCTTTGCTTGTTAAACTGTTTAAGCGGTCTCTTATAATACTTCGTTCGTCAACAGCTTCTGTGGGCTGATAATCGTGTGGCTCATAAGAAATATTTCCGGTATCCAGTACCTCTTTGATACTGGCCAGAACTTCCGGTTCCAACACCAGTGAACTTACACCGTGAGCTTTATCACATTGTCCGTGAGCATATCCATAGCAAGAGAAGTAGGCGTACTTTTCACCATTGACTCTTTTTTGAGTGCAGGCGGATAATGTCTTTCCGCAAGCAGGGCATTTCATAAGTCCGGAAAGCCAGTGCTTATATGTAGAGGATGGGCGTTCACGTCGGCGGGATGGTCGACGGGTTGCTTTCAGCCGTTCCTGTGTTGCATCGAATAATTCCTGTGAAATGATAGAGGGGTGCTGTCCCTGGCTTACAATCCATTCATCCTTATTTTTGATACTGTGTGTTGCGTTTTCCGTCTTATTCCAATGGATCATTCCGCAATAGGTAGGATTTTTCAGCATATATTCGACTGTGCGCCGTTGAAAGAGATTTCCACGCATTGTCCGCAATCCTAAGCCGTTCAGATACCGGGCAATGTCGAATACACTTAATTTTTCATTTACATACATGTTAAATACGTGCCGGACGATATCTGCTTTTTCCGGATCAATGACAAGTGTCTTATCAATCGTCTTGTAACCAAAGGGCGCAGCTCCCTGGAAAGCTCCACGAGCAGCGTTTTCTTTCATGCCTCGGAGAACTTCACCAGATAATCGGATAGAGTAGTATTCATCCATCCATTCGATGATGCGCTCGATTAGTGAGCCGAAAGGATTGTCGGAGAGTGGCTCGGACACGCTCACGACATCTACGTTGTGCTGTTTTTTCAAAAGAGATTTGTATACGATACTTTCTTCCTGATTCCGGGCGAATCGGGAGAACTTCCAGACAAGAATCAGATCAGCTGGATGATCATCACCCTTGGCCAATGCGATCATCTCCTGAAAGCCGGGACGCTTGTTGGCTTTTCTTCCGGAGATGCCGAGATCTGTGAAGATCTTCAGGATTACAATATTGTTCTTGGCTGCATAGTCCCGGAGAAGATGCTCCTGGGAGTCCGGCGAGATCTCTTCCTGATCATGTGTGGATACCCGGATGTAGCCGTATGCATATTTTACGCTCATTGTATCACCTTTCCTTCTTAAGTGTACGTAAAAATGGGTACAAAAATAACACCTATACGGTGCCGGATTTTTGTGATACAATATTCTTGCTGATGGAGTATTGTACGTGCCCAGCACTGTATAGTATTTATCAAAGAGTCCTGGTGTTGGTAGCACCGGGGCTTTTTATTTATTCTTTTGTCAGTCTTACTTTTGTTGTTGTTCCGGCTGCTGATGCTTCATAAGTGAGCTGTTGATCAGCGTCAGAATATGTGAAATCTTTTGTATCATCTGTAGAGGCAAGCAATGCACTGGCAGTTGCTTCCTGATCTCTGGTAGATGTCCAAGTGTATTCTTCAGTGTATTCTGTCGGAGCTTCATATGTGCCAACCCAGTAGATAGAAGTAGTGTCACCATTATCAGAAACCCAGTTTACAGTGATAACATTTCCAGAAATTTCTGCCTCCATCCAGGCACCATTATTATCTTCAGATTTCCATTTCCCTGATAAGTCAACAGGATCCTTCTTCTCTTCTTTTTTAGGAGTTTCAGAAGCCGTTTCTGTAGTCGTCTCTTTTTTGGTGGATTCTTTGGAATCTGAACCAGATTCATTGCCGCAAGCTGAAAGCGATAATGCCATTACGCTTGCAAGCAGTACTGCTACGATTTTCTTTTTCATATGTTTTTTCCCTTTCGTTTTATTTGTTTCAAAAATGTTTCGTTTCTTGTTTTTCCAGAGTATATTTATTCAATCAGATATCTCCGCCATACAAATACTTTCGTATCAAGAGGGCAATATATTTATGGTTAGAGATACTGGATGAATCGTAAAACATAAAAGACCTCGTATTTCTACGAGGTCGGAAATAATGCCCTAAAGGCAATCTGTCTTATTTATTATAAAAGATAAGTTATTTAGTCGGGTGGCAATCCGACATCTCTTTAAGACCACTGGGGCGTGATAGCTGCCTGTTCTATCCTTAAATAACTTATCTTTATAAACAGTTTATTCTTTCTATGTAAATCATATTACAACAGAATAGAAAATTTGTCAAATCAGACTTTCCAAGCTCGTCCTTGTTTTATGTAATTATATAATTGTGATTCACGTAATGGATACATAGTTCTGTATGACAGCCTTCCATCGGTAGAAAGTCGTACTGCAACAGAAATGTGATCCGTAAAACGACAGATAAAAGAGATACTGTCTTTGTTGGGGTGTATACTGATAAACTCCGGATTCCTGATAATATCAGGTATTTGTTCAAAGCACAATTCATACTCTTCGTCAGATATAAAATCTTTCTTATGACGCTCTGTATGCTTTATACGATCTTTCCAAAACAAAATGTCAGTTTCGGATGAGAGGATATTTGAAAATTCGGGGAATTTTTGAGTAATGGATTCAACGATGTCCGGACGTATATGTCCGAGTGATACGTAATTTAATCCAGAATCAAATATATCAGCATGCAATTTTGAAACTTCTTTTATTCTAATCGCCTCCCATCGTATAAATTATATTTTCTTAAATATCATCAAGTTAGGGATAAAATAAATTGTGTAATTGTCTACAGTTTTGCATTCCCCGTATTTATCCCGGTAACAGTTGATGCATTCTTCCAGATATTCTTCTGTAACATCCAGATATTCTGCAATCTCATATTTGTCTTTACAACCGTGTTCATAGGCTCTGATCAGACCAAACAGTCCGATTACACGGTTATAACCCCAGAGCCTTGCTTGACGCTCTTGCTTACGGTTTTCAGGGACATTCATGTCGAGAATATTTCCGACAGTGGTGTAATAGTGTCCAAGCTCTTCGGCAAGTACGCAGGACTTTTCAGTTGTATTCATATCTTTTCGTAAATAAATGTCTTTGCCTTTTAGTCGTCCATCGTAAGTTTTAAAAGGACGTTCTTTGATGGAGATACCTTCGGCATTGGCTTCGTTTAGCAAAGCATTGTATTTCATGGTCAACACCTCCAGTGATATTATAAATGCTAGTTGTCCAATAAAAAGGACTTAGTCGAGCATATCTTCATCGGCTTGCCGCTCTTCTGCAGTGTATGTTTTCTTGCTTTCATGTGCAGCGTTTGGCATGAGTTCTTCTTCCATCTGTTGATTAGTAAGAAGCGTGTTTGTATATAAAGAACATTTTTTCTTGTTTTGTTCATTTAATTTACGGTATGAGAGAACCAGTTCGCGCTCATCTTTTGTCTGGAAATGATCGTTATTAACTGGTTTTTCAGAAGAACGTGCTTCTATCAAATCAGATCTGCTAATACCTAAATATTCTGCAAGCAGATTTACTTTGTCCATACGAGGAAGGCGAGTTCCGTTGCACCAAGTGGATACTGCGGATTTATTTAATCCGAGATCATTTATTAAATCAATCTGTTCTTTATTATTTAAAGACATATAATAGCGAAGATTTTTAGAAAAAATTTGCTTATACTTATCGTCGCCCATTGAATCGACCTCTCTTTCTATTTATAATCTTACTATATTACAAAAAGTAGAAAAAAGCAATCCTAAAAGTAAAAAAAGTTTACAAAAAGTATTGACCTCTACAAAAAGTAGAGTTATAATATAATCGTACCAAGGAAACAGAGATTTAAAGAAAGGAGATAAGCCAATGAGTAAGAAAGGCAATAAAAAAGACAAGCACGATATCAGCACTATCGCACTTGTCACTGCTTTGATTAATCTGGTTATTGCACTTATTGATTTAATCAAAGACTTGATTAACTAAGCGTTAATCAAAAAACTAAAGTAAGGGAGAGAAATTTCCCTTACGAAAAGAATACCTTTCAATCGGCTCATTGTCAAGATATAATATTCCCTAAGCAGGAAACGAAAGGCGGTGAAGATATGAAAATTGCATTGGATATCGTTCAGATTGCGCTTAATTTAGTTATTATTGCACTGCTTTTACAGATGCGACGCGAGAAGTAAGAAGATGATAGCTGTCCTATCGGCTATACGGGGAAATAGGAGGTGAGATTATTGGAAAAATTACAAATTTCTCTTGCGGCAGCCAGAGTGAATGCAGGAATGACACAGGAAGATGTGGCAAGAGAAATGCATGTATCTAAGGTAACTATTATTAATTGGGAAAAAGGGAAAGTTGTTCCGGGAATACCGGAAATACAAATGCTGTCCAGAATTTATAAAATTCCACAGGACAATATTTTTTTACCTTGTTACTCTACAAAAAGTAGATAATATAAACGATCAAGAAAGAAAATATAACATATTGACAAACCTCTGAGCTGTCGCTCATCAGAAAACCTCTTCCAAACTGCTATCATTTTGATGTCAGGAGGTGGAAAGATGGTGCAGACGACAATCCGGTTCCCGGAAAAACTGTATAAGAAACTAAAGAAGGAAGCCAAGAGTAGAGGAATGTCATTGAATGCATTTGTGATCAGTATGTTATGGGATGAAAGAAAATTAAACACAAAGCATTCCCAGACAAAACATTAGATTACTTATTTGCAACAGATGAAACAGGTTCAGGAGAAGGGAGGGAGTAGATGCTGATAGGAATTTTAGCTGCGCTATCGATGATAACGATAGCAAAAGCAATTTATTGGAAATTATGTTTCCAGGGCGTACTTCTTTATATAGCTGAATGCGGAAATCCATTGCCTAACACTACTTTAATAAAGAAATACGCCGAGAGAGTAGCGTTGAAAGCTCTGCACATCAAGGAAGATTAAAATGTGATTTGATAACAAGGGATGCTGCCGACAAGGCAATCTGAGTTAAGTCTTTAAGTGATTGCACACCAAGCTCGGTGCCAATGTCTTTTACTTTATTATAAAAAGAATCGTTTCTGATGTTGGCAAGAAACTCATGTCCTTTAGGGGATAAATCCGAAATGGTGTAACACGTTCCAGTAATATTGCCAGATACTTGGAAAAAGAATTCGTTAAGTTGACATTGACGGATATGATACATTACTTCATCAAAAGAATAATTTGGAAGCAATTCGGGAACGGTTTCTTTGTCGAATCTCCAATGGTGGTTTATATCAGGAATTTCTTCCACAACAAGGAGTATATCTCGTATGCAATCAGGGTTTAGTTTCAATTTGTAATCATTCCTTTCATCATTTGATAGGAAAATTATAACAGAGAAACGCAACAAGTACAAACCATTCCACATAACCTATAAAGAGGTGATGCAGTTTTGAAACATATAAACATCGTGATCATCGATGGAGTAGAGAGAGACATGGCTACATTATCTGCAGAGGAACGAGCGAAGATCGTGAATGAGCTGAACCGTGTAGCTGTTGGATATCTGGGATACCAGAAAGAGAAAACCGCTTAGGCGGTAGAAAGGAGTGGACAAGCATGAAAAGAAGAGGACCAAGAACAAAATGGCAGAGAATCATCAGAGAAACAGCGCTCGAGCTGCTGATCGGCGCTGCAATCGGACTTGCATTTGATGCAATGTTATTTATCTGGTTGCTTGTAAGGTGAAGGAGGTGAGGACGTTGCAAGAAATTAAAAAGAGCGCTCACGATAGCCCGGCAAGGCAAGGAGCACTCTGGAAATTAGTCAACTATATTATATGAGAAGAAAGGAAATTAGTCAAATGATTAAAGCAACATCACAGTCCGTTTGCAGCGGAATAACAGGATGCAAGGTGGAATTGCTTGGATCCGGAGCAGAGTTATTGAAGGAATATAGAGGCGTTGCAGCGACAATGTATGAATCACTTCGTGGACACATGCCGGAAGAACTGGCAAAGGAAGTTCTGGTAAGTATTACAAAGGAAGCCATTAAGCAGGCGGAGGAGAAAAGATGAAGACGCTGAAAATTACAACGGATAATAAGATTTCGATCATTGATCTGGATTTTGATCATGAAAGCTTAAAAGAAGAAGTTGGCGGATATGTAGAGTTAGTGAGAACTCAGAAACTGCTGGATTATTTCAAAACAAAAGTAGTCATGATCGTAGATGAAGAAGGTCTTGTGAAGAATCTTCCAGTGAATCCGATGGGATGTTATTTCTATGACACGAACAAACATGGGAACCCTATTGTAGGAGATGTGATTTTAGGGCTATTGGTTGGATTCGATATGGATGTTACCGGGTTAGGGGACCGGGATGCAGAGCAGTGGATGGAAAAACTGTTGAAAGATTTCCCTGTATTACAGAAGGAGAGTAGCCATGAGCGATGGAAAGATACATATTCCGGCCAGAAGGAAACAGCCGGTAGATGATCAGATGGTGGTCAAAGTAACACCGGAAGCATATAACGCACTGGTAGATATTTATAACGAATCAACTTTATCACTTAAGCAGATTGCAAGTCTCTTGATCGTAAAGGCTGCAGAGCAAGTGGTGTATGATAAAGAATAATCGGAGGTAGAAATATGGCAACATTATATGAATTAACAGAGGAATACAGACAGCTTTTGGAAATGATGGAGGATGGATCCGTTGATCCGGAGGTGCTACAGGATACATTGGAAGGCGTGGACGGAGAAATCGAAGCAAAGGCAGATAACTGCGCGAAACTGATCCGTGAACTTAATGGTGTAGCAAATGTGATCAACGAAGAAATTGAGCGTTTGAAAGCAAGGAAAGACGTGATTTCCAACAATGCTGATTGGAGATATCAGAACCGGTGCAACATTACATGAAATGAAATTGTATAGAGTAAAAATTAAAGGACTGAATATTACTGCAGTGGAGCCGTTGTTTAATATTCTGAAAAATATGGCAACATTGCAACAGGAGATTGTTAAGACAAATAAGGATTTGTCCAATAAAATTGCAAATATACCCCAAATTAAAGCGGGAACT
>CAVBHX010000090.1:0-8230 GCA_963595255.1 bacterium
GAGCAAAGATCGAATTAACAACACTGGAACCATACTCGGCTGCCACTCTTGAAGCGGCATTCTCGATGTTGATGGTCCACATTTGTAATTTTTGCTTTGTCATTATCAAGATCCTTTCATTTTGAAATTTGGATCGATCCCGTTTTTTTAGTTGCTTAAAACTTTCCAGGCTTGGAAAAAGTGAAGCCAGTTTAATGTCGTGACTTGGACATGCCATCTGATAAATAAAATATTTGCGTACGTAAAATAAATCTTGCTGATGAATAGCAAAATATTGTTAATCGGTTGAAAGAGTGATATACTTATAAAAAGTTGTTAATCATTCTTTGAATATTATTATATTTGAAATTGATTTTTGAGGTCGTTCTGCTTTTGACCGCGGTTTGACCTAAAAGGTCAAAGGGGGATTAGGCGGTGTATTTTCATGAAATTGCTGGAGAATTAAAAACTTATATAGCACCCAATGAAAGAGATGGCTCTTTTTTAGTTCAACTTGTTCAGGAGATGCTTCGTGATCCGATGACTGAGGAAGAACAGGATCTGGTGTATGAAAATAAATTCAATCCATTAGCGTCAGGAATGTCCCTTAATATGAAGGATCAGATTATGCTAGGGACGAAGTTTATAGCTAAAGCTAGAGCTATTTCAATTTGCAGTAGATATGATGGTGCGGCTTTTGCAGATCAAATTGATAATCTCTATGATGCTGATAAAGAACACCTTCAAAAGTTTTTATATACGAAGAAAATTGATGTGAAAATAGAAGATCTTGGATCTGCAATACAGGATATTTTTGATCAAATATTTCATGGTCTAGCAAAGGGAATCCATGATGTCGAAGTTGAATTAACGATTTATGATGGGAAACCGAGTATCAGGGATATTGCTGGTGACCGTATTTATTGTGAGAACGGAAAACTTGTAATTGATGGAGACATCATTGAACTTCCCATACAACTTAGTGATTCGGAAATTTACGATTTTGAACATGGGTATATATCTGCACTATGCGATGCTTACGCAGAGGTGTTGCAGAGAGAACAGGTCACAGTTGAGGATATCGAAGCACTGCCAAAGAAGTATAGGCATAATTTTTATGAGCAGAGAAAAGCATACTTGAGTGCAGAAAGTATTCAACGGTCCATTAGCGAAGTTTATGAAGATGGTGAGAATCAGTTTGATATCTTGAAAGAAGATGCATTTGGTGGCGTCCAAACAACTTATTACGATGACTATGACAATGGATATAGACGGCTTATTGAGGTTTTGAAGAAAATTTCTGATATACAGCTCACAAAGTCGAAGCTTATGTTGATAAAAAATTTAATAGGAAATTTAGAGAGGCTTGGAATTGTTCATATTTTAGTGAATGACGAGACGATACCATCGTGGGTGGATCCATATGAAGAATAAAATTTTTAACACGACATTTGAAAATATGCTAAGAGTGCTACTGATGATGGATGCGATTGGAGAGCAGATAAATATTGATAGACTGACAGCACTGGACTTCATCAGCATCTATGGGAAGAAATGTAAAGTTCTAGATAAGAACTTACATGGTGACAATGAGTTTGGATTCGCAGAATTTGCAAATAAACGTGAACGAATTACAGAAGCTGTGAAACTTGCGGTTACTAATGATTACATAACTGTAGAAAACACAGAGTCGGGTTTTTTGTATTCTATCAGCGAAAGAGGAAAGACAATCGTTGAAGAAATTCAAACACCCTATGCAAAGTCCTATATGATCGGTGCCAAGATTGTGAATAGAAAATTTAAAGGCGCGCCTGACGGGACTCTTTTAAAGCACATTAACAAAATGGCGACAGAAACAAAGGAGGTATGAGGATGCAATCTTTCAGAATAAAACAGCTCCGAGTATCTGGAGCTGGAAAGATAGATGGATTTATAGAATTTAATGATGGACTGAACATTATCAGAGGAAGGTCAAACACAGGAAAAACCTGGATATTGAAGTGTGTTTATTTTTTGTTTAGTTCTGATCAGAGACCCTTTTCTCCTTTGACCGGATATGACACGATAGAAGGTATATTTATTACCAAACGATATGGTGAAGTTAGCATAAATAGAAAATTGAATGAAACAGTGGCTACAGTAACCTGTAATCATGAAGAGGTACAGAATGGTCAATACTACACCAATTATCAAGGTGACGGGCCATTATATTTGAATGATTTGTGGATCCGGATTCTTGGCTTGAATGAGACTATTGAGATTCCGAAGAGCGCAAGGTATGCCAGAGAGCGGATTTCTTGGACAAATATAGTAAGTGTATTTTTCGCAGATGAGGATGAAATTGATAAGTCTGAATCTCTTGTAATCAAAAGTCAGTTTTATGAAACGCCGCTTATTGCATCGCTATTTTTCTTATTGACTGGTGATTACAAAAAAGGTGTGCCAGAGATACTAAAACCGGAGGTCGCAACAGCTAAGAAAAAAGCGGTTGTGGATTATATTGAAGAGCAGGTTGTAGCATTAACTGAGAAGAAGGTTGGTTATATTCAGCGGCTTGAAGAGCTTGACGGCGTTGATGTTGAACAGCAAATGCAGGAGCTTGCAGAGAGCATTGAGAAACTGAAAAAAGAACTAGCTGATTTGATGGAAGAAAATGCTGCACTCATAAGACAAATATCAGATTGTCAACAAGCTGATGCAAAATGCAAAGTCTTAATTGATAGATATGAATCCCTTATAAGTCAGTACAAGGCGGACTTGCAGAGGATGGATTTCATTGTAAAGGGAGAAAAGGCGGTAAAAGGTCTCCCTGATAACACGGTTTGTCCGTTCTGTGGTGGGCCAGTGGAACATCATGATGAGAGTTACATTGAAGCGATACAGGCAGAAATTCGAAGAATTGCCTCGGAGCTTGCTATTATTGTTGCTACTGAAGATGATGTAAAGATGGAACAAAAAGAGATGAGCGAAAATATTGTCGAGCTAAAGCAAAGAAGGGACAGTATCTCATCTTTGATGGAAAGCAAAACCATCAGCATTAAGAACAAAAATGTAAATCTTGAACGTTTTAGAGATTACACAAAACTGCAAAGCGGTATTGATTTTGTGAATGATCAATTGGCAGAGCTTGGGAAGAAGAAAATCTCGGAATTAAAGAAAAAGAAAAATCCTCCTCAGTATCATGCCAAGAAGGAATTTGAAGAATATATAGGAACAGGGTTCAATGAGCTGCTTAACAAGATACTTAAGGAATGTAACTACCGTGCTGGATATGCAAGTTGGGATTTTAGTACCTTTGATATTTTGATGGATGGAGTACCAAAATCAGAAGATCAAGGAAAAGGTTACCGTTCGTTATTGAATTCTGTAATTGCGTTAATGCTTTATGAATATTTCAATGCTGACGGGGTGTTTATAAAACCGGGTATTTTAATGATAGATACTCCATTATTGGGATTTGATGAAAATGAAGACAGTGCTTTGAAGAAAGGATTGTATGAATATTTTATCGAACATACAGGCGGTGGCCAGATAATAATTGTAGACAATTTGAACGTTATGCCTGATATAGATTTTGAAGGAGCTGGAGTTAAAGTGACTACTTATTATAAAGATGAGAAAGATGGTCACGAGTATGGCTTTTTGCCAAGCTGGAGGAAAGACCTCCCGAAGGAGAAAAAATGAGGTTTTCATATAAAAAATTATGGGTAAAACTTGTAGAGCAGGATATGAAAAAAACTGAATTTGCAAAGAAAGCAGGTATTAGTACAGCATCTGTTGCAAAACTTGGTAAAGGTGCAAATATTACTACGGATGTTCTGCTGAAAATTTGCGAGTATTTTAAATGCGATATCTCAGATATTATGGAAGTGGTTCAAGATGAATCATCAGAGGAGGAAAATTAAAATGGCAGATAAAAATACAGCCGATATTGGCTTTGAAAAACAGATATGGGATGCAGCCTGCGTGCTTCGCGGAAACATGGATGCATCAGAATATAAAAATGTCGTATTGGGATTGATTTTCCTGAAGTATATCTCAGATCGATTTGATGATAAGTACCAGGAGCTTGTTAAAGAGGGAGACGGTTTCGAGGAGGATATAGACGAATATACTTCTGAAGGAATCTTCTTCGTACCGGCTGGTGCGCGCTGGAGTGAGATTGCAGCAAAGGCGCATACTCCGGAAATCGGAACCGTGATCGATGATGCTATGCGCGCCATTGAGAAAGAGAATAAGCGTTTGAAGGATATTCTGCCTAAGAACTTTGCACGCCCGGAATTGGATAAGCGTAGACTTGGTGATGTAGTAGATCTCTTTACTAATATCCAGATGATCGAGCACGGTAGCGAGAAAGATATCCTGGGCCGTACTTATGAGTATTGCCTTTCGATGTTTGCAGAGCAGGAAGGAAAGCGTGGCGGTGAATTCTTCACTCCGTCCTGCGTGGTACGTACTTTGGTTGAAGTGCTGAAACCTTTTAAGGGACGAGTATATGATCCTTGCTGCGGTTCGGGCGGTATGTTCGTTCAGTCTGCAAAGTTTGTAGAGAACCATAGCGGCAATATCAGTAATATCTCTATTTATGGTCAGGATTCGAACCCGACTACATGGAAGATGGCACAGATGAATCTTGCCATTCGTGGTATTGAGCCTGATCTCGGCACATATGCAGCAGATACTTTTCTGGATGATCGTCATCCTACATTGCGTGCGGATTATATTATGGCAAATCCTCCATTCAACCTTTCTGACTGGGGTGCCGACAAATTAAAAGAGGACGTCCGTTGGCAGTATGGTATGCCACCGGCAGGAAATGCCAACTTTGCATGGCTGCAGCACATGATTTATCACCTTGCACCGACAGGAAGAATCGGAATGGTTCTTGCCAACGGTTCCCTTTCTTCTCAGTCAGGTGGCGAGGGCGAAATTCGTAAGAATATCATCAATGCAGACTTGGTGGAGTGCATCGTAGCAATGCCGACGCAGCTTTTCTACACAACGCAGATTCCAGTTTCCCTCTGGTTCATCAATAAGCAGAAGAAACAGTCCGGAAAGACTTTGTTTATCGATGCCCGTAAGATGGGAACAATGGTCAGCCGCAAGCTTCGAGAGCTTACCGATGATGATATCAAGAAAATTTCAGATACCTATGAGGCTTTCGTAGACGGAACATTGGAAGACGTTAAGGGATTTTGTGCTGTCGTTGAAACAGCAGAAATTGAAAAGCAGGATTATATCTTGACTCCGGGCCGATATGTTGGCATCGAAGAACAGGAAGATGACGGAGAACCATTTGAGGAGAAGATGGATCGCTTGACGTCGGAACTTTCTGAGATGTTCAAGAAGAGTCACGAGCTTGAAGATGAAATCCGTAAGAAACTGGGGGCGATTGGATATGAGATTTAACATATGGAGGGATTGTCCTAAAGTCCCCATCACAGAACTCCTTGAGTTCATTGTTGATAATAGAGGAAAAACTGTTCCAACAGCGAACGATGGGTGGAAGCTGATTGCAACAAACTGTGTTACAAACAATACATTATTTCCAGTATATGAGAAAGTAAGATACCTTACTCAAGAAACCTACGAAACGTGGTTTAGAGCACATCCTATTCCTGGAGATATTTTATTTGTCAACAAAGGAACTCCTGGAAGAGTTTGTATGGTTCCTGATCCCGTGGACTTTTGTATAGCCCAGGATATGATTGCATTACGAGCTGATGATAAGAAAATTTACAATAAATATCTTTTTGCAGTTTTAAGAAGTCGCGAAATTCAACAACAAATATACAATACGAATGTTGGAGATGTTATACCGCATTTTAAGAAGAAATTTATGGATCAGTTACTAATTCCAGTTCCAGAAAGAAAAATTCAAGAGGCGATAGGAAATCTATATTATCAATTGAGCTATAAGGCTGAATTGAACAAGAAGATAAATGAGAATTTAGAGCAGCAAATTGAGACAATCCTGCTTAAAACCATTGATAATGCTAATACTCAACCAGTAAAGCTTGGCGATTACCTTTATATCAAAGGTCGCATTGGATGGAAAGGCCTAAAAAAATCAGAATATTTACCAATTTCAGATTATCGTATCATCAATGGAGAAAGTCTCACTTTATCTGGAATTGATTGGAATAAAGCTGGTTACATATCTGCCGAAAGATACGAGGAATCTCCCGAAATAATGCTTAACATCGGTGATATCCTTCTTTCCAAGGATGGAACAATTGGAAAGATTGGATATGTCGATAAGCTGGAAACTCCATCAAGTGTCGCATCTGGAATTTTTGTAATCAGGAATACCAGACAGGCTGAAATTTCAACACAGTTCATTTACTATTTGCTGAAATCTCGGTTGTTTAAAGCTTTTATCACTAGCAGGACAGAGGGAAGTGTCATTCCACATTTATATCAAAAGGATTTTATGGAATTTGAATTCCAGCTTCCTTCACCTGAGGACATGAAAATTTTCGATGATACTACGGCTGCTATGTTTTCTATGGTGTTTTCGAATCTTAATGAAAATGAAAGGCTCATTCATTTAAGAGATTCATTGCTACCAAAGCTTATGTCCGGTGAAATTGACGTCTCAGAACGCAATCTTTAAGCCGCTAAATTCTCATTTAACCTAACAACTCCTACCAACGGCAGGAGCAGAAACCAACGGAACTGCCGTTGATTCGTTCTCTGGAAATAAATTTAAGGAGAACGAATCATGAAACAAAAAATTATGGAAGAGATTGTGCAGCAAATGCTGCCGCATCTCGATAATGCGCAGTTACAAAAATTACAGAAGGTCTTGGAACACTCGCTATATAACTACGAGATTTCAGGGAAAGAAAAAGAAACTGAGGATGATAGTCAAAAGCTGATTGATGCCTTTGTGTATGCAAAACGAATCGAAGGCTGTTCTGAGAAAACGCTGAAATACTATCGAACTACGATAGAGGCGATGACGGAGGCTATAGATAAAGGTGTGCGTCATATGCAAACGGATGATCTCAGAGCATACCTTACGGAATATCAAGAAAAGCATGGATCAAGCCGTGTGACGATTGATAATATCCGCAGAATCTTATCCAGTTTCTTTTCTTGGCTGGAGGATGAGGACCATATATTGAAAAGTCCAGTGCGTAGGATTCATAAGGTAAAGACAGCTACCAATATCAAGGAGACCTACACCGATGAGGAGTTGGAGAAGATGCGTGATAATTGCACGGAGCTTCGTGATCTGGCGATTGTCGATATGCTGGCCTCGACTGGGATGCGTATCGGAGAAATGGTGTTACTGAATAAAGCGGACATCAATTTCAATGAACGTGAATGTGTAGTTTTTGGTAAGGGCGACAAGGAACGAGTGGTATATTTCGACGCCAGAACTAAGATTCATCTGCAAAATTACATTGATAGCAGAACAGACAATGATCCTGCCCTTTTCGTAACGCTTAGAGCACCACATACGAGAATTACGATTGGTGGTATTGAATCCCGCCTACGAGAGATGGGAAAGACCTTAGAAATAGAAAAAGTCCATCCGCATAAGTTCAGAAGGACACTTGCAACGATGGCGATAAATAAAGGGATGCCGATAGAGCAGCTGCAGCAGCTTCTGGGACATAAACGAATAGATACGACATTGCAGTATGCAATGGTTAAGCAGAGTAATGTAAAACAGGCTCATAGGAAATTTATAGGTTAGATTGGAAGGTGAGTAAATGGAACTTAGAGAATATCGTTTTGATGAAATTAGCGTAAATTATGATAAGAAGAGAGTTCCCCTCTCTGGTGCTCAAAGGGAAAAGAGAAAAGGAGATTACCGTTATTATGGCGCGCAAGGGGTTATCGATTATGTAGATGACTATATTTTTGATGGGACATTTTTACTGATTGCTGAGGATGGTGAGAATTTAAAATCCAAGAAGCAGAATATCGCGCAAGTAGTAAATGGCCAATTTTGGGTGAATAATCATGCTCACATTGTAACCGGTAACGAGCTGTGTGATACGCATTATTTGTGCTATTTGATAAATAGTATGGATTTGTCAGGATATGTTACAGGATCAGCACAACCAAAGCTTAGTCAAGCAAACTTGAATGCGGTGACACTGTTATTGCCACAAATTGAAATTCAAAAAAAGATTGTTGATTATCTCAGAAAAATAGATGAAAAGATTGAACTTAATACGCAGATAAATGAGAATTTAGCAGCTTAGAGATTAAGGTCTGAGACGTCAAGTTCTCC
>CAVBHX010000091.1:0-7192 GCA_963595255.1 bacterium
CTGGGAGCGTTTATTGATGAGACGAAACAGGAATTAAAAATACTGGGATTCAAAGTGTTTTGTACTTTTGACAAAATGAAACCGATTTATCATCAGCTATAATGAATTTGATTAAGCAGCCTGCGTGTGATAAAGCATACAGGCTGCTTGCGGGTTATAACTCTAATGAATCCTCTGCATCTACCCACATCTGCATATTTCCATCAAGATATAATCTTGCATATTCGAGTGGTTCGTCAACAGCAAGTGAGGTCAACGCACATTCTGAGCCGGGTGTAGTTTTTAAATCCTTTTCTGCTTCCCAACAGTCAATGCGGAGCATATAGCCAGCACTGGTATATACATCAATGCTGTTGCGTTTTGGATTGTATTCTGCAAATATTGTTCTCATCGTATCAAATCTCCTTATCATTCAATCAATCATTTGTTAGAAAAATCAGAAGCATTTCAATCAGTTCACCATGTCACTTTTTTTGTGTTATACTATCTTATATAATTTTCTTGCCCTTGTATTTGCCCTTATCAGAGTTCGTAAACACTGATGAGACGATATAACACAAGGGAAACAATAAGGGAAAGTTCACCTGCGATAAATCCAGTGTTTTCAAGGGTTTGCGGAGAATTTAATAACAAGATATAACAGTTATTAAATCTCTTAAAACAGGTGAAATCTCAATCGGAATTTATGGAGCTAAAAGCAGTCATGTTAATATGCGTTGCTTGTGGCAACGGCTCAGTTGTTCCTAAAATAGAGCCATCAAAACAAGGAGGCGTAGATTATGCTCAATGAAAATATTAAAAAACTTCGAAAATCCAAAGGGTTATCACAAGAAGAACTTGCCATTAAATTAAATGTGGTAAGACAAACTGTATCAAAATGGGAGAATGGTTTATCCGTTCCAGATTCAGCTATGCTAATTGCATTGGCAGATGAATTGGATACTTCTGTAAGCGTATTACTGGGAGAGTCTGTAATAGAACCGATGACGGATGACCTAAAGTCAATCGCCGAAAAATTAGAGGTAATTAATTTACAGTTGGCAAAGAAAAGCCGATTCAAAGTAAAAGCCGTCCGTTGGATACTTATCTCGCTATGTGCGCTTATAGTGATTGTATTTATTGCGCTTGCAGTTTCGCAAAGTTTTTATCTAAGATGGGATTATAATAACCCAGAGTTTGCAGTTGCAGGAACCATATTACACGGATTTGAATTTGTCTTTGTGAGATTAGCACCATTTGCTTTCATTGCTTCTGTTATTGGAATCGTAATTACTTATAAAAAGAGATAAATTCTAGTTTTTGAAATTGAAAAATATTTGCTATATAAAGGGGGGATAGATTTGATGAATCTATATGCCTTTTGGGGTAAAATATAGAAATATCCTATTCTTGTGATTGTTAAAGGAATCAAGTATAATATATCTTATAGAACTTTGACGGGAGGAATTTACATGGGCAGTTACCTGAATCCGGGAAATTTTTCGTTTAGAGGAAGCCTTCGCTCTAAAATATATGTAGACAAAAGCGAATTGATTGCAAAAACCAATGAAGCACTTTGTACAGAGCAGAAGTATATCTGTGTGAGCCGTCCGAGAAGATTTGGAAAGTCAATGGCAGCAAATATGCTTGCAGCATATTATGACCGAAGTGAAAATACAGAAGAATTATTTCAGAATCTTGCAATCAGCAAGGACAGCTCATATAAAGAGAATCTGAATCAATACGATGTGATAAAAATTAATATGCAGGAATTTTTAAGTATGTCAGGAACAATGGAAGAAATGCTTGGAATGCTTAAAAATTATCTTGTTTCAGATTTTGAGGAAGCATATCCGGAAGTGCGTTTCAGAGATGAAAAGAATCTGATTCAGGTGATGAAAGATGTATTTTCTTATACGAAATGTCCTTTTGTAATCTTAATCGACGAGTGGGATTGTCTGTTTAGGGAATATAAGCAAGATAAAGAAGCGCAAAGACAATACCTGGATTTTTTACGTGCATGGCTTAAGGATAAAGATTATGTTGCAATGGCGTATATGACAGGTATCCTGCCAATTAAGAAATATGGTTCGCATTCGGCTCTGAATATGTTTGCAGAGTATTCCATGACAGATCCAGGCAATCTGGCAGAGTATTTCGGCTTTACAGAGCAGGAAGTATTTGAACTTTGTGAAAAGTATGGAATGAGTTTTGAGGAAGCTAAGGTTTGGTATGATGGGTATCACCTGATTGTACATCAGAAAGAAAAAGAAGAATGCTATTCCATGTACAGTCCGAAATCAGTTGTAGAAGCTATGTTACGTCATAGATTTGGAACCTATTGGAATCAGACAGAAACATATGAGGCATTAAAAATTTATATTCAGATGGATATGGATGGATTAAAAGATTCCGTGGTTCGAATGCTTGCTGATGAGTCTGTAGCGATTAATATCGGAACATTCAGCAATGATATGACTACATTTGCAAGCAAAGACGATGTATTAACATTACTGGTACATCTGGGATATCTGACTTACAATGTTACAGATGGAACGGTGGGGATTCCGAATAAAGAGGTATCTCAGGAATATGTCAATGCAATCAGTACGATGAGCTGGAAGGGAGTGACGGATTCGTTAGAATCTTCCCGTAAATTACTGGAAGCGTTGTGGTCATTAGATGAAGAGGCTGTTGCAGCCGGAATTGAAAAAGCACATGATGAAATTTCAATTCTTCAATATAATGATGAAAATTCGCTTAGTTGTACGATCAATCTGGCATTTTATTTTGCACGGGAATATTATACGATAGTGCGTGAGATGCCGTCGGGAAAAGGATTTGCAGATATATGTATGATTCCGAGAAAGGAACATTTGGATAAACCTGCAGTAATAATTGAACTGAAATGGGACAAGAGCACAGTTGGTGCTTTGAAACAAATCAGAGAAAAGAATTATGTAAGTGCATTGAAAGAATATCAGGGGAAAATGTTGTTGGCTGGTATCAATTATAATAAGAAAACTAAGAAGCATGAATGTGCAATAGAGGTTTTGGAAAAATAGAAAATGTGAAATGACAAAATAAGTTGATGTGGCGGAATTTGCATCAACTTATTTTGAAATTATCGGGAAAAGAAAAATCGGAATTTTACGGAGGCATAAAAGTGAAAACAGTGGATAGACTTTTGGAAACGCAATGTTTTATAATTGATTTTCTTCCCAAACAGGTTCCAGAAGAAAGTGGAGAGCAATTTTTCAGAATTGAAAACTATCATCTAAATAATTATGAACGTTTTGGAATAAAGGATAAAATAGATTTGTTTAAACCTAAATTTGTAAATCCGCAGACGAAATATCTACTGTGCGAGAGTAAATTCCATCGTCTAATGGAGAGGTGGAATTTAGAAATTCATTTTAGGTAAATAAAATAATTGAAATTGCTACTTTACAAATTACACACAAAGTACTATGATAGAAAAAAAGATATCTTCAGGGCAGGGTGAAATTCCCTACCGGCGGTAAAGCCCGCGAGCCGAAAGGCATGATCCGGTGAGATTCCGGGGCCGACAGTACAGTCTGGATGGAAGAAGATGATGGTACAGTTAATTATTGATAAATGAATGTAGTATCGATGCTCTGAGATGGTAATCCATTTCAGAGTTTTTTATTATTTAAGTGTGTAAAAGAAACATTTATCAAACCTATAGAACCGATCGCACCCCTGTAGATATTCTACAGGGGATTTTTTTGTACAAAAAATTTCGAAAAAGAAACAAGAAAGAAGGAATAGAAGTGACAGATCAGGAATATATGTTCCGGGCAATCCAGCTGGCCAAAAAAGGAGAAGGCTGGACGAATCCGAATCCAATGGTAGGTGCAGTAATTGTGAAAGATGGGCGGATCATAGGAGAAGGTTATCATAGAAAATGCGGAGAACTTCATGCAGAACGTAATGCAATCGCGTCTCTTACAGAATCAGCTGAAGGCGCAACATTGTATGTTACACTGGAACCTTGTTGCCATTATGGTAAGACTCCACCATGTACAGAAGCAATTATTGAACAAAAGATTAAAAAAGTGGTGATTGGTTCCAGAGATCCAAATCCGAAAGTAGCTGGAAAAGGTGCACGGATATTGAGGAAGGCTGGTGTTACCGTAATAGAAGATTTTATGAGAGATGAATGTGACCGCCTGAATCCGGTATTTTTTCATTATATTACAACGAAGACACCTTATGTGGTGATGAAATATGCTATGACACTGGATGGAAAGATTGCGACAAAGAATGGTGCATCAAAATGGATTACCGGGGAAAAGGCAAGAGCAGAAGTTCAGCATATGCGCCACCGCTATATGGGAATTATGGCCGGTATCGGAACGGTGCTTGCGGATGATCCGATGTTGAATGTCAGGATAGAAGGATTAAAAAGTCCAGTCAGAATCGTGTGTGACAGTAAGCTTAGAATTCCACTGGACAGTCAAATTGCAAAAAGTGCAGGAACATACCGGACAATCGTAGCTTATGCAGATATTGGAAATGACAAAGAGAAACAAGAAAAAACAGATATCTTACATGCCATGGGAGTAGAGACTATCTGCTGTCCGGATGCGAATCATCAGATAGATCTTAAGAAACTGATGAATTATCTTGGAAATGAAGGCATTGACAGTATCCTTCTGGAAGGTGGAGGAACGTTAAATGACAGCGCTTTGCAAACGGGAATTATAAAAGAAGTACAGGCCTTTATCGCACCAAAGATATTCGGGGGCATGAATAGTAAGACACCGGTGGAAGGCATCGGAGTCAGTCTTCCTTTGGAAGCAGTGAAATTAAAATGCACAGATATCTGCCACGTTGGTGAAGACATCAAGATCACATGCCAGGTGTGTGAAAAAGAACAGGAGGAGCCATGTTTACAGGAATCGTAGAAGAGAAAGGAAAAGTACGATATATGCAGCTTAACGGAGAATCAGGAGTTCTGGCAGTGAAAGCGAAGAAAGTACTGGAAGGTACGAAGATTGGTGACAGTATAGCAGTGAATGGTGTGTGTCTGACGGTTACATCGCTTCAGCCAGATGGATTCACCGCAGATGTGATGGCAGAAACAATCCGAAGGAGCAACCTTGGAAGCTGTAAAGCGGGAAGTCTGGTGAACCTGGAGCGTGCAATGGCGGCAGATGGAAGGTTTGGAGGGCATATCGTAAGTGGCCATATTGATGGTACCGGTGTGATCCGTTCCATGATCCGGGAAGAGAATGCCATCTGGGTGTCCATCAGGACCTCCATGCGGATATTACATTTGATCGTAGAAAAAGGATCTATCTGTATTGATGGAATTAGTCTGACGGTGGCGAAAGTAGACGAAGCGGGATTTCAGGTGTCAGTCATTCCCCATACGGGAGAAGAGACGACTCTTTTGGAAAAAGCACCGGGTGATCTGGTCAATCTGGAAAATGATGTGATTGGCAAATATGTTGAAAGGCTGCTTGGTATTGATAAAAATAAAGAAGAAAAAAAAGAGTCCGGAATTACGATGGAGTTTCTGGAGAAATTCGGATTTTAGAACAGGAGGATATATATTATGTCGCAAAAGTATCAATACAATACAATTGAAGAAGCATTGAAAGACTTACGGGAAGGGAAGGTTATTCTGGTTACGGATGATCCGGACAGGGAGAATGAAGGAGATCTGATCTGTGCAGCAGAATTTGCAACACAGGAAAATATCAATTTCATGGCGACTTATGCAAAAGGACTGATCTGTACACCGATGAGTGCAGAGATTGCAGCAAAACTGAATTTTCCACCGATGGTTGCAGAGAATACGGACAATCATAGTACAGCATTTACCGTGGCAGTAGATCATGTGGACACAACGACAGGTATCTCGGCAGCAGAGCGTTCTTATACCATTATGAAATGTGTGGATGAAGAGGCAAGACCGGAAGATTTCAGGAGACCGGGACACGTATTTCCGCTCATTTCCAGAAAAGGCGGAGTCCTGGTACGTAATGGTCACACGGAAGCGACGACTGATCTTGTGAGACTGGCCGGATTAAAAGAATGCGGTGTGTGCTGTGAGATCATGAAAGAAGATGGAACCATGATGCGTACACAGCAGTTATGGAAATTCGCAAAAGAACATCATCTTACATTTATCACAATCCGTGATCTGCAGGATTATCTGAGAATACATGAAAAGCATGTAAAAGAAGAGGCGGTTGCAGACCTCCCGACACAATATGGAGATTTTAAAATCCATGGATATATCAATGATATTACCGGAGAACATCACCTTGCACTGGTAAAAGGGGATATCGGAGATGGTGAAGATGTACTTTGCCGTGTGCATTCGGAGTGTCTGACAGGAGATGCATTTGGTTCACTCAGGTGTGACTGCGGGCTGCAGCTTCAGACGGCGATGCGTCAGGTAGAAGCAGAAGGGAGAGGCATTATTCTGTATATGAGACAGGAAGGAAGAGGCATCGGCCTGCTCAATAAGATTAAAGCTTATGCACTTCAGGAACAGGGATATGATACTGTGGAAGCGAATGTAAAGTTAGGATTCGCACCGGATCTCAGAGAGTACTGGATCGGGGCGCAGATATTATCAGACCTTGGCGTGAAATCATTGAGATTACTGACCAATAATCCGGATAAGGTCTATGGACTTGGCGGGTTCGGGCTGAAAATCAATGAGAGGGTACCGTTAGAGATTCCGCCACAGAAGTATGATCTGAAATACATGAAGACAAAACAGGAGAAGATGGGACACATTTTCAAAGAAATTAATTTATAAAAATGTTTAATCAAAATAACAGGAGCTTCCTGTATAATTCAAATATAAGGAATTCCGAGAAAGAAGGTTGAGAAAAAAATACCTCAGAGTAAAATAAGATTACTGACTTTGGACGGTTAGTGAAAAATCTTATTAAACAGTGAGGTACTTAAAATGAATTATAACACACAGAACGCAAAAATCGCATCTATTACGGAAAAAACATTGATTGTTGGGATTGATGTTGGAAGTGAAACACACTTTGCAAGAGCATTCGATTGGCGTAATTATGAGTATTCAAAAAAGCCATTGGAATTCAGCAATAGTGAATCTGGATTTGAGACTTTTAAAGCATGGGTGGAGGATATCGCAGAGGAACATGGAAAAGATGTTGTAATTCCTGGAATGGAGCCAACAGGACACTATTGGTTC
>CAVBHX010000092.1:0-7030 GCA_963595255.1 bacterium
TGCACGGTTTGATGAGGGGAAAGAGGGCGAAGCCCTCTAACCTACTCTACATGCGTTTGGAAGAGGCTGCCAGTTGTCAAAGTATTCGTAATGAACTGCCAATGGCAGATTATGTAGGGATATGTTTTGTAGATTTGACGCAAAAAAGATTATTTTCTATATGGGTTATAGTATAATAAAAATTGCTTGTTATAAAGCATGTTAAGAGATGTATAAATTGAAAGGGGAATAACTCAATGAACCAAAACTTAAAAGTACTAATGCTGAACGGAAGCCCGCGGGCCAACGGAAATACATCTGTCGCATTAAAAGAAATGGAACAGATATTTAAAGATAACGGAATTGAAACAGAGACCATACAGGTTGGAAACAAAGACATCCGGGGCTGTATCGCCTGCGGTTCCTGCTATGAAAAAGGAAAATGTGTATTTGACGATATGGTAAACGAACTGGCACCGAAGTTCGAAGAAGCCGATGGACTGGTAGTGGCAAGTCCGGTATATTATGCGTCGGCGAATGCGACACTGATCGCCTGTCTTGACCGCTTATTCTACAGCAATCATTTTGACAAGACGATGAAAGTCGGTGCAAGTGTTGTGTGTGCGAGACGCGGCGGATGCTCGGCTACATTTGACGAACTGAACAAGTATTTTACAATCTCCGGAATGCCGGTCGCATCGAGCCAGTACTGGAACAGCATTCACGGACGTATGCCGGGAGAGGCAGAGCAAGATGGAGAAGGAAAGCAGACGATGCGTGCGCTGGCAAGAAACATGGCATTTCTTATGAAGAGTATTGCGCTTGGAAAAGAACAGTTCGGATTGCCGAAGAAGGAAGAACGAATCGCAACACATTTTATACGATAATGGAATTGGAGAAATGAAAATGTCAGATACACATAGTTTAGAAAGATTTGAATTTAGAAATATAAAACAGGATGAGGCCGAAGAAGCGGCAGAGATTGAAAAAATTTGCTTTCCGCCAAATGAAGCCTGTTCAGAGCAGCATATGAAAGACCGCGTTGCCGGGATTGCGGATTTATTTCTGGTAGCAATTGACAAAGAAAATGGGAAGATGGCAGGATTTTTAAATGGACTTGCAACCGATGAGGAGATATTAAAGGATGAGTTCTTTACAGATGCAAGTTTTCATAATCCGGAAGGAAAGAACATTATGTTGTTAGGTCTGGATGTACTGCCGGAATACCGCAGACAGGGACTTGCAAGAGAACTCGTACGCCGCTATCTTGCAAGAGAATGGGTAAAGGGAAGACAAGAGATTATCCTGACCTGTCTGGAATCGAAGGTTGCGATGTATGAGAAATTCGGATTTAGAGATAAAGGAATCGCACAATCAACCTGGGGCGGGGAAGAATGGCATGAGATGAGTGCAAAGAATCAGAATTAGAACACTGGAAGAAAATGTATCAGCAAGAAAAGAAATAAACAAGAATTCAGGAGGTACAACGTGAGCAAAATAGTAAATATAAATTCCACATCAACAAAAGAAGAACAGTTAAAAGACCTGATAACATCTATCCAACAAGTAAAGGATTCTTTGGTAAATATACTGGATGAATACGAAGAAGTTGGTGAGGCAGATAAAGCAGACACTCTGACGGAAGCGCTGGATGCACTGGAAGATGCATACGATGCGGTCAATGATGTACTGTTAGATGACTAATAAAATAGTAAAAAATAGTCTGGAATCAATCATATGGAATCGGAAAGGAATCCCTGAAATCACAGAAAAATGAAAAAACTGTGATTCCGGGGATCTTTTGTTATATGTTTGAAAGAAGTTGTTATTGGCAGTTTTAACAAAAATTCTATGTCTTTTACAAATAAATTCACCTGGATTCTTGACGACTTTACTAAAAAAATGTAAATATAGAAAACGTCGTTGACAAAAAGCACCAACACAGCTAGAATGAACTCAACAAGAAACAATACAAGTTGTGCTATCAAGATGTATTTATGCGAGTAAAGAGTAAAATTATAAAATCTATGCAACTCGATAGTACATAAGGAGGAAACCGACAAATGGAATTAAGAGACAAGATAGCAGGAGCATTATATGGGATGGCATTAGGTGATGCGATGGGCATGCCGGCAGAGTTGTGGGGACGTGAAAGAGCGAGAAAGTTCTTCGGAGGAAAGATCACAGGATTTATCGACGGACCGAAGGAAAATGACGTGGCATTTAACTACGACAAAGCGCAGTTCACAGATGATACAGGCCAGGCGCTGGTACTTCTGGATTCATTAAAAGCGACAGATTATAAACCGGATGCGGCAGACATTGCAAAGCGTATGTTGGAGTGGGCAGAGAAGGAAAATGCATTTGAAAATAATATTCTCGGACCGACATCAAAGGTAGCACTGGCGAATTTCCGTGACGGCGTGGATGCAAGTGCGATTACGAACAAAGCGTTATCCAACGGAAGCTCTATGAGAATCGCACCGGTCGGATGCTTATTTACACCGGATCAGAGAACGGAACTGATCGATTATGTATATGGCGTATCTCAGGCAACACATACGAGTGATGTGACGATTGCCGGAGCAGCCATGATCGCAGAAGGTGTGGCATCTGCAATCGTAAATGATGATTTTGAGCAGGTATTAAGTGATATCCTTTCGGTAGAAGAAGCCGGATATGAAAAGGGATGTGAGACATTTAGTCCGAGACTTGCGGAACGTGTGAAGATTGGTGTACAGATTGCAAAAGAATACGCAGACGATGCAGATGCATTTTCAAAGAAAATCTATGATGTGATCGGTTCCGGTGTTGGAATCATTGAATCCGTTCCGGCGGCAATTTCCATTGCATATTATACACAGGATCCGAATGAGTGCTGTCTGATGTGTGCGAACCTTGGCGGGGACACAGACACCATCGGAGCTATGGCAACTGCAATTTGCGGGGCATTTACCGGATACTCCAAGATTAATCCGGAATACACAGAACTTTTAAGAATACAGAATCCGGAGACAGATTTTGATGAATATATCAACATTCTTGAAAAAGGAAGGGAGTTGTCAGGATGCGGACGTTAGTAGTCGGCGCGGCGATCGTTGATCTGATGATGAAGATCGACCGGCTTCCGAAGAGCGGGGAAGATATTCCATGCAGGGAGACAAAGACGGTAGTCGGCGGCTGTGCCTATAATGTGGCAAATACTTTGCGGAACCTGCACTGTGAACATGATCTGTGCGTACCGGTCGGAACCGGATCATTTGCAGATATCATCCGCAGAGGAATGAAAGAAAAAGGATACGATCCGGTGATCGAAGAACCGGGAGAGGATAACGGATACTGCTTAAGCATGGTAGAAGCGGACGGCGAACGGACATTTATTACAGTACAGGGCGCGGAATGTCATTTTAAGAAAGAATGGTTTAAGAAGATTGATATGTCTAAATATCAGAACATTTACATCGCGGGCTATCAGGTGTGTGGAAATAGTGGTATGATTATCTCTGACTGGTTACAGAATATACCGGATGTAAGTAAAAAGCAGATCTTTTTTGCACCGGGACCGATGATAACGGAGATCGAGCCTGAGACGATGGAAAAGCTAATGGCATTAAGTCCGGTGCTTCATATCAATGAGGCTGAGGCAAAGAACTACACCGGTCAGGAACAGGTAGAAGACGCAGTGAGAGACATTTACACAAAGAGTCAGAATATGGTATTCGTTACACTCGGGGGAGACGGAACGCTGTTCTATGATGGAAATGAGATACAAAAAGTTGCATCGTTCAAAACGGAAGTTGTAGATACGGTTGGTGCAGGCGACAGTCATATCGGTGCAGTGATCGCGGGAATTTCAAAAGGAATGGAAGTAAAAGATGCAGTAAGACTTGCCAACCATGTGGCAGCAGCAGTCGTAGGTACATCCGGACCGGTTATAGATTACGAGGAATTTCAAAAGATTTCGGAGGAATGGGAAAATGAATAAAATTAAGAACTTTTTTGCGGATTGGAGCTGGAAAGAAAAAGCGTGGCTGGCATTCGTGCTGATCGTACAGACAGTTGCATGGGGCATCCAGAAGGAAAGCGCATTCATGCTGATCATGACACTGACAAGCAGCCTGAATCTGGTACTGGGAGCGAAAGGTAAAGTCGCAGGTCTGTACTTTGCGATCATCAACAGTGCACTGTATGCGATCAACTGTATGGGAATTCCGCTTTACGGAGAGGTTATGTATAATCTGATCTACTCGATTCCGGTAAGTGCGATTGCAATCTTTACATGGAAGAAGAACATGACCAAAGGCGGAGAAGTTAAATTCCGTACCATGACACCAAAGATCATGGTCACAACAGCAGTTGTAACAATTGTCGGTGTATTAGGTTACATGCAGGTCCTGAAGTGGATGGGCGGTAACCTTCCGTTCATGGATTCTCTGACAACAGTAGTATCTGTCGTTGCAAGTTTCCTGTATCTGCTTCGTTTCTCAGAGCAGTGGGCAATGTGGGCAATCGTAAATGCATTGTCAATCGTGATGTGGATCATGGTATTTATGCAGGGTGATTCCTCTGCACTTCTGATCATCATCATGAAATCAATCAACTTTATCAACTCTACATACGGTTTCCTGAACTGGAGAAAGATTGCGAAGGAAAATGCACAGTAAATGTATCGTAAGGAATAAGAAAAATATACATGTAAGAGATTCTATGTTAAAATAGACGATAGGATCGACACAGCAGCCATGGATTTCAAGAAAATATGAGATCCGTGGTTGTTTTTGTAATACCAAAGTATGCAAGTTCTCTGTATACCAAAGTATGCAAGAGAAGTTGCCGGTGGCAAGTTCTCTGTATTGCAATGCATTCGTAAGAAATTATACAAACAGGTGGAATTCAATATGACTAAATACGAAGTAATAAAAAAAGAAATAAAAGAACAGATTGAGGATAATATTTTAAAATCTAATCAGGTAATCGAGTCGGAAAATGAACTGTGCAGACATTATGGTGTCAGTCGTGTGACGGTACGAAAAGCAATTGATGAACTTTGTGCAGAGGGAATTCTCTACCGGATTAAAGGAAAAGGCTGTTTCGTGAGAGAACTGAAAGATCAGAAACGTTCACACATTTACAGTTTCACAGAAGCAGTAAAGAACGAAGGGAAGACACCATCGAAAAAGCAATTATCACTGGAAAAGAAACCGGCGGATGCATATCTGGCAGACAAGCTTCAGATCACCGAAGGGGACGAAATATACGAAATCCGAAGCCTGTATTATGCGGATGGGATTCCATACAGCCTGAATACGGCAGTACTGCCGGCAAAGCGTTTCCCGAAGCTGGATTTCTTTGATTTTAATAACCGCTCATTATACGAAGTCCTGGGGTCGTTCTTCCATACGGAAATGTACCGGGTGCGCCAGACACTGGAAGCGGTTACAGCAGAGAAAGAAATCTCGCAGATGCTGGAGAGAGAAGAAAGCCAGCCGTTGTTGAAAATTAAAGCAGTGTCATACAGCCTGGAAGAGAATCGTGAGATACCGGTGGAGTATTATGAAGCATATATTCTGACGGAGATACAGAATTATTATGTGGAGAAATTCACAGTATAAGGAGTGTGACATTGACGTTCCACTCTTTTTGATATAAACTATAGTCTATATGTGTATAGTAAAATATAGACGTTATATTATAGTTAAAAAGTAAGGAGAGTACATACGAATGAAGAATTTTTATGAGTGGTACAGAAAGCACATCACCGGTGCGATTTTCGTCGGACTGATCCTCGGAATCCTGACCGGACTGTTTTTGGCGGGACGGTTCAGTGTGGTTCTGACTACAACAAGTGTAATGGGAAGCATCTATATGAGTGCACTCAACATGATGATTTTCCCGATGGTATTCTGTTCGATCGTAATGGGTATTGCAAGCATCGGAAGTGCCAAGACGACAGGTAAGATCACAGGAGCGGCAATGCTGTTCTTCCTGTGCACAACAGCACTGGCAAGTTTTGTCGGACTGATTATTCCGAGACTGATCCGTCTTGGAAAAGGCGTCAGCTTTAAGATGGCAACATCTGATATTCAGGCAACAAAGATGGATAGCATCCTTGATACGATCAAAGGACTGATCCCGTCCAATCCGGTGTCTGCATTTGCAGAGGGTAATATGCTGCAGGTGCTGGTATTTGCACTGATCATGGGATTCACACTGATTGCGATAGGAGAAAAGGGCGAACCATTATTAAAGGTCATCGATTCCTGCAACGAAGCATGTCTGAAGATCATCAGTACAGTTATGTATTTCACACCGATCGGAGTCTTCTGTACGATCGTTCCGGTTGTAGAGGCGAATGGTACAAAGACGATCGTATCACTGGCTACACAGCTGATTATTTTATATATTGCATTCTTTGGATTCGCATTTGTTGTATATGGAGGAGCAGTAAGCCTTATTGGAAAGACAAGTCCGGTGAAGTTCTTCAAAGCAATCATGCCGGCGGCACTGAATGCATTCGGTACATGTTCAAGTTCAGCAACCATTCCGCTTAGTAAAAGTTGTGTTGAAGACGAACTGGGGGTACCGAACCAGATATCCAGTATCACGATTCCGCTTGGTGCAACGGTTAACATGGACGCCGTATCAATCCTGATGTCCTTTATGATTATGTTCTTTGCAAATGCATGCAGTGTACATGTCAGCATCCCGATGATGATCATCATCCTTCTGGCAAATGTCCTTCTGTCAGTCGGAACACCGGGAATCCCGGGAGGAGCGATCGCATCCTTTGCTGCGCTTGCAACAATGGCAGGACTTCCGGCAGGAGTTATGGGTGTCTATATTAGTATCAATACTCTGTGCGATATGGGAGCAACCTGTGTTAATGTTATCGGTGATATGGCAGGATGTGTCGTGCTGAAAGAGAAGATTGATATTGAAAAATAGAAATAGAATCGAATAGCGATGGATGGAGAAAGGAACCTTGTGGAAGGTTCCTTTTTGCGTTTGCGCGCCATGGGCGCGCTCTAACGGGTGCAAGTCCCGAATACGC
>CAVBHX010000093.1:0-6966 GCA_963595255.1 bacterium
AGCCTGTTCAGATTCAAGATTTTCAATCCGCTTCTGGATTTTTTCAGAGCTTGGAATTTTGGTAACGCCCAGATCCTGAAGCTCTTTTTTTAATGACTCGTGGAGCTGGTATTCTGCCTGATGCTTGGTACGGTATGCTTTTGGATTTTTAGCAGATTTGCAATCTTCAATTACTTTACGACAGAGTCGGTAAGAATCGCAGTGCTTTTGAATGAGTTTCTGCGTACTCAGTTCTGCACTGATTTCTTCAATTCGCTGATCTGTCGCTTTGATAGAATTTTCCACATCGCAAATGTGTTGCTGGAAGTCCTCGTAGTTTAGCAGATTATTTTCGGAAAGATAATTGAAGGTGCGGGCGGCTTCTTTCAGATTATTGAGTTTTGCCCATCGCTCAAATCCTTCCCGATTGCCGGTAGTGACATACGTGGAAATATTGATATACAGGCGTGCATCTCTGGACAGATGTTTCGGTGCTTTGGTCTTATAGCGATTTTTCTCCAGACGGACACGTACACTTTCTTCTGTATAATAACTTCCAAGTGATTTCATATAAGTGAAATTTTTCTGTTCCGGTGCACGGAAGGAAAGATGCTTTCCCTGCCGGACCTCATATCCAGCCAGCTGCATTTTCTGTAAAAATTCATCATAATTGACAGAAGACCAGATAGCTTTATCTACAGCAACACGCAGTTTGGCTTTCCAGCTGGTTCCACGATGATATTCCATGTTTTCTTTATAACTTTTTCCTTTTTCTTCCGTTGGCATACTGGTGGCAAGCCCATATTCCTGGCAAATGCGATTACTGGTTCGACAGATTTTATGATAGCTGCGTTTATTGGAAACGTACTTGTGATGGTCAACGAAGCTGGCAGCATTAAAGATGATATGGTTGTGAATATGATTTTTATCTACATGGGTGCTGATCACGTATTCATATTTTCCTTTCAACACCTCGTCTGCAAATTGCTGTCCCAGTCGGTGGGCGGTTTCTGCATCTACTTCGCCAGGCTTGAACGACTGGATCAGATGAAATGCCAGATTATTGCCTTTTTCAATTCCGTTTTTTTTCGCCATTTCTCGTGTCATGGCAAATTCCAGATCAGCTGTTTCCGGAGAACAGCCAAAACTGGAAACCAGCAGTTTTTCATCAGTCTTATCTGGATTGGTGATGTAGTCCAGAGCTTTCTTGTCCGTTACTTTGATTGGGAAGATCTTAATATATGCCATATCTCTTTTACCATCTCTTTCAGTTCTTGCATTTCTTCCGGATACAGATCTCCGGTGGTATTCACTTTCTTCGCAATCTGGTTGATATTTACACCAATCTTGTGCATTTCCTCGTATTGCTTCTTCAAGGGAGTGGTATCTATATTGACGATGTAACCGTCGATTGCCATTTTTCGTAGATAAGCTCCCATATTCTTGGTTTTGGATTCAATCATCTTTCTGCGGATCAGTTTCTTTTCTTCTGGCGTGACACAAAATAAAATCTGTACATTTCTTTTTCTCTTTGACATAGGCGAGTTCTCCTTATTTTGGTACTTCGTAGCTTGGGCATTTTGGCTTTTTCAATTTAGGGCAGGGTTCCCTAAATTACCGGTTTTGCGGAAGTGTATATACACTTCCTGTCCTTGCTATTTACCGGTGGCAGAGCCGCCGGAAGAGAGTCTTTTGAAAAGAACCCTCTATAGATAAGGTATTCAGAGAAGAAAAATAGGACATCACAAATCTGAAGTATGACGAAAGAATGATTCTATGGTATAGTAAAATCTGAACGAAAAAAAAGAAAAGAGGTTATACCGATGTCACGGAAAAACCATAAAATGATAGATGGAAAATTACTGCAGACCGACAAGAAATATGCTCAGTTGAAATTAAAGCAGAAAGAGAAGATCGCAGAATGGATGTTCCAGGCAACCAGGGATTATTATACGAAAAAATACACTTTTCCAAACGACAAACACCTGGAAGAAGTTGTGGATACTGTTTATAAAAAAATTGAGGATGCTGAAATCTGGATTCCGTATGGAGAAGTATTCAAGCACTATAAATCCAAACGGTCGGATATCAACAAACGTGTCAGAAGATCTCTGAATGAAAAAGAAGAGAATCGGATCGAAAAGGTCTGCTTTATGAATATGTGTATGATTCAGGATGACAAAGGAAATGTGCTGGCATTGGATAAAGTGAATGACAGCTATACAGGGACAACTTTCCCAGGCGGTCATGTGGAACAGAATGAGATATTTCAAAAATCTATGATCCGGGAAGTTTGGGAAGAAACAGGTCTTACGATTGAGACACCGAAGCTATGCGGTTTATATCACTGGCATAAGGGTGGGGTACATTATGTGATTACGCTGTATAAGGCTGACAGGTTTACCGGAGAATTGAAAAGTTCGGAGGAAGGCCGAGTGTATTGGATTTCACTGGAAGAATTAAAAAACAGAGAACTGGCTACAGGTATGGAATACGTTTTACAGATTCTGGAGTCAGAGCAGGTGAATGAGTGCTATATGCATCTGGAAGCGGATGGATATGTGGGAGATTTGTATTAAAGAATTTTATGAGTGATGGCTGTCTGATCATAGGAGAAAAAGACAGCCATTCTTTATAATATGCTTCATTCATTTATTTTGATTTTTGTGCTTCGGCTTTTGATATGAAGTTGATATATTTGGCACGCTCTAAAATTGAAATAACAGCATCAATGCTTTCTGGATTGGAAAAGGTCATGATAAAAGGCTCCTCATCAAATTCCATAGATCCATTTGGTGGAATCTGATGTGGATCGCTAATGATATAGATGGGGCGTGCACTCTGGTTATAAAATGCCAGTTGCGCTGAATCAGTAGTTCCGGCGATAACAGCAATGCCTACGTCTCCGTTTCCAAATTCTATTCTATGTTTATTTAAGTTGATCATTCTCAAAAAACTCCTTTTTCAAAAATTGTAGCCTTAGTAATTTTCTATAATTCCCTGGGTGGGGATATCTTTTAAGAAGTCACTGTTGGCAGTAATCGGAGAATCGACGATCTGAACGCCGCTTCGTTTCATCATCCGGAATTTGAAATCCAGAAGTTCCGGCGGAACTTTCAACTCAGCAGCAGCTTGAAAAAAAGAGATATCTGCGTTGAGCATCGCCATTACATCTTCGTCTTCTAAGAGGTAATCTGCAGCAAAGCAATTTGCCTCATATTCACATTGTGATACACTGTCAAATAATTCAAAATCATGAAAACACTTAATCTGCAGAGTCTTCTGATGAAGGACTGCATGACCAATCTCATGAATCAGGATAATCTGCTGTATGATCTCCGGCAGGTCACTGTTAATGACAATGCAGGTCTTGCGGCTTTCTCTCATACAGAACCCTTTACAGCAGTTGGAAGCAGTCCCCAGTGGAATTCGTTTGACAATAATCTTCATTGCATCTGCAAGCCGGAAGGGGTCACTTTCCTGATATTTCATTTTTACTTTATTTACAGTGTCTCTGATACATTTTGAACTCATAAAAACACCTCGATATTTCATAAGATAGTTTGCTACAGGTTAAAGTGTAACAAAAGTGGTGTACGAAAAAAATGACACCTATGACGCTTCATTGTTTTTAGTGTTTTTCTTTTTTCGTCCAAATGTCTTTTTTGCTTCCATCTTACAGGAAAGATATGCTTTGGTTACAGCCTGATAAAATGCATCTTTGGCTTCTTCGTCCAGTTCACCACCTGCGAAAAGGGCACGGTTGGCTTCGAGAATTTCATTGATGTCTCTGGCGCCTTTTTCGCCAAGCTGACCATTGACTTCATCAATATAATCCATTTTTTCAATTCCATAAGAAGGATCGGTAATCTCGTCATGCTTTAAATAATCGTAAGAGACATTTAATGCATGAGCGAGTTTTCTCATAGTAGAGATTCGTGCGATGGTACCAGAACTTTCATAAGCGGCGATTGCACGCTGGGAGACGCCGACCAGTTCTGCAAGTTCTTTCTGCGTCAGATGATTTTGTTCTCGTTGAAATTTAATCTTGTCTGAAAAATTCATAGTGGGATCCTTTCTAAGTTTTTGAAATCGTAACTTCATCAACTTCATAAAAACTATTGACAGAGTTCATTATCACGTATAGAATGCAAACAAACGTTCGTGAAGTTAGTAGAAATTATAATCTATAAACTTCACAAAGTCAATATGAAGCAAAGAACTTTTATTATGATTTTTAAAACTGGTAGGTGAATGTTATGAGCAGGACAATTCTTCATTCAGATATGAATTGCTTTTACGCAAGTGTTGAGATGCTGCATCATCCGGAACTTGCCGGAAAGCCGATGGCAGTCGGTGGTGATCCGGAGGCAAGACATGGAATTGTGCTGACTGCGAATTATATTGCAAAGCGAGCCGGAGTAAAAACAGGTATGGCATTGTGGCAGGCAAGGCAGGTTTGCCCGGAAATAATTTTTGTACCGCCTCGCATGGATCTTTATTTGAGGTTTTCCAGAATGGCACAGGAGATTTACAGTGAATACACGGATCAGAGAGAACCATTTGGGATTGATGAAAGTTGGCTGGATGTAACTGCCAGTACTTCTATCAAGGGAGACGGAATGAAGATTGCAAAAGAAATCAGCAGTCGGATTAAATATGAACTGGGTGTTACCGTAAGTATTGGTGTTTCCTGGAATAAGATATTTGCGAAGCTTGGGTCTGATTACAAGAAGCCAGATGCCATTACCGAGTTTTCTAAGGACAATTACAGAGATATTGTATGGAAACTTCCAGTAGAGGATTTGCTTATGGTTGGACGAAGCACTGAGCGGACGATGAAAAAACTTGGAATTTGCACAATTGGAGCTTTGGCAGGTACAGAACCTTCTATATTAGAAACGTACCTGGGAAAGATGGGTTTGGTACTTCATACTTTTGCAAATGGATGGGACGAGACACCGGTTTCAGCAGAAGGGTACAAGGCACCGATAAAGTCTATTGGGAACAGCACGACAACACCGAGAGATCTGGTCAGTGACCTGGATGTAAAGATTATTCTGATGGCACTTTCGGAAAGTGTAGCGGCAAGGCTTCGTGAAAATGGCTTCCAATGCAGGACAGTAGAAATATCAATCCGGGATAATGGATTATATCATTTTACGAGACAGTGCAAACTGGACAGAGCAAGTAATCTGACAGAAGAAATTGCAAAGGCGGCATTTGAATTGTTTCAAAAACATTATAGATGGGAACATCCAATCCGCAGTCTGGGAGTGAGAGGGTGTGATCTGGTGTCAGAAGAGATGCCTTATCAGCTTGATTTATTTATGGATGAAACAAAAAGAGAAAAAATGAAAAAGATGGATCAGGTGGTAGATGAGATTCGTGGAAGATTCGGTTATCAGAGTATTCAAAGAGCTTTTATGTACCAGGATAAAATACTGGCACAGTTAAACGCAAAGGAACACACGGTTCATCCACAGGCATATTTTCATGGATAGGAGAGAGCAGGTGTTTTGTAATGACAGCTAAAGTATATGTAGATGTCCTGGCAGTGTTCAGCCGGGAAGGAGAATTGATTCCAAAGGCTTTTGTTTGGGAAGATGGACGCAGATATGAGATTGATAAAATTTCAAAACCAGAGCGATGTGCCAGCCGGAAGGCAGGAGGTACAGGATACCGTTACACCTGTCAGGTGGGCGGGAAGATCTGTCATCTGACGTATGAGGAAAATTATAAATGGTTTATGGAACGTAAATAATGGCATCCCGAAAGGGAGCCCTGAATCAGGGCCCCCTTTGGAGAAATATATATTCGATGAGAACATCAGCAGTCGGGGATACATCCTTTCCCGTGAGAACCGATTGCTTTCAATAGATCATACAGTTGCCGGTCAGCCAGAAGTGGAAGCTTTCCCACAGCGGATACTTCTGCGGAATCTGCATGAAGAGATGTTATGACAGTGACAAGCTGTCGATGGAACAGAAGAGACAATGATTGGTCTGGCTGCGGAAGCAGTCGGGAAGGAGGACAATTATGCAGAGAATACAGGATATGTTTATCAATATGGAAGAAGTAGCAGAGGATGCGTACAAGAACACAGAGTTATTACTGGGACAGTATACCAAGGTAATGTTCCGGATAGAGAAGAATCTGGTGGACATAGATTACGAGTTGTATGCAGAAGAGGGCAAACATCTGAAAGAAATGCTCTATGAGCTGGTGGATTTTGATGCAACAGCAGAAAAGCGTAGAATCCAGGACAAGCTTCTGAATAATGATATGAATCTCTGCCTGTTGGAGATCATGAGGGATTCTTTGATTGCATTAAGAGATTATCCGAAGAATGGACAACTGTACTACCGGCTTCTGAAATACAGATATTTTGAATCTGGAAATACAAACGAAGATGTGATGCTGATGTTAGATGATATGCCGAGTACGACCTATTATCGGAATCGTAAAAAAGCGATCCGATTATATGCAACGATGCTCTGGGCATTTACCAGACCGGAGAAAATTCAGAACAAGATGGAGGAGATGAACTGGCAGAAAAGTGGAAGTAAATTGGTAGCAGACCGGCAGTAAACTGGCAGATGAATGGCATTACAATGAAAATACGTACATGTTAGAATTGATATGCTGAGAGAAATAGACCTTCGCAGACATTTGTTTTGCGGAGGTTTTTCTTTTCTCAAATTTAAGGCGTCAGGCTGTGCCCGAAAGGGCATGGCCTTTTTTTATGCCCAAAACAGGTTGCAGAGCTGATGGTGTTTCCTTTTTTGCGGGCAGATGCCGGAAAGGAAAAGCATATCACCATGCAGAAAAAGGGCAGGCATTATGCCAGATATCCATGATTTTCGATTTGTCACAAAGCAAATCAACCAAATCGACAAATCGGAGGAAGAATCATGGAAGAAAGAAAATACACATTTTATGACAGATACCAGAAAGTAAAATATGATAACGTAACAGCAGAGGAAC
>CAVBHX010000094.1:0-6859 GCA_963595255.1 bacterium
CTGACGCCCTTATAACTTCTTCATCGCGGAATCTTAGCCCGCAACAGGATACCAAGTCTTTCTCATGGACCGGGGTAAGCCACGATGATGAACTAAATAGAAAATTACTTCAACATCTCCCGCAGTTTCTCATTCACCATTCCAGGATTTGCCTTTCCTTTCATGGCTTTCATGGTCTGTCCGACCAGTGCGCCGAGTGCTTTTTCTTTGCCGCCTTTGTAATCGGCAATGGCTTTTGGATTCTTCGCAATGACTTCTTTTAACACTTCTTCCAGTGCGCCCTCATCATTGACTGTCTTTAATCTGTGTTCTTCTACATAACTTTCCGGATCGACATCTTTTTCAAATACCTGTTCGAATACTTCTTTGGCAACGGAACTATTGATGGTTCCGGCTTCTGTAAGTCCGATCAGTTTTGCAAGATTTTCCGGTGAGAAGCTAATGTCTTCCGGTTCCATGCCATGTTCTTTTAACAGACGCATGGTTTCTACCATCAGCCAGTTGGATACTTTCTTCGGTTTTCCACAGATGGCTGTTGTCTCTTCAAAGATATCCGCCATATGCTTGGACTCTGTGAGGATCTCCGCATCATACTGTGGAATATCGAATTCTTTTTTATAACGCTCCAGCTTTTCATCACGGAATTCCGGCTGTTTTGCTTTGATCTTTTCGATCCACTCATCGTCGATCACGATCGGTACAAGATCCGGTTCCGGGAAATAACGGTAATCCTGGGCATCTTCTTTAGAACGCATTGCGTGAGAAGCTTCTTTGTTGTCGTCCCATCTTCTGGTCTCCTGAATAACGGTTTTTCCCTCTTCGATAAGTTCGATCTGACGCTCTCTTTCTCCTTCAATAGCTCTTGCGATTGCCTTGAATGAGTTCAGGTTCTTCATCTCTGTTCTGGTTCCGAACTCCTGGGTTCCCACTTCTCTTACGGATAAGTTGACATCCGCTCTCATCGAACCTTCCTGAAGTTTACAGTCGGATGCTCCCAGATACTGGATGATCGTTCTTAATTTTTCCAGATAAGCGATAACCTCTTCTGATGAACGCATATCCGGCTCAGATACAATCTCTACAAGCGGTACACCACTTCGGTTAAAATCTACCAGCGAGGTATCATCCCATTCATCATGTACCAGTTTTCCGGCATCTTCTTCCATATGCATCTCATGGATGCGGACTTTCTTCTTTGTGTCGCCAACTGTGATCTCTACATAACCATTTCTTGCGATCGGCTGATAAAGCTGTGAGATCTGGTAGTTCTGCGGGTTGTCCGGATAGAAATAGTTCTTACGGTCGAACTTGCACACTCTTGTAATATCACAGTGTGTTGCAAGGCCGATTCCCATCGCATATTCTACGACCTGTTTATTCAGTACCGGAAGTGATCCCGGCATACCGGTACAAACCGGGCATGTATGTGTATTCGGTGCTCCTCCGAATGCAGTGCTGCATCCGCAGAAGATCTTCGTCTTTGTTGCAAGTTCTACATGGACCTCAAGTCCAATGACTGTCTCATATTGTTTTGCCATGACTATCTGTCCCCCTTTGCAAGTTCTGGTGCTTCATATGCTTTCGTCTGTTCAAATGTATATGCTGTCTGAATAATTTTGTTTTCTTCGAAACAATTTCCGATCAGCTGCATACCCACCGGAAGTCCTTTGGAATCTTTTCCCACCGGAATCGTGATTCCCGGAAGTCCAGCCAGGTTGACAGAAATTGTGTAAATATCTCCCAGATACATTTTGATCGGATCACTTAAGCTCTTTCCGAGTTCCGGTGCTGTCGTCGGAGCCGCCGGAGCTACGATCACATCGTATTTTTCAAACGCTTTATCAAATGCTTTCTTAATTAACGCTTTTGTTTTCAATGCTTTCAGATAGTATGCGTCATAATATCCGGAGCTCAGAACGAATGAACCAAGCATGATTCTTCTCTTCACTTCCGGTCCGAAACCTTCAGAACGGGATTTCTTATACATATTATGAAGTCCTTCATATTCTTCTGTACGGTAACCATATTTCACACCATCAAAACGTGCAAGGTTTGAGCTGGCTTCTGCTGAAGCAATGACATAATATGCCGGAATCGCATATTTTACCAGACTTAAATCAAATTCTTCTACGACTGCACCTTTCTCTTCCAGTACCTTTACTGCCTGAAGGATATTTTCCTTCACCTCAGTATCCAGACCATCTCCGAAATAGTCTTTCGGAATACCGATTCTCATGCCTTTTACATCATCTACCAGTGCAGATGTGAAATCATAGCTTTCGCGTTTGATCGATGTACTGTCTTTTGGATCATAAGAAGCAATGGTCTCCAGGATCGTCGCACAGTCTGTTACGTCTTTCGCAACAGGTCCGATCTGATCCAGAGAAGATCCATAAGCGATCAGTCCGTAACGGGATACCGTTCCATATGTTGGTTTGATTCCGACTACACCACAGAACGAACTTGGCTGACGGATAGATCCGCCTGTATCGGATCCAAGTGCATATGGTGCTTCTTCTGCTGCAACCGCTGCACAGCTTCCTCCCGAAGATCCTCCTGGAACATGCTCTAAGTTCCACGGATTCTTTGTCGGTCCGAAATAAGAAGTCTCTGTCGTACTTCCCATGGCAAATTCATCCATGTTCGTCTTTCCTAAGATAACTGCTCCTGCTGCTTCCAGATTCTTAACTGCCTCTGCAGTAAACATCGGCTGGAAGTTGCCGAGAATCTTCGAACTACAGGTTGTCAGCATTCCTTTCGTACACATGTTATCTTTGATTGCCACCGGTACACCTGCAAGCGGTCCTGTAAGTGTTCCATCATCAATCAATTTCTGCACTTCTTCTGCACGCTTTAATGCACCCTCTTTATCAAGTGTTACAAAACTATTTACATCTTTTTCTATTTTTTCAATCTGTGCAATGGAGGCTTTCACGGCTTCCACAACAGATATTTCTTTTGCTTTGATCTTCTTTCCAAGCTCTACTGCTGTAAGACTTGTAATATCCATAACCGTTTTCCTCCTATCCGATCGTCTTTGGTACTTTGAAGCTCTGGTCTTTTTCCAACGGTGCATTCGCCAGTGTCTCCGCACTGCCGTCTCCATTTGTCACGACATCTTCCCGGAATACATTCTTCACCGGAAATACATGTGACATTGGCTCGATTCCATCCGTATCCAGTTCATTTAAAGTATCTATATAATCTAACATTTTTTCCATATCTGCTTTGGCATCTTCTTTTTCCTGACCGGATAATTCCAGTTTTGCAAGAATACCAACGTATTCTATGGTCTCATCTGATATTTTGTTTGCCATCTTCCTGCTCCTTCTTTCCTGATCTTTCTCTATCTTCTTACATACGATTTTTCTTCGCTATGCAATCAGTAAACTTATCTGTTATAAAAGCTATAATAATCTGTTGATGCAATCATTTCTGTCGGTGTAAGTTTTATCCTTAAATCTTCTGACACTTCCACCACCGCATTTTTCGGAATCACCAAATAATGGAACGTCTCTCCATCTATTCCATCTTCCGACAGATACTGGCTCCAGGAATTCATCTCTTCCTGTTCTTCAGAATAAATGGTTATCTTCACGTCTCCATCACCGGATATACGATCCAGATCATAAATTCCCGGTTCAAAATCCTTTCCGGCAGTCAGAACTTTCTGTCCTTTGATTTCTACCGGTTCTGCAAGCGGATTGCTTTGTCCGGCTGTTTCCAGTGTATCTATATCCTGTGCATTGTCTGTGTGCAGTTTTTCCGTTGTCTTACATCTTAACGTCAGTACCGCGCCTTTATAGAGGCGGACATCTTCAATCTTGTCTTTCTTTCCCTCGGTGTATTCATACAGATAGATACTGTTCTCTGGATCATCGATCTGCACGGTGTCATAATCATCTTTCGGTGTCACTGTATAGATTCCCTCCGGGATCTCCACACCTACTACATAATTACCGGAAGAAAGTTCGTAGTCTGTACTTTCCCCCTCTTCCGGGATTTCCCGAGTTACATACTGATAATGATCATAGTCTGACTCATCCATATCATTTGCAGTCTGACTTTCTTTATCCTGAAATACACCCTGAACTGCATCTTCAATCATATATTTTATATCGTACTTATATTCATCATAGAGATTACCCAATACTGCGATCACGATAATTACCAGAACCACTATTTTCAACGGTCTTTTCCGGTTCGTAATATCCGGATTCTGCACACGCTTTCTTCGTTTTGTTCTTGTCATATCAGACTCATTCATACGGTAGCTCTGATTCCCGTAATCTCTTTTTTTATAATCGGTTTCTCTGTGATTTATTTTCCTGTGGTCTGCTTTCCTGTCCGGTCTGTATTTTTCTTTCTCATCATGTACATGCGTCAGCGGCATTTCGTCACAGTCGCTCTGATTGATCCGGTAACTCTTATCCGACTTGTTATTATCAAGTCCACATTCCGTACAGATTCCACTACTATTTAACTTTCCTCCACATAAACTACATCTTTTTCCAAACATATGATTGCCCTCTCAAAACATGTTATCGCTGGTATCATATCCATTATACCTTAGTCCCCTCTAAGGTTCCAGTCGGCTTAAGTCTCTCGGGAATAATGTAGTCTCTCTTACGTTATCTTCTCCTAATAACTGCATCGTCAGACGTTCCAGTCCGATTCCAAGTCCTCCGTGTGGCGGCATTCCATGTTTGAATGTCGCAAGATACTGTTCCATTCCTTCTTCTGTCATTCCCCTTGCAGCAATCTTATCTGTCAGCATCTTATAATCATGAATACGCTGTCCACCGGTCGTAATCTCAAGTCCTCTGAACAGAAGGTCAAAGCTTAATGTATATCTTGGATCTTCCGGATCATCCATTGCATAGAACGGACGCTTCTTCGAAGGATAATGTGTGACAAATACGAAATCACTTCCCCACTCTTCTTTTGCATAACGTCCGATCAATACTTCTTCCTCCGGCTCAAGGTCAAATGGGTTTCTCATCTTATGATTGTATTTCTCTGCAACGATTTCTTTAATGTCTGCAAATTTCACTGCCGGAATCTGACTTACGTCAGGAAGTTCCACATCCAGTACTTTTAACTCTCTTGCATAATCCTTTTTCAGCAGTTCCATTGCATACTGAAGGAATCCTGTTTCCATCGCCATGATGTCTTCGAATCCATCAATATATCCCATCTCAAAATCAAGACTGGTATATTCGTTCAGGTGACGCTTGGTGTTATGCTTTTCTGCCCTGAATACCGGCGCTGTCTCGAACACTCTGTCGAACACGCCGACCATCATCTGTTTATAGAACTGTGGGCTCTGCGCCAGCACTGCCGGTCTGTGGAAATATTCCAGTTTGAAAATATTGGCTCCACCTTCTGCACCTTTTGCCCCGATCTTCGGTGTATGGATCTCTGTAAATTCCTGACTGTATAAGAAATCTCTGAATGCTCTCGTAAGTCCTTCCTGAATTCTGAATTTCGCACGCTCCCGGATATTTCTAAGGGAAATGGAACGGTAGTTCAGTTTTGCTTCCAGAGATGTATTCAATTTCCATTTAGAAATTGCAAGCGGCATCATCTCGTCTTCCGGCTCACTTAAGATTTTTACGCTCTCCATGCGGATTTCAATTCCGTTTGGTGCTTTCTCATTCTGCTCTAAGACGCCTTCTACTTCGATTGTTGCTGCTTCTTTGATGTCTTTCAATTTGAAATCAGCACTGCCTTCTTCATAGACACACTGCAGCAGACCTTCTCTTTTTCTTAAGATCACAAATGCAACAGTTCCCATGTCACGGATCGTATGCACTGCTCCGTTGACTTTTACCTTTGCTCCTGCTTCTGCCTGTTCCAGTAATTCACTGATTTCTTTTGTCTCTTTTGGCTTTACACCTGTTAAATACTCCATGTTCTTTTCCTCCTTTTCTTCCCGGGACGAATAACAATTTTGGAATATCTTATGTTTCGAAATATTTATTTTGAGATATAATTTTCATATAAAAATATTCATTGGAAACATAAAAATCCGCCCTGGAATACATACTTGTATCCCGGGACGGATATCATCATCGTTATCCGCGGTACCACCCGCATTGAATCTCAAAGCTGTATAGTGCTTTCTAAGATTCCTCTTTTCGTGCGTAACGTGCAGTCTACGTACCAACCTACTTTTCATTCGGCTTTACCATATTTACTTGTTCAGCTGGTCTGCTCCAGAGTGTTCCCTATTGTCCTCATTCCCCAAGCAGTGCTCTCAGTCGGTGACACCACATTCCTGTCAGGTTCCAGAGTCCAGAGTCTCTTTCATCGCTTTACTATACTAAAATTTGTTTTAAATGTTAGCACATGTTTTTTCAGATTGCAAGAGGGTATTTTGAATTTTATGTAAAATGTCTTCCTGGCTTTTCATTTATGACTTGTTATGGTATTATTTACTAAATTAATGCAACTCTATTTTTGAATGTAACCCTATCATTCCACGCAAGGAGGATATATTATGACTCAGAAAAAGAAGTATTACTTTTGTTTTGCACTTGCTGTATCCATCTTTATGACTGCGCTGATGGAGATATTTCAGTTATACACCTTACCTGCACTCGGTATATTGGAGCTTTTTATGCTCGTGAATGTATGTATGATCGCGGTGAATTTATTTAGCCGAAAGTGTTTGAATCATGTTGGAACGCTGATTATTACAGGAAGTTTGTTTCTTTTCCTGCTTGCACGGAATACATTTTTATTTTTGTTTTCTTTTTCTATTTAATTCATCATCGCGACCTCTCAGTCCATGAGAAAGACTTGGTGTTATGTTTGTGGCTAAGATTCCGTGATGTAAGAAAATCTAAGGGTATCC
>CAVBHX010000095.1:0-6630 GCA_963595255.1 bacterium
AAATACCATGGCTAATTATGCAAAAACAAATATTGGAAATGAAGGTAGAGTAGAACTTCACGAGACACTTTCCCTGACAGGTGCCGAGATCAGCATCAATAATCTTCCTGCCGGAGCAAATGTTCCTTTCGTTCACTCTCACAAGACAAACGAAGAGATTTATGGCATTCTTGCCGGCAAAGGCAGGGTTGTGATTGATGAAGAAGAAATCACTCTTACTGCCGGAGACTGGATGAGAATTTCTCCTGCCGCTAAGCGTCAGTTCTTTGCTGCAGAAGATACCGGAATTTCCTTTGTCTGTATCCAGACGAAAGAGAATTCTTTGGATGGATTTACAGCAGATGATGCGGTTGTATATTAATAATATTCAAAATCCATAACTCTTAAACTAAAGGAGTTGCCACCGGCAGCTCCTTTTTTCTTTCGCATCCTTTTCTATTCTATACAATATAAATTTTTATGGCAAAAAGCAAGAATCTCCATCAAATATATGCTTTATTTTCTCTTCCTCTTTTGTTCTCTCTTATTTTTTTCGTCTCTTTTCTCAATCGCTTCTATGACACGTTCCAGTCTCTCCTGCTTCTCTTGCTCAACTTCTTCCAGATTTCCTTGATAAGATGTATCCAAAAGCTTCATTGTATTATATGAAAATCCCAGAGTTTCAGTAAATGACGCTAAATACAGTGACATATATGGTATGTCATCCTTAAACAGTTCCTCTATATAATTTTCCCCATTTATTTTCTTAAGATAATCTTTTAGTCCCTCTCTTATATCGTAAAGATTCTCTTTGCACGTATCTCTAGATTCGTGCATCATCAGTTCAGAAAAATGAGACAAAATATAATCCTTTGTTGTCATTTCCTTTGTCACTTTATACTTTAACTGTTCCTCAAAGTATTCCTTGACTTTTGGGGCAAGTTCCTCCAACTTTCCATGATATAGTAGATTCATAAACTCCAAATTATTTTCAAAAATTTTACGATCTCTATCAGTTTCAAATTCTCCATCATCATTCATCCAATATCCTTCCAAAATACCAGCTAAACGATTTTCCTCCGCAGTCAGTTTGTATTTTTTTACATTATCATCAAATGCTCCCACTATATATCTCACTTGATTACTTCTGACCTGTCGATTCAAATATATTTTATTATATTCTTTATAAACAGATTCCACTTTCTCATCTTTCATAAGGAGCCTATTTGTTATAGCTTCACGTTTTTTCTCAATATCATTTGCATTTCCTTTTTCACAAGCATGAACAAAATCTTCCAAACCAATATTTTTTTTCAATACCTCTGCTGCTCCACTCCAATATACCCCATAGAGTATTTCTTCTAAACTGCCGCGCTCATTTTTTTCATAACCTTGCTGATGCTTTTGCCTCCATTCTTCTCTAAAATCCCGTGCCTTTTTGATAGTCTCTATATATCCCTTCATCTCCTCCATATTCTGCTTAACATATTCCGGAGTCAGCATTCTTTCCGTGATGAGAATTTCTGAAGTGTCTTTTAGAACCTTGAATTTTCTGTTTATCTCAAGAAACTCCTCATATCTTCGTTGCCTTGCTGTAAGAGCCTCTTTAGTCGCTGTGCCTTCATACTGAATGGTACTTTCCGCTTTTATCTTACTCTCTTCTGTTTCTTTATACTTATTAAAATTATCGATCGTTCCTAACTTCTTAGCAAGAAGTTTCATTCTTCGAATACGGATCCTACCCTTTTCCCTAAAATCCTCCTCTTTTTTTCGGCCATGTCTCGTTCTTATGTCTATATAAACCTTAAGATAATTTTGGAGCTCCTTCATATTTTTCTGCGTAGGATTTTCTCTATATTTTTTTATAGAATTGACAATATCATCGTAATATGTCGAATCATTTAGATGTGTATCTTTCAAAATATCATCCATAGTATCGTCAATCTCTTTTATATTATTCGTATAGGACTTCCATAATGCAAGCTCATAATCTTCCTTATAAATCTGTTGATTGGTATTTTGGGTCTCTTCTATCATTTTTTCAATCTTGCTGATATCTGCTCCAGAAATCCCTTTATTTAGTTTCTCCTTCACGAAACGGATTCTGCGGGTCATCGCTTTTACTAAAGAATTACGGTTCTTATATCTTGCCACAAAATTTGCACTCCACTCAGACTCCTCCTTAGGCAGATTAAATTTCATGTTCTCTGCATTTCCCAAAAAAGAAATCTCCTTATCAAGATTTTCCAGCTGCTCTTTCAGTCCGGCCATTTTCTCTTCTGTCAGTTCCTTCTGGATTCCAAATTCTATTGGGTGTTCTGGCAGTGAGTTTCGCCTTCTAAGATTCTGAAAATTTTCATTAATATTTTCGTTCAGTTCTCCATTATCGATATGTTGGTTCTGCTGCATAACATTATTCATACTGCCATTTTGTGTCAGACTTTTCCTCATATTTTCTTTTTCATTTCCCATGTCTTTTTCCCTTCATTCTTTTTATTTTGAAATTGTTATCTTCTATTTATACAATATTATACGATATCTATCAGAACAGAGTTATTAAACATTTCCTTCTATCCATAATTCCAAATTTCATATCCCCGTCTTCTGGCCGAATATATCTCTCACTGACAACTATGTTAACTCACAGGGAGATATTTTTTGCCAAAAATGGCAATGAGTCATATTCTAGTGACACCTTACCCACTGATTGTCAAGCTAGTTGCGTAAGATTTGCTCTGAGATTTCAAAGAAGAATAAAAAAATAGATAGACCTCGTCTATATATCTCATAGTGAAATCTATTTTAAAGTGACCGGAGTTGGTGATAACATTATCAATAGTCAATAAGGAATGGAGAATTCTATGAAATTACTTTTAGTATTGTCACATTGCATTTTAAATAATGCAGCAAAGGTTGAACAAGAGGAGTCAGAACTGGAGGAAGAATATCGTATCCGGAACGAATTGATGAAACTTATAGGCGCACATGAGATTCAGATGTTACAGCTTCCATGTCCGGAATTTATGATGTATGGTTCCCAGAGATGGGGCCATGTAAAAGAGCAGTTTGAACATCCATATTATCTGGAACAGTGTAAAAGATTACTGGATCCGGTGATGTTGCAGCTTGAGGAATACTACAGGCATCCGGAGAGTTTTCAAGTTTTGGGAGTGGTTTCGGTAGAGGGCAGCCCCAATTGTGGATATCGTCTTACCTGCAGTGGCAAATGGAAAGGTGAAATTGGAACAGATTGTGATCGGATTGCGGCAGTCCAGGAGACACTTCAGATGGTGCCTGAACCCGGTGTGTACATGCAACTATTAGAAGAAGAGTTGCTGAAAAGAAATCTCGAGATTCCAATAGTGACTATGGAGGAGGCTATTTCTCTTCTGGACAACATTTAAGAAAAATCTAAAGGAGAAAGACAATGAAAAACAGAAAAGTATATGTAACAACATTCTGCGGAGTTGCTGTAGCAATGAACATTGTGCTTGGTATCATTACATCAGCATTAGGAATTCCGTTGTATTTGGATACACTGGGAACTGTATTATCAGCAGCAATCCTCGGACCGGTACCGGGTATGATCGTAGGATCTTTAAGTAATATCATCACAGGACTGATCTACAGTGTAACAGACATTCCATTTTTCCTTGTAAATATGGCAGTAGGTCTGATTGTAGGTTTGGTTGCAAAGAAATGGAATTTCAGCATCGTTCCGGCAATCATCACAGGTCTTGCACTAAGCTTTATCTGCCCGGCAATCGGAACACCAATCGGAATCTATGTATATGGTGGACTAAACGGTTCTGTATCTGATATGTTAGTTATGTCTCTAGTAGAAGGCGGAAAGAGTATTTTCCAAGCATCCTTCTTAAGAAACGTAGCATCAAACCTGATCGATAAGATTGGAACCTGTGTCATTGGATGCCTGTTGATCAAAGCAATGCCAATGAAGTTTTTAGATAATTTCAAGAAGGAAGCATAAAGACTCTTATGATTAAAATTAGTAATCTGGTACATAACTATACCGTTTGGAAAGATGAAAATACAAAGAGCGAGAAAACAGTATTGGACGGAATATCGTTAGATATTCCGTCTAGTCAGTTTGTAGCAATTTTGGGACCGAATGGATCGGGAAAATCCACGCTGGCAAAGCACCTAAATGTATTATTACTCCCGGCGGATGGAACCGTGTGGATCGACGGAAAAGATACGAAAGATCAGGAAAAACTCTGGCAGATCCGAAGCCAGGTGGGGATGGTGTTTCAGAACCCAGATAATCAGATTATTGGAACCAATGTAGAAGAAGATGTAGCATTTGGTCCAGAGAATCAAAATATCCCATCGGAGAAAATCCGTGAGATCGTGAAGAGCTGTCTGATGAAGGTAGGTTTGTGGGAGTTTCGAAAGGCATCCCCGGCAAGGTTGTCCGGAGGTCAGAAACAGAGACTGACAGTGGCTGATGCACTGGCAGGAAATCCGGAATGCATTGTACTGGATGAACCGACAGCGATGCTGGATCCTGTTTCCAGAAAAGAAGTCATCAAGGTCATCCGTGAACTGAATCAGATGGAGAAAATCACGATCGTGCTGATCACACATCATACAGATGAAGTGGTGGATGCAGATAAAATTTTCCTGATGAAAGAAGGGCATATCATTGGTGCAGGGACACCGGCAGAAATATTTTCAAATGAAAAACTTTTGAAGGAAGCAAGGATGGATGTCCCACAAATAACACAGTTAGGAATGCGACTGAAAAAACGTGGAATTGAGATCCAAACGCCAGTGCTTGATGAAGAAACAATGGTCAGAGAAATTCTACGTTTATATGATGAGAAGAAATGTGAGGAACAGAGAATTGCTGGAAGGTAAAAATATTACATTTTCTTACAAAAATTCGGCCAGAGAGAATACTGAGATCCTGAAAGGAATTTCATTTCAGATTCATGAGGGAGATTTTATCGGATTAATCGGAACATCAGGTTCCGGGAAGACGACATTTATCAAACATTTGAATGGACTTTTGAGGGCAGACGCAGGAGAAATTCTTTATCAGGGACAGAATATTTATAAAAAAAATTATCCACTGTCTGGTCTGCGTAAAGAAATTGGACTGGTTTTTCAATATCCGGAGCAACAGCTGTTTGGAAAAACCGTTTTAAAGGATACAATGTATGGCCCGCTGAACCTTGGAATGTCTGAACAGGAAGCAGAAAACTCGGCAAGGGAAAGTCTGCATCTGGTAGGAATTGATGAGGAATACTTTTCGGTCAGTCCCATGGAACTATCCGGAGGTCAGAAACGCTGCGTTGCAATCGCGGGTATTTTGGCAATGAAACCAAAGATTTTAGTACTGGATGAACCTGCAGCAGGACTGGACCCGGAGACAAAATATATGATCTTCGAGTTAATTCAGAGAATCCAAAAAGTCAGAAATCTTGCGATTGTATTAGTGTCCCATCATATGGAAGATGTAGCAAGATTTGCAAACAGAGTCTGGGTGATGCATGACGGTAATATAGTGATGGATGGAACACCGGCGGAAATCTATGGACGAACGGAAGAATTAGAGAGCCTGCAAATCGGCATTCCGCAGATTACACATTTGACAAAGGCTTTGATGGATCAGGGAGTGCCACTTCCGAATATAGCAATTACGGTAGAAGAAGCAGAGGAGATGCTGGTAAAAATTTTAGGAGATGAAGCGGTCAATCCGAAAATTTCCGGCAGATTTTCGGACAGGGAGGAAAAATGATGATTCGAGATATTACGATTGGTCAGTATTATAATTCAGAGTCAGCGATTCATCGTCTGGATCCGAGAACTAAATTGATGGGTACACTGGTGTACATTATCGTGCTCTTTCTAGTGAAAAATCCATGGCATTATCTGGGATGCTTGGGGATAACTTTAATCCTGTATAAAATTGCCAGAGTTCCGTTCTCTTATTTCCTTTGTGGACTGCGAGGGATTCTGGTATTGCTCTGTTTTACATTTATCTTTCGGCTATTGTGCACACCGGGAGATGCAATAACCTCGCTGTGGATTTTTACGGTCACCAGTCAAGGCGTCTGGAAAGCAATTCAGATGACCGCGAGGATCGGGCTGATGATCACGGGGGCGTCACTGCTGTCATATACATCAACACCGAAAGAATTAGCAGATGGCCTGGAAAAAACATTTTCAGGTTTTGAAAAATTTGGTCTACCGGTACACGAGATGTCAGTGATCGTTATGATTGCATTCAGATTTATCCCAATCATGTTGGAAGAATTAAATGTGCTGATGGATGCACAAGCTTCCAGAGGCGCAAAATTCGAAGAAGGAAATGTCCCGGAAAAATGTAAAGCTGTTTTTTCTTTATTGTTTCCACTCTTTTTGATGACGGTCCGTAGATCATCAGATCTTGCAATGGCGATGGAAGCAAGAGGGTATACCGGGACCTCTGAAGTTTCAAGAATGCATCCGCTGCAGTATACAAAATCAGATCGAACAGGTTATGTCCTAATCGGGGTATATTTTTCGCTTTATCTCGTTGCCTCTTCTATATGATTTATTGTCTCTCGCTCCTCTTTTGTCAACGCCCATCCTAATGCACCGGCATTATCCTTTGCCTGTTTTACAGAACGAACTCCCGGAATAGGA
>CAVBHX010000096.1:0-6522 GCA_963595255.1 bacterium
CTTCCATGCTGGATGTTCTCCACTTGGATGATCCTGCATTGCAGTATTCCCACTGGTAAGTTAAGCCTTCTCCTGTTGCTTCTACGGTGAATTCTGCGGTCTCGCCTACAATACCTTTGTAATCAGAAGGATCTGTTACGATTGCCAGTTTGTCCGTACTTTCTTTTGCTTTTACGGTGATGGTTCCGGTTACGGCGCGATACTCTTCCTTTAATTCTTTGTCAATGGTCATATCCAGTAACGGTGAACCATCGGCCGCCCAGTGTACTCTTCTGACACTTGCACTTCTTGTTCCGCCATTTGGCTTCATATGATATACAAAGATCGGTCTTCCGTCTTCATCTACAGAGAAGCAGCTGTGTCCAGGACCATATTCACCAGATACACTTTCTGAAGACAGGATTGGATAATTGGTCTCTGCCCAGCTTTCCGGATTCAGAAGGTCTGCATTTTCATCTGCTGTCAGAAGACCTACCACGTACATGTTGCTGACACCTGCACCGGAGAATGTAAGATAGATCTTTCCATTATTCTGAATGATGAATGGTCCTTCATCTACGGTTGTGTCAACACGGTCCCATCCATACTGGTCACGTAAGATGCATACCGGATCACTCGTCAATTTGTATGGATTCTTTGGATCAATCGTTGCGATCCAGAGGTCGGATGTTCCATTCGGACTTCCGATATATCTCTGTGCCCAGCACACGTAATGTGTTCCGCCCTGTTCAAAGTATGTCATATCCAGGGTGATACCATCTGTATACAGTGCGCTTCCGTCTTTTCTTGTCACCTGTACCGGCTCTGTCCAGTCAGATTTTACAGTCGGATCTCCGCCTTCTTTTAATTCCATCACGCAGCTCTGTACTTTATTCCATGCATCTCCCACTGCAAGGAGGATGTATAATTTGCCGCCGATCTCATGCAGTTCCGGAGCCCATCTCGGCTTCTTTACATTTGCGATCAGCTCGTGATCTTTTGCACTGAACAGTCCAAGCGGTGTATCTGCTTCACGGATACATACCTGAGACTGGTTCTGTGTCTCACCGGTTGCTATAAAGTAGTATTTTCCATTGTATTTGTAAATGTTCGGATCTGCTCTTCCGTTCAGTACCGGATAGCTTGTCAGTTTTGCCTTTCCGGTAATCTTATATGTTCCTTCTTTCTCAAAGTCTACGGAACTTGTATCCCACTGAATTGGTATCTCATCGGTTGTACCGTCGTTGTATTTTGCTGTAATAGAAGACTTGATATCTTCCTCTGTCAGCTGTGTGCCTTTTTCTGTTGTAAAGGCGTATGTCTTTTCCTCTACACCGGTATTTTCAAGCGGCATTAATTTGGCTTTTAATGCTTTAGCCTCTGCCTTTGTGACTGCAAGCACGTTGCACGGAACGGCATTCGCAATGTCACTCTTTACTGTAGTTTTGCTTCTTCCTGTCGTTTCTTCCGGAGCACTGATCGTCTGGAAATCTTTTGTCGTATTCTTGTAAGTCTTTCCGTCTGATCCCTTCCAGGTAATCACATATTGTGATCCGTCATATTCGCATTCTGGTTCTGATACTGCAAGATCCGTATTCAGTGAAAGAATCGTCTCTTCATAAGACATCAGATCCTTTGTAACACCATAGATTACTTTGCCGTCATTCCGTTTTGCGATCACACCGATTCTGCCGTCTGCCATACGGAACAGATATGGTGTAACCATTGTCTTTGTCGTTCCTGCAACCGATGTTGTCAGGTCCGCCTTTGCGAAGAAGATTCCTGTATTATTATGGAGTGCTGTATATTTTTCACCGTCTGAGCTGTAAGCCAGGTGCATACTTTCTCCAAGTGCGGCATTGACTCCAGTTCTTGTGTAACTCATAACATAGGAAGAACCTTTTTCCATCACATACACCTGGAAACTCTTACTAATCACTTTACCGTTATAACTGATGTCTGCCGTGATCGTTGTTGTCAGTGTCTTCTCCGGTGCCTGAATGGTTCCGTCACTTTTTACAAGTCCTTTTTCTTCTGACTTCCATGTAATGTCTGCTCCGCCAATCTTCGCCGGTAAGGATGTCTTCTCTGTGATGACATATGGAACCTGCAGTTTTTCTTTCAGGACATTCTCGAGATCATCAGCTGCCGGTACCGTAACGGTAAATGTCTTTGTAACACTTTCCTCTCCAATGGTAAGTGTCGCTGTCATTGTTACGGTCTGTGCTTCTGTTCCGAATGTGACTTTTCCTTTGTTGCTTATTACATCTTTATTGTCTGATTTCCATGTAATCTTGCTTCCGTTCTTTCCTTCTGACGGAAGTTCCAGATCTGCAATGACGTTATCTGTATCTTCTAACTTCAGTTTTTCTTTGTCTTCCAGTAACAGATTTCTTGTCTCTCCTGCCTTATAGATACTCTCTACGTCTTTGTCACTGAGTGCTTTTCCATAAATTCTAAGGTCACGGAATGAGCCAGCAAACAGGCTGTCATCCAGATATTGTGACTTTCCGATATGTGCTTTCAGTCCGGTTCCAAAATCTGATACGGTTCTGGACAGATCTGCAGTACCGATCTTTTCTCCATCAAGATATCCGGTCAGAGTTTTATCCTTAATTACAACGGTATACAGTTTCCACTGGTTCATAAATCCGGCGGTAGATGTCTTTCCGTTAGAATCATTGATTCCTTTTTCTGTTGACCATGGTGAACCTGATTTTTCCGAATCTGTAAATACTGCCTTATAATTTCCACTTGGGTTACACGGATTCAGCAGGAAATAATTCATTGGAAGCTTATTGCTCTGTGCTGCACTTCCAAAGAAGAATGCCGAATAATTACCCTTGCTGTTATGATTGTTGATCCACATGGATACAGTCACAGAATCCTGTCCGTCGAATAATCCGTCCGGAAGATTCACATAATTATTACTGTTCTTATTGCCTCCGGCAAGATTCAGTGCGCTTCCTTCAAAATCAACACCGTCAGCTCCGGATGCGATTGCAGCATCTTTCTGATTACCTGAAGAATCTTTCACATCTGACTCCAGAAGATAATGTGCCAGAAGTCCCTTGTCAAGATCTGAATCATCCGGCTGCGAAGAATCCTTCTTGATCGTCACGGTTGCTGTCACCGTCTTATACTTCGGATTCAGTTCTTCCTCTGCTGTCATATTAAATAATAACGTGCCATCCGCTGCCACATTTACGCTCTTTACAACCGTGTGTCGGCATGGATCGAACAATCCGCCCGATCCTGACTGACCGGTATGCGGATCCGGATATGGTCTTGCATGGTAGATCAGTGCCAGGTTACCATATTCGTCCAGTACAACAGAATTATGGCCGCCTCCTACATGTGCTGCTCCTCCGATATTTCCTTCATATGTATCATAAGAGCTGAGTGCCGGATACGTTACATGTGTCCAGCTTGCCGGGTCCATGATGTCGCTGCCTTTATCTGCCATCATAAGTCCCAGTGTATAATATTTATCAACGGTTGCTGCTGAGTAGCTGATGTAGATTTTATCTCCATATTCAAAGAGATATGGTCCCTCAATTACCAGCTGGTCATTTCCTTCCTGGTTAGAAGCTGTGATACTGCCTTCGTATACTCCATATTCCCATGGCCACTCTCCGGATTTGATCACAACTTTGCTTCCGGTCGGCTGTGGTACAACACCTTCGCCGCCTGCTGCCTTCACGATAGAAAGCTGTGCATTCTGTGGCATAATATAGTATCCCTGTCCACTTTCGTCTTCATAATATGAGACATCAAATGATGGAGAGTTGTTCAGAACAATTGGTTCTCCCCACTGTTCAGGATCCAGCATACCGCCATCCTTCATCTGCTCATCGGTTCCTTCATATGGAATCAGTACCGATTTGCTGCACCAGTTTGATTTGTTCCAGTTTACATTTGCCGTAATACCGCCTGTTCCAAAATCATGTGCACCGACCAGGCAGTACCATGTACCATTGATTTTATGAAATTCAGGTGCCCAGAAGAATCCACCCCATCTGTCTCCTACTTTTGATTCCAGAATGTAATGTTCTTCTGCATCTTTCAGTCCTTCTATTGTCTTCGCACGCCGGATATCCAGCTTTCTGTATGACTGTGCACATGACGGTGTGCTCATATTTTCTTCATAGTAAGAACCTGAAGCATAGTAATAACCGTCATCTTCATTATAAAAGATATGCGGATCCGCACGTTCTTCGATAAATGGATATGCATATGCATCCTGCTTTACGGTACCTGTGATTTCATAGGTTCCAGCTTTGGACGTATTCAGTTTTTTCAGTGCATCCTTATCCCATTCTACGCCCAGTTTCTTGGTACTTCCGTCATTGTAGTCTGCCGTTACGGTCTCCGGAAGTTTTACTTCTTCTCCGGTCTCGGCTGTAATCTGAACATCTTCTACTCCTGTATTGTATACAGTTCCGTATTTCTTTGTCAGTGCTTCATACTCTGACGTGCTCGCATGGAAGACAGATGCCTCTTCTGCTACTGCATCGGAAGGAATCGTTCCCGTTACTTCTGGCTTTGTATAAGTCGTTTCGACAGTTTCGGAAGGTGTGCTTCCCGCCTTTAAATTATCCAGGAGACTCACATAGCTTTTTCCTGTGCCATCTTCCCAGAATACTTTATAGCTCTGGCTCATCTGGTCATATACAACGAACGGATTCTGTACCTTTGTACCTGTAGCTGTCAGAGTCAGGAATCTTTCTCCTGTAAAGTTTACATTATCCTTTGTATCCCATACATAGATTCCATTCCGGTTATTATTGCCGGAAGCTGCTGATCCGAGACTTCCGTCTGCTTTCCTGAACAGTACCGGTGAACCCATCTGGTTATCCGGAGATGTCTTCTGATTTCCATCCCATTTCACATAGACAACTGCTTTGCCTTTATTCAGCTCCTGATAAGTATCCTCTGAAGCGGTCTTTGCAGCAAGGAATAATGCGTCCGAACGTCTGCTGTCTTTTGCTGCCAGAATGTCGCCCGTATTCTCATACAGATTCCCACCCTGGATCACATAACTTAAGATCTCGCCGCCGTCAGACAGAATGGTTACATCCTTTGTCACACTTGCCTCGCCGATCTCAGCCGTAACAGTCACTTTCGTATCTTTTTCAGGTGCATTCACGGTTCCGTCTTCTTCGATCAGACCTGCCGGATCCCCGGACCACTTAATTGTCTGTCCATTCACTTCACTCTGAAGATTTTCGGACACGTATGCCGGGATCAGAAGCTGTGTCTTATATATAGCCCCTTTGGCTTCAGCCTCTGTCGGTACGGTCAGCTCATAACTTACATCTTCTGAATACGAACCACCGGTAAGCGTTGCCGTAAGTACTACATCCGTACTCTGTTCCTGGAAATGTACGGTTCCGTCATTTGACAGTGCTTCTTCGTTGCTGGATGTCCATTTGATCACACAGTCCCCTGACTCTGTTGGAAGTGTCAGATTCTCATTGACCGTCATTCCATTCTTTAATTTCAGACTCGCTTTTGCTTCCTGTACACTCTGCACTGCATATGCGTCTTCATACAGTGTATCCACTTCTTCCTGTGTCATGGCTTCCGAATAGATCTTAAGGTCACGGAAGCTTCCGGCAAATGTATCATCTGCATAATCAGATTTTCCTATATACGCAGCAATCTTTTCGCCAAAATCAGACACCGTCAGATTAGAGATCGTATCAGATCCCACTTTTTTGCCATCCAGATAACCGGTCAGGCTGTTCTCGTCGATGGTTACTGTATAGTACATCCACTGATTCATCTTGTCCGAAGTTACTACACTGTTATTCTTAGAATTATTCACACCAACTTCTGTCGTCCATGGATTTGCAGTGCTTCCGGATGCCGGGTCTGTAAATACCGCTTTATAATAACCATCCGGATTGCTTGGATTCAGAATGAAATAATGCTTTGGATAGTTTCCCTGCTTTGTCTTTCCGCAGAAAGAAAATGCAGATGTATTCTTCTTTGTGTTATTGTTTTTGATCCACATAGACACGGTAACCGCATCCTGCTGGTCAAATAAGCCCTCCGGGAGTGATACATAGTTCTTACTGCTGCTGTTCCCTCCTGACAGAGTCAATGCTCCGTCCGAGAATGTAACACCATCTGCTCCTGATGGAACCGATGCATCTTTTCCGTTACCGGATGCGTCCTTCACATCAGAAGTCAGCGGGTACCAGGCCAGAAGTGTATTCTCTTCTGCCTGGGTATTTTCTTCTGCCCTTGCATTCACTATGCCACTGACCGGAAGACCTGAAAATCCCATACCTGCGGCAAGGACAGCTGCTAAAAACTTCCTTCCCATCTTCTTCATCTTCAAAAAAAGGCCCCCTTCTTATTTTGTAAACTTCCGGAATCCTTCTGCTGCGAAGAATTCCGAAAGTATCGTTTATTGTATCGTTTATTTTCAAAATGTTTCCTTATTCTACTTTACCGTCAGAACGGCTGCCTCGGACACTACGATTCTTCCGTCTGTTCCGGTTACCACGCAGCGGTATTTCTGGCCGTTTCTCC
>CAVBHX010000097.1:0-5787 GCA_963595255.1 bacterium
CTTTAGATTTTCCCGCCGACGGAATCTGAACAGGAAAGAGTTCCTAAGTTTTATGTAGGTCCGGGAAATCGTCGCTTCATGCTTAAATAGCAACTACATTCCCCTCAAGATCCTTCCATGTAAATTTTCCACCCTCACAGATCATATACCCATGAGCAGATCCCTCCTTAGGAATCGATACAGATCCCGGATTCATATAGATAAAGCCGCCCATATCCTCATTCGCCGGAATATGCGTATGACCATTCAGAAGAATATCTCCCTTTTTCAGCATCGGAGGATTCTTCGGATTGTGATGATGTCCGTGGGATGCGAAGATCGTACGTCCATCAATTTCCAGAAAACAGTAGTCCGCCAGGATCGGGAATTCCAGCACCATCTGGTCTACTTCCGTGTCACAATTACCGCGTACGCAGAGCAGTTCCTGCTTCACAGGATTCAGCATAGCGATGACTTCCTTTGGATTGTAATCCTTTGGCAGGTCATTACGCGGGCCGTGATAAAGGATATCTCCGAGAAGAAGAAGGCGGTCGGCACCTTCGCGTTTGTAAGCGTCAAGCATTTTACGGCAGTAGTAAGCAGAGCCGTGGATATCGGATGCGATCATTAATTTCATATGTACATACCTCACTTTGATATTATATAAGTATCTGTTGTCAGAGCATCTGATATCAGAATGAATATCAGAGCACCTAAAAGAATTTTAACATAAATCCGGAGAAAAATATAACAAAATTCAGAACATTATGCTGCCTGTATAGTGCATGAACAGACATTTGAAAAAATACAATAAGGACAAAAATCAGAAAGCAATACAGTTCTTTGAATGGTGACGCTTGTTTGCAGCAGGAATCTGCTGTATCATGGGAATGTACAATTAAGATTCGTTTATATTTACATTTTGTGAGTGTATAATGAATGCAATAAAAGATAAAGAGGATTACAATGGAAGCAAATATCATATCAGAACTTACAACATTTATAGAACATGCGCCGACAGCATTCCATGCAGTTGCAGAATTAAAAGAGATTCTGAATAAAGAAGGATTTACAGAATTAAAAGAGTCGGAAAAGTGGAAGATCGAACCCGGAAAAAGATATTATGTCACAAGAAATAATTCCAGTATCATTGCCGTAAAAACGGGAAAAGAGTTAGAGAATTATAGTTTTCATGTAACGGCATCACACAGTGATTCACCGACATTTAAGTTAAAAGAGAATGCGGAAATCGAAGTGGCAAAGAAATATACGATGCTGAATACCGAAGGTTATGGAGGAATGATCTGTTCGACATGGTTTGACAGGCCGTTGTCTCTTGCAGGAAGAGTGATGGTGAAGAATGGAGAGCGGATCGAGACCAGACTTGTGAAAGTGGACAGAGACCTTCTGATGATTCCAAGTCTTGCAATTCATATGGACAGAAGAGTCAATGAAGGCAGAGCAATCAATAAGCAGATCGATATGCTGCCGGTGCTGTCCGGAAGTGTGAAAGAACCGGGAGCGGTCAGAGCATTGATTGCAGAAGAAATGGGAGTAAAGGACACGGATATCTACGGTATGGATCTGTTCTTATATAACCGTATGGGAGCGGTCAGATGGGGAAGTGAGCAGGAGTTTATCGGGTGTCCGAGACTGGATGATCTGCAGTGTGCATTTACGTCCATGAAGGGCTTCCTGGCAGCGGAGAATGATCAGAATATGAATGTCTATGTATGCTTTGATAACGAAGAAGTAGGATCAGGAACAAAGCAGGGCGCTGCGTCTACATTCCTTTATGATGTATTGTGGAGGATGAACAAAGCGCTTGGAAAGGGCGAAGAGGAATTCTACCGTGCAGTAGCAGGAAGCTTCATGCTTAGCTGTGACAATGCCCATGCTGTGCATCCAAATTACAGACAGAAGACGGATGCGACGAACTGCGTCTATATGAATGATGGTATCGTGGTTAAGTCCCATGCCGGACAGAAATATACGAGTGATGCAGTCAGTGTGGCAGTATTTAAGTTAATCTGTGAAAAAGCAGGTGTACCGTTGCAGTATTTCTCCAACCGTTCGGATGAAGCAGGCGGAAGTACACTTGGAAATATCGCAATGGCACAGGTGTCTATGAATACGGTGGATATCGGACTGCCGCAGCTTGCCATGCATTCGTCTTATGAAACGGCGGGTGTGAAGGATACAGAATACATGGTAAAAGCGGTAGAAGCGTTTTATGCAGCGCATATCCAGGCTGATTCAGATGGAAATTATCAGATTTTATAAAGCTATATAAAGACAATGATTTTTCGGCTGCAATGAAAAGAAGAGAAATGTCGGTGTAAAGGTACGCAGACATTTCTCTTCTTCTTATTTTTGTTTATATCCGTCAAGGAATTCGCCCATTCTCCGGACAGCGTCACTTAAGATATCTGCTTCCGGAAGCATGACGATACGGAAATGATCCGGATCTTTCCAGTCGAATCCACTTCCCGGAACGAGCAGGATATTGGCAGCATCCAGCAGATCATGAGCAAACTGTTTGTCATTGGTAAGGTTAAATTTCTTCACGTCCAGTTTCGGGAAGACATAGAATGCAGCGTCATTTTTTACAAATGACAGACCGTCGATCTTCTCAAGTTCACGAACGGTTGCTTCACGCTGCTCATAGATTCTGCCGCCCGGGCGGACCATAGAAGCAGGTGTCTCCATATCATCAAGAGCGGCCGGAATGACGATCTGAGCCATGGTATTGGCACACAGGCGGAGGGAAGTCAATTGGATGATTCCCTGTCTATAATTTTCGGTAAGCTTCCTTGGGCCACTGATGACCATCCATCCGCAACGGTATCCGCACAGACAATGTGATTTGGACAGACCATTTAATGTAATGACCGGAACATCCTCTGTCAGTGAAGCAAGAGAGATGTGCTGTTTGCCATCCATAACGAGACGGTCATAGATTTCATCTGCGAAGATCAAAAGGCCGAATTCTCTTGCAACCTGAATAATCTCAAGAAGAATTTCCTTTGGATAGAGTACACCGGTCGGGTTGTTCGGATTGATGATAACGATTGCTTTTGTCTTCTCTGTGATCTTGGAACGGATATCCTGAATGTCCGGATACCAGTTGGCCTTTTCGTCACAGGTATAGAAGACTGGTTTACCGTCTTCGAGATATACAGAATTGCCCCAGAGGGAGTAACTGGGAGAAGGAACTAAGACTTCATCTCCGTCATTTAATAAAGGTGTTAAAGCGAAAGATACCACTTCACTGACACCGTTACCGATAAATACGTCATCCGGCGTGATCCCTTTGATTCCTTTACTGGTCTCATAATCACAGATCGCCTGTCTTGCCTGTGGCATTCCCTTGAAGTCACAGTAGCCGACACCGTCCTGGATGTGTTCCATCAGAGCATTCTTGATGCTGTCAGGAAGACCGAAGCCAAAGGTTGCAGGATTTCCGGTATTTAATTTTAATACATCGATGCCCTGGTTCTGACGTTTCATGGCTTCTATGTATAATGGACCACGGATATCAGAGTGTACTGGTTTCATGCGCTCGGCGCGTAATATTGGTTTCATAATTATTATTCCCCGCTTTGTATCTCGTATTTTATTCCAATAAAACCCCAAATTCATACTGGAATAATCTTTTGTTCGATATAATGATACGCCTGTGGGGATAGATAATCCAATATCTATAGTGTTATAATAATTATAGGGAAATGACTATAGGCGTCACTGCACAGAGAATGCAGGGGATGCAGATGTAATATACGAGAGGTTCAGACTATGTTTACATGGAAAAAATACGTTTACGAAGTATATAAAGAAAGAAGTTTTACGAAGGCTGCACAGAATCTGTATATCAGCCAGCCGTCTTTAAGTGCAAGGATTCGAAAGATCGAGGAGAAGATCGGGGAGCCATTATTCGACAGAAGTACAACACCGCTCCAGCTTACAGAGGTGGGGAAAGTCTATATCGAGGCGGCTGAAGAAATCGCGAAAATTGAACAGAGAGTGGAAAATTATATCAATGATCTGTCGGGATTAAAAACTGGAAATCTTGCAGTAGGAGCAAGCACCTTGTTCGCGGTATATGTGGTGCCGTCTATGATTACCAAGTTCAATCAGAAATTTCCAGATGTACATATTCAGCTGATTGAAGGGAATACAGCAGAACTGGAAGAAATGCTGGGGAATAATGTACTGGATTTTGTCATTGACAATTATCACTATGACAGCATTCTCTATAACAAAGAATTATATTGCGAAGAAAATATATTACTTGCAGTTCCAAAGCATTTTACCGTAAATGAAGAACTGGAAGTGTATCAGCTTTCTTATGAGAATATCAAGAGCAAAAAGTATCTGAGCCAGAAATATCCGGCAGTTCCGCTCGAAAGATTTGCAGAGCTTCCGTTCATTATGCTGACACAGGGAAATGATACCAGAACCAGAGGTGACAGGCTGTGCCGTGATGTCGGATTTAAACCAAATATCGTACTGGAATTCAACCAGCAGTCAACAGCATACATGGCATCATCTACACAGCTTGGAGCAACATTTATCAGCGATATCCTGGTAAGCCAGCTTCCGACATTTGAAAATCTGGTATATTACAAATTAGATGGAGAAGAAGCAAAGAGAAAAGTCTTCTTCTATTACAAGACGCATAAGTACAAAACGCGTGTAATGGAAGAATTTATCAAGATGATGCATGAACAAATCTGAGAAAAAGATGATAATATGCAAAAATTAATCAAATTGTAACATAATTTCAGAGAATGGTAAAAAGTTTTGTGATATAATGCTGATACATACATCAGGATGAATCGATCATCGGAAAGTAAATTTCCTGATAGGCAGTGAAAAGGGAGGTTTTTGATATGACAGAGAATTTAATCAAAGATGTAAAGAAAATCCAGCAGGCACTCATTAATAAGGAATCCATCGGGGATGAATTCGAAGAGAAGATGGAGGCCGTACATAAATTAGAAGAAGTTGCAGATTATCTGAAGGATGCACTTGGAAGAGGCATAGAGTTCTAGGATGGATATAAAAGCTTTTATATTTGACATGGATGGTCTGTTGTTCGATTCTGAGCGTATTGTACAGCGCTCATGGGAGATCGCAGGTGATGAATTGGGAATCCCGCATATGGGGGACGTCATCTATCACACACTCGGAATGAACCGCGCAGGCCGGAATGAATATTTCAGAAAATATATCCGGGAAGAGTTCCCGTTTGAAGAATTTGGAGAACTGACACGGGATAACTTCTGGAAAATTGTGGATAAAGAAGGTCTTCCGCTGAAAAAAGGTGCAAAAGAACTGCTGGCATATGGAAAATCACAAGGATATAAAATGGCGGTAGCGACATCTTCCAGCAGAGAGTATGCCATGGGGAATCTGATCCGGGCCGGAATAGACTCGTATTTTGACAGTGTGGTCTGTGGAGATATGGTTAAGAAAGCGAAGCCGGACCCGGAGATTTATCAGAAGGCCAGTGAAAGTCTTGGAATACCGCCGGCAGATTGTATGGCGTTTGAAGACGCTCCGGGAGGAATCCTGTCGGCACATCAGGCGGGCATGCAGGTGATCATGGTACCGGATCTTGTGCAGCCGACGGAGGAGATACGGAAGCTTACGTATCAGGTCTGTGATTCGTTGAGTGATATAATTGAAATAGTGACATGCTCCCACCACTTAAATCATAGATTTTGAAATGGGGGCTTCTTGCTCAATGGCTCTTTTGAGCCAAGTATCTACAAGCTATCCTCGCGTGTCCCGCGATTCTTTTGC
>CAVBHX010000098.1:0-5645 GCA_963595255.1 bacterium
TTTTTGAGATGGAGTTGCAAAAAACTACTGGATTCACATAACCACTCTGTTCTTGCTCTTGTAGTTCCGCTATCTTTTTTGGAAGCTGAATCATATAGATACGCAAGAAAGTACCTATGTGAACATTTTTCAGACGTTTGGGCAATTGCTGTGGATGCAGATGCTAGGACGGGTGCACGGAGTGACAGTTTGTTTCATACTCTTCAGGGGCGGGCTGTTATTGTATTGACAAGAAAATATGGCGAGACTGCATCTATAACCAGAGTGCATTATAGTGATTATTCGCATAGTCTGCATGGTGAGAAAGAACGAATGTTAAGCAGTGATATTGCAGATATTTCGTCACGTTTTGAAGAGCACGTCATTGATGCAGACACGGTTGCGTTTTCACCGATTAAGCCATTCAATACGGACATGTATAAGAAGTTCTGGCCGGTTAGTGATGAGAACGGACAGAATGCGATTTTTTTAAATCATTGTTCAGGAATTAAACTGGCACCAACGGCTATTTTTACTCATATTAAAGCTCCGATGCTAAAAAGAAGAAGTAGAGAGATTGCCTCTAATGGTGCGGATGAGGCAATGGCTTGGTTTTCGGGACAGGATAGACCACCTAAAAAGGAGAAGATCATTGCATTTCAAAATGCATTGAACGATTGTGGCGATAGACAGGCTATGGATCAGACACTCTCGGATAACATTCATACATATTCTTTCAGACCGTTTCTTACGTCAAACGTTTTGCTGTGGCAGGATGTGTTGATGAAGTATAGTCGGATTGGAGGAGGTGGAACAAGACTTCGCCCGGAAATTATTAAAGCTTATTCGAATAAGAATACTATCGGATTTGCTATGGCGCATGCACCGAAAGATCTTAATCCAACGTTGTCACAGTTTGTATCTTTTTGCTGGTACTATCCGGATAATGACATGTGTACAAGGGGAAATTCACATATCTATATGAATCAATATCCGAACAGCCAGGAAGGAATGATCTCCAATATTACATCACAAATAATGGATGCGGTTTCATCTATGACAGGAATGACGGAGACCGAGGTTGCAGAGGAAATCGTTTTCTATGTATATGCAGTACTGTGTTCACAGGTGTATTTGGATGATTTTGAAGGTGCACTTTTTACCGTAAATCAGTCAGATAAGAGAGCGAGAGTGCCGATTGTGTCTGACAAGGATATTTTTTTGAAAATCGCGGGAATGGGCAGAAATATTGCCGAGTTGGAAAAAGCTGATTTTGAACCGAAAAATATACTCGAATTTGATTATGAAGCATTAATGCAATCCATACCTTCTGGGTTTCAGCTTAAAAATGCTACTCATCCGTTTGATTCGGATAGAGAGCTATTGTTATTGACCAACGGAACTAAGACCATAGAGATTTATTGTCCTCTTTCGCTTCAACGACTTAATATATCGGGGTACGATGTAATTAAGTCAGTGTGGCTTAAATTTAATTCTTATGATTTTACACATTGCGAATTTGCAAAGAGTGATATGAAGCGATTGTTGGATTTCCTTAATACAATTGCTATGCATGAAAGGTTTATCGAAGAACTTGATGAAATCATTGCCCCGGTATTAAACGGGGAAGTGCCGTTAGTTGAAAATACAAATTAGCATTTTATAGTAAAAGTCTTATTATAATGTTTTTTCTAGTAGGAGGTGCTTTGCATGGCGGCAAGCCGCTCATTTACGGATTATGTTAGAAAAAAATATGATAATGAGTTCTGGGCGGCAGCCGAGCAGTTCATCGAAGATAACCAGGACTACATAGAAAGCTTAGCTACCAGAGTACATGCTGTTGGAGAGACTGAGATTTCCAATGTACATGTGGAACATGTATGGGTAGAAGACCTTCCTAAGATGGAAATCGGCTTTGATGTTGCATTGTCTGTGAATGTTGAAATTCACGAAGGAAATCATCACTACGATTCATCAGAAGAAAGGACGTTCTGGCTGATGTTATCTTGTCGAGGTGATCTTGATAAAAAGCTAGAAGATTTTGAGATTCTGCAGGTGTCAAAATACAACGGCAAGAATCGAGTAAAGGATCCAATGGATGATTCCCTCGTGCCGATCATTCCCTATTCTGAACTTGAAAGGGTGGCAGAGGATTTCTTAAAGAGAAATTTCCCGGAGGCACTTAAAATTCCACCACGAGGTCAGCCTGCTGTGTGGGTGGATCCGACAAGATTGGCAGAAGCATTGACTCTGTCTATCCGAAGCCATCGTATAAAGGAAGATTCATCAGTCTTTGGCCAGATTTATTTTGAAGATGCCGATGCTGATATTTATGACGAAGATGCAGACAAAGATGTTCCTACTTATATTGAGGGAAGAACCATTCTTGTAGATCCTTTGGTGTACCTTCTTCGAAATATCGGATCGGTGAATACAACTATAATTCATGAGTGTGTTCACTGGGATAAACACCGGAAGGCCTTTATATTAGAACAGCTTTATAACGAAACTGCATCTTGCATCAGCTGTGAAGTTGTTGGTGGAGCTGCATCTGGAATATCAAAAAAGTCTACGGAATTCATGGAGAAACAGGCAAATCAGCTTGCACCAAGAATACAGATGCCACGAAATCCGTTTAAAGCTAAAGCGAACGAGTATATAGCAGCATTTCTGCGTGAGACCGATGCTCAATACGAAATGGATGTTATGGAAATGGTCATTGACCAACTTGCAGTCGATTTCGGAGTATCCAGACAGGCAGCTAAGATTCGATTAGTAGAACTTGGATTTGATGGTGCAATTGGAACCTTTAACTATGTGGATGGGCAGTATGTCAGACCGCATGGATTCCGAAAAGGCTCACTTGAGATATATCAGACTTTTACGATAAGTGCTCAAGATGCGGCCATTCAGAGATTCTCAAATTTGGAACTCCGTGAAAAGACTGCTAATGGTGATTATCTTTTCATAGAGAATCACTACGTCTACAATTCTCCGTTATATGTTTGTTCTGGTATAGATGGGCGGCTTATACTGACAGATTACGCTAGAGCACACATGAACGAGTGCTGTCTTGTCTTTGATCTGAGCATCACAAGCAAAGTAGAGTCTACTTACCATACCATTTGCTTCTTAAACCGTGAGCAGAGTGATATCACCTTTGATATAAAATATCACAATGGGTATCAGAATGCGCCACCGGAGCGGCAGATAGCAATGCGCAAAAAGCAACAGGAGGAGTGGCTAAATATTCGTAAGCAGATGACTGATGACCCAGAGCAGTGCATGCAGCTGTTACTGGACTGGAAAAAGATGAAGTACACTGATTTAGGAGATTTGATTGATAGAAATCCTAAAACAATAAGCCGTATTGTCAAAGGAGAAACAGAACCAAATTTGAATACTGCTATTTTGATTTGCTTCGGAATGAATCTTCCACCTGTTATCAGTGATAAACTATTAGATGTTTTAGGATGTAAATTGAAGCCTATGAATCCTGAGCATCAATGGATTAGCGAAGCCTTACATGTAAAGTATCCGGAACCATTGTGGGCTGTCAGAGAATATCTTGAGCAATATGATGTGGCGATTTAAAAAATATTTTATGGAAAAACGGACATGCCATGTCCGCTGTTAGAGTGACCTGGAAGAGAAAACTTCTGGGTCTTTTTTGTTCTGCGGTAAAGAAGAAAATAATATTGCATATAAGTGCAAGATAAAAATGTGATTTGCACATATTGACAAAATTTGCGAATGTGGTATTATAATAGCATAGAAATGCAAAGGAGGCTATCCGTATGTCAGAAGAGAAGAAATTAGCTGATGTCAAAATTAGTGATATCAAAGATGTAGACATAATGCGTGGATTCATAGCAACTGCGGGTATGGGACTCTGCAATAAAGATGAAATCATGGACAAAAAACAGGTCGTGGAAGATAAGCTGGATGATTTAAATAGTCGTATTGCAGAACTTGAGGACGCACTGCAAAGGTGGGAACGCCTGGAGCAAAGTTCATCTTCAAAGGAAAGCTATGATCTTATCGAAGAATATGGAACTGATGAGAACATACGTAATCGTCTGGAGAGACTTAAGAGGGAACGTACTCAATGGGCGGGATTTCTTACTCAGTTAGAGTCATATTTAAGTGAGTGTAAAAATTTTAATAAAACGCTTTGCTTTTCAAATATTCGGGAATTATTACGTCAAAATCCTGATGTTAAAATAGGTCAGATTGAAAAGGAAGCAGGAATCAGATTAGGATATATGTCTCGTTTGGAGAAGGATGGAAATACATCCGAGCCGAGTATGGAATTTGTTGTAACGGCAGCAAAGCTCCTTAAAGTCAGCATTGATACTTTGATATCTGTTGACCTCACTGGACTTACACCAACAGAGCAATATATTACAAGTTTCTTCGATAAATTAAAAGAGGATACATTAAAGGATAAGCTCGATTGGAACCGAGAAACTGCGTTTAATCTGAATAGGATTGAGCCAGATATGAATGGTTTTGTATACCATCCTCTATTTGCAGAAGAAACATTCTATGAAGAAACAGAGTGTGAATACCCACAGGAAGTAACCCGGATCGTATTTAATTCAAAAACTTTTGGACCCCAAACATATATTACCGGAGATTGCTTTAACCTTAGATTAAAAAATGGAACAACGCTCTATCTTATGGATATCGAAAAGAGCGTTCATAAAGTTGGAGATCCCTCTGCATATGCAAAAGAGGCGTGGATGTATGTGCCGTCTAAGGGGAGCCAGTTACTGGTAGCATCGCAGGATGACACACCAGTTGCTCCGCTTCTTGAATTATTGTTTACAACGGTAAAGGAACGTATGGAACATCCGAAAGTAAACAATGACGTAATGTATGCAATTGATGCATTCATGAAGGATGATATATCTGATGATACTGATGAAATGCCATTTATTTAAGAAAGGGGTCGAATTGATTGATAAAGAAGCCAATTAGGAATCTTCACAGTGACAAGGATATGCCGCCACGTTTCTGTGATGTTGTAATAGAAAATGGCAAGGTATTTCTGGAAAAAAAGACAAACAAAAAATACGAGCAGATTCCTTGGGAGGATGTAGTACATCAAGTAGAACTTGCTAAAGCATCAAATCAATAAGTAATAGGAACTACCGCAAACAGCCCCGTAACCAATCGAGGAGCTAACCGCCGGAGTTATCTACAAAAGCCTTTATAGGTGAAGTAGGTAACTCCGGCTTTTTTTGTGCCTAAAAAGCGGACATGGCATGTCCGTCCTAGAAAAAAATATGCCTGTATGATGATTACAGAATCAAAAGAGAAGCAGTCTGACATTGAGATGGGTACGTAACATTACGCATCAATCTGAGTGCCAGACACTCAAATAAAAAAATTATTCCAATGCCCGAAGTGGTCGACCTTAAGGCGGCGGGATACATCAAGAGTCTGTTCACGGTATAGCCGTGGACTGACGAATGATGTACCCACCGTACTTTGTCATGCCCATTTCGGTATCAGAGTCGGTGTACATCAGTATGTCGGCTCTTTTTGTGTCCCTGCCGCCAGCCTTTCGGGTGGGAAAGAAAGGCAGGGACTTTATGAGAAAGTTCAAGACAGCGGAGAAAAACCGCACAAACTATGTTTACTACACAGCAGAAGGAAAG
>CAVBHX010000099.1:0-5599 GCA_963595255.1 bacterium
GCATAGGTGTCGATTCTGTGTGTAAAAAAAGTGCCAACCAATATTGACAATTTCACCCTTCTGAGTTTTCTCCGTCCTCGCTTGCTGATTCTTGACCTTCCTTTATGCTTTCCTGAACTGTTTTCTACCAGCTCAAGTCCAGCATATTTCTGGATCTGTTTCGGTGAATTAAAGCGTCTAATGTCACCTACCTCAGCTATAAATCCTGCTATTGTAATACTTCCTACTCCTTTTATGGCGAGTAACTTTTCCACATACTTTACCTTGAGAATAGACTCTTCAAGTACTTTTTCTATGGCTTCCTTTTGAGATGTCCATAGACGATGCTCTTCAAGTAACATATATAATTCGCTTCTTGTTCCAACTCCTCCATCAAGACCAACACTATTGTGCGCAGCTTCTACCAGGATCTTTGCCCTATCTTCAGTAACACCTCTGCCACGTATCTTCTTGTTATGCCAAATCTTTCGAATTCCATCTACTCCAAGTGCTATCACATCTTTGGGCAATGGTGCTTTTTCAAGCACTGCCAAGCCACTCGCTGCATCGAATCTTTTATAAAGTCCCAAGTATTCTGGGAAGTGTATTGCAAGCCATCTCTGAATTCTGTTAGCAGATATGTTCTGCTGTTTTACAATCCTATCACGGCTGTATACCAAATCTCTTATCTCGGCATAAATGCCTTCCGGCATGTATGGAATCGAATATCTTCCATCTACAACCAGCTTTGCTATTGTTTTCGGATCCTTTGAATCCGTTTTCTTTGGGCTGTTATCATCTAGCTCTTTTATCTTCTTGACGGAGAAAGGATTGACCATTACCAAAGTTTTCTGATGTTCTGATACATACTTGGAAAATGCAAACCAGTAGTGACCTGTTGGCTCACAGCCAATCAGAACTGCAGTCTTATTATTCTCTGTCTTAAGCTTTTCAGCCCAAGCATTAAAGGAATTAAAACCTTCAAGATCATTCCGAAAAGAAAACACTCTCTTTGTAAGTTCGCGTCCTCGATTATCAAACGCCCTGGCATAGTGGAGTTGACTTCCAATGTCTACGCCTACAACCAATGTGCTATCTGTTACTTGTTCGATCTTCTCATTCTGTGTATAATTCATTTTGAACCTCCGGTGTTTTGATTGATTTGTTTACATCCGCCAAGATGCATCTCAATCTTACCTTGAGGTTCTTTTTTATTCAATTGGCGCTATTTATGAATTACAGGAATGCTCCTTAATCATCTTCTTCGCCAAATCCATACTGAGTATTTTCTGCACCACAGTGTGGACAAGTTACATATGCGTATTCGTTGTCTCCATCTTCCCAGGGGAGTGTGAGAACTCCCCCCGCCAATGATCTTCCACAACATTCACATACATCCATTTTGTCTTCCTCCTTTACTCTTCTGCAGCCGAGATGCCTTTTCTGGCTGCAATACCGATAAACAATACTATCAGGTCATCTATCGGTCCCGGGCAGGCATCTATCGGGGACACGATATAGAGAATCATCAAAACCAGGATCATACCTTTCATTACATCGCTCATATTAGAAACCTCCTTTATTTAATGTGCTTGCTGTTATAGCTGTTTATTTGTTTCTAAAATTGTTTTGCATAACTGTGTATAATTTTCTATTGCTGATTTCTCAAACTCTACATATACTGGGAACTGCTTTATTATTTCAAACGCCACTTCCTTTTCCATATATGGAATCATAGATGTAAACTCCATCACTTTATCCTTTGTTAAATTTCGAAACGATTCAATTTTTAACGCTTTTTTTACAGCTTCTTCTGAATGATATCTTTTTCTTATTTTCTTTTCCATGATTATGTTCCTCCTACTTTACTTCTTTGCGAATAGTGCCAATTTTTTTGTCACTTCTGGTATCTCTTCCATTTTTGTTTCTAATAGTCCCCGGTGGAAGACCATGCTTCTTTTCAAATGTTCCTACTCTACAATCACTTCTAGTTTTCCTCATGTTTTTTCTTCCTTTCATAATTCCGTATCAACAATGCGCTTGTTGTTTTTTTATGCTTCAAGTATAATAAATTCTATAAAGGAAATACACGTACAGCATGCGGACTTACCACCCGATAATCCTCATGTTTTGCGATATACAGGGAGGTTATTCTCATGGGGAAACAATCTACGAGAGAAAACAAGACGATTTATCAGATTTGCCGGGAAGAAGCCGGTCTCACCAGATCAGAAGCCAGCGAAAAAATGACTGCTGTTTCTGATTCTAAAATTGAAAAATTTGAATATGAAATGCAGGAACCTACACCTTACGATATTATCCAGATGGCAGACGCTTACGGGCGACCAGATCTCTGCAATTATTACTGCTCTCATAAATGTGAAATCGGTCATCGTTATGTCCCGGAAGTCGAAGTTTCTGACTTATCCAATATAATACTGGAAACCATTGCCAGTCTGAATGAGATTAATCCTCTTACCACACGTCTGATCCAGATTGCCCGTGACGGTAAGATCAGCGACGATGAGATTAAGGATTTTGCTTTTATCAGCAACAAACTGGATGAAATTTCTCTGGCAATAGATTCTCTGAATCTCTGGGTTGATAAAACAGCCGGAGAGCAGGGACTAAACATCGAATTGCTCAGAGAAGAAAAAAAGAAACAAAAATAAGTATGAAAAACAAGGCAGCGAACCTATTTATGGTCCACTGCCTCTTTCCTTTACATATGCTGTAACTGGTTTATGATGTATTCCGTTCTGCGGATTGCTTCTTCCACCTGATGTCTGGCATTATTGATTCGATCCTGCATCATCCAATCCACAACAAATCCATCAAAAAAGTAATCTGCAAAGGATAAGAAATCTCCAGTATTGATATTCAGATTACAAGCCATGTTCACATCATTTAATTCCCTGCTGAAATTACGAAGATCATATTTCGCCTGTTCCATATTTTGTCCGGCCTGATCCATCTTGGAGTGTTTAAACATCGTAGAAAAGAATCCACCGCCAAACATATCCACCAAGCCCCAATTTTTTGCACTGTTCAGGTTTTCTTTTGCTGTCCGAAGACTACTTAACGCACGTTGTCCTGCTTCAATCGCTTCTCGTTTTTCTTTTTCTATATCATATCCCATAATATCCCCTCCGAATTTTTATGAATTAGATGTTATAAGTGCAATGATTCCACCTACGATCAATAGAGGAAATGCAATATAAATCAGTCCACCAACAACCATTCCTATCAAAATCACCGGGAAAAATACAACTGTACAGAGCAGCTTTAAGATTCCCCAGGATGCTTTTACACCAAATATAAAAAATTTTCCAATAAACCAGATCATGCATATAGCAAATAGTAACGATAACATATTCTACTCCTTCTGACTCCTGTTATGATTTGAATCATTTATTTTTTTGATTGTTTACTTGATATAAACTCAGATGTATTTCTCACACCGATTTTACTACTGAATTCTGGGTTCTTCTCTATTTTTTCAATCATCCGAATTAACCTTATTCTCTGTGCTGTATCCATCTGCTCACCTCATTCTAACAGTTCTGCCTTTTGATATTGTCAGTATAACCGGATAACTATTCAAAATATATACCTAATACAAAGAATTGAGCATATGTAATTCTCAATTTTCGAGGAATATTAAAAAAGACCCAGAGGGAATTATTCCCTTCTGAGCCTATTGGTTATATAGCAGTATTTTTTTCAAACAGAATCAACTTAACCTCTATTTCATCCAACTCTTCATTAAATTCAAAAGCACCCTCTGCTCTTTTCTGCCCTTTATCATCCGTTTCATAATCAAACCATTTCGCAAAATCTAAAACAACAAGTGTATTTTTCGATGTAGCTGATGAACAGCTGCAATATACAAATACAGCATCGTATTTTTCATATTTGTTCTGATTTACTTTTCTTGTAATTTCTTCTCTGGAAGTCTTTGAATCAAAGTGCATACTTACAAATTCAACAGCTTTTCTCCCCTGAACAAAACGTATAAATTCATCCTCTTCACAATTAATAGCGCATATTCCCGGTGTTGCAATTCTCTGAATTAGTTTCTCACATTCATCAATAATTTCTGCTGCTACTGGAAGTAGCGTCTTTTGATTTCCGTACTGTAAATTAATTATTGCTGTCTGTTCAGCTGTTGTTCTTTCCGCCTCCAATTTTTGAAACACAATATTGATTTCTCTCATATTATCTTGCTCCTTCAGTTTGTAGCAATGTGCAATCTGACTTTTTAACTCTTCAATCTTTTTATCAATAAAATTTTCAGTTGATATCCCATCCTGGGCTTTTAAATGTTGATCAATCTCCGCTAATGTAAATCCTGCTTCTTTTAATTTTGATATCTGTCGAAAAAGTTCTACTGTATCTTCTTCATAAAAGCGATATCCATTTTCTTCCGAAACGTAATCTGCAGGTAAAATCCCCTTATTATCATAAAACCTAATTGTTTTTGCACTTGTATTACAGAGTTTTGCAAATTGACTTATCGTATACATCAGATCACCTTCTACTTTAAACTAGCATTACCCTTAAGGGGAATGTCAAGATAATTATGTTACTTCCATTCAATCTTATATTCTAAGACATGCCCTAGAATCTCTATAGGCTCGACACCAAAATCTGCTGCAAGTTTTCGGATATTATCATCTATAAGATGTTGATTTTCCTTTTGATATTTGATTATTTCTTCACCATGGAGGAGAAATTCGCTAATTCCATTTGGTACTGCGCCCAGTTTTCTGTGTAAAGCCTGGCTCGCATAATTATCCACTTCCACTCTGCTACGGAAAACATGCTCTCCTGTAATCTCAGAAAATTGATCCATAAGCAGAGATAATGCCTGAAAACCATATCCATATTTTCTATATTTTGATAGCAATTCAATTGCTAATTCTGGTATTTCCCGAGTAAGGTCCTTGATTCCACAGTATCCAACAAACTCATTTGTATCCTTAGTATAAATACAATAATTGGCTACATTTTCCCTTATAAACTCTTCCCATAGATATTTTCGGTAAGTTTCATTTTTGAATTCATGTTTAAGGAAAGAGCATTCATATGATACACTGAGCATATAATACTTTTGATCTTCAGATACCGCTTTGAGTAAAATATTGTCATTTTCAGCTAATATTGCTCCATCTTTAGGAAGTCTCATTCTGTTGCTATATTTTTCTTCTTTATCCATTTTCTCACCCACTATCAATCATTTTTATATGCGATCTTAATGATTATAGTATAGAACAATAGGTGGGGCATAAAAACCCCGGCATATATTGTGGTACTCCTTATAGCAAAACACAAAATAAGGCTCAAAAGGGCACTTTCCCTTTTGAGCCTATACACTTTATCAGCTAACGTATTTCACTTTCATTTTTCCTCATGGTCATGAGGCTTAGGTTTATTATCCTGTTGATTTCGGGAAGTCTGTTTGTTGCTGTGCGCATCAGAGATTTTTTCCGGGTTCTTCTTCTGATTATTCACCAGACCGTCCACCATATCATAGTTAGCTTCTGTACCGGATTCTCTACTTCGTTCTATCATCAATTTCCGGTTCAGTCTTTTCTTTACCATGGAGATTGTTTTGATC
>CAVBHX010000100.1:0-5444 GCA_963595255.1 bacterium
TTTCTGTTTTTCTGTTGGATAAATCCGAAAGCGATATGCTATATTCAATACTTTTTCTTCCCCCTTACGTAATGGAACAATATATTCCCAGATTCTTTTGTTCTTTCCAAAATCGAATCATCGGTTACTTTTTCTTCGGTATTTTAATCAAATGATAATACGTCAGATATACTGAATGTGCATTATAATTCGCATTTTAATATAGTTAACTTTTGTTTTTTGTTAAATATATTATACCACATTTTTCGCACACAGAACAAGTGTTCCGTGTGTTTTTCTGCAATTCATCTCCCACCTGCAGAGGAAGGAGAATTCTTGCTACATTTTGTTAAATGTGTCTTACAATCATACCACAGATATATGTTTTTGTTCAAGTCCGGATGTACTGTCTCCAGAACCTGCCATCGGCAGCTTCTTCCGAACAAATGGCAAGTAAAAAGAGATATACACCAGAATCATTCTCGTGTATATCTCTTATATAATTACTATAATTACGTGTTGTACATATTTATGATTTATGAGTACTTATAGTATCATCTTTTTCACTGTGCACAAAGAATTAAGCATTCTTTTTAGACAGATATTCGTGGATACCCTTGGCACCTGCTTTACCGGCACCCATAGCAAGAATTACAGTTGCAGCACCTGTTACGGCATCTCCACCTGCGAATACGGCAGCTTTTGAAGTCTGTCCGTTTTCTTCCTCTGCTACGATACATTTTCTCTTGTTTGTCTCAAGTCCCTTTGTTGTAGAAGAAATCAATGGGTTCGGAGATGTTCCAAGAGACATGATCACTGTATCGAGTTCAATCTCGTATTCAGATCCAGGGATCTCGATCGGACGTCTTCTTCCGGAAGCATCCGGCTCACCGAGTTCCATCTTGATTACTTTCATACCTTTTACCCATCCATTTTCATCAACGAGGATTTCTTTTGGATTGGTAAGAAGATCGAACTGTACGCCTTCTTCTTTTGCGTGATGTACTTCTTCTACTCGTGCAGGAAGCTCTGCTTCACTACGACGATATACGATATGTACTTCTGCACCAAGACGAAGTGCTGTTCTGGCAGCATCCATAGCTACGTTACCACCACCGACAACGGCAACTTTCTTGCCTGCTGCGATTGGTGTATCGTAAGAATCATCGAATGCTTTCATCAGGTTACTTCTTGTCAGGTATTCATTTGCAGAGAATACTCCGTTGGCTGTCTCGCCAGGGATTCCCATGAACATTGGAAGTCCTGCTCCGGAACCGATAAATACAGCTTCGAAATCTTCCTCTTCCATTAACTGGTCAATGGTTGTAGATTTACCGATGACAACGTTTGTCTCGAATTTAACACCAAGTTCTTTAACTTTTTCGATTTCTTTCTTAACAACTTTCTGTTTTGGAAGACGGAATTCAGGAATACCGTATACAAGAACGCCGCCAAGTTCATGCAGTGCTTCAAATACGGTTACTTCGTATCCGAGTTTTGCAAGATCTCCGGCACAGGTAAGTCCTGACGGGCCGGAACCGATGACTGCCACTTTATGTCCATTTGTCTTCTCTGGTTTTTCTGGTTTGATATCATTTTCCAGTGCATAATCAGCAACAAATCTTTCGAGTTTACCGATGGATACTGCGTCCCCTTTGATACCACGGACACATTTGCTCTCGCACTGTGATTCCTGAGGACATACACGTCCACAGATAGCAGGAAGTGCAGATGACTGTCCGATCACTTTGTAAGCTTCTTCAATATTGCCATCTTTGATCTGTGCAATGAATGCAGGAATATTGATGGATACAGGACATCCCTGGATACATCTTGCATTCTTACAGTTCAGGCATCTTGTTGCCTCTTCCATTGCTTCTTCTTTATTATATCCATAACATACTTCTTCAAAATTCGTAGCACGAACCTTTGGCTCCTGCTCTCTTACAGGAACTTTCTTTAATACATCTGCCATTACTCGTCACCTCCGCATTGACCACATCCGCCATGATGTGTGTCGCCTTCCTGTAATTTCAGCATTGCACGACCTTCCTGAGTCTTGTACATCTGCTGTCTCTTCATAGCCTCATCGAAGTTGACAAGGTGTCCGTCAAATTCCGGACCATCTACACATGCGAACTTGATCTCATCGCCTACATGCAGACGACAGGCTCCGCACATACCGGTTCCATCTACCATGATCGGGTTCATACTTACAACAGTAGGGATTCCCAGTTTCTTTGTAAGAAGACATACGAATTTCATCATGATCATTGGACCGATCGCAATACATACATCGTATTTATTTCCTTTTTCTACCAGTTCTTCTACCATTGTCGTAACCATTCCGGCATGACCATAAGAACCGTCATCCGTACATGGATAATAATTACCAGATACTGCTTCCATCTCTTTTTCAAGGATCAGCATATCCTTTGTCTTGGAACCGATGATAACATCAGCATCTACGCCGTGCTCATGAAGCCATTTTACCTGTGGATAGACAGGTGCTGCTCCGACACCGCCTCCTACGAACAGGATCTTTTTCTTCTTCAGTTCTTCGATATCTTCTTCTACGAGTTCTGAAGCATTTCCTAACGGACCTGTGAAATCGCGGAAATAATCTCCTGCTTTTAATTCTTTCATCTTGGTTGTGGATGCTCCGACCGGCTGGAATACGATAGTGATCGTTCCGGCTTCTCTGTCATAGTCACAGATTGTGAGTGGGATTCTTTCCCCTTTTTCATCCATCTTCACAATGACAAACTGTCCCGGTTCACAATGTCTTGCTACACGAGGAGCTTCTACATCCATCAGAAAGATGTTAGCAGTTAATTGTTCTGCTTTTAAAATCTTGTACATCTTATTTCCTCCTAATTTCCAATATTACTATTATCATAATACGGCTTGTTCTATTTCGCAAGTAAAACCATATTTTTCAAAAAATGTCGACAAAATTGTTCAAGAATCTTTTTATTGTATATGGAATAGAATATACTTTTGTACAAAACGGCTGCCACACAAACCTATGTGACAGCCGCCGTTATCTAATTATTGTTTTGTTTAAAAATCAACTTCTGTTCCATAATATGTACATGTAAGTAATTTAGCCATGGTTGCAGGATCAATTGCTCTTGGGTTAGATCCTGTACAGGCATCACCAACTGCAAGTTCTGCAATCTTATCCAGTTTTTCTTTGAACTCATCTTCATTGATTCCGAATTCTTTCAGAGTCTTAGGAATATTCATCTTCGCATTGAACTCATCAATCTTTGCACATAAGCTGTTGATCAGAGCTTTTTCAGATGTTCCAGGAAGTCCCATTCTGCGTGCAATCTCTGCATAACGTGATGCAGCTACTTTATCTTTTGCATTGTATTTGATTACATATGGCAGATAGATCGCATTGGCACATCCGTGTGGAATATGTCCGGTTGAGAATGCTGCTCCTGTCTTATGAGCCATTGAATGTACAATACCAAGTAATGCATTTGAGAATGCCATTCCTGCAAGACATTGTGCGTAGTGCATCTGCTCTCTTGCTTCCATGTTAAGGTTATAAGATGCCGGCAGATAATCCAGAACCATCTCAATTGCCTGTAATGCAAGTGGATCTGTAAATGGACAGTTGAGCGTTGATAAATAAGCCTCGATCGCATGTGTCAATGCATCCATTCCTGTGTAAGCAACCTGTTTCTGAGGAAGTCCTGCTACCAGATCAGGATCAACGATTGCTACATCTGGGGTGATATTAAAGTCTGCCAGAGGATATTTGATTCCTGTATTGTAATCTGTGATTACGGAGAATGCTGTTACTTCTGTTGCAGTTCCTGATGTAGATGGAATAGCTGCAAATTTCGCTTTCTGACGAAGTTCAGGGAAACTAAATGGTGTGATAATATTCTCGAATGTCTCATCCGGATACTCATAGAATACCCACATAGCTTTAGCCGCATCGATCGGAGATCCGCCGCCCATTGCTACGATCCAGTCAGGCTCGAACTCCTGCATTACTTTTGCGCCTTTCATAACAGTTTCTACAGACGGGTCCGGCTCTACACCTTCGATCAGTTTAACTTCCATTCCGCCTTCTTTCAAGTAGTTCACTGCTTTGTCCAGGAATCCCTGACGTTTCATAGATCCGCCGCCGACTACGAGGACAGCTTTTTTACCTTTCAGATTCTTTAATTCGGATAAACATCCTTTTCCGTGATAAACATCTCTTGGCAGTGTAAATCTTGCCATATCAAACACGCTCCTTTTTTATGTAGTTGATACATTGTGTATTCTGATAACGTTTTTTATCAACAATGTATCGTTAATCTTTTAACATGATTGTACTACTAAGGAATTGTTTTTTCAAGTGTTTGAGCTGTTAATTTTTAACATTTTATATGTATTGGCTTGGAAATTATTTATTTATATGCGTTTTCTATAAAATATCTGAATATATAGATGAATTTTAAATAATATTTTTTCTCTTCTTTTTCTGAAGTTTGTTAAAAATATTGCGTTTTTGTTTGTAGTTACTTTTATTTATTTTTTGAAAGATCACTTTGCAATTTCTTTTATTATATTTTCTACTTCGGAAATATCAATCTCCAACATTTCTGCAATTTGTTCTGCAGAGATATTTTTTGTCATTTTTTCCTTATCTGATTTCTAAGAAGTGCCTTTTCTCCCTCTGCTTGTCCAATTTTTCGACCTTCTGCAATACCTTCTTGTTTTATCAGTACCTTTTCTTCCCATGATTGCATATACTTCACCTCTGTCTTTTCACTTGCTTTAATCTGACAAACTCTTCTATGCATCTCTTGAATCCGCTTACTTTTACACACTTCCGACACTTCATCCGTACTGTGTTCCATATATTTCAAAAGTTCTATCAGTTCCGGTGACACCAACTCCGGATGTATGCCCCTGGTATTCAGAAATATCCTCGTTGCTCCATCATCCAGTTTCAGTTCTGGAACCTCTTCACACCTCATCTGAAACGTGTAGCGATATAACCCATATCCGAACAAATCAAATGGCGTAATCATCACAATCAAAACTTCATTCAGTAAATTAAAATCTACAACTCCGGGCGGCAATAATTTACTATCGATGATTCCCCGATACAGTCGACTCCTCTTTGGAAGATTATGTGTATTTTCTTTTTGGGCCTCCACTTCATATATCACATCATCTTCATCTATGGCATAGACATCCAACCGAATCTGGCGATTATCCGTAGATGTTCTCTGCTCTTTCTCTGTCTGTGGCGGATGCTTCAGATTCGTATTTTGACTTAGTATGATATCTAACATTGTTTTTACGTTTTCCGGGTCATCCATTGCTTCATCGAACAGAAATTTGTCCAGCAAGTTTAATTCTTTCAATGATCTTCTTTGGTTCATAAGCAGTTCTCCTGGTATATTGTAATTGACTCATCTAGCGGTCACTTACAGATATACCTTATCCTT
>CAVBHX010000101.1:0-5400 GCA_963595255.1 bacterium
ATATTCATACTACCGTTGTAAATTGAATTCATCCAGTGAAAAAACAAAAGTTCAGATTGACTGTCCTTATTGGTGATTTTGCTACAAATCACCAATAAGGACAGTCAATCTGAACTAAATCCTTGATTATTATGTTAAACTATTTGCCAGTTGCCTTATCCAAGATAAATTTTGCGAGACTCTCTCCAGTAGATTTATGCGCAAACTTTTCTTTTACACGCAAATAATTTTCATCTATGGTGTACGCTTCAATCATGTCACAAACTTGATGCTCATCCGTGCAAACAAAGGGTTGCAGCATACTCCACATTTCTTCATAAACACCACGGTCTTCTTCATTCCTTGCGAAATCATTGCAATACAAAACTACCGGCAAATCAATCGCCAGAGCATCGAACAGAACAGAAGAATAGTCCGTCAGCAAATAATCAGCCATCAGCAGAAGCTCCTGTGTTTCCGCATCACTATAATTTTTGAAATCCACATTTCCTGGTTTCGATAAATACACATGATCCTTATAAATAATCTCGTACTCATCCCCCAAAAGTCCTTGTAACCGCTTCAAATCCACCAAATAAGTGGTATCGAAATCATCAGGTTTTCTCTTTCCTGTACGATAATTGTAATCACGCCAAGTCGGAAGATACAACACTATTTTCTTTTCGGGTGAAACGCCGTAATGAGCTTTCAAATAATCGATATACTCTTTGTTATTCCTTTGCGATAGCAAATATTTGACTCTTGGATATCCAAAGGCCAACTGTCTGGACTGTGGGAACAAGAAACAGGTCTCAAAGTATGACTTAATCTCTGGTGAATCAGTCAAAAGATAATCCCATCTTTGTATATCCTTCCAATGCCTGATTTTATTATCTAATCTTCGGCTTGTAATTTGTTTCTCATTGGAGTCAAACATCAGCCGCTTCAATGGTGTTCCGTGCCAAAGTTGTATCCAAGTAGTTCCTTGGCGATGCACATACCTTTCAGGAATCCAAGATTCAAAAACAATCGTCTTAGCTCTAGCGACAAATCTATACATTCTTTGGCTATTTGGCTTTACTCGATTCTCCAATGGTACGCAGCGATTATTGGTCACAAATAATATTTTCAGCCCATCGGGTAAATTCCTTCTCATCTCTTCAAAAAGATAGCGAGAATTACCAGTATATCGGTAATCAAATCCCATGAAAAGAATTACATCATCATACAACGATTTTTTTGTTTCTTCTCTATAAAGCCCCCAACAATCCACACCTTCTTTTTTCGGCTTCATCATAGATATAAGCTTCTTGCATCCGGAAAAATTTCTCAGTGAATCACTAGTTTTTTTTGCCAACGATTTTCCTTTAGCAGAGTAGAAAACAGCCAATTTAAAAAGATATGTTTTCTTTTTGAGAAACACATCATGTTGAATAAAAAAGGAAATCATCTGGTTCCTTTTTAAATCTGTGACTTCTCCAAGGTTACTCATTTTATCCATAAATTCTGTTATAAATTTCTTCTTGAAATGATCTGGTGTGCGCACGGTATAGTAAAAAACAAATTTATTATAGAAATACATTAGCAAATAATATTTAACCTGATTACTAGTTTTGTTGTGATACTGGTTAAGTATCTTTATGACACTTTCTACAGCTAAAACAAAGCTGTGACAATGCCAGTCTGTCCCCATCTTTGTTCTCGTTGATGACGTTGGATTTATTGTTAATCGATAAAGTGGGGAATGTATCAGAGAAATTGAACTTGCGGACAATACCGCTTTCACCCAAAATTCAATATCCTCGTAAATATAGCCTTCCCCATATCGTATTTTATTTTCTCTAAGAAAACTTGTTCTATACACATTATTTTGGGTAAAGAAAGCGTTTATCTTTAATAATGAGATACACTCAGTTGTTTCCAGTTTCTTTTTGGCAAAGAAAGCATATTTATCATTATAAACTGTTTTTTGTCCCATCGGATAATAAAAACATATATCAAAAACAACAAAGTCAGTTTTTTCTCTTTCCAATTTTGCAATCGCTAAATCAAGCGTTTCCGGTTTCAAATAGTCATCACTATCAAAAAACATCACATATTTGCCCTGTGCAGCTTCCAAGCCCCGATTTCTTTCGTAGCCTTGTCCATGATTTTTGTGTTTAATCAAATGGATTCTTGAATCAGAAATCATATAGCGCTCTATAATCTCCACACTGTGATCATTAGAACCATCATCAATAAAGATCAATTCCCAATTTGGATAGGTTTGTTTAATTATTGACTCAATCCCGACAGAAAGGAAGGTTTCTGTGTTATATACAGGAGAAATAATAGTTACAAGAGGCAGTGCTTCTCCTGCGCTTTGCAGTGTATCATGAATACTCATTTCTTCAACTCCTTTTTAATCTTTGTTGTAGATACCTCCGGTGTACGCGGTAAATAGATTACTTCACAGTAGTCCTTTAAAAAATCAAACTTTCCCTCCCAATCATCGCCCATTACGAAGGAATCTATATGATAAAGCTGCACATCTTTAATTTTCTGTTCCCAATTTTCTTCCGGTATGACTAGGTCAACATACCTCACTGATTCTAAAAGCTTCTTTCGCTGTTCATATGAAAAGTAACACTTCTTCTGCTTGCTTTCCCAATTGAATTCATCTGTTGACAGCGCAACTATCAGATAATCTCCCAGTTCCTTGGCACGCTGCAGCAGATTGATATGTCCGTAATGCAGAAGGTCAAATGTTCCATACGTTATGATTCGTTTCATGCCCTCATCTCCTCTTATCATTATTGGGATAAACAATTTTTCTTCTTATTTAAAATGTCCATTTCTCTGCTCTTTGCTAGGTACCTTACGATAATCTCCATACATGTTTTTTAGAAGGGAATCCCACCCCTGTGGAGCCGGATACATTTCTCCTTCAAAGCATAGCTTAATATCTCCCTCAAACCACTCTGCTTGATAAGTCTCTGCTGGATATCCGTGGCACCCTCCTACGGTACATAGCCGTTTCCCACTGCTAAACTTCCCACATAGCCATACTAAATTACCACGTATACTTCGCAATATAGATAGCGGAAGCATTCTCAAAAAACGATAAACAAACTGAACAGTTTTTTTTCTGGATGGAAAGGGAAACTCTGCATACACCCTCCCGGCATATGCAAAACTCAGCAGGGTAATAATCCTGAAGAAAAAACGGGCTATCAAGTCTTTATCCGGGCAGATATCCAGTGGAAAGATATCTATAGAAATCCCACTTCGCATATGAAAAGTTTCCATACCAGGTTCTTCAACCTGTGTTCCATGCTTCCTGATCTTTGCATAAAAATACGGAAAGTTCTCTTCTGTATAAGAATCCTGCCAATAGTAATCCTGAGGCAGCTCTGTTTTATAAATATGACGTAATTTGTCGTAGTCTTCCCGAGGCATAGCAACATCGATATCATCATCCCAAGGTATAAAGCCTTTATGTCTAACAGCTCCGAGCAATGTCCCAGCTGTTATGTAAAATCGAAGATCGTGCTTTTGACACACTTTTTGAAATGTTTGTAATATTGTGAGTTCCTTCTTTTGCAATCTTCGTCGCTCTTCGCGGTTTATGAGAATCATCGCCCTTTCTAACATTAATGAATTGCACTACTGGCTGATGTAGCATAATGCCACCACCTCGCATTCCTTCATAATACTACATCTGCCCCCCCGTGCAAGACACTGGATACAGATAACATACAAATCACCTCGTTGTGATAAATTTCACAATTTATGCAAAAAAAAACAGCGATGAAATTATATCTCCATCGCCGTTCATATCCAGCTTTTACCACACCCTATAAATATCAATATACAACTATATTCCCAAATCCTTTAAACTAACCGACATCCACAGCGGATATGATGCTATGACAAGTAACATAATATCACGCTTTGGACTTTTTACGATTTTATCTCGTTATTGCCAAATTTGCTATTTAGATTTCGCCCTTTGGCAGCTTCTTAGTAGCCAAAAATTCTTCATAGGCATCACACGCTGTGATCACATCTCTAGTGAACGTAACTTGTTTCCCCTTGTTAAGCCACAAAATCGAATTACACATTTGCCGTACTTGGGCAAGGGAATGCGAAACCAGTATCCCCGTCACACCGCTGGCTAAAATCTCTTTCATCTTGCCAGCACTTTTCTCTCGAAAGGCGCCATCGCCGACGCTCAGAACCTCATCCAATATGAGTATATCCGGGCGCACCAGACACGCGATGGAAAAGGCCAGGCGGCTTTTCATGCCGCTGGACAGCTGTTTGAACGGTCTTTCCTGGAATTTTTCCAATTCAGCGAAGGAGATAATACTTTCGTAATTTTCATCCATGAAGGCTCTCGTGTATCCAAGCAATGCACCACGAAGATATGTATTTTCCCGGACAGTCAGATCTCCATCAAAGCCGCTTCCAAGCTCCAAAAGAGCAGCGATTGTACCGTTTACAGTCAACTTTCCCGCTGTGGGACGCATGATACCTGAGACAGCTTTGAGCAACGTGGACTTCCCGGATCCATTGGTACCGATTATTCCCAGCATATCACCTTTCTCCAAGGAGAATGTGATGTCTCTGTCTGCCCAAAATTCCTGCACCCGATAGTTCCCTTTAATCCGCTGCAAGATATATTCTTTTAGTCCGATGTCCTTGAAATCCCCGGTGATATATCTAATAGAGATTCCTTTTGCTTCTATGACAGCCATACTTTCCTCACAAGTAATACATAAATTGATAGTTATACCGCCGGTATATCCAGCATCCCAAGACCATTGCTCCTACGGCATAAGCGATACAAAGAAGATGAAACGCCAGCGATGGAATCTGGGCATACAATATAATTTCCCGGAAATATTCAATGTAGCAGTAGACTGGATTTCCGTAGAAGAAACCTCGGTAAGCCTCTGGAACTATATCGATAGGATAGAAGATTGCGGATACGTACATCAAAAGCATGATGAATACATCATATATATATCTTATATCCCGGAAAAATACGAATGCTGCGGACAGGAACAAACCAACCCCAATATTCAATGCAATAAGGCAGACGATTGGAAACACTAAGAAAATATATTTCCACGTCATTTCCAAGCCGGGTTCAAAAAGGACAAAGAGGAAAAATATTATCAATGACAAGCCAAAATTGATAAGGAAAGATACATTCTTTGACAAGATGAAGATATATTTGGGTACATTGATTTTTGTGAATATGTGCGCATTTTGCCTGAGTGCCCCCATGCCGACAGACGTTGCCTCACGAAAATAAGAAAAGAGTAAGTTTCCGCAAAAAAGATAAATGATGTAATGCGGAATGGTACGCCCAAAAAAAACAGAAAAGACAAGTGAAAGGACTAGCAATGACAACAAAGGAGACAATACACTCCA
>CAVBHX010000102.1:0-5347 GCA_963595255.1 bacterium
GCACTACTTTTTCCAGAAGCTTCACCTCCTTTTTTGCGTTTTAGGCTACTCATCTCCGCCACTGTCCACAATGATAGTTAGTCTAATTTTATACTGTCAAAACAAGCTTTTCACAACATATTGTGTTTAATTTTATTTATCACTACCAGATATACGCGACATCAATACTACCGTCTCAACGGTACTTTCGTTGTCCCAACAAAGTTCCTGTGTCTCCCTGTCTCCGAAATACACCGGAAACCGGAACTTTATGTGCTTCAGGAATCTGCCATCTGGCTGCTCCTGCTCATAAATGTCCACCTGTTCTACAAAACTGTTAAGAAATTCTTTCTTCTCCAGATCGGTGAACTTATCATATAATTTATCAAAATATAAAAGAAATTGATAGACGTTTTCTTCTGATATTTTCTGTTGCTGAATATTCAGCAGGCGATTCTTTACTTCCTCTATACTGTTTTCCACACCCTCGATTTCATCATACAAACGATATAAGCGTGTCTCCATATCCTGATATTTCTTTTCATAAAATTTATCCATGATATCCAGACTGTCCATCTGCTGTCCAAGTCTTGCTTTTGCTCCGGTCAACTGCCTGTGCTGCTTTTCCAATCCTTCAATCTCTTTTTCTATTTCTTCTGTATCTATTCTTGAACCGATTTTATTCAGAATTGCTTTCTCAAACTTCGTGTTCTGCACCAGCTTTCGAATAACTTCTTCCACTGCGTTGTTAATCTTATCCTCGCTCCATTGTTTACGATATCCACATTTATGACCATCTACCAGGCGACGATGTTTGCAGGCATAATAGAAATAATCCTTATATAAGGTTCCGTCTTTCTTTTTCTTTCGATTCACGTTTCCATACATACCGCTTCCACATAACGGGCATCTTAATATTCCAGATAAGATATGTTCATGATCAAGACTATGCGTCTTTTCATATTTCACACCTGTTTTTTCTCGTTTTTGATGAGCCAGCTCCCAGTCTGTTTCTGAAACAATCCCTTCATGGATACCATCGTGTAGCATATAATTTTCCTGCTTTACGATGCGATATTCATTTCTTGTTCCTGAAACTTTCTCGTTCTTCCTTCGTCCATAAGCCAGCTTTCCACAGTATACCGGATTATCCAGAACGCCTTTTATAAAGGAAGAGGCAAATGCGTCCAGTGTATTATTCTGTCGTTTTTTCTTTTTATATCCATGCTGGTTCAGCCATGCAGCAATCGCGGAGATTCCCATATTGGTATGAATAAATTTGTCATAAATCAGACGAATAATCTCTGCTTCGTCCTCTGCGATCTGCAATTCTCCATTTACCAATTCATAGCCATATGGAGCAAACCCGCCGTTCCATTTTCCTTCCCTGGCCTTCTGCTTACGTCCTTCCATTGTTTGAACAAGGATATTCTCTCGTTCAATCTCTGCCACCGCAGACAGAACGGAAATCATCAGCTTTCCACTATCTTTGGAGCTGTCAATCCCATCTTCAACACAGATCAGATTCACTCCAAAATCCTGCATCCTCTGTAAAGAGTTTAATACATCTGCCGCATTACGACCGAATCTGGAAAGCTTGAACACCAGTACAAACTGTACCTCATCTGTTCCATTCTCAATATTATCCAACATTCTCTGAAATTCCGGTCTGCCCTCTACGCTTTTTCCAGATTTGCCTTCGTCAGAATACTCATTTACGATTTCCATGTTCTGAAACTCCGCATATCTCTTGAGTTTTTCTTTCTGAGCATCCAGACTGTAGCCATCTACCTGCATAGTTGTGGATACTCTGGTATATATATCGCATTTAATCTTTTTATTCTTCATAATCTTCTTCGCAATATAACTCTGTTTTGTTGTCCCAACTTTATTTTAGTACTCGTTCCAACTATTTTCAATACTTCTTTTTATTTTTTATTGACATATTTTCGCTACAACAATATAATAATGATAGAGACAGGATTTCTGTCATCGAAAATATTGTTCGCCCACCGTTGGCGGCTTATAAGTGATCGGCTCGAAAATATTGTTCGCTCACCGGAAGCGTCTAATAAATGTCCGGCTCGAAAATTTCGGCCCTGCCGCATGGCAGGGCTTATTTTATAGGTGATGAACATGATATATCAAGAAGGATACGTTTACCATATTAAAGATGAATACTTTGAAAAAGTACAGGATTCCAACTTAATGCAGAACAAAGAGGGCGGTACATATCGTCCTACTTTTTACTGTCTGCGTGACAGTAAAACTTCTCTGTTATGGATGGTTCCACTCAGTTCTCGTGTAGAAAAGTTTAAAGCAATACACGATAAACAAATGGCTAAATACGGAAAGTGCCTAACGATTGTTTTAGGCGAATTTGATGGAAAAGAAGCTGCTTTTCTTCTCCAGAATATGTTTCCAATCAGAGATTACTATCTTGACCATATACATACTCGAAATAATAATCCGGTTCCTGTTAAGCATTCCATTCACAGGGAAGTAACAACACGTATGAAAAAAATTCGTCAACTTCATTCCAGAGGCAAAAAAGTGGTATTTCCAGATATTGACCGACTTGAGCAGATTATGCTTGCAGAAGTAAAAGATAACGCAGCCGAATAATTTCACAAAAAAGCGACAGTCTGATTTACATTTTGTATTTCAGGAAACTGCCGCTTCTTTTTCTTCCTTATTCTGTTTTTCTTCCTCCAACTCCCGGAGGACTTCAGCGCCGTACTTATCAATCATCCGTACCAGAAAATCAATGCACCGCTCAAATTCAATATTCTGTTGCATAAGCTCCTCCCGTTATTGTTTGATCTGAGCTTATTTTACAGAACCTGCCTGAAAACCACATTGAATAGAAATTGATTGTAAATTGACACAATCAATTTAAAAATATCCGCATTTCCTTGAAGCGAATATATGTTCGTGCTATGATGGATATACTTAATCTTAACTACGAAAGGGGAATTTCTATTGAATCGATGCGATTTTTCTTCTATTAGCACTTGCTTAAAAAATCATATCAGCGAAAGTAATCAAATGAGTCAGCCTGATTTTTTATATGAATTATTTGAAGATTTTATGGATGATCCGGCAAATCAGGATTTTTCAATGGACAACGGTCTGGTTTGCCGCTGGATGACTGGTCAGGCTAAAATCAGCCCTAAAATATCCGCTTACTATTCCAAGCCATCCAATCAGGAAAAATTAGCCCATACCATCCACCAGAATCTTCTTCCACTAATGTCTGACTGTAATATGGCTATACAAAATATTTACACTTTATTCATTCAGGATGACAGCATCTCAGATGCGAAAAAGAAAAATCTGACTCCCTTATATAAACCAGCCAGTTCAAGACTGCTGTTTCTTGCAAAACTGATTTCTTTTGGCATGGAACGTCAATTCATTAAACGTAATACCAAAAATCAGAAGCTGCTCGCCGGAGGAGCTTTATCCCCCATTGTGCTGGATTATATTATGGACAGTGAGGTTCCGAAACCATGCCGTCATTTTATCGGAAGAGATAAAGAACTGGAAGAATTATATACCATGCTTGAGGAAAACCGGCATGTTTTTCTTTGCGGAATCGCCGGCATCGGAAAAAGTGAACTTGCTAAAGCCTACGCCAAGCAGTACATGAAGCATTACACCAATATCCTTTATGTAGAATATACCGGCAATCTTCATCAGGATATTACTGACATGGATTTTATTGACGATCTGCCGGAAAGCACTGAACAGGAACGTTTTCAAAGACATAACCGTTTTCTGCGTTCCCTGAAATCCGATACTCTGCTTATCATAGATAATTTTAATGTCACTGCCACACAGGACAGCTTTCTGTCAGTAGTATTAAAATATCGCTGCCAGATTTTGTTTACAACCAGAAGCAAACTGGATGAATACTGTACTCTGCCATTAAAAGAAATTGAGGATATGAACGCTCTCTTCCAGCTGGCATCAGTATTTTATTCAGAGGCAGACACGTACCAGGCAACAGTTGAAAAGATCATCGAAACTGTTCACTCTCATACTTTTGCCGTGGAACTGGCAGCAAAACTTCTGGAAAATGGAATCTCAACTCCAGACCAGTTATTAACAAGACTTCAGGTGGAAAAAGCAGCTTTCCATAACGAAGATAAAATTAAAATAATCAAAGATGGACAAAGCAGCAAAGCCACCTATTACAGTCATATCCATACGCTGTTTTCTTTATACACTTTATCTCTTGAACAGCAGGATATCATGTGTAATATGTGCTTTCTTCCTTCCACCGGTATTTCTGCCCGTATATTTGCCAAATGGCTGGAACTGCCCACACTAAATGAGATCAACGATTTAATTGAGACTGGTTTTGTCCAGACAACAAAACGTCGCACTATCTCTCTGCATCCGATGATTCAGGAAATCACCCTTTCAGAGACAAAACCATCTGTAACTCGCTGTCACATATTACTGGATTCTTTACAGAAAATATGTTTAATGCATGGGATTGAAGTTGATTATTACAAGAAACTGTTTCAAACAATCGGAAATATCATAGAATTGATTGAAAAGGATGATATACCAAAGTATCTGCTTTTTCTGGAAAATGCATTTCCATATATGGATAACTATAACTACCACAAAGGTATGAATGGAATCATTCAGGAACTGAAATGTCTATTAAAGACAAAAAACATTGGCACCGACTCTGACCAGGCATTATTACTGGATTTTCAGGCAGCCCTTGAAACCAAACCTGAAAAAGCAATAAAACTGGAAAAAGATGCACTTGCCCAGATAGAAACTATCACTGCTGACAACGCTCGCCTTGTTTCCAACATTCATGCCAATCTCGGAGGACTTTACCGCATGAACAGTTATCCCGATCTTGCAAGAGAACACATGAAAAAAAGCATCTCACTGCTTGACCAATTTAACCTGCTTCATATAAATGACAGCATACCTCAGATTGCCAATTATGCAATGTTCCTGACAGAACAGCAGGAACCTGAAAGAGGGATCTCCGAATTACAAAAATTATCCGGCATCATCAAGGAATACCATTCCGATGACTGTCTGGATTATGCCAAAGTACAAGAAACCCTTGGAACCATTTATCTGATGACTGCCAATCTTCCGCAAGCCAAAACACATTTTAAAAAAGCTTTTAAAATATATGAAAAAATTTGGGCTGATGAACCGGAAATGATTGAATCAAAATATCAGGAAATTCAGGAATTATATCCACAGATTGGATTTTCCATTGGAAAAAATTTATCCGGTCTTTTAAAAAAATAAGCATAATTTACGGCGGGCAACTTGCCCGCCGTTATATTCAACTATTCGTCAAATAAATATATGCATCTTCCAA
>CAVBHX010000103.1:0-4942 GCA_963595255.1 bacterium
TGGTCAGCGGGTCACGATTTCTCTCTTTACACTCGACGGAGGCGTAGAAAGATTTCAGGTCGATGGCTATGTAAGTGCGAGGTGTTGACATCTTCTGCGCCTCCTTTCTGAATAAATTTAGCTTAATTCCGTTAATAATTCCGCATAGCCGAGATATTATCTTGTTTCTATTTTACCATATAAATCAGATTTCTTCAATATATGGCTGTTTTATCGAACAAAAGTATAGATTTTCGTACTTTTAAATATTTCATATTGATGGTACTAATGACTTGTTTTCCCAAAACTTGGGAACAGCGTAAGTGGGTAGATACGGTAGATATTTCAACAGAAATGGTAGACCCATCCTCTGGCGAGTATGATGACATGCCACATATTGCTCCGGGAAATATAGAGTCATATACAGGTCGTATTTTAGATAATGTAAAGACTGTAAAAGAGGAGCAACTTATCAGTGGTAAATTTAGATTTAGACCAGATGATGTTGTATACGGAAAGATAAATCCACAACTTGGAAAATACTTCTATGCCTGTGTTGATGGGCTTACCAGTGCAGATGCGTATGTTTTTAACGGGAAAAATGGTATAACACAGAAATTCTTGTTTTCCTTGTTGCAGACGAGAGATTTCTTTAAATACTCAGTGTCTGTTTCAAAGCGTTCAGGTATGCCGAAGATTAATAGAGACGAGTTAAATGCCTATTCATTTCTTGCTCCGAATGAAGAAGAACAAGACAAAATCGGTAGCTTTCTTCTGAATATCGACCACCTCATCACTCTTCATCAGTGTAAGTGCCGATTTTCTCATCAGATACGTTTAAACGATTGGGAACAGTGTAAGTTGGGGGATGTTGCGTTATTTAATCCCAAAGAAGAATTACCTCCAGAATTTGAATATGTTGATTTAGAGTCGGTTGTTGGAACAGAGATGTTATCACATAGAACCGAAAGTAAGATAACAGCACCATCAAGAGCACAACGTTTAGCTCATACTGGCGACCTGTTTTATCAGACTGTACGTCCGTATCAGCGAAACAATTATCTTTATGAAAAGCCTGATAACAACTATGTTTTTTCAACTGGGTATGCTCAAATGCGTCCATTTGTTGATGGCTATTTTCTACTCAGCCTTGTCCAAAGTGAAGGATTTGTAAAGGTCGTTTTGGATAATTGTACCGGAACAAGCTATCCTGCAATAAATGCAAACGATTTGTCAGAAATTTCTGTAGCTGTGCCATCAAATAAAAATGAAGCACATAAGATAGGAGCTGTATTCCGCAACATAGATAACCTCATCACCCTTCATCAGTGTGAGCCTACTTTTAATAAATGGAGGATTTCTATGCTGAATAATATAAATAAAACGGATTTATTTTACGAGTATTACGCTCAGTGGATTAAGGTCTACAAGGAAGGAGCAATAAGGAAAGTCACGATGGACAAGTACTTGCTCACATTGTCTTGGATAAAGCAGTTAGCACCGGAATTGAAGGTTGGTGAGCTGTCGAGGATAACATATCAGCAGTTGCTAAATGACTATGCTGAAAAGCACGAGAGACAGACAACAATGGATTTCCATCATCAGATAAAGGGAGCTATTCTTGACGCAGTAGATGAAGGACTTATTGAAAGAGACCCGACACGAAAAGCCATAATCAAAGGAAAGACACCACGACAGAAGAAAATTAAGTATCTCAACCAGTTTGAACTGCACAAATTATTATCAAGTTTGTCGCTGGGAGAAGAACTTAACTGGGATTGGTTTATTTTATTAGTAGCAAAGACCGGTATGAGATTTTCAGAGGCTCTTGCAATTACACCGAAAGACTTTGACTTTTCAAAGCAGTCGCTATCAATCAATAAGACTTGGGATTATAAAGGAGATGGAGGATTTTTACCAACAAAGAATCAATCCTCTGTAAGGAAAATACAGATTGACTGGCAACTGATAATCCAGTTTTCAACATTAGTCAAAGGGTTGCCGGAGGACAAGCCGATATTTATCTCTGATAGCAAGGTGTATAATTCTACGGTTAATGACATTCTTACAAGGCTTTGTAAGAAAGCGGAAATACCAGTTATATCAGTTCACGGTTTAAGACATACCCACGCTTCACTTCTTTTGTTTGCAGGAGTTTCCATTGCAAGCGTTGCTCAAAGGCTGGGGCATTCAAGTATGACAACTACGCAGAAGACTTATCTTCACATCATTCAAGAACTTGAAAACAAAGATGTTGATTTGGTTATGCGTTCTTTATCAAGTTTGAATTAACAATAATCGCTCACACTGATGAAGGTGGAAATATTAAAGTGACAGTCAGAAGGTAAATTGCCGACTGGCTGTCACTAATATTATAATGCTTCATTTGTTGAATTATTGGGATTTTCAACTCACACTGATGAAGGGTGATGAGGTGGTCGAGGGACTGAAAATACGCTCCAATCTTTGCTTGTTCTTCCTTTTTCGGCATTGCTACAGGGAAGTCTACAAGTATGCTTTGATTCAAATGTTTGATAGTACCACCCGTAGCTTTTTTCGATACATAATCCATCAAAAAAGGAGCTTTCAAATACTGAAAGAGATACTTTTCATCTGTTGTATTTTCGTCCTTAATTTCAACATTAAACACACCTGCATTTAATGTTGCTGGCATTGTCAATCCCTGTACATACGCCACCTTTCCGAGAGTTCCGTCCTTGGTTATTAAGATACTTCCATTACGAATTTGAATGTTCTTATCTTGGTCGTATCTTTCCTTTTCCACATAATGGCAAGTCGAATAATCTATAGCACCATCATTGAAGTCTGTACCTGTTATGAGCATATAATCACCGCTATCTAAAAATTCTGATGTTCTTAGATTTTGCCAACCGATACGAGCGTGCATAGTGGTCAGTTCTGATAACTTACGCTGTTCCCAAGAAACATTAAAAAAAGAGTCAAGGGGATTACCCTTGACTCCATCGGAATTTTTTTGATGCGTTGAATGAGGTCACTGATGGACTTAGACTGAGAAGCAGCACTGTCTCCCAGTTTTGAAAGTCCAGTTTGAAGTGTATCAAAAACTCCATCAAAGACTTTCTTGTGTGTAGGATTTATCAGACGGCTAAATGCGGAAAGAGCGTCACGAACATCTTGAACGCTGAAATCACTGCCTTTTGCAAGCCAAGTAGAGAACAGGTTATCATAAGAAATGTAATATCCTATGTTCTTCTGAATGCTCTCAACTGTTTCTGTATCGTCCTCAGTAAGTTCAGGTAGATATTCATCTGTCCAATCATTTGCCTTAAGATATTTAACTTCTTTTTCTGAAAGGAATTTATAGAAAATAAAGCCCAAGATATAGTCTTTGTATTCATTTGCTTCGATTTTAGAACGCATTTTATTAGCAGATTCCCAAATCTCTGCAGCTAACTGTTGCTTATTCATAGCAATCCTCCGTGTTTCAAAGTGTTTTATTTGATTTTATCAAATGAGATGTCCTATTAGCGGGACTTATTCCTTGTCGTCCGGAATAAACTCCATAAAATCTTCGACTTTACAGTCAAGTGCATTGCATATTTTTCCGAGCACCTCTGTAGTTACATTTTCGTCCCTGCTCATTTTGCTCATCGTATAATGGCTCAATCCCGCCTTTTCCTCTAAATCTTTTTTCTTCATATCTCTATCAAGAAGGATATGCCATAGTTTTTTATAGCTGACAGCCATCTTTGCACCCCTTTCTCTGTCAAAGTGTAAGTGCATACATTATAACACATAAATGCGGTTTCTTCAATATATGGCAGTTTTATCAAACAAAAGTACAATTTTTCGTACTTTCAAAAATTCTATATTGACGATACTAATGACTTATTTTCCAAAAAACTTGGGAACAGCGTAAGTTGGGGGATATTGCGAAATTCAAGCAGGGAATACAAGTAGATCTAGAAAGACAATATACAGAAAAAGCAGTTGGTAGGGAGCGCTTTATCAGAATTGTGGACTACACACAAAGTACAGATGATATACGTTATATTGATAAAACTGACAATGCAAATTATGTGGATGAAAAAGATATTGTAGTTGTAAGATATGGTGCAACAGCCGGCTTCGTAGGTCGTGGTATTACAGGGATTATCGCAAATAATATGTTTACTATAAATCCCTTGGAAGAACTGGATAAAGAGTTTTTATACACATATATGAAGCAAGAGAAAATGTATAATTATCTCAATTTAAGTAATGGTTCTTCGGCTATGCCAGCTATTAATTTTGGCATAATGAAATCATTGGATATTAGCTATACAAGTACGGAGGAGCAACAGCAGATTGGAGCCTATTTCTCCAACCTCGACCACCTCATCACCCTTCATCAGCGTAATTATCTAAATTCAATGAGATTTTCCCTTCTTTACTTACCGATAGTTTGGGAACAGCGTAAGTTGGGGGATACTAATACATATTTTACGGATGGTAATTATGGAGAGGCATATCCTAAACCGTCAGATATGACGGATAGTAGCGAGGGAGTTCCTTTCCTCACGGGTGGCAATTTAAAATGTGGCAGACTTGACATTACAGATGCAAGTTACATTACGAAAGAAAAACATGAAAAACTGACATCTGGCCATCTCGTTGAGGATGATATTGTTATTGCAGTAAGAGGTTCGCTAGGAGCATTAGGATACGTAAATAAAGGAAATTCTGGATGGAATATCAATTCTCAACTTGCAATTTTGAGAACTGATAAAACGGTACTCTCAGGAAAATATTTGCTACAGTTTCTTCTCTCTGGCAACGGACAAATTGAGCTTATAAAAAGACAGACAGGTTCCGCATTAAAGCAGTTACCGATAAACGCAATCCGTTGTCGCCAAATCATTATATCCGGCAAGAACTTCACGCTCTGCACATACGGGGCATACTGTACCTTTTACACGGGCATTGATAACTGATTTCCACT
>CAVBHX010000104.1:0-4837 GCA_963595255.1 bacterium
AGAAAAAAATGGGTGCATACTTTGATAACCTCGACCACCTCATCACTCTTCACCATCGTAAGTGCAAAAATTTGCAGGAAATCTGGCTGAACGATTGGGAACAGCGTAAGTTTGGCGAATTGGCAGATTATAAGAAGGGACCATTTGGTAGTGCATTAAAAAAAGATATCTTTGTTCCGAAATCTGATACGACAGTCAAAGTATATGAACAACAGAATGCTATCAATAAAGATTGGCATCTGGAGAGATATTTTATCACAGACGAATATGCAAAGAAGCTTTCTGGCTTTCGGATTAAAGGCGGAGATATTATTGTTTCGTGCGCTGGTACTATTGGCGAAACATATGAATTACCAATGGATGCAGAGCCTGGAATAATAAATCAGGCACTAATGAAGATCGAGGTAAAAGAGTCAATTGTAAATAAAAAGATGTTCAATATACTATTTACCAATATGATTGATGATTTTACCAGAGTGCATAGTAACGGTTCTGCGATTAAGAATATTCCGCCTTTTAGCGATTTAAAACCGATGGAAGTATTGATTCCGGAAATGGTTGAACAGAATAAAATTGCCACTTACTTTTCCAACCTCGACCATCTCATCACCCTTCACCAACGGGAGCAAATTTATATAAATAACATCCTAATATATAGCAAAGAAACAATAATCATTGCAAAGGAGAAAAAGCAAATGCCAGAATTAGAGAAGATAATAGAAGAAAAACTGATTGACCAGTTAGTTTACGGAGAGTCCCAATGGACATATCGTGAAGATTTAAAGACAGAAGAGGATCTGTGGAAAAATTTCAGGTATATTCTTGAGCAGAATAACAAGGCGCGTCTGGATGGAAAGCCTTTATCCGATAATGAATTTGAGCAGGTCAAGAACCAGCTACAGTTTTCTTCTTTCTATAAGGCTGGCGAATGGCTGATAGGTGAAAATGGGAAGGCGATGGTGCATGTACAGCGTGATACAGAAAAATTGCATTTGGTTGTGATGAATCATGAGCATATTGCAGGCGGTAGCAGTGTCTATGAAGTGATTAATCAGTACAGTGCATTAAAAGATGAAGATATTACTACGGTTGCCAGGGATAGAAGATTCGATGTTACACTGATGATCAATGGTCTTCCAATGATACATATTGAATTGAAGAACAGACAGCACTCTTACATGGAGGCCTTTCATCAGATCAAAAAATATATCAGCGAAGGAAAGTTTACGGGTATTTTTTCAGCAGTTCAGATGTTTGTAGTCAGTAACGGAGTAGACACCAAATATTTTGCAGCAGCAAGTGATACGGAACTGAACCCTAAATTTATGAGTGGCTGGGTAGATGCGGAAAACAATTCAGTGGCTGATTATATTGACTTTGCCAAGAATGTTCTCCGTATTCCGGAAGCACATGAGATGATTGCCCGGTATACCGTTCTGGATGAAGATGCAAAGCGGCTGATTCTGCTTCGACCATATCAGATCCATGCCATTGAATCCATCCGTGAGGCATCAAAAACAGGAAAATCTGGCTATGTATGGCATACAACCGGATCAGGAAAGACACTTACATCATATAAGGCAACCAGAAACTTGCTGATGGATATCCCGGCAATTGACAAGGCAATTTTCCTGATTGATCGTAAAGATCTTGATACACAGACCACTATGGCATTTCAAGCCTATGCAAATAATGATCTGGTGGCTGTGGATGATACGGACAATGTAAACGATTTGAAGAAGAAATTAAAATCGGATGATCGGAAGGTAATTGTTACAACAATTCAGAAAATGCAGATTTTGATCAGTAAAAGGCTGCAGGAAGGGACACCGGAATATGGCAAGATTAAAAATCTGAAAATTGCTTTTGTGGTAGATGAATGCCACAGGGCAGTTACACCGAAAACGAAGCGTGAATTGGAACGTTTTTTCGGAAGATCATTGTGGTATGGATTTACAGGAACTCCAAGATTTGCAGAGAATCCATATCCGCAGATGGGTGATTTGCCGCGTACTACAGAAGAATTGTATGGAAAACGCCTCCATAGATATACGATTCAGAATGCAATCCATGATACCGCAGTACTTGGTTTTCAGGTGGAGCATAATGGACCGAAAAATATTATCGATGAGACAGATGCCAGTGCATACGATAATGAGACACATATGCTCCGAGTATTGGATATCATCTTGAACAAATCTTTCCACAAACTTGGTTTTCAGAATGGAAAAGGACAAACCTATGAAGGATTGCTGACGACAAGTTCTATTCAGATCGCACAGAAATATTATGATCTTCTGACAAAGGTAAAAAATGGCGAAACCTCATTGGAAATCGATGAAAAGATAAAGCAGGTGCTTCCTGATTTTCCCAAATTTGCGATTACCTATTCTGTCACGGAAAATGAAGAGGGTTCCCATGTGAACCAGGAAAAGATGCAGAAATCACTGGATGACTATAATCAGATGTTTGGCACAACATGTGACATTTCCCAAATCCAAGTATATAATCGAAACCTAAATGAACGTTTGGCGCGGAAGGATGCAAAGTTTAAGAGTAGAAGTGAACAGCTGGATTTGGTCATTGTAGTAGACCGACTGCTGACAGGGTTTGATGCACCTTGTATGTCTACGATCTTTATTGACAGGCAGCCGATGGGACCGCATGATCTTATCCAGGCATTTTCAAGGACAAACCGTATTTATGATAATATTAAAACTTACGGACAGATTGTAACCTTTCAGGCACCAAAGTTATTTAAGGAGAGTGTAGATAATGCAGTGAAGCTGTATTCTGCCGGAAGTACGGAAGTGGCTCTCCTGGCAGAATGGGAAGAAATTGAACCGGCATTTCGTAAAGCGCTGGCAGCATTGAAAGTATCTGCACAGACACCGGAAGAAGTACCTCCGATGTCGATCAAAGAGAAAAAAGTATTTGTCAAAATGTTCCAGACCTTTGACCGATTATTTGCACAGCTCAAATCCTTTACTCAGTATGAAGACAGCATGTTGGAGGAGTACGGAATAACGGAAGATGAATATGATAAATATGCAGGCGTTTACAAAAATGCGGTAGAGGAAATAAAAATAGCGGAAGGTGGCGGGGATGATCCGGGAAAGGAACCGCCGGAAGGCGAAATGCCGAATTTGGATTATGAACTGATGGCATACAGCAGCACAAAGATTGATTACGAGTATATCATCAACCTGATTCAGAATATTGTAACGCCGGATGAAGATGCAGAGGCAGTATCACCGGAAGAACGGCAGAAACAGCTTGATGAGGTGAAACAGTATATCGAAGAAATGCGGAAGGATAATCCAAAGATCGCAGAGATTATGACGAATCTGATAAGTGAGATTGAGGCAGATGAAAACAAATATAAAGGACAGTCCATCCTGAATATTGTAGAGAACATGAAACATGACTGTATTGAAAAAGTAATCTCTGATTTTTGCATTACCTGGTATGCATCCAAGGAAGATGTCATGTATGCAGCACTTCATTACAGAAATGGAGAAATACCAAACGAGAGCGTGATCAAAGCAACGATGGATTATCAGAGTTACAAATCCGCACATGAAAATGCATTAAAAAAATTCCAATATTATAAGGCGTGTATGGAAGAATTAAAGAAAACATTAGAAGAAGAGATAAAACCACTGATCAGTGTTGCATAACAGGGGAACGATGCTGTTAATTGTCTGTATCAGCGTAAGTGATCCGGGAAAGGAAGTTAGCTTATGCAGCAGGAAACAGACAAACAGCAATTATTTTATGAGTATTATAGACAGTGGATCGATGTGTACAAAAAAGGGGCGATCAGAGAAGCGACCATGGCAAAGTATCTGATGACGCAGAAATGGGTAGAAAAACTTGCTCCGGAATTAAAGGTATGTGAACTTAACAGAACTGCCTACCAGAAACTGCTGAATGATTACGCAAAGGATCATGAGCGGCAGACAACGCTGGATTTCCATCATCAGCTGAAAGGAGCAATTCTAGATGCCGTGGATGAAGGAATGATTGAAAGAGATCCTACCAGAAAGGCAATCATCAAGGGGAAATCGCCAAGGGCAAAAAAGATCAAATATCTGAATCAATTTGAATTGCATACTTTGATTGCCCATCTGGATATCAGGGAAGAAGTAAACTGGGACTGGTTTATTCTGTTGGTAGCAAAAACCGGCATGAGATTTTCGGAAGCACTTGCGATTACACCAGGTGATTTTGATTTTGCCAGACAGACATTGTCAATCAGTAAAACCTGGGATTATAAAGGAGAAGGCGGATTTCTTCCAACAAAGAATAATTCGTCCGTGAGGAAAATCCAGATCGACTGGCAGATTGTTGTGAAATTTTCAGAGTTGACAAAAAAACTGCCGGAAGATAAACCGATATTTGTAGGAGAGACAAAGATTTATAATTCTACGGTGAATGATGTATTAACAAGACATTGTAAAGCATGTGGAATTTCGGAGATCTCTATTCACGGCCTCAGACATACCCACGCCTCACTACTTTTGTTTGCCGGAGTGTCAATTGCCAGTGTGGCAAGGCGTCTGGGACATGCCAGTATGACGACGACGCAGAAAACATATCTGCACATTATTCAGGAACTTGAAAATAAAGATGTTGATCTGGTAATGAGAACGTTATCCGGATTATAAACATAAATTATTAAGCAGGATTACTTACGCTGATCTTGCAATTATAGAATAGAAAAAGATACTAAAAAAAAGGAGCTGCAAAGGAGCTGCCGGTGGCAACTCCTTTAGTTTAAGAGTTATGGATTTTGAACAATATTAATATACAACCGCATCATCTGCTGTAAATC
>CAVBHX010000105.1:0-4794 GCA_963595255.1 bacterium
TTGCGGTCTATATCGATTACTCGAAACCACAGATCCGTCAATATATGCTGTTTCAAATCCTGCTCGTAACTGATCTAAATTCCCCATCTGACATTCTCCATTTTTATTATCGCCTGTAGGGCAACTCTTCGAACACCTTTTCTTCTTATATTCTACAAAATCCCTCCGAAAATGCAATTTATTTTTATTGACATCCCATTCTGTTCCTTGTACCATATGGCTAAAAAAGGGAGGCACAGGCAAATGCTCACTAACAGCGATTGGATTATTCTAAATGCCCTTACTTACAAAATACAATCGATTTTTGACCTTGATGAGATGAGAATGGCCCTCATGACCGGACTTGGGCACCTTATAGATTATGACGCCGCATCTTTTTATATCGTATCGACGAATGATAAAAATGACCTTTGTTCACCTCTTGGAATTAATTATTCCACCGCGGACATGTTGGACTATATTCACAAATACAAAAATATCGATTATTCCGAAGGACTCATGTCCGCAGGGAAAAATATAGCCTATCGAGAAAGTGATCTGATACCTGAAGAAGTCAGAATTAACACGGACTATTACAAAATGGTTTACAACGTCCACGGCTGGCACTATTCTCTACATCTAAACATAAGCTATAACGAGCACTTTCTGGGAGTCTTATCCTTTTTCCGCAAAAAGGGAAGTAATGATTTTTCCCAGGAGCATGTATTTATCTTGGACATGATAAAGGATCACCTGTCCTTCCGGCTAGAACAAGATTTCAAACACCGACAAGCCCAAAAACTTTCTTTGCATCAATGCATCACCGAATACGGTCTCAGCAAAAAAGAATCTCAAGTTCTTGAACAGCTGCTCCACGACAACACCTCCGATGAAATCGCAGAAACTCTCAATATTTCTGTCAGCACTTTCAGAAAACATTGCAACCATATATACCACAAGTTAGGTATAAGCCAACGGATACAACTCTATGATTTAATAGAAGTATAGTTCTATTAGTTAGAATTATATATGAATAAATTGGAATATAAATAGAATTGAAGTGCTATTTTTTTAATGTTTTAATATGCTTGTAAATAAAACAAATAACCATTGCAGAGAGGCAATCTTCCCGACGGGAAGACTGCCTCTTTTTTTTACAAGGAGGACTTCAAATGAGAAAAGTAAAAGTTGCCGCAACCCAGATGAGCTGTGGCTGGGACAAATCCGAAACTCTTATGCAGGCAGATGCGCTTGTACGTGAAGCTGCCGGACAGGGTGCGAATATTATACTGCTTCAAGAGTTATTCGAAACCCCTTATTTCTGCCAGCTTCAGAAATTCGAGTATTTCAGCCTGGCTACAAAACCAGAAGAAAATCCTGCTATTAAGCACTTTCAGAAAGTTGCTAAAGAATTAAATGTAGTACTTCCTATCAGTTTCTTTGAAAAAGCAGGCAATACACAATTTAATTCAATCGCAATCATCGATGCCGATGGACAGATTCTTGGAATTTACCGCAAAACACATATTCCTGATGGTCTGCCTTATGCAGAAAAATTCTATTTCACACCGGGCGACACAGGATTCAAGGCATGGAAAACTAAGTTTGGAACCATCGGTGTTGGAATCTGCTGGGATCAATGGTTTCCCGAAACTGCCAGAAGCATGGCTTTACTCGGAGCCGAACTTCTTTTCTTCCCAACCGCAATTGGAAGTGAACCAACTCTGAAGCACGACTCTTCTACACACTGGAGGAATACTATGGCCGGACACGCTGCCGCCAATATGATGCCAGTAATTGCTTCAAATAGAATCGGTACAGAATCCGATGGGGATTCATCCATGACTTTCTATGGCAAATCTTTTATCGCAGACAATCATGGAGAAATCGTAAAGCAGGCAGATGATCATACTTCCCAGGTACTAGTTGCAGAATTTGACCTGGATGCTTTGGCTGAGGAACGCAGATTCTGGGGGGTATATCGTGACCGACGTCCTGAAATGTATAAGACACTGTTAACTCACGGAGAATAGGAGGCAGCTTTCGATGAAAGAAAAGAATTTTAAATTGATCGATGCTGTACTCACTGTTATATGTGTAGTTTTCGTAGCCGAGGCCGCAGCTCCTGTTGCAGCCATCGGAAACTCCCAGTATTTCTGGTGGATATTTTTAATGATCACCTTTCTGCTGCCTTATGGATTAATCTCATCTGAGCTAGGTTCCACTTACGACGGTGAAGGAGGCTTATATGACTGGGTATCTAAAGCCTTTGGCAAGAGATGGGGTGGCCGCTGCGCCTGGTATTACTGGATCAATTTTCCTCTGTGGATGGCCTCTTTGGCTGTAATGATTCCCCAGGTTTTTGAGCTTTTATCCGGCGGACAGATAGCAACGCTCCCGACAATTCTAATAGAACTTGCATTTATATGGATCATCGTAATTATAAGTTTTTTCCCGGCCGGAAATAACACCTGGATTTTAAATATATGTGCAGCTGTAAAGATTTTTCTGGCGCTTTCCATTGGTGTAATCGGTGTATACAATGCCATTCATTACGGAGCTGTCAACAAGATCACGCCTGCTTCTTTGCTTCCAAGCTTTGATATTGACAGTATTTCCTATATTTCTGTTATCATATTTAACTTTCTTGGATTTGAAGTAATCTGCACCTTTGCACCTTCTATGAAAAATCCAAAGAAGCAAATTCCGACTGCCATCATTGTTGCCGGCATTGTTATCATGGCAATCTACATGTTCTGTGCCTACGGAGTCGGTGTTGCAATTCCGGTAAATGAGATAAGTACAAGCACAGGTCTTTTAGATGCCTTTGAACTTCTCCTTGGTGGAACGAAAGGATTTTTCTTTATCCTGGTAGCTTTGTTTTTTGTGATAACCCTCTTTGGAAATATGATCTCATGGAGCTACGGGGTAAACGATGTGGCTTACTATGCGGCATCCAATGGTGATCTGCCTAAAATATTTGCAAAGCAATCCGAGAAAAGAAGCATGCCTGTAGGTGCAGCATTAATGAATGGAATTGTAGCTTCTATCGTATGTATCGCAGCTCCATTTATGCCTAACGAGGATATGTTCTGGTGTTTTTTCGCCTTAAACGTTGTAATGCTTTTGGTATCCTACCTGCCAATATTCCCGGCATTTCTAAAGCTTAGAAAAACAGATGCCAATACCCCAAGACCTTTCAAGGTTCCCGGAAATAATCTGGTATTGCATCTTATTGCATATGCACCATTTGTAATGATCATCATTTCCCTGATTTTCTGTGCCGTACCACTAAGCCTTGATGCAGAAACACTTGAATCAGTTCTGCCTATTACGATCGGATCAGTACTCTGTATCCTAATAGGTGAAATCATTATACGAATCAATCGAACAAAGGAGGCATAACATGTCAAAAATCATCAAAAACTCAACACCAAAGCAGGATGGATTTCGAATGCCCGGAGAATTTGAACCTCAAGAAAGAATTTATATGATCTGGCCTCAGCGTCCTGATAACTGGAGAAATGGTGCAAAACCGGCACAGAAATCCTTCACCGATGTAGCTGTCGCTATCAGCAAATATACACCTGTCACTATGCTAGTCAACTACGATCAGTACGACAATGCAAGAGCCCATTTACCTGAAAACATTCAGGTTCTGGAGGCCTCCTCCAATGATGCATGGGTAAGAGACTGCGGCCCCACCTTCCTTGTAAATGACCGGGGAGAACGTCGTGCATGTGATTGGACCTTTAACGCATGGGGTGGTCTGGTAGATGGTCTTTACTTCCCGTGGGATGCAGATGATCGCCTGGCTGCAAAGATTTGTGAACTTAATGAGATTGACAGATATCGTCTGGATGACTTCATCCTGGAAGGTGGTTCTATCCACGTAGACGGTCAGGGAACTGTTCTGACCACGGAAATGTGTCTCCTCTCAGAAGGAAGAAACAGCCATCTGTCAAAAGAAGAAATCGAAAAATATCTTTGTGAATACTTAAACTGCGAAAAAGTGCTCTGGCTAAAAGATGGTATCGATCCCGACGAGACCAACGGCCATATAGATGACGTAGCTTGTTTCGTTGCTCCGGGCCATGTTGCCTGCATCTACACAGAAGATAAGGAAGATCCCTTCTACGAAGTTGCCCAGGCCAACTACAAGGCATTATCAGAAATGACTGACGCCAAAGGAAGAAAACTTAATATTCATAAGATATGTACTCCAAAGAAGCCGGTGAAGCTCATCGGAGCTGAAACCATTGATCCCGTTGCCGGAACAATTCCGCGAGAGAACGGAGAAATATGTATTGCTTCTTATTTGAATTTCCTGATTACCAATAATGGCATCATCGTTCCTCAATATGATGATGAAAATGATCAACTAGCATTAAGACAATTACAGGAAGCTTTTCCTGACAGAGAAGTTGTAGGAGTCAGCACCCGAGAGATCGTTTATGGCGGTGGAAATATTCACTGTATCACACAGCAACTTCCAAAATGTTAATATTCCGTGGAGTTTTGTTTCCAACACAATTAGAAAAAACAGGTCGAGGCATATAGCCCCGCCTGTTTTTTTCTCTTTATATTCTACAAAATCCCTCCGAAAATGCAATTTATTTTAACACATACTATTGCAAATACAGTTTGACAACATATATTTCATGTTTTGTACGAGAGCTTTCCCACGGGGAATTTGATAACAACCACTTGAGATTGTTTCTCAAAATACACTTTGTATGTTTATAAATAAAATTCCGGTCGTCTAGGTTTCGTATACGGCTTTTTGATATTCTGGCAGTTCTCTGACTTTGCGAA
>CAVBHX010000106.1:0-4586 GCA_963595255.1 bacterium
ATACGCTTGTGCGTCATCTCTAGCATCTTGTACAGACTTCTGTTTCAGATACCTATTTACAGAATTACCGTTACTTTTCCATTTTGCTTTTCGCTCTGTTTTATAATTCTCATCCGTTTTGTATCTATCCCAATCAGTACAATCCAAATCATCCATATCCCAACCATGTTCACGCATGAACTTTGGATACTCTTTATTAATTTCTGCCAATAATTTCGGGTCAATCAGATTACCACAATATTTTCCGTTTTCGTCCAATGTTTCCCCTGCAATATGTTTATGTTTACTCTTTCCAGTTTCGTCAACACCCTCATCATGATGAACCGCATCAAGCACAATATTTTCATCTCTGAAAAGCCGTGGTTCTTTCTGTTTCATGAAATTCCATGAATCCTCAAAAAACTTATTATATTGTTCATCTGTCCAGTCTACACATACATCCTCAGGCGGATTAAAAATAATAGCATAACCAATTACAGCATCACTCTTCAAATGTCTATCTACTTCTTTACCATTTTTCATCTTAATATGTGTTGTATAATTGTTTGCCCTCTCTTCCATGTAATCCCAACACTGAAAACCACTACTAGACAAACCCTCTCTATACTCATACTCATTCAAATATGAACGTGTTTCGTCAAATGTTGCAGACGTTGTAATACGTTCATTCCCAATCTCTCCTACAATAGCTTTTCCGTTAGCTCTGTGCTTCTGTCCTGCCTTTGGTTCACCTCTAACAAGCCCTAAAATTTGCGGAGTTGCTGTCCATCCCATGTATAATCATCTCCTTATATTTTATTTAATCTTTTTATTAACTCAGTGAAACTGTCCTCTGGGTTAATAAATTAACCCATCGTCCCCCTGCGGGGCATTTATGTTTCTTACTAAAGTAATAACATAGATTTTAACATATTGCAAATCTGAATTTTTTACAACAAAAAAAGACGGTATAAAACCGCCTTTTTCTTATTCCTGTTCGTTCAAATTTTCTGGCTGACTTTCGGTCTGTTCTTCTTCCTGCTTCTTTGCCTTTTCCTCAGCTTCTTTTTTAGCCTTTTCTTCTTCCTGTTCTGCCTTTAAACGTCTTAAATAATCAAGAACAGTAATCGGAACACGCTGTCCATTTTCAGTAATATTAAGCGTTCCAACTTTTGCAACTTCCAGAAGAGAAAGCCACTCTGTACGCTCTTTTTTCTGCTCTAAAGCAATCTTTTTGCGTTCTTCCTGTCTTTCAATCTGTCTAGCCTTTTTCATAGCTTTATTTGCCTGTTTTCTAAGCTCATCAGCTTTCTTTTTCAATTCCTCTGGTGTTTGTTTCTTAGCCATTTTATATCACTCCTTTGTATTAAATTTCATAAAATGAATATTCCTCATGCACTTCATGTTCAAATACACTTACAAGAACATGATACAATTTACACAACTCCTTTTCAAGTGCAAGATATGCGTCACATTCTTCATCTGTTTTACAAAGCTTACCATTTTCAAAATCATAAATCTTCTCAATCGGAACATTCAATTCCTTTGCAACATCTTCAACGCTCATACCATTCAAGCACCTATGATATTTCATGTGGTTCCCTGTAACAATCCCAAGTTCATACATAACATCAGAACGCTTGCGATATTTAAAATCAATCTCCATAATTGTATAGACGTTTTTCATCGTTGTATAATAATCATAATTGTAAATCTTACAAAGCTCTTTAATAACATCGTCATTTGCTCTATGCTTTGCATTTTCAATTCTGTGAATCACATATTTAGACTTTCCCAACATTTCGCCAGCCTGTGCCTGACTCATATCTCTATTCAGTCTATAATTCTTCATAATCTCACCTAAAGCCTGTTCAAATGTTTTCTTCATAATATCAACCCTCCAACTTATAAATCAATCACTGGTCTTTGTACCGTCTGCGGTGTAACCGTAAAATTATTCAATTCAAAATACTTTGCAATAGCACTATCAAGAACCTTTAAAAAATTGTTCTTAACAGCTTCATCCGTTGTAGAATATTGCACATCTGCAAAATGCAAATATCCATAATTCGGACTTGCATTATTGATATAATAAAATTCCTTTGAATAATCCAATAAATCAATACTTGCAATACCATCATGCAAATTCAAAACAATCGGGATTCTTCTTCTAATCTGCCACACTTTATTCCAAACATCTGCCGTATCCGTTGTATATGGAATAAACCGTCTTGTATCAACCATATTCTGGATACGTTGGTCCATACCAGTTCCTTTGATTTCCCAATGTCCTTTTGTACGGTTATCCAACCACTTCAAGAACATCTTTAAAATAAAATTTTCAAGACAGTCAGAGGTTGTCATGCAAATATAATCTGGAAAAAATGGCTTGTCCGCAAAACGGCTTCCTGCGGTACTTGAATGCGTCGGGTCTAACGTTTCACAGAACCCCTCTAAAATCCATGAATCACCTGTAATTTCATTCAGAATAGATACCTTTTCACCCCTAAATGTACCAATCGGGTCGTATGTAATCCTGCCCATCGGTGCAGGTGGAACGTGAACCCCTCTCTTATCAGCAAAATGCGGTGCAATCACGTTCTGAACCAAGTCTGTTTTTTGTGAACCACCACCACCAGAAACAAACATGGTAATTTTGCAAGAGTTATGTGTCGTATACCATTTATTAACTGACCACATCCAGTCAATAACCATTGAATCAGCTTTCTTCTTTTCCGTAGCCCATTTTGCAGTTCCTAACGTTTCAATAATCACTTTTCTAGCTTCATCCAATGTGAACTCACCTTTAAGAATCTTCAAGTAAACCTCATCCAAGATTTCCTTGTCATTTTTAGCCTTATTTTTGGTTGGATAAAGTTGTTTCATAACCCACTCAAAGTTGCATTTTGTCATGTCCTCAGCAACCCATTCAATATCTGTTAAATTGTAGATATATTTCTTGTCACGCAAAGCCTTTTCCGTAACATGAATAAGGTACTGAAAAGCACCTGCTTTATCGCCCACAGGCTGACAATTATCAGAACGTGTAATGTTAAATAATTTCATAGCTGCGGACTGCTCAATACCTTTCTTAAAATTCGCAATCCAATGAATATGTAAGCCTTTAGGATTACCTTTATTATCTTTATCATTCGCATGAAAAATATAAACAATCCATCTATATTCACCACTCTTAATTAAGTTCTGAAAATAATCTCTCCATAACTGTTTCCATTGTTCCTCTGTAATGTTACTAACAACATTACCATCTTTATCATGTGTATAAAAATAATAGCTTGCCTGGCAAAAATAGTTTGCAGGTCGTGCATTATGTTTTCCTGGCATAAAAATAAGCCCCTTTCTATTTGTTCTGAAAGTGGCTTGACATCTTAACGCAAATTCTTTATAATAAAAGATAGAAAAATGCTGATTTATCAGCAAAAATGAATAAGATTCAAAATCGGTCGGCAAACCGATTGCGAAAGATGTCAGAAGCTACCACCTTCTGGCATTTTTTTGTATTTCTTTTAATTCAAGTATATAAAAGTTGTCAAGTAATGTCAACTAGCAAACTCAAAAAATCGGCAAAAGCGACGGTTTTTTTACCCATTTTGACGGCAGGCGACGGTTAAGGGCGACGGTAAAGTGATTCAAAAAGGGCAAAAGGCGACGGTAAAATGGTTTTTGGGGTTGGCGCGGTCTGACTGACGGAGGTTACCAGACCGCGCATAAATACAGGCTTTTTCAGCGATTTTTGTTAAAAAATTTTGCAAGCAGGGCGACGGTAACCCGTGATTTGAAAAAACTTTTTGGCGACGGTCTTTTTACGGTAACGGCGACGGTAAGTTTTTCGGCGACGGTAAACATAAAAAAAGAGGGGCTACACCCCTCTCGAATCCACTCCGTGGATTCTCACTCCCTGTGCTACCGCCTCTCAGAGTGACCTACCATATCACCGCCAAGGGCGGTTCATGGTAGCTCCCTCTTCGAGTTGGTGTAATACATGAAAGCTTTTATGCTATCATTCTCCCGGCAATCGTCTGTCGTATCCAGTCGATTCTTGCAAAGAATTGTCGTATGCTGTCGTAGTCTGTCTATTTGCCCTTTCTTTAACATGCTGTTTCCAATATGCAATAGCCTTGCTGTTTTCGGCTTCTCTTGCATCTTCTGCCAGTCTGTCAGCATCTATAGCCTTTTTCTGTGCGTCCAGAGCATCCTCTCTCACTTGGAAATCAGCATCTTTCTTTTCCTGCTGTTTCTTCTTTTGCTTAATATCCAACTTATCCTTTAAAATATCCTTTTGGTCTAATGCAATCTTATCAGCCTTTGCGTTCAAGCTCTCCTCACGTTCATCTAAAGCCTTATCACGCAAATCAGAAGCATCTTCACGCAATTTCACAGCATTCTCACGCTCCTGCATTGCCTGTTCCTTTGCTTTCAATTCCTGTTCACGTTTAAACACCGCATTTTCACGCTCAATCACACCATCTAAGCGTGTTTGTGCGTCCAATGCCATTTGTGTAGCCTGTTCCACATATTCCGCAGCTTTTTCATACGCTTGTGCGTCATCTCTAGCATCTTGTACAGACTTCTGTTTCAGATACCTA
>CAVBHX010000107.1:0-4535 GCA_963595255.1 bacterium
CTGACACCAGCGCTGCTGACAAGGCTCTTATCGACAAGCTCGCTGCTGAGTTCTCCGATGAGCTCAAGAACCTCGGTGTTCGTGTATCCAACCTTGAGAGCAAGGTTGACAACGTTAAGTGGGATGGCTTCGTAAGATACGATTTCACTAAGCGTAACATCGAGGGTGTAAACAACAACTTCGGTACTAAAGAAGATGACGATCTTGGCCGTGTTGATACCGCACAGCGCATTGTTCTCCGTTTGAACACTTCCATGGAGATTAACGACAACTGGACTGGCCATGCACGTATTGAGCATTACATGTCCGCTAACTCCGGCATGTCCAACTCCGTTGGTGTAAACCAGAACGGACGTCAGGAAAACTTCACTCGTATCAACAGAGCATATGCTGAAGGTAAGTATGGCACCACCAGCATTAAGCTTGGTCGTTTCGGCTCCTTCGACAACGCTACCCATGGCCTCGAGTCCGATGCTAATATCACTGGTGCTGAGGTAACCTTCGGCGCTGGCAAGAACGTAAAAGTACAGCTCACCGCTGGCCGTGGAAGCTGGGCTTCAGAGAACATCTTTGACACCACTAACGATATCAACCAAGTTAATGGCCGTCCTGACTACAGCCGTTCCACATTCACTTACCTCGCAGGTGAAGCTGTGTATAATAATGGTAAGCTGGATGCTGGTGTTGGTGCTCGTGTTTGGAAGAGCCATACCTTTGCAAGCAGATTTTCTGCAGATGGTGACTCCTTCTCCAAGCTTGGTGCATGGAATGTAGGTATGGGCTACCGCTTCGACAAGAATGTACGCCTCATTCTTGACTATGCTCATTCCATGGGATTTGACGCTGGCAAGCTTGGTAATGGTGAGACACGTTCAAACGGAAAAAAAGCTGGATTCAATAAGGGTAACCACTCCTACAGCATTCAGGTTAGCTACAAGGGTGCAGACGTTTCCAAGCGTGGTACCTATGGTCTCTTCCTTGCATATCGCAAGATTGCAAACGCTGTATCTCCTTCCGTTACCTTTGATGATGCTATGTATGACAGCCAGAAGGGCTGGGCTGTTGGTGGTACTTATGTATTCACCAAGAACGTTACTGGTTTTGTTGACTACTTCTGGGGCAAGGACTTCAACACCCAGAAGAAGCAGAACCGCATCGTTGGCCAGCTCAACTTCTTCTTCTAATTTTACAAAACCCCAACCAGAGACCTCCTCGGAGGTCTCTGGTTGCATATAATATCATTATTTGTTATAATTAAACACGATGTGCGGTTGTAGCTCAGCTGGATAGAGCATCTGCCTCCTAAGCAGGGGGTCGCGCGTTCGAATCGCGCCAATCGCACCATACACGAAATAAACCTCGAAGCTTGACATGCAGGCCTCGAGGTTTTTGTTTACTTGTATTCATGCATTTATTCGTGCAGTTTATTGAATTATTCGTGCAGATAACGTATAATTTGCTTAAAAACACGAAAGGAGTACTTCTTATGTCCGGAGCAACAACAAATATAAGCATTAGGATGGATTCTGATTTGAAAGCAAAAGCAGATATCCTTTTTGGAGAGCTGGGCATGAATCTGACAACAGCATTCAATATTTTTGTCCGTCAGTCTCTCAGAGAGGGGCGCATCCCATTTAATATTTCATTGAATCAGCCCAATAGGGAAACTGTTGCCGCCATGCTGGAGGCAGAAAGGATTGCAAAAGATCCATCAGTGAAGGGCTACAACGATTTGGATGAGTTATTTGCAGACTTAAAATCATGAACAAAACAAAATATACCGTTAAAACTACAGGGCAGTTTAAGAAAGATTTTAAACTGGCTATGAAACGTGGATTGAAGATTGAAATGCTGGAAAAAGTTATTTCTATTCTGGCGATGGGCGAAGCCCTTCCAAGTCAATACAGAGATCACGCATTGACAGGACGATGGAGTGGACATAGGGAGTGTCATATACTTCCAGATTGGCTGTTAATTTATCGTATAGAGGACGGAGTATTAGTTTTGACATTATCTCGAACGGGAACACATAGCGATTTGTTCAAAAAATAAAAAATATATACTTACCCTCGAAGTCAGATTGATTAATACTTCGAGGTTTTTGTTTTTAGCAGTGAATTGAAAATTTAAAATTCAGTTCATTCAGTTTGAAACTGGAACTTACTGTTGTAAAATACATCTATTAATCCTAGAAATGGAAGAAAATAAGAGTTAAACTAGATTCATGTTGACAAAAATCACAATCGAATGATATGATTCGAACAAATACTGAAATAAATCGAATTGTATGGAGGTGAATTGCAAGATGGATACAATAGTGAGATTAGAGCGCATTGTAATAAAAAATTTCAAGAATGTTAAGTGGGGACAGCTATATTTTAAAAATGATAGAAAGAACTATCGTACCAGCATATTAGGGCTATATGGACAGAATGGGTCAGGAAAGACAGCCTTAATAGATGCTATTGCTCTATTGAAATCAGCATTAATGGGTACTCCAATTCCATCAAAATATGCTGATTATATAAATGTAGAAACAGAATATGCTTCACTGAGTTATGAGTTTTCAGTCGAGAATAAAGAAGAAAAATATCACGTCTTCTACGAATTTAATTTGAGACCAGAGAAAATAGAGGTTGCTCAAAATATAGATGTTGCTGACAATGCTGAGATTAGCTTTAAACCCAGTATTACCGATGAAGTATTAAGTTATGCATATGAAAGCGAATTTCTAAAGGCCAGGAAAAGTGTCTTGATTAATACGTCAACTCAAAAGATTTTTACTCCTATGGGCAAGTATTACTGCTTAGTGGGAAAAGACAGAGATATTGCAATGAACCTTATGGTCAATAAAAGGATAGTACAGGGGGCTTCTAGATCCTTTGTTTTTTCGAGAGAATTATTGTCAGTCATAAAAGATAATGAAGCCGGCCGAGAGGATGCAGAATATCAGCGTCATATTCGGCTGATTGACAGTCTTGTCCGTTATGGTAATTATGAGTTGTTTGTAATTAATACTACGAATACTGGAATTATCAGCATGAATATGCTTCCGCTTTCGTTTAAATTTGAAACTGGCAGGAATGGCGCTGTTGGCAATATTTTGATTCCATTGGAAGAGGCTGCACCTATTCGGAAGGAAGTCCTTTCAATGGTTGAACAAATTATCGAAAATATGAATGTAGTCCTCTCACAGATTGTACCAGGGTTAACAATTCGCCTTGAGAATTTGGGTGAAATGGTATATGCGAACGGTGAGAAAGGTATCAAGATTCAGCTGATGTCTTTGAAAAACAAGAAGGCTATTCCACTTAAATATGAATCAGAAGGCATAAAAAAGATTATATCAATTCTACAGCTGCTGATTGTGGTTTATAATCGTTCGTCTATTACAGTTGCAATTGATGAGCTGGATTCTGGTGTGTTTGAATATCTTCTGGGAGAAATTCTTCGTATTATTTCAGAAAAAGGAAAAGGTCAGCTGATATTTACTTCTCATAATCTGCGTCCGTTGGAAACTTTGGATCGAGGATTCATTGCTTTTACAACAACCAATCCTTCTAATAGATATATCAGAATGAGTAATTTAAAAGATACCAATAATCTACGAGATTTTTATTTTAGAGATATTATCCTAGGGGAACAAAGTGAGGAGGTTTATGATTCAACTAACAATTCTGAAATAGCACTAGCCTTCAGAGAGGCAGGTGATGTCGATGTCCCGTAAAAAGGTTGTATTTATAATTGTAGAAGGTCCATCCGATGATACAGCTCTTGGTGTTATTTTTAACAGGATTTTTGATAAGAACAAAGTTCATATAGAGATTATGCATGGTGATATTACATCTGATTTAAACATCGCTCCTAAGGATATTGTTTGTGCGCTGGGGAATGTGGTAAAAAGCTATGCGTCATCTATGCACTTTACTCAGCGTCATTTTCAGCAGGTAATTCATCTAATTGACATGGATGGAGCCTTTATAACGGATAATGCAATTATTGAAAATACGGGTTTAAAGACTCCACAATACTTGCTGACCACAATTCAGACAGCTAAACCCAAGCTGTTAATTAGCCGTAATAAGCATAAGAGGAGCAAGCTAAATCGCATCATAAATTTATCAAAGGTTTGGTCTACGATTCCATATCAGGCATATTATATGTCCTGTAATCTGGATCATGTGCTTTATGATAAGCTGAATAGCACTGATGAAGACAAGGAGAATGATGCATACGCCTTTGCCAGAAAATATAGGGATGATATTGATGGTTTTTTGAGATTTATCTCTGATTCTGATTTTTCACGGATTGATGGATATAAAGAATCTTGGAACTTTATCCGGCAGGAGTATCATTCTCTTGAAAGATATACAAATCTTGGAATCTGCTTTTCAGATATGCGTAAGGAACGGTAGCAAGCAATAGGTTTAAACTCTAATTGAATATTTGTGGATTTATGATTCCACCTCGAAGCCTGTCAATTCACGCTTCGAGGTTTTTGTTTGCAAAAAATCCCTGTTTTACATTAAAATGAA
>CAVBHX010000108.1:0-4510 GCA_963595255.1 bacterium
CTTTTGCTAACTAAAATTCAATTTTTCTAAAAAACTGCTTGATTTTTATATAGTTAGCTCTTTTTAGCTTTATAATCTTCGTAAATTTGTCTGCGCATTTTTATCGTTTATCTGCAGAACCTGCCACCGACAGCTCTGCGCATGATACTGCTATCATTATATACCCTTTTTCATAGAAGGAAAAGAGGAACTTCCCTTGCTATTTTCCTTTATCTCTGGTACTATATGCTAGTCAGCGTCTGCAAATCCGGGCGCATTACTATCAACGAAGATTCAAACGACAAGGAGAATACAAACCAATATGATTAGTACAAGTAATGTAACATTACGGGTTGGTAAAAAAGCCCTGTTCGAAGATGTTAATATTAAATTTACTGAAGGAAACTGCTACGGTCTGATTGGAGCAAACGGTGCGGGTAAATCTACATTTCTTAAGATTCTGTCCGGACAGCTTGAACCGACGAACGGTGAAGTTATCATCACACCAGGCGAGCGTCTTTCTTTCCTGCAGCAGGATCATTTCAAATACGACGAATATCCGGTTCTGGATACCGTTATGATGGGAAATGCAAGACTGTATGAGATCATGAAAGAAAAAGAAGCCATCTATGCAAAAGAAGATTTCACCGATGAAGACGGTATGAAAGCCAGCGAACTGGAAGGTGAATTCGCAGCCATGAACGGATGGGAAGCGGAATCTGATGCTGCCACATTATTAAATGGTCTTGGAATTCCGGTTGAAATGCATTATGAAATGATGAAGAACTTAAATGGTCCGGAGAAGGTTAAGGTCCTGCTTGCACAGGCACTGTTCGGTAATCCGGACATTCTGCTCCTCGACGAGCCTACTAACCACTTAGACCTCGATGCGATCGCATGGCTGGAAGAATTCCTGATCAACTTTGACAATACCGTCATCGTTGTATCCCATGACCGTTACTTCCTGAATAAGGTCTGCACACAGATCGCCGATATCGATTATGGTAAGATCAAGCTCTATGCCGGTAACTATGACTTCTGGTATGAATCAAGCCAGCTTCTGATCCGTCAGATGAAAGAAGCCAATAAGAAAAAAGAAGAAAAGATCAAAGAGTTACAGGAATTCATCTCACGTTTCAGTGCCAATGCTTCAAAGTCTAAGCAGGCTACTTCCAGAAAACGTGCCTTGGAGAAAATCCAGCTTGATGACATCCAGCCATCCAGCCGTAAATATCCTTATATCGACTTCCGTCCAAACCGCGAGATCGGTAATGAAGTACTGACAGTCGAAGGATTAAGCAAAACAATTGACGGCGAAAAGGTTCTGGATAACATTTCCTTTACTCTGAACCACGATGACAAGGTTGCATTCGTCGGAAGCAATGAGCTTGCCAAGACAACGCTCTTCCAGATCCTTGCAGGAGAGATGGAACCGGACGAAGGTACTTATAAATGGGGAATCACTACAACTCAGGCTTACTTCCCACTCGACAGCGGAAGTGAATTCGACAACGATTACAGCATCGTAGACTGGCTGACACAGTATTCGGAAGAAAAAGATGCCACTTATGTACGTGGATTCCTTGGACGTATGCTGTTCTCCGGTGATGACGGTGTGAAGAAGGTACGTGTTCTTTCCGGAGGAGAGAAGGTACGCTGTCTGTTATCCAAGATGATGATCAGCGGTGCCAATGTACTGATCCTTGACGAGCCTACCAACCACCTGGATATGGAAAGTATCACTGCACTCAACAATGGAATGACAAAATTCCCTGGTGTACTTCTCTTCTCTTCCAGAGACCACCAGATCGTACAGACTACTGCCAACCGTATCATGGAGATCGTTCCGGGCGGTAAGCTGATCGATAAGATTACAACTTATGATGAGTATCTTGAAAGTGATGAGATGGCTCGTAAGAGACAGACTTATACTGTTCAGGAGGAAGATAATTAGATTTGGAGATTTAATGCATCAGGCTGGCGGCTACCCGGACCGGAATAAAAGGTAGGAATCCTACCTTTTATTCCGTGGTTATCGAATGCCTGAAGAATTAAGTGCCGGAAGCGGAACCAATGTGATACCGAAAGGTTACTGTATTACTTGTCATGTAGTGGATTTTCAAGGATTTCATCCGATAGTGTACCGTAGTGGTCTCCATAAGATTACCACTCCCGGCATTTTATTCATTAACTTCTGCAGCCAGTCACGACTTGAAGAAAACAGTATAAAGTGATTCTAGTGAATGTGGAATGTTCTTAGAAAAAATTAGAGAGTTAGAATCCCCGTTAAAGGAATGTAGTGAACCTGTTTGAACCCCGAAGGGGTGAGTTGTGAACGTAATTCCTTTGCTTTTAGGGGATTCTGGCTCTCTTAGTTTTTCTTAGGACATGGAACCTGAACAAGAATCACTTTATACTGTTTTCTTCAAGGACCGAGAGGCCAATAAAATTAATGAATTAAATCCCCAACCTCTCATGCAATCTATAATACACCTGATCAAACGCTTCCTGTCTTCCATCCCCCTTAGTTGTCGACAAAATGGCATGTCTTTTTCCATTTGGTTCTGTCAGGAACAGAGTTTTCTTCACATTTCCTTGTTTTCCCACTTCTACTTTTTCCATATGATACAGATCGTATATCCATACATCCGCATCAACTACAATGACATAATCTTTTGCAACCAGAAGCTGTTCTTCTTTCAATTCAAGTACATCTGGTGCCACAATCTGGCGGTAGAATTCATTTTTATCTTCTATTTTATCCAGTTTACTGTTGAATGCTTTTCTTCCCTTTGTATTGACCACTGCATAGACTACCGCTACAATTCCCACAATGATTGCAAGCAGATTATTAGAAAAAGAACAGATCAGTGCCAGACAAAAAAGGCTGATCCAGATTATCATCCCCGTCTGCAACGACTTAATTCTTTTTGCAGTCAAATCTGCATACTTCTGTTGTCCCGCTGTTTCAATTGCCATATTCATTCTCCTTTTGCTCTTATGATATCATGATTTTTATAACTATTTTTATTTATCAGCCCATGGTCTTACTGCTTCCTCGTAATATGTAACATTTTCAGAAAGAATCGTCGCCTCTCCATTCTTCACTTCTACTTCCGTTACTCCGCAGTTACTGTGTACCCCGATTCCCCAGTACTTCTCTAACGGCTCTTTTCGGATATTATTCAGCATTCCGGCCAGTGCCGCACCATGTGTGGTGATCAGAATATTTTCATATACACCCTCAGTCTTTTTATACAGACTCTTCAGAAATTCTCCGGTTCTCTTCTTCACATCAGCAAATGATTCTCCGCCTTTCCCAGGTACGAATCCTGCCGGATCATTAAAAAATTTGTGAAAATCCTCCGGGAGTTCCCAGTTATCTCTTGCACAGCATTTTCCTTCATATTCACCAAATGCCATTTCCTCAATTCTGTCATCTTTGACGATCGGGATATCTTTCCCATACAATATAATTCTCGCCGTCTCATGTGCTCTTGACAGCGGACTTGAAATACACAGATCAAACGGGATATCCCGCAGTCCTTCCGCTGTTTCTTCTGCCAGACGCTTGCCAAACTGATTCAGCGGGATATCCACCTGCCCCTGAATCTTTTTTACTTTATTCCAATCAGTTTCTCCATGTCTTACCAGATAAAGCTTCATTCTCCTAATTTTTCCTCCTAAAATACCCTTTTCCATCCATGAATACACTCCACAGACACTGTTAACCGCATTGACCTCTAATGCCAATATAAAATTCAGTATATCACACCTTTTCATCTTTTTATAGTCAAATTCTGCTGAAAATGCTATAATATTTCTGCATAATATTTTGAAAAATTGTGAAAAAAGAGGTGTATCAATTATGGAAAAAATTGCAAGTTTTACAGTAGATCACCTGAGACTTGTTCCGGGTGTATATGTTTCCCGTGTCGACCAGGTAGCCGGTAATCCGATCACAACTTTTGATCTGCGCATGACCCGTCCCAACAAGGAACCAGTGATGAACACAGCTGAGGTTCACACCATCGAACATCTTGCCGCAACATTCTTACGCAATCATGCAGAATATGCCGACAAAACGATCTACTTCGGACCAATGGGATGCCGTACCGGATTCTATCTGATCCTCGCCGGAAGTTATGAATCCAAAGATATCGTACCATTATTAAAAGAAATGTATACATTTATGGCAGAATTCGAAGGTGAAGTTCCCGGAGCCGCTGCCAAAGACTGTGGCAACTATCTGGATATGAACCTTCCGATGGCGAAATATCTGTCTAAGAAATATCTTACCGAGGTTCTTGAGAATATTACTGATGAACAGTTAAATTACCCGGCATAGTATTCTTTGGTACAAAAAAACACGCAGGAAAATCCTGCGTGTTCAGACTGTAGACAAAGTCCAGCAATTGCTGGGCTTTTCTACTTTTAGAACCGTCTTTCTGATATAATAAATATCAGAAGGCGGTGTTTTTTATGATGACTAAAAATGCAGATAAAAAAAGAGAACAAATGCTTATGTTCT
>CAVBHX010000109.1:0-4505 GCA_963595255.1 bacterium
ACCTAACATTAGTGAATATTTTCTATACCTCATAAGAAAGCTGTCGTATAAATGAGCAGAAAGCAAAACAGAAAGTTGTTCTATAAAATATTAGAAATCATAACAAGAAAGGAAAAATTATTATGCCGAACGAATTTGGACAAATGAATGCACAGCAACAGCAACAACAGCAACCACTATTTCAGAGACCGACCAAGAAAGAGGCTTTACGTAGCGGACTTACCTTAGAACAATTTCAGCAGATGCAAAGAGATCAGGAGGTACAGGAAGATCAGTTCTTCTATAATCTTCTTAAGAATGATGAGAAGTATAGAGAGTTAGGTGCGTTACAGACTTATGTAAACGGAAGAAAACAGAACGCCTGGGCTCAGAACTTTGATGAATGCGGCAAAGAATCCGAGGAGATCTTAGCACAATTCAAAGCACTGTATATTAAAAATCATAAAAAAGAAAATTGGCAGGAAAGAAGCGGGGAACTGGCACAGCTAAAGACGAAAGCCAAAGACCTTACCAAGAAAATGGCCCAGCGAGATCAAGCCCAGAAGGCCATTCGAGATGACGCCACTTTTGAAGCATTTGATAATGAAATTCGAACACTGCTTCAGCATACTTCTAAAAATGATTCGGATGCTTATAAAGCTGTTGCAGAGGCGGCCACAGAGTACATCAATGAACCAAATTTATCCAAGCAGATGGACATTCTTTGGAGATTACAGGGCTGTATGATGGCATATGCACAACTTAGATACAAGACCAAATATGGCACCCCACAGGGACGCAAGCGTATGACTCAGATAACCAAGTTGCTTGCCATGACAGACAAATTGTTTGTATACAGAGAAATCATAGATATAAGGGGACGGGACAAAGCCGCACATGAAAATTTGTCAAACGAATTAAAAACTTATGAAGCCGATACCTTTAATGAAGCTCTAACCAAATATAAGAAAACAGTTAAGACAAATATACCTGACATAAGATGGTCACAGATCATGCTTCCATACGAACGTGATAAAAATGGGAATGTCACGTTAGAAACCGTGCGTAATTATCAGATAAATCAAAAATTTTTAAGAGCATTTTCAAGTAATGATACAGAAAGACAACTAGCTGCTCTCGCCCGAATTTTTCTGAGACAATCCCTTCCAGACCTCACCCAGGATGATTTGGATGCAAAGAATATTCTCGAATGCGAGAAGAAGAGTTTCTACGGGGAAAATTGTCTAAACGCAAACAAACCACTTTTGTGTAGTTTTATTGAGGAATTAAGGAAGCGTATGGATGCCAACAATCCCTTGCTGCAATACATGGCCGACCGTCTGAGGGATAATACTATGAATATGATGTCTTCTGTTTTTGCCATACACGTGCAAAATATAGGACTTGATATGAAAAACTTCGAGAAGTGCAAAATCCCTGCTAAAAGTAAAGAAGAGCTGCAAGCCCTAGAAGATTCGCTGCTTGCACAAACTAAGGCACAACACGATACTTTGCACGTGCCTATTAACAAGGAATTAGAGAACCAGCTCCGTCAATTAATCCAGAAGGTGGATCAGGCAGAGTCTAAAGAGCAGAATAAACCGGCCACTCAGGAGTATATGGCAATGCTCTGCAAAGCACAAAAATCTAAATCAAGGCATGAGAAGAAAGCAAAAGCACTTATAGAGGAACGTTATTCGAATTATCTGAACGGCGACAATAAGTATTGGGAAAATAATGAGCAACTCTACTCCCTACTCCTTGTATACAATACAAATAAAGATGGTCAGCCTACACAGTTGACACAAAAGTTATTTGACTATAATGAAAAAGCAATGCAATTACTTCATAGCGACAATGTTGAGGACCGAATTGCTGCGCTAGCTTCTGTTTATCTGAGATTAGCCAAATTTGAAAGGAATAATGATTCACTTGAATCACAAATAGCAACATACGACCACAACATGGTATTTGCTAAAGGGTTCTCTTCCCTGTATCAGACATTCCGCAGGTTCTTATTACAAGAGGAAAAGAGAAGTTCTCATCCTTACATTACATACATGAAAAATGTTTTTGACAGTAATCATGTAACTAAGATCCTTCCATTGGTGAACCTCAATAGACTTGCTCATGGTTATGATCAATCCGCACATTTTACAAATGATGAGAATTCTGAAGCAGCGTCCAAAGCCGAATTTGACACTAAATCAAAAGAAGTACTTGCAGAAATGAAGGCAGAGAAAGCAAATGATCCAGGCACAATAAATATGGAAATGGAAAACACGCTTAGAGCCTTATGCGACAAAAAAGGACTGAAAATCTTTGATAAGTCCTAGTGCTGAAGTATAATGAAAGCATCAATTGGATACAAAAAAAGAAAGAGTTACGATGTAATATGATTAAAATTGTTTCGATTACCAACGAACAGAAAATCTATTTTATGGCAATGGATCCGCTGATGCTGATGGATCGTATGACTATGGCAGGCATGTTTGCCCTGGGAGCCCTCGAAGAGCGGGAAGATACCCACGAGGTAATTCCGGTTGGGTTGATGATCTGCGAGAAAGGAGAAAACTCCTATAAGATTCATTGGCTCTGTGTAGATCCGGAGTACCGGACCAGAGGCGTCGGGACAGCGCTTTTGACGGCTGTCTTTGACGCAGCGTCTCGCAAAGACTTTCCCTATGTAGAAGCCCATATTATTCAAACCACAGAGCGAGAGCAATACTGTGCCGCAGAGAATTCCTATCTTAGGGATCATTACTTTACAAGTCGCAGGGAACTTCCGGGAGAATGGCATACGACAGTGGAGAAGCTGTCCCATACCTTTGAGCACATCAAAATTCCAAAAGGAAGCACCGTAAAAGCCTTAGGAGAGTTGACAGCGGATGAACGAAAGCTAGTTCTGGCGAAACTTTCGAATATGAAACTTCAGACCGGCCGAAAATGCATCTGGCATCAGGAAGAACTTTTCGATCCGATGCTTAGCCGAATCAGCTATCAAAATGGTCTTCTTACGGGAGGCCTTTTGATCCAGAGCATCGCAGTGACAGATTCAAAGATTGCAGACGAGAAGGTCATTCCCTCTGATCAGAAGATCCTCTATCCGATCTTTCTGGGATCGGAGGAAAAGTTGGACGGCATCAATCTGATTGCCGACAGCTGCAAGGCAGCCGCCCAGACCTATCCGGGAAATACGAAAGTCTGCGTGATCAGCCATTCCGACAACTTGCGAAGCTTTTATAACCAGCTAATGCCTGACTGCCATGTAAGAAGCCACTGTCTCATTGCTGAAGTAAAAGAATACAAGGAAGCAGATGAGAACGCAGGACAATATTACATCTTATAACAAACAGAACATCTAACGAGCAAAGAGGCTACACCCCAGACAACGGGGATGTAGCCTTTTTTATTTCATGACAATAGACAGAGCCTATTTGTTCTGTTATGATTAAACATAAAAATTAAAGGAGATGATGACTAGTGAACAAAAAATTTAAAGAATTATTCTCGTACCTTTCCATCATAGTGGGGGCACTGTTAGCCAGTTTCTCCGTAGCCTGTATCTTGCTTCCCAACGATGCCATCGATTATGGAACTGCCGGAATTGCCATGATTATCAGCAAACTTACGGGATATAACCTATCCCTTTGCGTATTTGTAGTATTTCTGCCATTTCTGATCGCCGGTATTCTTCTTCTTGGAAGATATTTCTTTGCAAAAACTTTTGTCGGTTTTATCATATATACCATTGGCCTTGCCTGTTTTGAAGAAATCCCCTTTGAACTAAATACAGAACATTTTCTTGCTGTTGCCTTTGGAGGCATCCTTCTAGGTATTGGTCTTTCCCTGATCCTACGGAACGGAGGCTGTATTGACGGATCTGAGATTCTGGCCAATATCGTTGTTAGCCGGATATATAAACATACCGGAAGAGATTACAGTATTTCCAATTTCCTGGTTGCCTTTAACATCTGTGTATATATCGCAGTATTTGGACTCATCAACCGGGACGCTGCTCTTCTCAGTCTCCTGGTATACATTATAGCCACTGCCATCATCGATCACTTTACCGATCACTACGAGGCCATTAAGCAAGTAACTATTATTACAAAAAATCCGGATAACCTGATCAAAGATATTAAAGAAAAGCTTAATAAAACTTGTACGATTATCAATTCCTCCGGTGTCATCGCCGGAGAAAATACAACTCTCATTTGCTATGTGAACTACTTCGAGCTTCAACAAATGAGAAAGATTATTTCTAAGAATAAGGGATCCTTCAGTACGGTTTCTACCATTGACGAGATTTTACGATAATAAAATTCTACGATTGATCTTATTCTACGATAATATTTTTATTGCATAAAAAAACCGGGATGAGGAGGCAGCTCTTCATCCCGGTTTCGTTAAAGAATTTTATTTTATAATCGTTTTTTCGCAAGACATTTCTTTGCAACTTCAGCAAGCATATTTCCATCCAAAGGTTTTGGCACATGGGCACTCATTCCCGCCAGCTGATTCTT
>CAVBHX010000110.1:0-4461 GCA_963595255.1 bacterium
CACAATATCCCCGTGCGACATTTTATAATTACTTTGATGATAAATATGATTTGCTTGGTTACTGTTGGCAGACACTTGCTGAGCAGGTAGGATTTTGTGATTATCATCATGCCGAAGAAAATGAAATGTTATATCTTTATTTTGACCGCATTTATGATTTTACAAAGCAAAATGAAGCGGTTATACACAAGGTTCTTTTACACAACAGTGAAATCGGATATATGTTTTCAAGCTTCCGAAATTTTCTGAACAATAAAATGCGTTTTATATTTAAAACCTGTCCGGAAGCAACGCAAAAAGACATTCCAAATGAATTACTTGCTGACTATTATAGCAATACTTTATTTTTGGTATGGCAATGGATAGCTATAAGAAGCACGAATTGTTCGAAAGCGCAGGCACACGAATACTTAAAAATATTGATTGCACAAGAATATAGTAAAAAGTACTAATATGTAGCAGGAAAAATATTGTGGTAAATGCCTTTTGCATTAATAATGGAAAATTGTTAAAATAATTTTACGCAAGAGGAAACGATATTTATGGAGATATGACACAAAAAGTGCATGTCTCCTTTTTTTGCGTTTTTTTAGTATACGAGGAGGCACAGGATGAAGAAAGTAATTACAATCAGCAGACAGTATGTCAGTGGCGGCAGGACAATTGGAAAAATGGTAGCCCAAAAACTGGGGATTCCATTATACGATTCAGAAATTATTAAAGATACAATGAAAAAGATGCGAAAATAATGATTGAAAAAACGGATCATGAAAGGAAAATGCATGCTTTAAGTTTTTACAATAAAGAATGGGAAAATAAGAATAATTATGATTTATTGCTCAATTCCAGTAAATTGGGAATTGAGAAATGTGTAGAACTTATTGTTAATGCAGGAAAATAAAGGGATGGTGAAAGAATGAGTAGTAAAGTAAAAGTACCAATGAAACTTACACTGGCAGTTGTGGCAGCATGTCTGGTTTCATTTTGCGGACTGATAACTGAAACAGCTGTAAATATTGCGTTTCCGGCAGTAATGAACACATTTGGAGTATCTACAAAAACAGTGCAATGGCTTACAACGGGAAATCTTCTTGTCGTAGCAATGATCACACCGTTATCTGCATTTTTGCAAAAACGTTTTAGATTAAAACAGCTTTTCATATTTGGAACATTGTGTTTTGTGGCCGGAACTGTGGTTGCAATCTTTTCTCCGAATTTTGGATTCTTGCTGCTGGCAAGACTGATTCAGGGAGTCGGAACTGGAGTTGGAGTACCGATTGCATTTTGTATTATTCTGGAACAGATTCCATTTGAAAAAGTCGGAACTTATATGGGATATGGTGCCCTGGTATCAGCTGCGGCACCGGCACTCGGACCGACATACGGAGGTATTGTAAATCAGACTTTAGGATGGCGATATATTTTTGTGATTTTAATTCCGGTGTTAATTTTGACATTGCTTCTTGGAATGAGTACGATTGAGGAAAAACATGAACCGGAGAAAGTTCCGGTTGACATCTGGGGAATTTTATTTATCATGCTGACCTTCTTTGGATTGGTGTACGGTTTTGCTAATATGGCATCCTTTAGAGAGAACCCGGCTATAGAGATTGGAGCATTTGTAATTGGCATTGTTGCATTGGGACTGTTTGTAAAACATTGCAGTAAATGTGAAAATCCTCTGATTGATATCAGTATTTTTAAAAATATTCCGTTTACATGTCATTTAGTGGCATTTTTCCTGATTAATGCGATTATGCTGGGAACCAGTTTTCTGCTTCCAAATTACTTGCAGGTTGCTCTTTTGTGTGAATCTATGGCTTCCGGATTTATGCTTCTTCCAGGGGCAGGATTAAATGCACTTATGGGACCATTTAGTGGTGCTGCTCTTGATAAGGTCGGAGCAAAGCTTCCAATATTAACAGGAACCAGTCTGATGACGATAGGAATTTTATTGTTTACTGTATTTGGAATGAAATTAAATACAGGAATGATTATAGGATTCTATATTATTTTTGGAATCGGGTGTGGAATTGCGTTTGGAAATACAATGACGATCGGAAATTTGAGATTGCCGGTTCAACAGAAAGCATATGGAAATACCAGTTTCAATACCTTGATGCAGTTTGCAGGTGCGGTTGGAACAAGTGTCTGTGCTGCACTGGTAGCTTCTGTACAGAACCAGAACAGTGGGGTGAGTTATGAAATGAAAACAGCATCAGGCTCTACCCATAGTTTCATATTCTTACTTATTCTAGCAGTGATATGTCTGGTACTTCAGATAACTGGTTTTAAAGTATATGAAACAAAGGAAAAACAGGATTAAATGAATGAAAGGGCGTGAATCTGCTGTTGGATTCATGCCCTTTTGAGATTTGAAATTATGAAATATAGTGGACTCGTTTGGAATCAAAACGATCTTGTTGAGGGTGTACCGTATCTGGATAACCACATGGTATGATTGCAAAGGGAACTAAATTTTGAGAAATTTGCAGTACATTGTGGACTGCTTCCATACGTTCTTTTAATGGTGCGATTCCAAGCCATACCGCACCAAGTCCAAGCGAATCTGCTTCCAATAAAAGATTTTCAACAGAAGCACTCATATCTATCTGAGCATATTCTGGCATTTTGCAAGTTGTTCTGTAACAAGCGACAAAAGCGAGAGGAGCAGATGCTGTACATCCGGCATAAGGACTTGTTTTTGATAGTTTTTTCAGTATGGAAGGATTTGTGATGACATAATATTCCCATGGTTGTTGATTTCCGGCAGATGGAGCTGCCATAGCTGCTCGGAGCATCTGTTCTACTTTTTCCTGCTCTATTTGTCTGTCAAGATAATTTCGGACGCTTGTTCTGTGAAAGATTTCGTTCATTTTCTTACCTCCAATTTGTGTGTGAAAATTGTTTTTAATAATTTATGTGACGTGCAATAGCTGTAAATGCAGGCAACGATTTCTGCAATCCAGAATGCATACCAGCCATGTGAAATGCCAGAGATTTTTATGAAAATCAAGAGGCAGGGAACTAATAAAATAAGTTGCCTTATAGCAGCACTGATCATATTAATGATACCGTTTCCGAGTCCGGAAGCAAAATATCCGCACAGGATTGTAATTGCAGCCATAATAAAGGAAACGGAAATAATTCTCAGTGCCGGAATACCGAGAGTCAGCATTTCCTGGCTTGCGGAAAATAGTTGCAGTAACTGTCCTGGAAAACACCAGAATATAACGGTTCCGCATAAGGCAATGATTGCTCCGGTAGGAAGTAAAACTTTCCATGTCTGCTGTACTCGATAATATTTTTTATCGCCATAATTATATCCAACAATTGGAATAGCAGCCTGTCCCAGACCATTGATTGGCATCATCAGGAAATTCTGTAGTTTATAATAGACACCGAAAAAAGCAACTGCTGTTGCAGAAACAGACAGGAGAATACTGTTTACTGCAAATGTCATAATGCTCCCGATAGCCTGCATAACGATTGTTGGAAGCCCAACCCGGTAAATAGCGGCAACATCCTGCCATCTGAAATGATAGTTTTTCAGACGTACATGAATTATCGGATTTCGGAAACGGTTAAACAATAAAGCAGCGATGGCCCCAACCATTTGTCCAATGACAGTTGCGATTGCTGCACCACGGATTCCCATTGCAGGGCAGCCGAGCAGACCGAAAATCATAATAGGATCAAGAATAATATTCAAAACAGCACCTATGATCAGAGAAATCATAGATAAGACAGTATCTCCAACAGCCTGCAGCAGTCTCTGTCCATAAGTTTGCAGAAAGATTCCCCAGCAATATACAAGATTGATGGAAAGATATTGTTTACAGAGAATTTGAAGTTTGGGATTTGCAGCCAGTTTGGCAGCAATCGTACCAGACAGAAAGATACCAGTCGCAGAGAAGATAAGGGCCGTAAGAAGCATGAGAAAAAGTCCGGTCGTGGCAGCCTGACATGCTTCTTCGGTTTTATGTTCCCCAATTTTTCTGGAAAGCAGGGCATTTAAGCCTACTGCAGTGCCGACACCTACGGCAATCATTAAGAACTGAATGGAATATACCAGAGATGCAGCGGTCAGAGCTGTTTCAGATAGTCGGGCTACAAAGATACTGTCAACAATGTTATAGAGTGACTGTACAAGTAAAGACAGCATCAGGGGAACAGCCATCGTGTACAGTAAAGGACGGATTGGCATTTCTGCCAGTTTGTTTCTGGAATTCATAAGACCTCCTTATGGCGTTGCAAAAAAAATAAGCGTGAAATCTGTAAGGACAAGCAAATCCTCATGATTTCACGCTTTTACAAGCCGGCTTTTGTTACGATTTTTATTTTCTTCGGGCATATTATAAACGAAAAAGAAGAGAAAATGCAAGAAAAATTTTGTTTGACTTTTGGAAAAACAGGAAATATAATAATCACAAACGAGTAGCAAGTGAGCGTAAATCCAGT
>CAVBHX010000111.1:0-4276 GCA_963595255.1 bacterium
ATTCCGCCTCACAGCGGACACCCTTGCCTTCGGCTATATCCTTCCCACTACCGGGTGGATTCGGGACTTTCACCCGTTAGAAACGTGTGCCGCCAGGCGCACTCCATAATGGGGTGGTTGATCATATGATCAACCACCCCATTTTTACATATTTTCAATGGCACTTTCCATCTGATCGATCAAGTAATCATCAAAACATTCATAATCTTCTTTAATATATCCACTAAAATCCCATGAAACAATCTTTTCTGTATTGCAATCTATACAATTCAACCATTCATCCACATTTTCTATCACGACTAGATTTGCCGGCAAATCTTCCTCTCGATAATCCATCGTCATGTCAGCAAAAATGAATCTTCCCGTTTTACCAATCCCTAAGGTTTCAATACCACCAATTCCCCCATGTCCGAATAATTTCAAAAACGAAATATATTGTTCCGGAAGCTTTACATTAAGTATGTGCTCAGCATCACTTATCATCTCATCCGTAACCACTGCATGCGTAAAATCTCCGGGCTGTTCATATTTTTTTATCATATTGAGAATGTGATCATTCATTATTTTTCCTCCTAAATATTGCTGGGCTCTCCATTTCCAATACGCTCTCTTGAAATTCCTATATTGACTATCCAAGGCCTTGTCATTTCTGAAGCTCTCTCCATTTTCTCGTAAACCATGAAGTATTCGTTTGTATTCCTGATGAGTTGTTTCATGAATTTCAACCATTGGACCTGCTTCCTTCTGAAGAATATGATGCAGTTCTAATGGCTTTCCATCTCTACCATAAGGAGCATTTCCATTCAGCATTCTTTGCAAATTTGTTTTTCCTGTATCAGCATCAACATAATTAAAATCTATATCATCTCGCTGATAAACCCTTCTGCTCACATCTCTTACTTCTCCATTGACCCTGACAGTTCCTTTATAATAAACTGGTGTAAATATTTTCTTTCTTGATCTCGACCCTTTCGTATTTCCGAAACCACCATGATATCCAGCACCCAACTACACCACCTCCCTATGTGAGACAGCATAGTTACTATTAAATTGTATGATTCTAGTTCTGGATTTCCGATATCTCTGAAGAATTTTTTCTGGCACTGAACCATAAATAATGACTATCGCAGGTTCAAGTTTTCTAATTACATGATTTATTCCTTTGAGAAATATTTCCCTGTCATCCGGATTTTTAATATTCCCATGTGCCCCAATAGCAATTGTGCAATGCTTCTCTATCCCATCACAGCAAACATTGTAAGTTCTTTTGTCACCAAATCGAATATTAGGGATTACTCTTATTCCATTTCTTTGAAACCAATGTCCAATAGCCCTGCTTCTATAAATATTCCATATCTGCATAGCAAACGGCATATCTCTATACAGGCTGAAATCCGGCAGGATCATACCATTAAATCTTCTTACTATTTTTAAATATTTTCTTGGATTTCGCCATATACGTTCAAATTGATAGTCATCTTCATAAAAATGGATCCACTGATCACTATCTTTACTGGAAATTGCTTCGGAAAATGCAATTAATCGATTAGGAACGTAATATGTAGGCCTAATCTTAGGAAATTCATACATTCCCGCGTATGTTGCGACTGCCACTAAGAATGCATTAAATACATCCTTGCAGCTTTTTCGTTTAAAATTAATTTTACTCATAATAAATCTCCAAGTATTACAACTAAGGAATACGCATGGTATCCCTAGAGGTTGACCGCTCAAAGTACTTATTATGAGTTGTTCAGGTTCAAGTCAAAGCACTCAAGCAGTAAATTATGCACGCTTTATTTTCCAGATAAGAGTCATGCAATAGTTCCATATGATATTGATTTTTTGAATTTTATATAGTAAGGTAAAAGTGTTCAGGTTCGAGTCAAAGTGCTCGGGCAGCACCGTATTGTAGTTCCAGCTACATATGGTGCTTTTTCTTTTACCTTCTTGCATACTTTCAATTTAATTCCCCCTTTCATTTTCTGCATTAAAGGCATTCAAACTTAATTATCGCGAATTGTCATTCAACGACTCTATTGCATCTATGATCTTTGGCACGTCAGTCCGTGGGTTACACTTTTCTGACGGCCAATCATACTTCAGCTCCTCAAAATATTTTTCAAGCTTCTTTGCATTTCTGCAGGCATTCTGTAATGATTCTTTAATAACAGGGCTAACCTCTGTATTCTTCTCATAATCAGGGATAAAATTCCTCAAATCTCTGACAACTTCGGCGCTATTATGGTATTCTTTGGTCGAATATCTGAAATGAAGCAGGAACCAAACTTCAAAGCAAGGATTTGACACCACAAATTTTGATATGTTGTCTTGTGCAGATAACCGTTTGATCAATTTTGCTTTTTCTGCATCGCAATCCAGATCCAATACAATAAAGGCCAGATCACCTTTTTCTTCATCCATATCATTTTCTCTCCAGAATTTCTCGATTCTCTCCTTCAACCCAACCGGATCCGTTATATGTCCAGGAATCAAGACTTTTATATTGTATTCCGACTTCTTATTTTGAAGAGATCTGAAATACTGTGACTCGGTCACATTCTTTCCTTCTGCTATTATCAGAATTATCGGTTTTTGTCTGCGACTACCGCTCTTCTTTTTATGAGTGTTAAAAGATCTTCTTCCCATCAAATAATCTCCTCCGTATGAAGAAACGGTATTGCTCCATATCTTCCCAATAAATATCCCTTCTCGATATTATCATCCTTTCTCACAGCAAATTCATCCAGCGAATACAGATCCGTCACACCTGTTTCTGCATCTTTTTCTGTAAAATACACTTCATCTCTACGGAATGTATCCAACGAAAGCAATGTTGTCTCATGGGTTGTAAAAACCAACTGTGCTCCGTTTTTATTGATTTCTTCATTGCGAAATAAATTTATCAGAAATTTTACGATAAATGGATGCAAGCTATTATCAATTTCATCGATAACCAGCACTTTTCCCTCATCGAAAGTCTGTCTTAAAAGAGGTGCCAAAAAGAATAATGCCTGCGTTCCCAAAGATTCTTCATTCAGACCAAGTGTATACGTCTTTTCTCCCTCTCCTTCTTTCTTTACAGTATGTCCGGCAGCAATCTTAATTTCATATTGTTCCTGGGGTTGAATCAACTGTCCACCGATCATAATGCCGCCTAAAATCGGCATTGCCTGAGGGGTTTTAACCTTCTCCGATTTTACGTGTATATCGCTAATGTTAATGTCTGCCTGTTTCAATATTTTTTTTGTAAAAGCTACATTTTTCTCTTCATCCGTGCGGTACATGTTCAGAGCTATATTCGGAATGTTGTCATCATTTGTATATGCATCTATTCCTTCTGCCAGCCACTTATAAGGGATCATTGTGCTTTCAACATTCCACGCTGTAGCAGTAGCCAAAAATAGCTTATTTTCGGTATTCATCCGAACCAAAGGTTCTAAAAATTTTTTTTCGGAGCGTGAAAATTTATAGCCTTCCTCTGTACGTTCAAAGATCATGCTTGGCTTTGAACTCTTGTAGCAATATAAATACTCCTCATGAATTTTTATGGTATCTGCAGAATAACCATAAATATATTTCAGACCATTCTCTGCTACAAATGTAAATTCAAAATGAGTTGGTTTATTGACACTCTCCTCATCAAATTTGAATGGCATTACAGGAATTCTATCGTTAACCTGTCTGATATTAGATGCCCGCAGAATGATCAGAGCCATCGTCATGGCTTTGTATACGCCAGTCTTTCCTGATGCATTAGCACCATAAATAGCAACCAGTTTATTTGCCTTATATTTTCCCTTGCTTACTATATTTTCTTCGTGCTCCTTATCCACCGATGGTTCCAAACTCAGGACAACTTCATCGCGAATAGATGCAAAATTTTCAACCAGAAACTGAAGCAACATGTCTATTTCCTCCTTCTTCACGTCTATACTATCACAGCTCATTTTTGTGTTCAACATTATTTTTACGTTTTTTGTTAATTTCTCACAAATTCTCCTTTTATTTTGTTTTGCCATGGCATTTTTATTAGTTTCTATCCCTTTGAGACTGATTTTACAATCTAAGTTCCGGTTTGGAAAAGAAAATTCCTGCTCGATACAATGTTTGTAAAGGTAAATTCCAGATGTTGGAGAAGGCGGGCCAAATTTCTCTGGAACAGGTTGGCTGAAGCTGATTGCAAATATTCCGTATTCTTACCTCATATAACAGAATGAGATCGAGTAGGAGGCGGTGACTAACCGCCGTCCTCTCACAGCACCGTACGTACCGT
>CAVBHX010000112.1:0-4264 GCA_963595255.1 bacterium
AGAGCGGAGTCAATAATTGTGCACATATCGCAGGCGGCGTGATCGGCTTTGTGAGTGGTATTCTTATCTTCCTGCAGATGAGGCGGTGCAAGGCAGCAGAAAGGTAAATGTGGTCCCCTTGCCGGGGGCAGAGCTTACGCGAATATGACCGCCGTGTCCCTCAATAATACGTTTGGCAACTGGAAGTCCAAGCCCTGTTCCGTCGGGCTTTGAGGTGACAAATGGATGAAAGATGGTAAGCAATTGCTTAGCTGGGATGCCGCAGCCGTCATCTTCTATGGATACAGAAAACTGATCCTTTGTTTTGAGTAAAAGGATTTGAACATGACCATTATCGGAGACGGCATCAAGAGCGTTTACGATCAGATTCAAGAGCGCCTCCATCATTTTGGGACAATCAAGAGGCAGGTAGGCGCAGGAGACGCGGCTGGTATAGGTAAGTGTCTTTGCAGTGCCTTCAGTGAGTGGAAGACAGGACAGGTAAGCCCGGTGCAGCAGACTGCACAGATCACTTCGCTTTTTGATTAGCTGGGTGGACATGCTATAATCGGTGAGGTCACGAAGTAACTTTGTCATCAAACGGCAGTCGGAAGAAAGCTCTGGCCAGTAGCGGTAGCAGCGCACCTCAGGGTGAGAAGCCTCAATTGCCTGAATGCTGCTGCACATTAAAGAAAGCAGTGTCTGAAGTTCATGTGAGGCATTTGCGAGGAAATACTGGTGATACTCTTCAAGCTGTTTTAAGACAGGATACGCCTGAGGAGTACTCTTGCAGAGCTGTTCTAAATGTTCAGAGAGGGAAAGCTCGAGAGCAGTGGCTTCCTGTAGGGATTGATCAGTCATAGGCACCTCCAAATGATAATTGTCAATAAGATTTATAGCATGATAGCATGATATTAGAATGACTTCAAGAAAAAAGTAACGACATGTTTTGCATCCATAATGTATATATCACTTTAAAGAAGAACAAAATAATAAATATAGAAAATTCTAAGAAAGGTGTTTTGCATATGGATATTGTATATATTTTGTACGAAGAAAGAGAGTCTAGCCAACTTTGTGGAATAAAAGGTGTTTGGAAAACAAAGGAAAAGGCAGTTGAACAAATGAAGGAGTTAATTGCTTTAAATAATTTATCCATTTTTCCGCAGAAAACCTCGTCCGACGTAGTCGGGCGGGGATGAATGCGGCATGACAAAAAATAAGTCAATCAATATCGAGTGTGAGTTCGTTTCGCACACTTTTCTGTTTGCCTTTTTGTATATTTTCGTTTGGGTTTTTCAATACCCTGATCTTGGATATATTTTTCTAGTGTTTCAATGTTTGCACCTCCTGTAGTCGTAATAAAGTAACTATCTGACCAAAAACTATCTTTCCATAACTTATCCTTGATTTCATCCCAGAAGTTTGCTCGGATTTCTTTTGAAAGCTGTGTCTTAAGACTGCACACGACAACCGATGGCGTTGCTGTTGCAGGAAGTTCAAATAGGATGTGAATATGATCGGGTTCTCCGTTCAGTTCGAGAAGCTTGCCCTGATAACACTGCTCAATCAGATGGGCAGCATACTGCTTCATGTGTTCAATGATTGGTTCCGACATTACTTTTCTGCGATATTTAATAACAAACACAGCATGATAGGTAAGTTTGTAAACAGCATGTCGTTTTCTGTTAAAATCGTCCATAAAAGCCTCCATTCTTTTTTACAATCGACACTTGCAATATTTCTTTAGATGTGCTATAATAATAACATATTTAAAGGAATATTGCAACAGTTAATCTATTTTCAACCGAGGTAATTTATATGAAACTGTCAAGAACAATCAATTCGGATAAACGTTACTATTTGGATGAGAACGCCATCGAAAATGCGCCATCGTTTTTGCAAACGATGCGTGTATTTAATGATGCAAAAATGGATTTGTATAATGCCCTGTATGATCAGAAGTATCTTGCGTCAGGACCACTGCTTACTCATGCGTATCCGGTATTTTTGAAAGAAAAATATAAAACAAATGATTACTATAATGCAGCGATCTATTCGACAGCTTCCGGTTCGATTTCTTCACAGAAGGAACTAAAGAAGTATTACAGTACCACAATCACCGCAGACCTAAAGACTCGTGATGAAAAGATTCAGACCATTCAGGAAGAACTGGATAAGAAAAAGGCCATTAAGAATGCAATCCGAATCTACAAAAAAGACGGAAAATGGATCACACCTTATCCAAGATGCCAGCTGAAGGTCAAAGGTCTTATGATTGTTCTGTTTAACAAAACGATTGTTAAACTGGATGAGTACGAACGCAATGTGGAAGCCGATATTCGGAAGTTAAAGACACGTCTGGCGCTGGTGACGGAAGCGAGAAAGCAAAAAGAAAAGAAGCTTGAAAACATAAAAAATCTTCCACCGGAGCGTATTGTGTTTGGTGGGAAGAAACTGTATTCCGAGAAGGATACCGTGGACGCTGCAAAATCCGCTGAGGATAAGAGAACTTCTCAAAAGGCATCGGATGAATGGAAGCAGGAATTTTTTGAAAAGCGTCACCAGAGCATGGCACTTCCGGGCAGACATACATCAAAGTATGGAAATTTTCTGTGTAAATATGATGGGAAAGATTTGTCGGTTACCTGCATAGACGGTACCACTACCGTATTCCATGATTTTAAACTTCCAAGATACAATGAAGTTTTTCAAGAAAACTTTACCTGTAAGCCAGAAAAGCGACAGTCTCTTTGCTACAACTTTACAATAAAACGTGATAAGAAGAATCGACAGTATCTGATCGTATCCGTTACCATGAAGCTGCAGGCATATGAAAACAGCTATTACGGAAATGGTGCGATTTCCATGGACATTAATTATGATCATTTTGCATTAGCAGAGATTGACGAAACGGGGAAGCTGCTTGATCAGAAGCTGATTCGATTCGACCTCATGAAAAAATCGACCGGTCAGATTACAAATATTTTGGGAGCAGCCGTTAAGGAAGTGTTTAATTGGTGCACAGAAAAAGATAAACGTCTCATTGTGGAAGACATTGATTTAACGATCAAACTGGCATCCAGAAAATACGGAAATCGAAAAGGAAATCACCATATGACCCTGTTTGCATATCAAAGGATTGCGTCAAGTATTGAAAACCAGAGCTTGAGACGAGAAATCGCCTTTTGTAAGATTGATCCGGCTTATACCAGTCAAATGGGGAAGTTTTTGTTCATGCGAAAATATGGAATGTCCATTCATCAGGCTGCAGCCTATACGATTGGCTTGGTAGGACTGGGTTTGTATGATAAGTTGGCTCCAGATTTACGAATGTTAAATCTTTTGAAAACAAAAGAAGGGATTATACCAGAATTTTCACAGGAAACGTACAAGACGATCTGGGCGAGAATTACCAAAGCATTTTCAGGTATTCAAAAGCACTTTTTCTACCGAGCGATTCCGTATGAAGTGTTAGAAGAGAGAAAACGGCCAAGTTTAAGAACCTTAGCCGCTGAAATGAAAGTACGGTATATGCCAAAGCTTATGAATTACAAAAGCTGCGAACAGGTATAGGCATTTGCAGTAGTAAGGAATTTGTCAATCAATAATCAGAGTAACCCGATAACAATATAGATTTGTAACTGGAAACCTTGCTCTTTTGTTACCACTTTCTGGATGTGTGTCAATTGTATGATACAATGTGGGGGTGGATGGACGGCACTAGAGCAATCACGTTCCTGTCTCATGAAGCACCGAAAGATGTCTGAAGAGTCAGGAAAAGCGTAACGCTGGACGAAATCGCGATTCCAAAACCAGCCCGATGTGAGAAATCCTGACGGCTGCAATGGAATCCTCGTCCGACACGTCGGGCGGGGTTGTTCAAGAGCTTCTCGTCTTTTATTTCAATTTTCCATATTCTTCATCGGATACCGGCTCGCACCACTCATTGGAGCTTTCGGTTCCTGACACCTCTACTGCCAAATGACTAAACCAAGAATCTGGTGCAGCACCGTGCCAGTGCTTTACCTCTGCCGGAATGTTGATGCAGTCACCCGGCTTCATTTACACTCCATACCTCTTTGGCCAGATTAAATACAGCCCAACCCTTTGGCCATCCTGCATAGAATGCAACATGTGTGATAATTGCTGCGATTTCCTTCTGCGTTACACCATGAGCCTTTGCATTCTGTAAATGGAACTTCAAGGAAGAATCAGTGATGCCCTGTGCCATAAGCGCTACTACTGTGATGATGCTTCTAGTCTTTACATCAATATCCTGATT
>CAVBHX010000113.1:0-3911 GCA_963595255.1 bacterium
GAATATTTGATCTTACCAATCAGTCTTTTTCCAAATGTTGGTCTGACAAAATGATTATACATATAGAGATAATTCACTTTTGTTGATGGTTTCAAATCATATTTCTGTTCGATAAACCGATCATACAGTTCATTCAGCGTCATCCTGTCAGCCAGCTGCGGATTCAGTCCATCTTCTTTGTCGCGGATGATTTTTCTTTCTTTTGCTCTGAGTTCAACCAATGTTTTTGCGTAAACAGTTCGCCTATTTTTATCTAAATCTGTATAAGAATAAGAATAGCGACCGTCTTTTCTCTGACTCTCACCGGTTCGCAACACATACCCCCGGCTGTCTTTTCTTGATTTTGCCATCCTCTCACCTCACTAATCGTGAGGAGCATCTTAGCTGTGCTTATCCTGTCGGTATAATAGTTCCAATCCTTTCTTAAGCACCTGCCCTTTTGTAAGATTGTACTTTTCAGCATAAGCTTCCAATTGCTTCTGCTCAGCATTGGAGAAACGGATGGTGAAACGATAATTCATGGGGTCATCACTCTTTGGTCTTCCCATCTTTGCCATACCATTTCCTCCTTCCTTACATCACTATTATGCTTTGTGTCCGACAAAAAGTCAACGTGTTTTGCTCCTCATGTATTACATTTTATTTTTTATAATTCATCTCTGAAATTTTCAAGATATTCATCCACAATCTCTGTATTGTCCAGAACAACTCTCTTCACATGATAGACTGCTTTTGCATCTTTCGCTAATTCCTGAAATGTATGCAAACCCATAGAATATAATTGTGCCCCTTCCTCATAACGGACAAATTTCTTTCTTCCGACCTGCACCAGCTTTTCCAATTCTGGAATTTCTTTTCTGACTTTAGGCATGAAAAAACCTCCTTCCTTCGTACATAAAAAAATATCTTTCATATATACAAAAGAAGGAGGATGAAAATACAGCCTCTGATATGCATTTTTTTTGGTTTTAGAGAAAAATTATGTATTATCGTTCAAATTGTAGCACAGGTACAACATATCTATAATTTTTTGTTTATCCGTCCCTCTAATGCCTAATGATTTTAAATCCACTGTTTCATCAGCTATTTCAGATAAGAACTTTTTCATATCCTCTGCTATTTCCGAACTGAGAACTTGCCTTGTATTGGCTGTGATTAACTGTGCTAATCGGAACACATCGTTTTTATGTTTCTTTATATTTTTGCTATCAACCTGCTCTCCATTCAGCTTGCGTTCCTTCAAATCCAACCACGCTTTCGCCTTAAATGGTATCAGGCAAGTCGGACTTAATACCGGAATGCCATCAACCATCATTTGTCCGGTTTTTAGCAATTCATAATACGCTTCGTTTAGAAGGATCGCTGACAAGCTGGAGATTTCATCGTCTATCGGAAGCGGTGTGAGAACTGCATCATCTTCCAATATAATAAAATCTGGATTTCTGGAAAATATTTCTATCATATATGGATATTCTTTGCTTTTCGGAGATGTGAAACGATAAAACTGTGCATTTCCGGTACTTTTATTCAAATGCTCATATCCTGCTTCCTTGACATACTCCCAAAACTGCCTGCCGAACTCCGCTGTTATGGATTCAACAATCAGTACAATATCTACATCTTTTGTAGCACGAAACGGTAATTCTTCGTTTTCCATAATCAAATCACACGCTGTCCCACCGATGATGACATATTGATTTTCAAAGCCCTGAAATCTTTCCTTAAATTTTGTAAATCCGCTGACCATTACTCCTTCAACCTTCTTTCCTGTAATTCATCTACTGCTTCTTCAATTCTCTCATCGTTTGTATCTCCAAAAGATAAAACAATGGAAATATCATCAGCACTGTTATCCTCTGAAAATTGTTTCGGGTTGTATGCCCATAATTCAAGTCTTACCTGTTTATCCGGGTCAATCAATTCATCGGTCAGCAAGGTTTTATCATAATCTTTCTCGCTAATTGCATAGGTAACAACTCGACTTGGATTTAGCATTGTTTTTTCAGAAAGTGCTGTTTCCCCTGCAAAGACCATATTTTCTGTAACTTTCGTCTTATCTATATATCCTGTTTTTCGAACAGGAGTCGTCAAATATACTTTTGCTTTTTCAAATAATTCATCTCGCTTATATTTTGACTCAATAAACTTATTGACACCGTCTTTTGCTACAAGAAATAAATCCGTCGCTTCCAACTGCTTTACTGCTCTGGTCAAGGTCATTGCTGTAAATGGAAGCACTTTTCCGGCCTCTGAAATATACAATCGTTTTTTCTTACTGTACAGATAAAATAAAAACAACTGCTGCGTGGAGTAAACAAACTTACCCGTCAGCTTTTGGGGTTCTTTCTCATCAGAAAGCATTGTTCCGATAAAAGGAAGAAAGACCTGCTTATCAGTAATAAACGGTATATTATTTTCTATAAGGCTTTTTCTGCGATAATTTGATACCGTTGTAAGTTCAAATACAACTGGCACATTATCAATCTGCTGTATTTTTACAATTTGTTTTTTCAATGCCGGAAGTGTGGCAAGTTCTTCTGTTGGAGCAAGCATTACACAGCGTCTGTTTCCAATATAAGCTGTATGAAAATCATAACTCCCTGCAATATAAACAGGCAAAGAATCCTGATGATTCCATGCTTCATATTTTATAGAAATCCCGAATACGCTTGTAACCATATTTCTCGTTCTCCTTTTAACTCATTTTCTTTCATTTTAACTTTCGCAATGTTAAAAGTCAAATTTTTGAGTTATTTTGAATTTTCTAAAATTCTTTTCTCTCACACCCTGTATTTTTCCCCTCCATCTTTTGTATATGTAAGAGGGTTCGTAGATACAGAGCAAGATCCACCCAGGTATTACCGTATCGCCATTTTATGGCTACGGCATACCTCCGGGTAAGTCTCTTGATGGGGATTCCGATTCCCCATACCCTCGTACAGACATCAAAGATATCTGTTGGCTCTCTATCAAAGATAGTCGCAGCACTTTATATAACCGGAAGGGACAGCCGGTTAAAAAGTGTAATCGCACATCCAAGATGTCTTATCAAAAAGGAAGGAGGACTATGGCACCAAAGAAGAAAGAAAAGAATCTCAAGAGGAGTAACATCATCACGTTAAAATTAACGGATATTGAATTGGCAGTATTAAATGAAGCCGCTGACGTTACAGGACTTTCTCGTTCCGAATATCTGAGAAAACTCCTACTTGAAAAGCAAATCAAGCATCAGATTGAAGTTGTTGCAGACATGAATGATCTCAGAAAACTGGTCAGTGAATATGGAAAGATCGGATCGAATCTCAATCAGATCGCCAAGCATTTTAACAGCGGTGGCAGTCAGTCTCGTGCTATAGAAAATGAAATCCATCAGTGCATCACGGACTTATTTCTATTGAGAAAAGAGGTACTGAAACTGGCAGGTGGTATGAATGGCAATCGTAAAACACATTAAAAGCAGAAATGCAAATTACTCGGCTGCTATCAATTATCTTCTGTTTGAACATGATGAAAAAACAGGGAAAAGATAGTAGATGAATCCGGACGAAGCATCCTGCGAAAAGAGTTTTACATGGATGGACTGAACTGTGATCCGATGTCTTTTGACAAGGAATGTGAACTGACAAATGCTCATTTTCACAAAAATAAGAAACGTGAAGATATCAAAAGTCACCACTACATTATCAGCTACAATCCGGTCGATGTTACAGAAAATGGACTTACCGGAGAGAGAGCACAGGCAATCAGTTTGGAACTTGCAAAACAGATGTTTCCCGGATATCAGGCACTGGTAGTTACTCATACCGATGGCCACAATGAGTCCGGAAATATCCATACCCACATCGTCATAAACAGTGTGAGAAAGACTGCAGTAGAAAGGCAGCCTTATATGGATAAACCACATGAGGAAG
>CAVBHX010000114.1:0-3846 GCA_963595255.1 bacterium
ATAATGAGAAATGGTGTTGGGAATGAATCCCAACACCAACTTTGTCTACAGTCTGAAATAAGCCTCAAAATGAGGCTTATTTTTTATACCATAGTATGCAGGATACAATGTCAGCTGCTAAATAAAATTAGAAAAATACATTTCCGCCAATGTTGATTCCGGATACACCGGTTGACGCGGATCTGAACTGCAGACAATTGATAACTGCAGAATGTCTTGCACCACCAAGTGCAGCCTGCGCTACAGAATAAGCAGTGGATGAAGCACCTTTACTCAGTACTTTATTCAATGAACCGTTCCAGGTTGGAGCGAATTGTCCTGACTGGTATATAACAGCACGCAGAGTATTCGGATAAGCCGGGCTTGCTACGCGGTTCATGATAACAGTTGCAACAGCAAGCATTCCATCATAGCTACCTACTTCACATTGAAGGATTGCCGCTAATAATGCGACATCCGTTGTAGATGCATTGGTATTGTTGCCTGTGTTGGTAGTATTGTTGCCGGTATTATTAGTGGTGTTATTTTTATTTTGATTAGTCGAACCGTTTGTTGTTGAATTTGTTTTATTCGCGTTATTCGTAGTATTGGTTGAGTTACTTGGTTTTGAGGCTTCTGATTTTACAGAGCCAGATATTTTATCATTCTGTGCAAGCTTTAATGCTTCCTCGGCAGCTTCGGCACGATCCAACTGTGCCTGATAATTTGCCAGTTCTCCGGAAGTGGATGAAATCTTTGAATTCAGTTCATCACGTTTGCTTGTCAATGTTTCCTGAAGTCCGGAAAGTTTGCTTTGCTGTTCTTCCAGATTTTTCTGTTTCTTTTCTACATTAGCACGAACCTGCTGTAATTCTTCCAGCATAGAGCGGTCATACTTACTGATAGTTGCAACATATTCAGCTTTATTCAGAAAATCTCCCATATTTTCGGAAGTGAGCAGAATCTGAACTAGAGATGCTCCGCCGCCTTCATACATGAATTTGATACGATCTTTCATGGAATCATACTGAGCTTCCTCATCAAGCTGGGCAGAAGCCAGATCCAGTTTTGATTTTTCTACTTTGGCAGCCAGATCCTCTACCTGACTGGAAGCAGTGTCCAGCTCTTTACTTAAAGAAGATAACTGGCTGTTTAAATCGTCTAACTCACCTTTGAGATCAGAGGTGGTACTTTCCAATTCATCTGTCGAAGGTGCTGAATATACCGGAGTACTAACAGAAGCAATTGTTACGGTACAGATGGTAATTGCCAAAGCCGATCGTAATGCTCGTTTCTTTTTCATACTTATCATAAACATATCCTTTCCCTTTTCGCGAATGCTTATCTATTATACAACAAAATTCATTATAAAGCAAATTTTAGGTTTCTTTTGACAGGTTAAAGATATATTAAACTTTATGTAAACTAATTCGGAAAAGGTTTACAGAGGAAAGAATTATGTATAAAATAAATAGGTAGAATGTCTGAATAAGAGAGGAATATATATAATATGAAAAAATACGAAGAAGAAAATTATAGATTGGAAAATATCAGTGAGCAGATCTATCCGTGGATAAAAGCAGAGCTTACGGATTCCCAGGCTTTGAACGGAAAGCATTTTTCGGAAGAAGATGCACCTGTAATTGGGTTTCTTGGGGATCTGAACGTAGTGTTTGCAATTAAAAGAGGGGAAGATATATATGAGATCTTAAAGGATAACATGCTTCCGCCAGAATGTGATATCATAAAACTGTATCATAAAGCTTGTGAAAATCTGAATAGAGATGTAGAATTTGTAATTGCGAATACCTGGTATGGGGGATATGGGATCGTAGCAGACGGACATCATGAGGCAAGTTCCGTGTGCTTTAAGCATATCTGGCAGGTCTGCGCAGACAAGTTGAAGGATGATCTGATCATCATGATTCCGAGAAAAGATACAGTGCTGTTTGCTCCGGCCGGAAATAAAGATATCGTTGAAAAGATGATCGATCACGGAGAAAAGGCATATGAACAGGGAGAGAATAAGATCAGTAAGAAACTTCTTATGTTTTTAAGAGAAGGAAAGGAATTAATTACATATGAAAATTAAAACCAGAATGATTGGAATGGATCTGGATGGAACACTTTTAAAATCTGACAAAGAGTTGACACAATATACGAAAGATGTGTTGAAAAGAGCGATTGAACAGGGAATTATTGTGATGCCGGCGACGGGAAGACCTATTACGGGAGTGCCAAAGGAACTGTTGGAATTCCCGGGCATACGTTATGCGGTTACTGCGAACGGCGGAAGAGTTATAGATCTTGAGAAGAATGAAGCAATTGTAGAGGAACTGCTTCCACATGATATTGCAGAAGTAATGATGGATGTATTCGAACATTATGATACATTTCGGGAGATTTATTTTGATGGCGTAGGCTATGCTTCGAAGGAAGCACTGGAACATATTGGTAAATATCTGAGTGTTCCGGCAATGGCGAATTATATTACGTCTACACGTGTGGCAGTGGATGATGTGAGAGTCAAATTTGATGAGACAAAACTGCCTGTAGATAAGATCCAGGCGTTATTTACTTCTGTGGAAGATCGTGATGCGGCCAGAAAAGAGATCGAAGATGTTCCGGGAATTGAGATCACGGGAGCGCTTCCGATGAATCTGGAGATTAATGCAGCAGGAGTGAACAAGGGAAAAGCAATGATCGAACTTGGAAAGGTTCTTGGAATTCCAAGAGAAGAAATCATGGCGTTCGGAGATGGCAACAATGATCTGAAGATGCTGAAAGAAGTAGGAACGGGTGTGGCAATGGAAAATGCCATTCCTTCCGTAAAAGAAGCAGCAGATTATGTGACATTATCCAATGACGAAGAGGGCGTTGCGAAATTTATAGAAAAATATGTGCTGGATTAAGGAAAGGAGCGCAACATGTTAGATATTATCAAGGTTATAATTTTAGGAATTGTAGAGGGAATCACAGAGTGGCTTCCTGTCAGCAGTACCGGACATCTGATTCTGGTTGGAAATGTGCTGAAACCAAGTATGAGTGATGCATTTATGGAGATGTTTGATGTGGTTATCCAGTTAGGTGCGATCATGGCAGTTGTAGTACTGTATTTTCATAAGCTGAACCCGTTTTCACCAAGAAAGAGCCACAAGCAGAAGATGCTGACCTGGCAGATGTGGATCAAGGTACTGATCGCATCGGTACCTGCAGGAATCGTAGGAGTTCTGTTCAATGATATTCTGGATGAGATCTTCTATAAACCGATGCCGGTAGCGGTGATGCTGATCGTATATGGTATCTTATTTATCGTTGTAGAAAATCATAATGCAGGCAAAAAACCTTCTGTGACAAGGATCTCCCAGTTAAGTGTACAGATGTTATTATGGATCGGTTTCTTCCAGATGCTTGCGCTGATACCGGGAACATCGAGATCAGGAGCTACGATTGTCGGAGCGCTGTTGATCGGAGTATCAAGAGAAGTGGCTGCAGAATTTACATTTTTCCTGGCAATCCCGGCAATGTTCGGTGCCAGTCTTTTGAAACTGATCAAATTCGGTTTCCATTTTACAGGTGCAGAATTTGGTCTTCTGATGCTTGGATGTATCGTGTCTTTTGGATTATCGGTTATTGCGATCAAGTTCCTTATGGGATATATCAAACAGCATGATTTTAAAGTATTTGGATATTATCGTATCGTTTTGGGCGGTCTGATCATTGTATGGACTATTATTCAGACTGTAATTGCATAGAAATGTATAAAGAAAATGGGTGGATGTTTCGCGAATATGTGGAATTATCCACTTGTTTTATAGGCTTTAGCCTGTTGAGTGAAGTGTAGTTTTTCGTTGTTCCGAAAAATGG
>CAVBHX010000115.1:0-3755 GCA_963595255.1 bacterium
TTTGCAGAGTTTATCGTATATATAAGCAACAAGAAACAAATATAAATTTTCGATAGATAAAACAAAGGCAAAGGAGAACGATTATGAGAAATACAATTATTAAGAAAATGGTAGGATGTGTAGCAGCTTCATTAGTTTTAGTAGTATTAGCAATTGGAACCGTATTTGCAGCAGGTAGTGGAAGCGATACTTCAGACAATGGAACAGAGGCAACTGTAGTACAGGATACAACAAAATCAGCAATATTTACCTGGAGTGGAGATTATACAAAGGCAACAGCAACCTTTATCAATGATAATAACGAGATGGAAGTTGTAGAGTGTGACGTTTTAATCGATGCAGAGTCTGATCAGGCAACTTATACAGCGATTTGCAACCACGAAACAGAAGATGGTATTCAGACATTCAAAGATGTGAAAGTAGTTAGTTACGCAGAAATTCTAGAATAAGATTTTTACAAATTCATCGATACAGAATTGAGTAATAAAAAACTTTTTATCGAGTAAATGGTGAGTATATGGAAGTAATCAGAATTATCATGACGAAGAGAGATTACATGACAATCCTCTTCGGTGAGCCGGATGATTACGATAACTGATCGAAGAAAAACATGCATGAAGCATCTTAGAGGAATCTAAGGTGCTTTTTATACTCATCCATATGTTCACATTTTTGCATACATTGCCATACATTGGTGTCAGACATCGAAACCTGTTTGATTTTCTTAAGAAAAACTCTGTAAGCAAATATAATAACAGATTGCCAGAGTATTGCTATTTTGATAATCTAAAAGAGTCTTGACCTTGCAATATTTGTATTCGGAATCTTGAGCCATTGAACCAAAATAGGAGCAAATGAACCATATTGATGTGTATAAATTCGAGGAATGGAGTATACGAAAAATGAATATATTGAAGAAAATAACTAATTTTGTAAGCCATTATATGGCACTTATTGTTATAGTTATGGCGCTGGTTGCATTATTTGCACCTTCTGCCGTTAGCTTTATTAAGACAAGCTATGTCAATACATTACTTGGAATTGTTATGTTTGGTATGGGACTTACCCTGCAACCCGATGATTTCAAGGTGGTATTCAGCCGTCCGAAGGATGTCATAATCGGTTGCATAGCCCAGTTTACCATCATGCCGCTATTGGCATTCGGTTTGACCAAGCTGTTTCATTTAAGTCCGGAACTGGCGGTAGGTGTGATCCTGGTAGGTACTTGTCCGGGAGGGACTTCCTCGAATGTGATGACTTACCTATCCAAGGGTGATGTGGCGCTGTCTGTTGGAATGACTGCCGTATCTACGATCGTTGCTCCGTTTTTGACTCCGCTGCTGACCAGATTATATGCAGGACAGACCGTGGAGGTGAATGTACTGAGCATGTTCCTATCTATCATCAAAGTTGTGATTGTGCCAATTCTGTTAGGATTTATAATCAATCATTTCTTCAGAAAATTAACCCAGACAGTAGTAGAAATTCTTCCTCTGATTTCAACGACTGCGATCGTAGCGATTGTAGCAGCTGTTGTATCTGCGAATTCTTCAAAGATCATGACTTCAGGTTTTTTAATCATTGTGGTGGTTATGCTTCACAATTTACTGGGGTATAGCCTGGGGTATGTCATTGGAAAAGTACTACGTTTGGAAGAAAGCAAATGCCGTGCTATTTCGATCGAAGTCGGTATGCAAAATTCCGGTCTTGCAACTTCTCTTGCAACTGTACATTTTGCGCAGTATCCTTTGGCATCCATTCCGGGAGCAGTCTTCAGTGTATGGCATAATGTATCCGGGGCGATTCTTGCAAACTTTTTTGCAAGAACTACGGAGCAGCATTAAAAATATAGAATTTTTATAAGAAAAAATTAGAGAAACAGCTATGAGAAACAGTTATAAGAAAACAGTTATGAGAAACAGTTATAAGAAAACAGTTATGAGAAACCTCGGTACCATCTGTTGTGTGATCGGGGCAGCAAGCTGGGGGCTTTCTGGAACATGCGGGGAAGCACTCTTTTCCTCTTATTCCGTCGATGCGGCGTGGGTGGCGGCACTTAGAATGATGGGAGCGGGGGTGATTCTTTTGATTGTTGCTGCCGCGAAGGGAAAACTGCCGGTGCGTTCCTTGCTTCAGGATAAGAAAGCGATGGTTCAGATGGTGTTGTTTTCCTTGTTGGGTTTGGTGCTGTCCCAATACGCATACTTAGATGCGATCAAATGGACCAATTCGGGAACGGCTACAGTGTTGCAGAATTTATCGATTATCTTCGTGGCGGTCTTTATGTGCACGGTAGAACGTACATTTCCCACAAAACGGACACTTTTTTGTATCTGTCTGGCATTCTTTGGCGTCTGGCTGATTGCAACGGGAGGAAGACTGGACGGTATGGAACTGACGCCGAAGGGATTCTTCTGGGGGATTATGGGAGGAGTTGGTGCAGCCTCGTATTTCCTGCTCTCAAAAAATCCGGTGAAGCAGTGGGGAAGTCTTCCTGCTACAGGTATGGGGATGTTCATCGGTGGAATACTTTTGTCGGGAGCAGTGCGAATCTGGGAGATACCCCAGGGATTAGATGGCCGTGCATTGGTTTATCTGCTGGTATTGGTAGTTATAGGAAGTGCGGTTTCGTATACACTCTTTTTAAAAGGTGTTTCCCTGACTGGTCCGGTGCGCGCCTCTGTACTCTCCTGTATGGAACCACTGACGGCGGCCTGCCTGTCAGCAGTTTGGTTACATTCCGTTTTTACACCGGCAGATTTGATTGGATTTGTCTGCATTCTGGCGACAGTTCTAATTATGAAATAAAATATGATTGTATATAAGAAAGCAATAAAAATATTTTTTTTATTGCTTTTTTGCAAGAACTACAAAGTGCCACTGAAAAAGAAGTGGATTTTAAGCAACAGAAAGAGAGGAAGCATTTATGAAAGAACAGGATATCAAAATCCGTGTGGCAACGATAGGGGATGCGAAAGCTTTACTGGATATTTATGCACCCTATGTGATCAAAACGGCTATTACTTTTGAATATGAAGTTCCGTCTCTGGAGGAATTTCGTGAAAGGATTTCCAATACTCTGCAGAAATATCCTTATCTGGTAGCTGAAGAAAAGGGAAAGATTTTAGGATATGCTTATGTAGGAGCTTTTCACGTTCGGGCGGCCTATGACTGGGCGGTGGAAACCTCTATTTATGTGGATGAAAACTTATGTCACAGTGGAGTAGGTGGAAAACTGAACCTTGCCTTGGAGGCGATATGTGAAGCTATGGGAATATTGAATATGGAAGCATCCATTGCTGTGCCGGAGACGGAAGATGAACATCTGACACACAATAGTCTGGAATATCATGCCCATATCGGTTATCGTCTTGTGGGAGAGTTTTATAAATGTGGCTACAAGTTTGGGCGATGGTACAATATGGTCTGGATGGAAAAGCTGATCGGGGAGCATAAAGCCGATATGCATGAGCCCATCTGGTTTCCGGAGCTTAAGGACGTACAAAAGATTCTGGATCATAAATAAATAAGAACGGCAAACTGAGAATACGGGTTTATTGAGAATTTTTCTCAATAAACCCGTATTTTCTTGACGCCATTTTTAACTCATGTTATATCTTTACAGTGTTAAAATGAACTAACTAATAGGGAATAAATAATAGCAAGAAAGATTTAAGATGGGAATAAAATGAAAAAATTCAGAATAAAACAAGTTATTTTACTGGGAGTGGTCTGTCTTATGCTGACATCCTGCA
>CAVBHX010000116.1:0-3598 GCA_963595255.1 bacterium
ACTTTATAGGAAGCAATGACAAGAAGCAGATCTTCGTTATTACTCCTTATTTCTCCAGGCTGATGAGCAATGTGGCACAGACTTATCTGCCGAAGATTTATGAGAATATCGACAATGACCGCTATACCGTCAGTACGATCATGGAACCTGCAAATGAAATGTATGAACAGGAATTTGTTGACAACATACAGAATCAGAATGCAGCCGGAATTATTTATTATTATTTTGAGCGGGAAAGTGTTCTGGAGAAACTGAAACAACTGGATATTCCAGTGGTACTGGTGGATATTGAACCAAAAGGCAAGCCCTTTGACATGGTAACAGGAGAAGATTTTGAAAGTGCTTATCGCACCACTTTGAGTCTGATCAATAATAACTGCAAAAAGATTGGATTCTTTTCCCAGTTTCCTGTGGGAATGTCCACTTCCGATCTTCGGGAAGCCGGGATCCGACAGGCCCTTGCAGACAATGGCTTAGAAGCAAAAGAAGAATGGTTTTGCCACTGTGCAGTACGCAGATCCCTGATCGAAAGAGGGGATTCAGGCTGGCTTCTGGAAGCTTCAGAAAAGTATCTGAAAGAGAATCCGGATCTGGATGCTGTAATTACAGCAAATGATGATTCAGCGTTTCCGCTTCTTGGGGCTGCGCAGGAATTAAAGATATCGATTCCGGAGCACCTGAAAGTAATAAGTTACGGAAATTATTCCATGTGTAACCTGCCATTGATCAATCTGACTTCCTATGAACAGAATCTTGGAAAATATGCCGAGGAAGCAGCGAAACTGCTTTGTGAGCGAATTGAGGGAAAGCTTCCGGCATTGGTACAGCGCAGGATCATTAAATATAAACTGATCAAACGTGGCACGTTTTGATCAAACGTGCAGATCATTTATCCCGCAATCTGCAGGAGACATGTCCGTTTCGCCCGAACTCAGCCCACGTAGCCTGGTAGCCAGCCAGTTTGCTACGGCGCCCTCATCCGAGCGAAATCTTTCGCAAATGTGACATATATCTTGCAGAAAGCATTTTTCGAACACACTCTAAGCGCGGTAATACAAACATAACAATAAACTTGCAAAAGACTATCAGGAAAGACACAGAAAGTCCAGCGGTGATATGTCAAGAGAAAAATAAATAAAAATCGCATTTTTTTAAGACATTTTCATCGAGACAAAAAACACCCACCTAAGCCCCGCCGATTTTGATTTTTTTCGAAAGCCGGGCCTGGAACATCACCGTGGCTCAAAATTAATGAGTTTCCGGTGCCCTGTATAAGCAGTTGTCTTTCAGCAGTCGAAAGACGAGCCGCACGAATTTACGGGCAGTTAATGCGAGGGCACGTTTGTGCTGGTACTTGTTGACCTCTTTATATTTGAGGTGGTAGAAGCGGCTGTACTCTGCGTCGCATCTCACAAGAGACATGGCAGCTTCACACAGGTAGTACTTTAAATATTGATTTCCGGATTTTATGAGGCGTGTATTTTGAGCCTCAAAATCACCGGATTGATGCTGTGACCATACAAGACCAGCGTATTTTGCTAAAGCAGCCTGATTGGGGAAACGATTGATATCTCCAATCTCTGCAATGATACCGGCAGAATAAACAGGCCCGATTCCATTTACAGAAGTCAGTGTATTCGGGATCAGTTCCATCTGTGCGGCAATCGCCTTATCAAAGGCTTTGATCTGTGATTCCAAAGCTTTCATGGAGCTTATGGATATAGAAAGCACCTGATTGACAGAGTCATTTATCGTTTTAGGTAAACGGTAAGAACTCCGGGCAGCTTTCTGGATGGCTTTCGCCACAGATTCCGGATCGGGGAAGCGGTTTTTCCCTTTTTGGATGAGGAAATCTGTGAGTTGTTGTAAGTCCATATTTGCCAGGGTCTCAGCAGAGTCGAATTCTTCGTAGACCGCTAAGGCAGAGGTACTGAAGGTATCAGAAAATACCTTCTCCTGCGCCATTGTAGAATACTTCTTGAACAAGTAGTTCAGAAACCGCTGTTTTTCCTTAACAAGGTTCTGTACAGCAAAAAATCTGGCTCTTGTAAGGTTCTGGAGGGCTTTGTAGCGATAGTCATCCAGATAAACCTCTTTGTTGATTCTACCGAAACGCAGGCAGTCAGCAATGACAAAGGAATCAACGTAATCATTTTTGGGCAGGTCGTTATAAGCCTGTTTGAACTTATTGACCTGTTTTGGATTGAGAACGTGGATCCTTTTGTTGTAAGGGTTAAGAGAGCCATCTTCCCTTAAGAAGCAGACGAGATTGTCACCATAAACAGAGGTAGCTTCAAGGCCGATGATGACGTCTGAAAGGGATTCAGAGGTAATGGCGGAAAGGATGCGTTTTACAAGCTGACGGGAACCGTCCAAAGAGTTAGCGACAGAAAAGTTACTGTGCTTGGAACCATCGGGTTTCATGAGATAAGCAACATTGGCTCTGCTGCTCACATCAATACCGACGTAAAGTGGGTTCATAAGATCACCTTCTTTCGTTAAAAATTTGTGGTCAATCGGCTTGGTAATACCCACGATCATGGAGCATCAACACCCTCGCAGTATTAGAATTCAGTTAGAGATGAGCAGATGCGAACCCCACTGCAAAAGGGCTGCCCAGAAACTCTAACAAACAGCCAGCTGGTTTGAAGTTAACTTCCATGTCAGGGGGACAGACTTTCAATGAAGTGATCATTACTGATCCAACAGGAGAAAAAAGAGCTTATACCTGATTGACACTAAGTCAATTCTATCATGGATATAAACAAACCGATTGATCTATTTATATGTTGATTTAATTATCAAGGAACAATGTAACTATTAACTATAAACTTATTATACGAGGAGAAAGGAAATTGTTTAAGTACATTTTGAAACGTGTAGCAGCTTCCGTAGTTACACTGCTTCTGGTTGCAGCAATCACATTCCTGGCAATGAATGCAATTCCGGGAAATCCATTTCTGGATGAGAACACGACCGTGGAGCAGATGGAGATTGCCAATGCAAAGTATGGACTTGATCAGCCGCTGATCGTGCAGATGAAAAATTATCTGCTGAATTACCTACATGGGGATATGGGAGAATCGTTGAAAATGCAGCGAGGCACTCCGGTAAAAGACATTATTTTCAATCAGGGAAAATTTGAATTATCCATGCAGCTTGGAATTCTGGCCCTGGCATTAACGATCATCATAGGAATTCCACTTGGATGTGTTGCAGCATATAACCGTGGAAAATGGATCGACAATCTGCTGAATGTATTCAGTACAGTGGGTATTGCAATTCCAAACTTTGTTGTTGCCACATTGCTGCTTGCTTTCTTTTCTGTAAAATTAGGAATTTTGCCAGCTGTGTCCGGAAGCTTTGATGATCCGAAAGCAATCGTTATGCCGGCCATTGCGCTTAGTCTCTATTATGTCTGTTATGTGGCAAAACTGACGAGAACCAGTATGCTGGATGCCATCAACCAGGATTATATCCGTACGGCAAGGGCAAAGGGACTGCGGACTGGCAGCCTGATCTTCAAACATGCTCTTCGAAATGCCCTGATCCCGGTAGTTACTTATCTGGGACCTCTGACCGCGGGACTGCTTTGCGG
>CAVBHX010000117.1:0-3548 GCA_963595255.1 bacterium
ATAATGAGAAATGGTGTTGGGAATGAATCCCAACACCAACTTTGTCTACAGTCTGATGGGTGGATTTTTTTATCCACCCATACATTTTTTTACGTTTTTTGTTGTCTGTCCAATAATCTTGATACTTATTTTACTGTCAGAACAGCTGCTTCGGATACTGCGATTCTTCCGTCTGTTCCGGTTACCACACAGCGGTATTTCTGGCCGTTTCTCCAGCTTCCTGCTGCCACTTTGATCGTCTCTGTCTGGTTACCTTCCATGCTGGATGTTCTCCATTTGTCAGATCCTGCGTTGCAGTATTCCCACTGATAAGTTAAGTTCTCTCCGGTTGCCTTTACTGTAAATTCAGCAATCTCGCCTTTATTCTTTGTGACGCTTTCCGGCTGTGCTGTAATCACCGGTGCGGTATCTGCTTTGCCGACTGTCATTACTGCCTCTTTGGATGTCACGATGCTTCCTGTTGCATCTTTTACCACGCAGCGGTATTTCTGTCCATCTCTCCACTTTCCTACCGGAACTTTAATAGTTGCTGTAGTACTTCCTTCCATGCTGGATGTTCTCCACTTGGATGATCCTGCATTGCAGTATTCCCACTGATAGGTTAAGCCTTCTCCGGTTGCTTTTACTGTGAATTCTGCGGTCTCACCTACAATACCTTTATAATCAGATGGATCCGTCACGATTGCAAGTTCTTCTGTTTCTTTTGCTCCCGTTACCTCTACTTCAAATGTTGCTTTCTGTTCTCCGTATGTAACGGTTACTGTCTGTTTTCCATTCTTTGTAAAATCAACTCCGCTGAATGTAAACTGTCTTGCATTTTTAGATCCTGCATTGTATGTAACAGTCTCTGTCTTTCCATTCTTATATGTAACATTAAGTGAAAGTCCGGCTCCATCGATCGCATTATCTGTAGCTGCATCGTATGTCGTCTTTGTCGGTGCAGTCTTTACAGATATACTCTGTGGTCCGTATGCTTCCATAACTCTTGCATACTCATCTGCTGTCAGTGAAATTACGGTTCCGTGACGTTTGTGAAGTGTATCAAAGTTATAATCATTATCTGCTACCCGTACCCATTTTGCATTTGCAATATCGGTTGTATAGAACGGAATATATCCTTTGCTTCCGAAATTGTCTGCCAGAAGTCCGTATGTAGGAACTTTTTCTCCATTCACTTCTTTCCAGTCGTCTTCATTGTACATGAACAGTTCCGGTCCTTCCAGTCCTGCCGTAAATCCGGTAATATCTTTGATATATCCCTGTGATGCCCATGTAGACTGGTCTGTCAGCCATTTTGAAGAATCTGTACACTTCTCAAGCTTGATTGTTCCGCTTGCGGCTGATCCTCTGTAATAGGTGCCATCCTGTGCTTTTACCATCGTTGTATCAATGATGTGGTTACTTCCGTTATCGATAAACATCTGTGGTTCAGAGAAATTCTTAAAATCTCTGGTATAAGAATAATATACTTTCTGTACCTTTCCTGTCATAGATGCCCAGTATACAACAAACTGTCCGGTTGTCTCATCGTAGATAGTCTCCGGTGCCCATGCACAGGTTGTATCTTTTGGTGCAACCTCTGCAAGCCATGGTTCTGACCAGTTTACAAGATCCGTAGATTCCCATACTCTCAGGCAGTGGCTTCCATTATACTGGGATGTTCCCCATCCTACGGTACCTGCACTGATATTCTCTGCACCAATACATAAGTCCGTAGCAATCAGATAGAATTTATCGCCTTCCGGTGAACGGACCATATATGGATCTCTGACTCCTGCCTGATTCTGTGTCTTCTCAATGTCTTCCGGTGTTCTTACGGAATCTGCCACACTGAGTACAGCTTCTTTCTTATTCAGATCCATCCAGTTATTACCATCGTGGCTGGATGCAAAGAAGATCTGCTGCTCTGCAGCTCCACCATTGTTCACAAAGTAAGCGAACAGATAGTCTGTTTTTTCTTCCTGTTTGGCTGCTGCTTTTACCTTCAGGGTAATCTCTTTCGTCTGTGAAGCTTCCCCACATGTAACGGTAGCTGTCATAGTTACTTCTGTATCTTTCTTCTGACGTGTGACAACGCCTGCCTCTTTTCCATCGGCTGCCTTGTCCGTCACAATTTCAGGATTAGAAGATTCCCATGTTACAGATGCTTTCTTATCTGTTCCGTCCACCTCAACCTCTTTCGGAAGTGTTACATTTCCACGTACATCGTCACTGTTCACGATCTCCAGTTTCTTCACTGCATCTGCTACAACATCTTCATCTTTCAGTTCTGCCCGAACCGTAACTTCGATCTCTTTTGTCTCGGTAACTCCACCCATCTGTATGGTTGCGGTAAATGTTACTTTTGCATCTTCGTCTGCAGGTCTTGTAACAGCTACCTTATATCCGTCTTCTCCGATCGCCGCATATGCATTGTCCGGTACTGACCATGTAATGGAAGAACCGTTGTCTCCTTTTGACGGCAGTGTGAAATCGGCAGTTACCGTGTCATTCAGTGTCAATGCTTCCTTATCTGCTGCCACAGCTTCTTTTGCCGCATCTTCATTGACCAGTTCTTTGTCTGTCAGTGCTCCGTCATATACCTTGAAGTTGTCGATCCATCCTTTGTATCCTTCACCACTTCCCCAGTTTGCTCTTCCTATATAGAAGATTCCGTTATCTCCCAGAATATCTGTCAGTGGTGCATTGCTGTTACTTACGGATTGCTTTTTCACACCGTCTACATATGCGGTAGTGGTATCTTTCGTATATACGATATCTACATGTGCCCAGTCACTTCCTGTCTTTTCTGTAAATGCGATCGTACGTCCATTCTTATAGCGTTCTACCTTTGTATTTCCTCCATTTGCAAATGCTCCGATATAATACTCCGGTGATTTTTGTGCATTTGCATTCGGTGCACCGTAAAATACCCAGTTTGTCGCTGTACGGTCTGGCTTTGCATCATAAGAGATCGTAATCTCTTCTTTGCCCGCCAGAAGGCTCTTTCCGTCCGCATCCGTAACGGACAGATAATTCGATGCATTTCCATTCAGGTACAATGCGTTTCCGCTGGCTGCATCCTTGCTTTCTTTCAACTCATAGCTTCCATTTACTGTTGCCTTTGCATTTCCTCCGTTTGTCACAGAATCCGCATCATCAAATGTGAAATCTGCAAGCAGCGCCACATCATCTGTGTCCGCCGCCAAAACAGCTGTCGGAAGAAACGGACTGATCATGGCTGCACTTAATGTCAGAACCAGTCCTCTTTTCCACAATATCTCTTTCTTCATTTCCCGTTCTCCTTTTTTTCATTTATAAGGTTCTTTATTTTATTATATTTGGTCCTATTTTTTCTGAAAATGGAGTATTTTTCGAATTATGTTCACTTTCTTTTGAAATTTAACGTATAAAATATGGGCAGATTTTTTCTGCCCATACTTTTCTTATTATCCGCTGTCTATCCGGCATTTTTTATGTTTATTTTACCGTCAGTATGGCTGCCTCGGACACTACGATTCTTCCGTCTGTTCCGGTTACCACGCAGCGGTATTTCTGGCCGTTTCTCC
>CAVBHX010000118.1:0-3542 GCA_963595255.1 bacterium
GAGCTGCTACAGACATCTGTACTCTTGCTTCTTCATTCTTTCCGTCATGGAATGCCACCGGAAGGAATCCAAAAATTCTCTTTACAGCTGACATTGCAAAAGTATCCGATAATGTCTGTGCTTTTCTGGATGTATAGGCTTCTACTGCATGACATAATGCATCAAGCCCTGTTGCTGCCGTGATCTTCGGCGGTGCTGTCATAGTGAATTGGGGGTCTATGATGGCTAACGAAGGGATAAGCACCTTACCTTTCAGCAGCATCTTAATGTCTTTTTTGGTATCTGTAATGATTGTAAACTGTGTCGCCTCTGAGCCGGTTCCTGCCGTCGTCGGAATGGCTGCCATCGGAGGCATCTCTACATCGATCACTTTACCCATGTAATCGGAAATGCTTCCGCCATTTTTCACGAGTGATCCGATTGCTTTCATCGAATCGATCGGGCTTCCTCCGCCAAGTGCTACGAGGAAATCACATCCTTCTGTTTTGTACTGTGCCACACCTTTTTCAATCATTACGTCTGTTGGTTCTCCTGCGATTTCAGAATAAATAGTATATTCTATCCCCTGGCTTTTTAACGCCTCCTCAACTTTCGCACAATTTCCAAGTTCGATCATCACCTTATCCGTAACGATCATTGCTTTCTTTCCGAGTGTTCCGAGTGTACTCTGTGCCATATCCAGTGCTCCTGCCCCTGAGATCATCTGCCCGGGTACGATAAATTCTCTTGCCATAGTACCTTCTCCTTTCCGTTCTTGTTTTCCTGATACCATGATAACTTTTATCTCTCAACCGTACCTTCACTATTCTGTCTTTGCTTTTTTGAAAATATTATTCTTTTTCTTACTTATTCTCGCAAAATACGTCACTATAGGTTATAAAACCTTAATGTAACAACAAAAAAACTTTGTTATCTTGCATATAGCCTGATAACAAAGTTTTTTTTTCATTTGTATTCCTATTTGAATTTCTCTATATTTTTACGCATCCACCTCATCCAGCGGCATCTCACAGTTGAACACTTCAATATGATGTCTCACATTCTCATACGTTCCCTGTACCATAGCCACATTCAGATCAAAATAATTATGTGCTCCTTCTGACTTCAGATAGTCTTCCGCATGTTTTGTCAGACGGTTAAAGCTTGCTGTCGCGATATTCACTTTCACGATTCCAAGCTCGATTGCCTTGCGGAAATCTGCATCCGTGATTCCACTTCCACCATGAAGAACCAACGGAATTCCGGTCTTATCATGAATCTGCTCCAGTACATCAAATGCAAGCTTCGGTGCTACCGGATAATTGCCGTGTGCATTTCCGATCGCAACTGCCAATGCATCGATTCCGGTGCGTTCGACAAATATCTTTGCATCATCCGGATTCGTGCAGCGGATTCCATGATCTTCACTTCCGTCTTCGCTTCCGCCTACCAGTCCCAGCTCAGCCTCTACAGTTGCCCCGTATTTCTTTGCCAGTTCTACTACCTTTGCTGTACGCTCGATATTTTCTTCAAATGGATATGTAGAGCTGTCGAACATGACGGATGTAAATCCAAGTTCCAGTGCTTTCTCTACTGTCTCCATAGTAAGACCATGATCCAGATGCACTGCCACGTCTACTTTCGCCTCTTTTGCAGCCTGTACCATCATTGGTCCCATAAGTGCAAGCGGGGAGTGTTTCAGTCTTACTTCTGCAATCTGCAAGATGATCGGAGTGTCCAGTTCTTCTGCTGCCTGGATTGCTCCTTTTACCATCTCCATATTTCCAACACTGAATGCGCCGATTCCTCTGTGATTACTCTTCGCACGCTCCAGCAATTCTTTCATCGTTACTAATGCCATCGTTCTTCTGCTCCTTTCCATGTTCTTCCTGTTTCAGGTTATGTCCCAATATTGTCAGACAGATCAAGGCGATCACTGCAAATGCAATTCCCATTCCGAATACCACATGCATGCCATATCCTTTTCCGGTAATGAATCCTGACAATGCCGGTGCACCGCATGTTGCGATCACAATGCCAAGCATTACAAATCCATAATTCTCTCCGGTATGCTCGATTCCAAAGATGGAACTTGTAAAGGATGGGAAGCTTCCCATGATTCCGCCATAGCATCCATACATCAGGATGATTGCTGCGGTTACGGTATAGGATCTGGTAAATGTAAGTATTGCCATTGCCACAACAGATACTGCCAGCACGCCCTTGATACATCCCACTCTTCCTACTTTATCGGAAAGTGTCGGGAGTACCAGTCTGGTCCCCGCATTTACAATCGAACCAATCATAACTGCACTGACTGCAATTGCCGATGGAATTCCAAGTTCAATCTGATATGTCTGCGATACCGGTGACACCAGGAAATAAGAAATCAGCCCAAACAGCATCGTCGCCAGAAGAAGATAGAAGTTCTTTGTCTTCATCATCTCTGCGGATGTGTACTGCTTTTGTTCTGTCTGTGCTTCTATATTTCCATTTGCCACGTTTTGCTCTCTCAATGCCTGTTCGGCTTTTCTTCTCCACTCTTTATCCGGAGCGGTAAAGAAGATTCCGCATAAGATCCATGAAATTGTGATTGCGGCCCCGATGATCAGGAATGTCTTTCCCGGTCCCTCTGCCTGCAGGATTCTTCTGCTGATTGGTGCCAGAAAGAATCCACACAGTCCGTTTGCCGTTACGACCACACCTGATGCGAATCCCGTTCTTCCCGGGAACCATTTCTGAACAGTCGAGATAATCACAGTATAAATGAGTCCCTGTCCGAATCCCTGCATCACACCATAGGTCAGATACATCGGAAGCGGTGAAGGTACGATCAGGAATGCGGATGCCAGAATTCCAATGGCGAAGATCCCTCCTCCAATCCATACAACCATCTTCGGATTATATTTATCCTGTAATCTTCCACCGATTATATTGCCAAATACGAATGTACTCAGTGCCAGATAAAAACACATGGATGCTGCTGTCTGGCTCCAGCCGGCCTGTTCCATCACGTATGGCTGATAGATCGACCATACGTGAGGATAACCGGTAAAAAAGATAGCAATGGCACCGAATATCATCGTCAGTAATCTTTGTCTTTTCTGTGTAGTTGTTAACCCCATAATTTTTCCTCTTAATTTTCTTTTTCCAACAGGTTCTATGCTATTTATATCATTCTTTATTTTTTTACACCTACAGTATTCTGCATTATATGGCTTTACGTATCTTATGATGCTTTTTCATACAAGCAGCGTACTTCCGTATTCTCCTGCCGGCATCAGGACCAGCCTTTTATAATTTCTATATCTGCAAATTTCCTGTATTAATCTTAAGAGCCTTCTTTCTTAATAAGCTTAAATGAGTCCGAACTTCTGCATCTCTCTTCTTAATTGTTCTGTATGCTCCGGCTCAAGCTCTGTCAGAGGTGCTCTTACTGTTCCACCGCAAAGTCCCATCAGCTCTACCGCTTTCTTCACCGGGATCGGGTTTACTTCTGAGAACAATGCATGAATTAACGGCAATGCCTTTAACTGCAGTTCCAGACTTTCTTTCACTTTTCC
>CAVBHX010000119.1:0-3385 GCA_963595255.1 bacterium
TAGAAATTTCAAGTTTAGCACTTCATATTTTAATTTTGCCCTACTTGCTTCAAAGGTAGCACAGCAGAAAAGGAGAAAATCAGCGTTGGAGCGGAGCGGCAGAGGAGATACAGAGCAGTTGATCGGTGGGGAGCGGTGCAGATGACCCAGAACCTTGAGGGGATAGGATTCACGGCAGCAGGGAAGCGTCTACGATGAACGTGACATGATCGTTTTCTAAGCGACAAAATATTTGCTTCTACACCTCTTGATTTTTCTTTCTTTCTTCGTTACAATGAGGAAGAAAGAAGAAAGAAGAAAGAAGAAAGAAGAAAGAAGAAAGAAATGAGAAAGGAAGGAGCAGAAGATGTTAGCATTCGAGAACCAGAATATCGAATTTAAGCAAGAGTATGTCCCTGACATCCGAAAAGAAGTAATGGGATTTGCAAATGCAGAGGGTGGCACGGTTTATGTCGGTGTACGAAAAGATGGAGCTGTTCTGGGCATTAGTGATCCGGACGGCGTGATGCTTCAAATTGTGAATTCTTTGAAAGATTCGTTGGCTCCGGATATAATGCCGTTTGTTAGAGTCAATACGGTTGAAATAGAGGAAAAACAAGTCATCGAAATTGATGTGACAACAGGAACGAATCGGCCGTACTATCTTCGCGAAAAAGGTTTGAAAGCCGGCGGTGTGTATGTAAGAAAGGGAAGTTCTACACAGCCAATGACTGAAGAAGGAATCCGGGAGATGATTCTTCAAAACAGTGGTCGATCTTTTGAACTGTGTAGAAGTATGAATCAAGAATTGACGTTCCATACTTTCCAAGCAGAGATGCAGAGAAGATCGATTGAAATCGGGCCATCGCAAATGCGGACACTCAAGCTGGTTGGTGAAGATGGTTTGTATACAAATCTTGCATTGCTGCTGTCAGATCAGTGTGAAACAACAACGAAAGTTGCTCTCTTCCAAGGGACGGACAAGGAAGTATTCCGAGATAGAAAGGAATTTAATGGTTCTATTTTGAAGCAGCTTGAAGATGTCTATCAGTTTATTGATTTAGTCAATAAAACGAAAGCAACATTTTCGGGACTGGATCGAACGGATAGAAGAGATTACCCGGAGGAAGCAGTAAGAGAGGCTTTACTGAACAGCATCGTTCATCGTGATTACTCTTTTAGTGGAAGCAATCTGGTCAATGTCTATGAAGATAGAATCGAATTTGTTTCCCTTGGAGGACTTGTATCTGGTTTGGAACTGAAATCCATTTTCCTTGGTGTTTCACAATCAAGAAATCCGAACCTTGCGGCTGTTTTCTACCGTATGAGATTGATTGAGAGTTATGGTACAGGGATTGGAAAAATTGAACGTGCATATAAAGGTTGTCCATTCCAGCCAGAGTTTGAAACAGCAAAGGGCGTTTTTCGTGTGACACTTCCGAACCGAAACGAAGAACAAGAATCTGAAGTGCAGGAAACAGACAATGTGAACAATGATATTTCACTGGATGAGCAGAAAAATCTCATCATTCAGTATGTGAAGGAGAGTGGCAGTATAACGAGAAAAGAAGTAGAAGATTTGATTGGCGCAGGAACTACGAAAGCATTCCGATTGCTTAAAGAACTTTGTGAAGCAGGAAAACTTGAGCAAAAAGGAAACGGAAGGCTAAGTACCTACGTTATCAAATAAATATCAATGCATGAAGAAGCATCTTGGCAATAGTCATAAAGACTCAGCAGATAATCAGAACCTTCTTTCCAAATCTCTGTGTCAAAATCAAAGAGAGCTTCATACGCACGAGAACTTGTGAAACGAAGAAGAGCTTCTTCATAAGAAATCTTTTCTCTTGCAGCAAGTGTTTCTACAGCTTCGCGCATCGCAATTACTGCGCAGCATTCTTTTTGAGAATCTGTAGACTTATAGTTTATAGCATTATCATAATTTGATGTCGCCATAGCGGTCACTCCTTATAAATTCAAGATGTTCGACGGCATCCTGAGTTCTGAAACAAAACTGATCCTTGAGACGGTTGGGTAAAAGTCTTTCAATAGTTTCTTTGTCTGCTTTTGGAGTTCCAGGTTCACCGGCACCTTCACCACTGATATAAATCTGAAGGGTACGCGCCGTCTGATCATCGGCAATTTTTCCACCGATGATATCAATTACGCTGTATTTTTTCAGTAGCTGCGGAAAGAGGTCTTTCTTTCGATTGGCCGCCACAAAATGCAACCATTCGATACTGGGGTCTTGAAAAAAGTAAGCGAGGATATTCGGGTCATAGTGAAACTTGTAGACTGATATTTGCCCGTCTGCCGAATCAAAGTCTTCCGATACAGCACCGATATGTTTTGCTTTGCGAACAGAAAGCTGGACATAGTTGTATGCTTGTTCATAAGACGAGGTTAAGTAGAAGCCCCGACCAAAATCGAGACCTCCCATACAGCGGTTTAGGTCGATGTTGGGAATACTGATATAACTTCCGTGATAAAGCAGCATTCCGTCTTCAAGTCCTATCATACGGTAACACCTCGATTCTTGAGCAGGGTTTCGACATCGTGTAAAGCACATTCGTAACTATTCAAATGAAGAATGTCATAGCAGTCAGCGATAAATCCAAGTATGTCGTATTTCTTAAACAGTTCAGTGCAATCGCTGGGGGACATTTTCCACTTGGACTGAGCCATGCGGAAAATCCAGCACTGCATATCGGCAATGTCAATATTATATTCACTCATAGAGTATACCTCCTTTGAGTACAATTTCTCAATTTAAGTATAGCTCTTTTTTCGGCGTATAGCAATGGAAGATTTGTAAATTTCTAAGCTACAAGTCTGCTTCAAAAAAGTAACTCACGAGTTAGTAACTTACGAGTATAATTATTTGAGGTGGGCGGATGAGTCAATTCTATTGCCGTGAGGATGAGCTTCGGAAACTGAACAAACGGTATGCAGATGATAAGTTTGAGTGCATTGTCATCTACGGCAGACGGCGTGTTGGTAAAACGGCACTGATTAATGAGTTCTGTAAAGATAAGTTCAGCTGATAACGCTGGAAGATCTCTACAAGTAAACAGTCCACTGACCCTGCTGGTGAAAGCTGGCAGGGTATTTTTATACCCATTTTTAGCCTTTCTGCTTCGTGCAGATGGGCGTAACCACTCAATCATGAGTACCTGTTAATTCGTTCCCGTTTCTGCAATAATTGTGAACTCTTCATTTGTGTATATTTCGGTCTAAGTGAACCACTTGCACGGTCAAACTGAGCCAGTCCCACGGAGGATGAGAGCCACCCTCACGGAGACTGAGCCAATGCTATTTTATGCTAATTATCAGGCAACTGCCTGTTAATTATAAATACAACTGAATAAATCATAGGTCATAGTAATCGTCTGGTAATACAATGCTG
>CAVBHX010000120.1:0-3312 GCA_963595255.1 bacterium
GCTATGCTGGGATGGGCTGTTATTGGCGTTGGTGCTATCTGTATTGTTGAGCATTTTATATTCCCTAAAATAGGATACACCCGTTTCTGGACTATGTACAAGGAAAATAAGATCAACTGGGCAGCTATAATTACATGGGCAGTCAGCATACTGTTTGTTATAGTAATGAGGCATACCGGAATGCTGCATCGTAATTTCATTTTTATTCCGGAATGGATTATCTCTGCAGTTTTGTATACTATTCTTGCTGGCTTTATGGGTGCCAAAGGTGATTATAGTAAGGAAGAAGCAGAAGAGGAGCAGTTCCAGAAGGAACTGAAAGCACTGGTAGACGAAGAAGCTGACAAGGAACTTGAAAATGTCGGAAAGACACAAGCAAGTTCAGTACTGCCTAATATTCTTTCTGTCATCGCTTATATCCTATTGGCCGTAATGGTAATTTCAGCAATTGTTACATATGCAGGTGCAATAGCGATTGCAACCTATAAGACAGTAGCAATCATTCTGACTTTATTATATTTTGTGCTGAATGGTACTTCAACTTTTATTAACTCAGACTTCCCACACCGATAAGGTGTGTTTAACCTTGAAAATTCAATATTTCAGCCAATAAAAAGGCATAAATCGGTTACGTTTGGTATAATGGAATTGACGAAAAACCAACAAACCAAGGAGGATTTATGCCATGTCCAGTATACCACAGAATTACACAGAAGAAACTACTTTAGTTGATTGCATCCAAAGATTTTTTTCAAAACATCATGTTGGGAAAATTCTGAAAAAATGCAATGGAACAAAAGAAAAAGGTGTTCCGGCTATTTCTATCCTGCGGTACAAGCTTGGCAATATCTTCGTAGGAAGAAGCATGTATATGCAGCAACGTTCCGGTTCGTTTAAGGAGGATTTCTCAAAGAATACATTTTACCGTTTCCTTAATTCGACCAAAACAAACTGGTTGCGTTTTATCTCATTGCTTGCTGCGGATATCGTGAATAACGATATTAAAGAGCTTACTGATAGCACTCGTAAAAACGTATTCATCATTGATGACAGTCTTTTCAATCGCTCAAGCTGCAAGAAAACAGAACTGGGATCAAGAGTTTTTGACCACACGGATATGCATTTCAAAAAAAGCTTTCGAATGCTTACTTTAAGCTGGAGTGATGGAAATACACTGATTCCTGTAAACAGCTGTCTATTGGCTTCTGCAAAGGATACAAATATCATTGGACCGGTAAAAGACCTTGATAACAGAACCCTCGCTGGTAAAAGGCGTAAGCTTGCTCAGGCAAAAGCCCCAGAGGCAATGATGACTTTGCTGGATACGGCTCTCAATTCAGGGCTGAATGCAGAATACGTCCTGTTTGACTCCTGGTTTTCTAATCCGGTTCAGATCACAGACATCCATTCAAAAGGTATGGACGTGATTGCCATGATCAAAAAAAGCAGCCGAATCAAATATTCATACTGCGGTGAGCAGCTGAATATCAAAGAAATCTACTCCCGAAACAAAAAACGTCGTGGCAGATCAAAGTACTTGCTTTCTGTTGATGTCATGGTCGGAAAAGAGAATCCGATTCCTGCGAAGATCGTTTGTGTCAGAAACCGGGCGAACCGTAAGGATTGGCTTGCTTTTATCTGTACAAATACGACTCTTTCCGAAGAAGAGATCATCCGTATTTATGGAAAACGTTGGCAGATTGAAGTCTTCTTCAAAACCTGTAAATCTATGCTTAACCTGATTGGAGAATGCCATAGTTTATCTTATGATGCACTGACAGCCCACGTGGCCATTGTGTTTACCAGATATATGTTACTTGCAATGGAGCAACGCCAAAACGAAGACCAAAGAACGCTTGGTGAATTGTTCTTCTTTCTGGTTGATGAAATGGCCGATATTACTTTTAGCAGATCACTTGGCATCTTGATGGAAGCTTTAATGGCAAGCCTTCAGGAAATTTTAAAACTCAGTGACGAACAGCTGACTGCTTTTACCGCTGATTTTGAAGCGAGACTGCCGGAATATCTGCGAAATGCACTTCATTCCAAGACTATAGCGGCATAAATCGTTATTTTGTTAGCTGAAATATTGAATTTTCAAGGTACGAATCCCATTTTAGGTATGGGAAGTTTTAGTTATTTATTATTTTACGTTGAAGGCTTTGATTCCAGGATATACTGCGCTGTCTCCTAAAGCTTCTTCGATTCTTAATAACTGGTTGTATTTTGCAACACGTTCAGATCTTGAAGGTGCTCCTGTCTTGATCTGGCATGTATTTAATGCAACTGCTAAGTCAGCGATTGTTGTATCAGCTGTTTCTCCGGAACGATGAGATGTTACGGCTGTGTATCCAGCTTTATGTGCCATCTTGATCGCTTCTAATGTTTCAGAGATAGATCCGATCTGGTTTAATTTGATCAGGATAGAGTTTCCTGCTCCCATTTCGATACCTTTAGAAAGTCTTTCTGTATTCGTTACAAATAAGTCGTCTCCAACTAACTGTACTTTGTTTCCAAGTCTTTCTGTCAGTTTCTGCCATCCTTCCCAGTCTTCTTCATCTAATCCGTCTTCGATAGAGATGATTGGGTATTTTTCACATAATGCAGCCCAGTGCTCGATCAGTTCTTCTGCTGTATATTCTGTTCCTGCTTTCGGAAGTTTGTAATATCCTTTACCTTTTTCACTCTTCCATTCTGAAGATGCAGCGTCCATAGCGATTCTGAAGTCTTTTCCTGGTTCGTATCCTGCTTTTTTCACTGCTTCTAGGATTGTTTCGATGGCTTCTTCGTCTGATTTTAATGCTGGTGCAAATCCACCTTCATCACCTACGGATGTTGCAAGTCCTCTTTCTTTTAAGATTCCAGCTAATGCGTGGAATACTTCTGCACACCATCTTAAGCATTCTTTGAATGATGGAGCTCCAACTGGCATGATCATGAATTCCTGTACATCAAGTCCTGATGATAATGCGTGACATCCACCATTTACGATGTTCATCATTGGTACTGGAAGTCTGTTTCCAGATACTCCACCTAAGAATCTGTATAGAGGTACTTCAAGAGATGTAGCTGCTGCTCTTGCTGCTGCGATAGATACCGCTAAGATTGCGTTTGCTCCGAAGTTTGATTTGTCTTTTGTTCCATCTGCATCGATCATTGCTTTGTCTACTGCATATGTATCAGAAGCGTCTAATCCGATGATTGCTTCACTGATCTTTGTATTGATATTTTCTACGGCTTTTGTAACACCTTTTCCCAAATATCTTTCTTTATCTCCGTCTCTTAATTCCAGTGCTTCAAATTCTCCTGTAG
>CAVBHX010000121.1:0-3246 GCA_963595255.1 bacterium
ACACAGAGAAGAAGGAAAGGTTAAGAGTGAATATTTAGGTGCTGTTTTACCAGGAACGATTGCAGAAATAGAACAAACACAGCAAACGATTGATATATTACAAAAGAAAATAAAAGAATTAGAATGGGATATACAAAGTCTTGATAAAATGATACAGTGCTATGAAAAAAGAAAAAAGAAAGAAGCGATCATAGATAATTTCACATTTGAAGTATATTGGAAAGATGAGATTACGGCCAGAGTCTATGTAAAGAAAAAAGATGTTACGGTATCAAGATTCACAGATCATCCGGGAAAGCAGTTATTCGCACAGAAGAAAATGACAAGATTTCAGCTGGGCAAGATATTTGAGATGAGATGTTGGGAAAAAGGAAGACCAGATATTATGGAGATATTAAAGAATATAGGCTTATCAGAATATAATCCCTATGAGATTGTAAAACGTACACATGGGGTAAGTTACAATGATTTTATCTGGTTTCGATTTCCAGGAGAAAAAATAACAAGTAAGGATGTATTAGTCAGGTAGGTGATTATTATGTTTGAAGAAAAAATTGAAAATGAATATATTGTAATACAAGAAGGTACAAGTGAAGGAACTCAGATAAAATATAGAAAGAATAACTTCTGGTACAAGAAAGACAATAGAGGCAGAGAAGGTCTTAGTGAATATCTTGTTTCAAGATTTATGGATTTTACTTCATTAGACAGTCATGAATATATTAAATATGAAGAAGGAACGATTAATGGAAATAGCGGCTGTCGAAGTAAAAACTTTTTGACAGGTGAAGATGAACTGATTACGTTTTATCGGCTTTATTATAATGAAGTAGGGAAAGATTTGTCTAAAGTGATTGCTGCCATGGATACTATGGAAGAAAGAATAGAATATGTGATAGATTTCATCAAAGAAAGCTGTGATTTGGATATCAGAAACTATTTAAGTAAAGTTTTAACACTAGACATGATTACTTTAAATGAAGACAGACATTTAAATAATCTTGCGATTATAATGAGAGAAGATGAATTTATGCCAGCACCCATTTTTGATAATGGGGTATCTTTATTAACAGCAAATCAAAGTGTTAATTGGAATTTTCCCATGAAGGATAACGTAAAAAGAGTTGTGGCTCGTCCATTTTCAGGTTCTCATGAAAAGATGGTTGAATACCTGGGAGTTGGGTTTAAAGTAGATATGACAGAGACAGAAAAATGGCTGAAGCAAGAACCAGATTCTTTAGAGAAAAACGTTTTGCTGTATCAGCTAGAAAGATATAAAAATATTATTGTGCGAGCTGAGAAATCAGCATAGCTGATTTCCTCTAGCGAGCGGAGGAAACTCTGCTTGCTTTTGTAAGCTGATTGTATATAGCAGGAGAATCCTGTCGGGTAAGATTTAGCCAATCGCCTGTACCGAGTCCTTGGAGTCGAAGCGGTAACGTCAGATTTAAGCGTAGGACAGGGAGCAACAGAGCCGAAACGAGAGTGAAGTGATTGAGCTGGGAAATTATTATGAGGTTGGAAGCGGTCGATGTGTTGATAATCACAGCAGACAATATTTCTGTAACCGCTATGGCAAGGGAACAGAAACATCCCCCAGTCTGAGAGCTTGGCGAGGTTGATGAAAGATATACAATACAGAACAGCTGAGGTCCTGTTATTTCCTCAAAAGAGGTATGAAGATCAAACCAAAGAAATGCGATAGAAATTCAAATGGATAACAGGAAGTCCGATACGTTCATAGTACCAAAGAAGCTGCTAATCACAGTGGAGGGAAGGGGCGTACACTTTATAGCTTCAAGTAAAACTGAATCATGCAGACAAAGGAGAGCTGATATCATGGTGAATGAATTGCTTGGAATACAATACAACATTGCGAAAGCTAATGTAACCGATAGGAAGGTGCAGAACCTTGCGTCCTATATCAACGTAAACAGCCTTAAGGCAATCCATAAAACTATGGATAAGAATAAGGCAAGCGGAATTGATAAAGTGACAAAAGAGGAATACGAACAGAACCTAGAGGAAAACCTTGAGAATCTTGTAAAGAGAATGAAAGATGGCAGTTACCAACCGAATCCCACAAGAAGAGTTTATATTCCCAAGGAAGCAAAAGGCAGAATGAGACCACTAGGCATATCCTGTTATGAGGATAAGTTGGTGGAAAGTGCAATCGCACAGATACTGGAACAGATTTATGAGCCGAAATTCTATAATGAAAGTTTTGGGTTCAGACCAAACAGGAACTGCCATCAGGCAGTAAGGGAAATCATAGAAATGGTTCAGTATCGTAAAACGAATTATGTGGTGGAAGCGGATATCAGAGGTTTCTTTGATAATGTAGACCATGACTGGCTGATGAAGATGTTAAAACATGACATAGCAGATAAGAGATTTCTTGAGATTATAGAGAAATTTCTAAAAGCAGGTATTATGGAAAATGGGAAATATCTTGACAGTGAACGAGGAACACCACAGGGAAATGGAGCTAGTCCGATACTTGCAAATATTTATCTGCACTATGTACTGGACAACTGGTTTGATGTGATTGTAAAGAGACAATGCCGTGGAGAGTGTTATTTAATACGATACGCAGATGATTTTGTCTGTTGCTTTCAGTATGAATATGAAGCAAGAGTATTTCGGGAGAAATTAGAGGAACGCTTTGCAAAGTACGGGCTTAAACTTGCGGATGAAAAGACAAAAATAATGGAGTTTGGGAGATTTGCAAGGCAGAACAGGGAAAGACGAGGCAAGGGAAAACCAGAAACTTTTGACTTTCTTGGTTTCACATTTTATTGCGGAATGGATGGAAAGAAGCGTTTTTTCCGTTGCAGAGTGAAAACGAGTAAGAAGAAACTGCGAAACAAAATAAGAGCAATGAAAGAATGGATAATGAACCATAGGACAATGCCATTAGAAAGGATATTTAAGACGATCAATGCAAAACTGAGGGGACATTATCAATACTATGGAGTAACTGATAATACAAGAGAAATTAAAACGTTTCAATGTATTACAAAGAAACTGCTGTTTAAATGGTTAAATCGCAGAAGTCAAAGACGTAGTTACACATGGGAAACATTCCATAATGGGTTGCTCAGAACATTTCCGCTATTAGAGCCGAGTATCAAGGTAAGCCTGTTTTACAGGTAGTATGAATATAGAGTGAAGAGCCGTATGCCTTAATAGGGCACGTACGGTTTTGTGTAGGGATATGGGGAGTAATCCCCATATCTACTAGAG
>CAVBHX010000122.1:0-3173 GCA_963595255.1 bacterium
CACATCAAATAAAATAAGCAGGGGTTTTTATACCCCACCTATTACTTTACACTGTAACCATCAAAGAGACCTAAAAACAAAATTCAAGGAAACGGAGGAACTGGCAATGAAAGGTTTTAACACAGGTGATGGTTACATGGGATTTGTAGATGGTAAATATATCTTGTTTGCCAGCGAATCTGATTACTATGAATACATGCATGATTAAGGAGGAAAGATTACAATGGCAAAAATATTTATCACACTGACAGGAACAAAGCATTATTTTGGAAACGATTTTCTTAAAGAGGGAACGAAGATCAGACTGGAGAAAGAGCCTGATAATGAGTATGACAAAGAAGCAATTAAAGTAACTTATGAGGGCCTTGGAAAGATAGGATACGTGGCAAACAGTTCGTATACCGTTATCGGAGAATCCATGAGTGCCGGACGTCTCTATGACAAGATTGGAGATGTTGCATATGCGAAGGTGGTTATGGTTACGGCGACAGGAACTATTTGCAAAATATGTAAAAAGAGTCTGGTAAGAGAAACAGAGAAATAGAGAAATAGAGAAATAGAGAAATAGAGAAGTCTCTGTTCATCCATATAAACGAGCAGTGATAACATTCCTGCGGTATTGAGAAAAAGCTTGATATCCGCAGGATTTTCTATATTGCTGTGGTCATATGAAAGAGTCGATGTTAATATAAAATCATAGAATTTATATCGTTCGGGATACGAATGTCAAGTTATCAGGAGGAAACAGCAATGTTATTTTTATACTATCCAAAATGCTCTACTTGCCAGAAAGCAAAGAAATGGCTGGATGCAAACGAAATAGAATATACCGAGAGATTAATCAAAGAAGAGAAGCCTACGGCAGAGGAATTGTCAGCATGGCACAAGCAGAGTGGGTTTCCTATTAAGAAATTTATCAATACAAGCGGAATGCTCTATAAAGAGATGAAGTTGAAGGATAAGATACCAAGTATGACGGATGAGGAAATCTATGATCTGCTGGCGACAGACGGTATGTTAGTAAAGCGTCCCATTATAGTTGCAGATGATTTTGTATTGACTGGTTTTAAGGAAGCTGAATGGGAAGAAAAGATGAGTTAAACCTCATAGAAGTCAGAACACAAATTATGAGGAGTGATAATTATGACTCGGACAGCATTGATTACAGGAGCCTCTAGTGGATTGGGGCTTGAATTTACAAGAATATTTTCAAGAGAAGGTTATGATTTAGTGATCATAGCCAGGCGAGAGAGTATCTTATGTAAGCTAAAGAAAGAACTGGAATCTCGATATCATAATCATGTGGAAGTGTTTGCCTGTGATCTTTCAAAAACAGATGCGGCATTCGAAGTGTTTAAGTATACACAGGAAAAAGGGATTCGGATTGACGCACTTGTAAATAATGCAGGTTTTGCAAATTTTGGAAACTTTTGGACGATGGATAAGCGGAGACAGGCCAATCTTTTACAGGTGAATATTGTGACGCTTGTGCAGTTGACAAGATATTTTATGCCGGGAATGATCGATCGGCATTATGGAAAAATTTTAAATGTAGCTTCTGTTGCAGCTTTTGCCGCAGGACCGAAAATGTCACTGTATTACGCGTCCAAAGCATTTGTTCGTAGTTTTTCAGAAGCTATTGCAGAAGAAGCGAAAGGTACAGGAGTGACCGTCACAGCATTATGCCCGGGACCTACAGCGACAGGTTTTGAAAAAGCAGCTGAAATGAAAGATTCTAATATGTTTAAGTTTTTTAAACCAGCAAATGCAAGAGAGGTTGCAGAAGCTGGATATAAGGCTTTGATGAAAAAGAAAGTTCTGGTATATTTCGGTATTTCCTCAAAGTTAATGAATATTGGTGAAAGAATTACCCCGAGAAGTATTTCCAGAAAATTTGCGAAAAAAATTAACGGATAAAATAAATGGATAAAAAGAAGTTGCTATAGTTTCAAACTATGGACAACTGAAAATTATTTGTATTTTTAAGAACAAAAGAGTCGTGCTAATCTGTTTCCAATGAAAGAAAAACGGAGGAAACAGAAAATGAGCAAATATCAGACACCATGCAGATACGACTTTGTAGGAAGTTTTTTAAGACCACAGGAAGTAAAACAGGCAAAAGCTGATTATCAGGAGGGAAAAATCAGCGAGTCAGAAAAAGATGCCATTATCGATAAGGCAATTACAGAAGTTGTTGCAAAACAGAAAGAACTGGGATTCCATGTGATTACGGATGGAGAGTTCAGAAGAACCTACTGGCATCTTGACTTTATGTGGGGATTTGAAGGCGTTGGACATGAGCAGACCGGAAATGGAGTACAGTTTAATGCAGAGATGGCAGCTGTAGAAGATACTTATCTGACAGGAAAAGTGAAAGCGAAAGCACATCCATTTGTAGAATATTTTAAATTTTTAAAGCAATTTGAAGATGAAAATACAGTCGCAAAATATACCATTCCTGCTCCGGCACAGATGTTTCAACAGATGATTGTTCCTGGAAATTATCAAAACACCAGAAAATTCTATGCTACCAATGAAGAGCTGATTCAGGATATTGGTGTAGCATATCAAGAAGTAATCAAGCAATTCTATGAGGCGGGATGTCGCAACCTTCAGTTAGATGACTGTACATGGGGAGCAATCGTAGGAGATGCCGCAAAACAGAGATATAAATCATTAGGGTTGGAGTTGGACGAGGTAAAAGCCCAGCTGCTAGAAGTAAATAACCTTGCGGTTGAAGGAAAACCGGAAGATATGGTTATTACATCCCACATCTGCAGAGGAAATTATCATTCTACTTTCTTTACAAGCGGACCTTATGATTCAGTGGCAGATTATGTATTTGCGAAAGAGAATGTAGATGCGTTATTTCTAGAATATGATGATGCCAGATCCGGAGGGTTTGCTCCGTTAGCAAAAGTATCACCGGATAAAAAGGTGGTGCTGGGACTGATCACAACAAAGACTCCTGAATTAGAAGATAAAGAGTCCGTGATCAAACGGATTCATGAAGCTGCAAAATATATTCCGCTAGATCGTTTATATCTGAGTCCACAGTGTGGATTTGCCTCCTGTGAAATTGGAAATAAACTGACAGAGGAAGAGCAGTGGGCAAAATTAAGACTGGTAAAAGAGATTGCAGAAGAAGTTTGGGGATAGACGTAAGATAAAAG
>CAVBHX010000123.1:0-2889 GCA_963595255.1 bacterium
AAGGGTGGGTCAATTTTCAATGAAAAAGTGGGTCAATTTTACTTGACAATCAACAACCAGAGGCTTAAAGACCGCACTTAAATATGCGAAAGAGCATGATATCGGGATGACTGCCGAACAGATCCAGGGAGCTATGAAAATATAAATTTCCAGACCAAAATGCTTTTAGGACTCTTTGGTCTGGAAATTAATGGGGGCGGTTTTACTTGACAATCAACAAAAGACAAAAGAAAAAGAGCCCGACACATCAGGCCCTTTCAAGGTGTTGTCCGAGGACGACCACCGCAATTCATAATCGTAATATACCACACAGGAAGATATTATGCAAGAGGTTTTAAGAATTGCTGATGAAATTTTGTAGCTGCTTCAGGTGTGCACGCTGCTGAGTTCCCAAAATCTGATTGCAAACGTTAGGCGAAATCTGAGTTCTTAGCAAATCGGTGCAGCCAATAAAGGAAGTGACAAATTGTTTGCAAGCCGTTTTGGTTTCTCCCATTTTTCGGAGAATGTAAGTAAGCAGGATTATGTAAGCATCAATATATTTGAAATCGAGTCCTGTAATGCCAACCTCTGTTTCAAGAAGCGAGATAAGACGCTTGTTTATTGTGCTTGTCTGAATTTGCAGAGCACATCTGACGAGGAATGATCGTCAGTGTGTTTATCTCATAAGATTGGTTTAGGGCTACTTTATTCTGGAAATTAAGGTTCACAGAAAAGGTACGCGTGGGTTGGAAATCACCATGGAACGATGAAATCTGATGCATATTTACGAATATCTCTCGAAAAAAAGTTGTATAAATTAACTTGCGATCTTATAATAACATATAGTGGAGGGTGTTTATATGTTATTGAGATTTAAAGTTTGTAATTACAGATCAATAAGAGACGAGGCAGTTTTGGATTTTGAAGCTGCTGGTTTTTCCGATTCAAAAGAATGCCTTTTAAAGTATAAAAAAGAAAATTATCTGCCGGTGATATCCATTAACGGAAAGAATGGCGGCGGAAAGAGTAATGTCATTAGAGCTATGTGGCTGGCTGCACAGTTTATAAAGAATGCGCAAAGAACACAACATGAAGATTCTGAAGTTCCGGTAAGACCGTTTGAATTGGATGACACTTCAAGAGAAAAACCGAGCGTATTTTCCTTTGAATATGTAAATGATGGTGTTTGGTATGATTATGGATTTTCTGCAACTCGAAAGGAGATAACAGAGGAACATTTATATTGTGCGCCTAAAGGTCAGAAATCGGTCGTGTTTAACAGAGAATATCAGAAGTTTACCTTTCCGGTCAATAATGATAAACGATTAAAGGAGATGATCAGCAAGGCGGTTGCTTCTAATCAGCTGTATTTTCCTATCTGCTGCACGATGAATTATGAACCGGCAATAAATGCCATGAAGTGGTTCAGACACAAGCTGTTTTTTTCCAGAGATTATTCTGATCTGGGAAAGAATATCATTGATTTTAGTGATGATGATAAAATGCTTCAGTCAGTTGTAAACATAGCAAAAGTTGCTGACATAGGCATTTCGGACATGCGCTTTGAGATAAATAATCAGGTGTTTTCAGATGTTGATGAACTACCGGAAAATATTTCGATTACGCAACGGGAAGCGATCGAAAAGGCGATGAATGCGTTCAGGCATAGTTTGTCCGGGGACGCGGATACAATGAATAGCAGTTTTCAATATAATGAACTAAAAGCTGTCTCTTTGCACAAAGGACTTGATGCAGATGGGAATTCTAAGGAGTATCCATTAGGTTTGAATGATGAGTCTGATGGAACGATAAGACTTATGGCAAGAGCGACTGCTATGGAGGCGGCTCTTCGTGTAGGTGGGGTATTCATAATAGATGAAATTGAAGATAGAATTCATCCCCTCTTGGTAGAGTATATCATTAACCAATTTCAGAAGCATAACACCGGAGAGGCTCAATTGGTATTTACCACCCATAGCACGGATATTATGAACCGTGATATCCTAAGACGTGATCAGTACTATTTGGTAGACAAGGACGGTAAAAGCGGAGCTACCTCCTTATATTCCGTTGCAGATTTTTCTGTCAGGAACGATGAAAAGATTGGAAAAGCATATCTGCTGGGCAAGTACGGAGCTATTCCTTTTTTGATGGAGGTGTGATTCATGGCAAGACAGTCGAAGAACATCTCACGTACCCCTTATATAATTGTCTTCTGGGAGGGCGAGAGCGAAGAGGAATATTTTAAGTTTATGCGTCAAGAGTTCCATGAAAAGGCCAATGTGAAGGTGCATTCAAAAAAGGGAACTTTTGCAATGGCAAAAAAGGCATTCTCTTCTAAGGGAGATTATGGGGATGAGATAACGTATGTGGACGAAATCTGGCTTGTTTTTGATACTGAGCCTGATCTGAGACAAAAATGGGATGAGTATTGGAAAATTATTAAAGGGATTCGAAAAAAATGCAAGCATGCAAGGGTACGGCTTTTGATGACGAAAGGCTGTATTGAATATTTCTTTTTGCTTCATTTTGAAAAGACCGCTCCATCAATAATTATGGCAGCTGATAAGGAAAAGGTGCTTAAAATTTTAAAGTCTAAGTATTGCGCAGACTACGAAAAAGGAGATAGGAAAACAACATGGAAAATCGCAGAGAACTATATAACAGGTATAAAGAATGGAAACTGGAGCCTTGGTCGCATTGAGGACAAACTGTCAAAAGCAAGAGATGGCGATGAAAAATATCAAATCCTCTATTTGACAGACAGTACATTTACCAATGTACAAGAAGCAATAGAATACCTGGAAGGCTTGCTATAAGCGTTTTAGTTGTAAAATCTCTGGAAGTTCACAGAGAAACATTTGAGAAGAAGCAGAATTATATGTCTGTTCCGGCGGCCATCAAGGA
>CAVBHX010000124.1:0-2879 GCA_963595255.1 bacterium
CATAGGCATTTGTTGCCAGAAGCTGTCCCTCACTCTGCTTCAAAATCTTCCAGTTGATCAACTGCTCTTTCTTTACGGAATGATCTGCCATTCCTGCTTTCTTCCGGAACTTTTCAATATCCTGGCAGAGTTTTTCCGTAGCAGCTTCAGAAACAGGATAACCTACACAGGTAAGTTCATCCCATGATATTCTGGCTCCTTCCATTTCCAGCTCTTTTATCTTCTCTGGAAATGCCTGTCTTGAGGTACCTGCCACACGGATATAAGTGCCATTATCTTTTCCCTTTGATTTCAGATAATATGGACGGTTCTTCCCTGCTTCTACAGATACGACAATGACTGTTTTCCCGTCCACTGTCTGAGGCTCAATATCAGGAATAATCTGAGGAACACAGGAATCAGAAACCGCATTGGCAATTCCATCCATCACCTGAAATAACGTATCGTTCTCCACACCTACAATCTGATGTGTCTTATCATCTATACCAACAATCAACTTTCCACCCTGTGTATTGGCAAAAGCTACGATTGTTTTCATGTACTTTTCACTTTTATCTGGCAAGGTAACTTTGTACTCTATATTTTTCGATTCACCGGAAAATAATGTATCCTCTACCATTCTTTCACTCCTACTCTTCTAAGCTATATCATCAGCTATGTTATTTCTCCATCTTCAGCATAAATTTATCCGAATCGTTAACAATATTATACGTTCCATCGCTATCCTCCGGCAAGTAAGAAAACGAAAACATCTGCTTCCCTTTCTCTGCCTGCCGCTTTAAGGCACATACAGTCACATATAACACATTCGGAATCGACTGATCATAGCTGAAATGCACACTTTTAAATGAATTTTCTCTGCAGCGTTTCACAATTTCTTCTGCACATGCTTTCTGATCCGCTACATACAGTTTATTCACCACTACTGTCAAACGCTCCTCATGGTAATTGTCCGCTGTCATTGCATAGGAGCCATACACATCCATGTCACGCCCATATTGCAAATATCCAAAACAACCACCTGTAATCATTATTATACCGATTATCAGATAGATAAACCACCTTTTTTTCATCTTCCATCTCCTTCGAACCCCTGTATTATAATACAAGTGTATGACAGCACAGATTTTTTCAATACAGTTGTATTTATAATTTTAGAAAAAGACGAGGTGCCGTTATGATTGTATATATGGATTTGGAAAATCTACTTAAAGAAAAGAATATCAGTAAAAATAAGCTTTGTGAAGCCTGCAATTTACAACGTACACAGCTTAACAACTACTGTAAAAATAAAGTAACCAGGATCGACTTCACAATTCTTGCAAAGCTCTGTGAATTTCTGGATTGCACACCGAATGATATACTGAAATTAAAGTAGGGCATTGGATTTTCTCCAGTGCCCCTTTTGATGATTTGATATTCACTTACGTTTATTTATTACCGCTATTATCAGACGGCATTCTGACCTCTCCTGATCGTCTTTTCATAATAGAGTTCTGTGTCTCCATCTGTGTTGGGATATAATCACTTTCCTGCAGAAAATCACCAGCCGCTTCCGCATAAGATTCATAGCCAGCCGCTTTCATTCTCTTCAACATTTTTGCTAAAGCACTGTTCTTGTTCCTGCTTACTTGGCGGGTGCTGATTCCAAGTTCCTCTGCTGTTTCTTTCAGCTGTTATCCCATGATGAAATAATCACTCACAATCTTCTTTTCGTTTTCTGTCAGATCACTGAACAGCTCTTTGAAAAAAATTTCATTTGTAATGTCAGCTGCAATATTCTGATCTCTGTCAGCAATAAAGTCTGTTGCACTACTGATTTCCGACTGTAACCCGCAGAATAATACGGTATTATTTCTCCGGTGCTGCTGATGAAACATATAATGTTCCTTATTATAAGAAGTATTAAGAACTTCCAGTTCCTCTGCTGTTACGTTATCATATTTTACTTTCTGGTATCTGTCATAAAATGTATATTTTCTTTCTTCCATGATTGTTCCTCCGATTTGTTGATTGGATTGATCTGTAACAAATCGAAGTCATGAATATCTGGCATAGTGCCAGCCTTTTGCCTGCATTTCGATATGCCTTTTCCCTTCCGGCATTTATGCCGAAAAGAAACGCCATATCAGATATGCTGCCTCATTTTGGAATCGAGTAGGAGGGAAAATTAATAAATTTTCCCGGCCTCTCACACCACCGTGCGTACCGTTCGGTACACGGCGGTTCAATCAACTTAACAAGTAACACACCTTTCAGTGTAGTAGTCCAACATGGAGACTAGTCCAAATTTAGCTAGTCTCTTGTTACTTATAGCTTGGTTGACATCCGATGCACGACAAACTCTTGCATACCCTTTGGCGTATGCAGTTCTCCATGCTGCCCATTTGGGTACTCCTAGTTTTATAAGATTCTTCGCTCTGTTTTGTGGCGTTTTCCAGTGTTTCCATATGCACATACGAAGTCTGTATCTAATATTTCCGTCAACATCTCTACACAGTGTTTTCATTTTCCCTATTTTGTAGTAGTTTATCCATCCTCTGATAAGCTGATTGACTTTCTCTATCTTATATCTATTGCTAACTCCCCAGCTTCGGCATGTGAGCGCTTTCATTCTTTTCTTGAACTTCACCACCGACTTTGCATGTGGTTTTGCCTTATACTGGTGTGCTCTTATGTCATAGTAGAACCCAAATCTATTTGGTCTAAATCCATAACTATGGTCATGAAACTGCTTCTCATAGATTGGTGTCAGCACCTGCGCTATAGCTTGCTGTACAAATCTGTCTGTTACTGTCGGTACTCCCAGATTTCTGACTCCGCCGTCAGGCTTTGGTATCTCCACTCTTCGTACTGGCTGAGGTTTATATTTTCTTGTC
>CAVBHX010000125.1:0-2870 GCA_963595255.1 bacterium
CCATTTTTCGGAACAACGAAAAACTACACTTCACTCAACAGGCTAAAGCCTATAATACGAAAAATCCGCCCTGCGCATCTCCATTACAGGAAGTACGATTTTCGTAATCCTGGAGATTATTATGGCGGTTATTACAAGGTCGCAGGCAGTTCTTCTGGACAGTGTCTATGACGGAGTTGAGATCGTAATGGTATTCGTGTCTCTTTCACTGGTTTCGCTGATGTACAAGCCTTCCAGCGAAAGTCACCCTTTGGGTTACCAGCAGATTGAATCTCTCTTTGTTGTTGTCAAGGGTGCAATCATGATCGCTGTTACCGTTGGGCTGATCATCAACAACATTCAGATCATTTTCCACGGCGGCCAGCATGTCAACTTTTCTATGGTTGCGTATTTTGAAATGAGTGCCACCTTAGTCAGCATCGCCGTTATCTTCCTGCTCCGCAGAATGAATAGCAAACTGACATCACCGATCGTAATCATGGAGATACAGGAATGGCAGATCGACTCTGTCGCATCGTTTGGTATGTGCATTGCATTTTTCTTGCCGCAGATTATAACCGGAGAATGGTTCCAGCCTTTAATTCCTTATCTCGACCCAATACTGGCGATCGTCCTGTCCTTCTTCATGCTTCCGGTTCCGGTAAAAACCGTAATTACAGGACTTCGGGATCTTTTCTTACTCCCACCGGAAGAAGAAACAGTTCAGGAGATCAAAGACATCGTCTCTCCGATCCTTGCGACTTACGGAGACACGAAATTATATTATGATATCTTACGAACCGGGCGAAAATTATGGATCAGCGTATATATCACGATGAACCGCGATATGATCTCCATTTCCAAATTCAAATCTGTACAGAAAGAAATCATACAGGCACTCTCAAAAGAATATCAGGACTTTTATTTTGAACTGCTTCCGGATATTGAATATACCGGAGACACAGAGGTTCCTGAGCCCGTTCCCGATGAGGAAGAACCTTAATCTACATAAACCTGATACTGGCAGCTCCTTACGAATATTTACCAACACAGAGAAGCTGCCTGGTCAGGTTTTCTTGCATACCTTGGTATATACGAGTAAGAGGCTGCCAGCATAATTGCCGGCAGCCTCTTTTGAAGGTAGTTCTATGAATCAAAATTGTGGTATCGTCTGTATTAGTTATACTTCTATCTGTTCTTATATTATCTTACTTGCTTTCATATTTTGCAGCAGCATCTTCGATAGAAGCTCTCATGATCAGCATCAGCTCATCAATCTGTTTCTTTGTTACAATAAGCGGTGGAATCATACGGTTTACGCTGTCTCCGATAGCTGTGATAAGTGCCATTCTGTCCAGACATCCATGTTTTACTTCTACTGCGATTGGAATATCATATTCGCATCCGACCAGAAGTCCACGTCCTCTTGCTTCTTTTACATGTGGGAGTTTTGCAAGTTCCTGTTTCATGTATTCTCCCATTTCTTTTGCATTTTCACTCAAATGATTGTCAAGAATCTCTGTAACAGATGCAAGACCTGCAGCACATGTTACGCAATGTCCGCCATATGTAGAACCATGTGTTCCTGCTGTAAATGCTTTTGCTACTTTTTCAGTTGCACAGCATGCTGCCAGCGGCATTCCGCCTCCAACTGCTTTGGCCATAGATACTGCATCTGGTTTTACACCATATCCCATGTATGCCATCGGTACTCCAGTACGTCCCCATCCTGTCTGAACTTCATCAAACAGAAGCAGCATATCTTTCTCATCACATAATTTACGAAGTCCTTCGATGAATTCCTGTGTTGCGGGATGTACACCGCCTTCGCCCTGTACAGGCTCGATCATGATTGCGATCGTGTTCTCTGTTACCTTTGATTTAAAATCTTCAAGGTTGTTATATTCTGCATAGTCGAATCCTGGAAGCATTGGTTTGAATCCCATCTGGATTGCATTGTCCGGCTGACCTGTTGCAGACATTGCTCCATATGTTCTTCCGTGGAAACCATGTTTTGCTGTAATGATGTGATATCTTTCTGGTCCGAAGTTATCCACACCGTATTTTCTTGCCATCTTGATCATACATTCATTTGCTTCAGTTCCGGAGTTCTGATAAAAGATCTTATCCATTCCGATCGTATCACAGATTTTCTTGGCCAGTAATGCCTGCGGAATGGTATATGGATAGTTGAATGTATGCATGATATCATCTAACTGGTCCTTGATTGCTGCGATGACCTTTGGATTTCTGTTGCCACAGCTGTTAACGGCAACTCCACCGTAGAAATCCAGATATGCATTTCCCTCTTCATCATACAGATACATGCCTTCTGCTCTCTCTGCAATGAAATCATATCTTTCATAAGTCTCCACCATATACTTATTTACCATGTCTTTCAACTCTTGTGCTGTAAGTCCCGTATCCTTTAATCTCATAATAAAACTCCTCACTTTCATCCATTTCGAATTTGTTGAATTATGATCTCGTTCCTCTTCCTATCCTTTTATCACTCTGTCAATAGAACGAAAAAAGGCACCACACCCTAACGGGTATGGCACCTTTGCCTTTCAACGATTCACAGTATATACCTGCATTGTTGAAACGTCAATATGTTTTTTGAAAATTTTTTAAAAATATTTTTCCGTGCTGCTTTGCTAAAGTATTTAAAATTTGACGTTGACAACTTATATTACATACTCGGATATACAAGAATCTGCTACTGACAGCTTTCCTACATGCTAAGATGAAACATCTAAGGCATCTACAGAACCTGCCCCCGGCAGCTTCTTACGAACGCACGCGATAAAAAATAGAGTGTCATACGACACTCTATTCAGAGTGTAGACAAAGTGGTGTTTGGTTCTTAGACCAAGCACCATTTTTCTGTT
>CAVBHX010000126.1:0-2790 GCA_963595255.1 bacterium
TATACCGTTTGGCAGTGCCAGATAGCGAAGTATCCGTAATCTCCGAATTTTGAAACTTATCAATTTTTCAGAATTCAAAGGAGATTACGACAATGACAAAACTTACATTAACAGAACAGGAAGAATTATTTGCAAGAGACTGTAAACTTATCAATTTGAAATATGAATATACGGGATATACCGGAAAAGAAAAGTGGGCGATTGTTTCAGAATTGTCCCCAGTTGAAATCAAGGAAAAGTATTTCTTAATTATCGGAAGGTACTCTCCATTTGTTTATCTTTCGATTGCTCAAGGGGAAATTATAGATAAGTCATACAGAAATAATCATAAATATGAAATGCGAATGAAGAGAACTACAGATGTTTATGGCTATGATGATGAACTATCATCGCAGTTTCACGAAGAACTTTCTGTTGCATTTGAAGACCCATTTGAAAGAGCTGAAATAGAAAAAAATGAATATGAAAAGGAAAGAATGCGTGACTTAGAAATAGAAAAGGTTAGAAAAATATTATCTTTGTTACAGCCATCGCAGAGACGCCGATTAATAAAATTCTTGCTTGAAGGTAAAAGTTATCGTCAGATTGCAGAAGAAGAAGGAACTTACCACAGCTCTGTAGGTAAGTCTGTGGATTCTGCAATAAAAAATTTTATTAAATTTTATGGGAATCTCTGATTTTGGGTGTCCATTTTCACCCCTTTTGTGCAAATGAGTGAAGGGGTTATTTAATTCCGGATAAAAATGACACTTCAAAAATATTATCAGTGAGGTATTTAGATATGAATAACAGAACAATTTGTCGTGGAGATTTATACTACTACGATTTCGGAAAAAATATAGGCTCTATTCAGGGCGGTGAGCGTCCGGTAATGGTAATTCAGGCAGATGATTACAATAGGAACGCACCGACGATTATGGTTGCAGCTATTACAAGCGTAATGAAGAAAAGGTATCTTCCATCTCATATAGAGCTTGGAGAGAATTTTGGTTTAAAGAAGCCCTCAATGGGTAGCCTGTGAAGGAGCCTACAGCCGAAAAGCTTATTGGAGAATGGCAAACGCGGGTGTGGTCAAAAGAGCTCTAACAAAAGAAAGACTGATAAACTGGGGGTTTTATGATTTAGCCACAGCTTATCAGTCTATGCATGTCAACTATTGAAACCGCCGTGTACCGAACGGTACGCACGGTGGTGTGAGAGGACGGCGGTTAGTCTCCGCCTCCTACTCGATTACCAAAGTATGCAAGATAAGCTGTTGGTGGCAGCGTCTGTAGATGGTTAATGTGTTATACTATATATTGGTTACCAACATTAACCGGCAGAAAAAAATTATAAGTTATTGTGAAATACGGAGGCGTAGAATTGAGCTATAAAAATAATTCAAAAGTATACCATGAAGCCGACATCAGAAATGATTACAGAAAACTGACAAATCTTCTGATTGAAAAGAACCTGACAATCACCACAATGGAATCTGCAACATCAGGGCAGATTGCTTCGCTGATCACAGATACAGAAGGATCATCAGCAGTTCTGAAGGGGGCGTTTGTTACATATTGTAATGAAGCGAAGATCATGCAGGGCGTTCCGGCGGAAGTACTGGATACCTATACGGTATATTCAAAGGAAACGGCAGAGGCCATGGCCAGGGCATGTACAGAAGCCTACAATGCAGATATCGGAATCGGGGTTACCGGAACAATGGGAAATATTGATCCATCCAATCCGGATGCTTCTGTTCCGGGACAGGTGTATTTTGCAATTGGAGTAAAGGGAGAGATACAGTCGTATTATATTGAGCTGGAGCCGCAACCGACTCGCTTGGCATATAAGCTTGCAGTGGCAAAAGAAATCTATGACGAGCTTATGAAGCGGATTTCGTAATCTCTTGCAGGTATTATATTATAGAAAGAACTATATTTTGAAAGTATACAAAAAAGTAATGCTTATGAAGTAATGTTTATTAAAGATAAGATTCGTTAAAACGGTATTCGATAAAGCAATATTCAGTAAGTATTAGTAAATATCAATAAATGATAAAAAAGAAATAAGGATGAATAATCATGACACATGAAGATTATGAGCGGGCAGCAAATCACTGGAAGATTAAAGATGCATCTGACGAAAAAATGGACAGAGATACATTAATGAAAGAAATCGAACAGTACATAGAATCGAATAACACCTGTGCACTGGCAACCGGAAGCGGTGAATTTGTCAGAGTAACACCAATCGAGTACACATATCATGACGGGGCATTCTGGATGTTCTCGGAAGGTGGAGAGAAGTTCAAAGCACTTGAAAAGAATAAGAATGTGTGCCTTGCAATCTATGATAAGTATGAAGGCTTCGGAAAACTGAAGGGTATGCAGGTGACGGGAACGGCAGAGGTGGTTGATTATTTCTCGGAGGAATATATTGCAGCGGCAGAATATAAGAAAATACCGATAGAAGCACTTCGAAAATTACCGGAGCCGATGAATCTGATAAAAGTAGCACCGTCCAAGATAGAATTTCTGAATTCTGAATTCAAAAAGTATGGATGTGCAAGCCGGCAGCGTGTAGATGTATTTAGAGAGCGGTAATTACATAGAGATAACAAATATAGAATAGACACATAGAGAACCCAATAGTTATTGTGAAAATGTCTGCAGAAGAACCGTGAATAGGACTTGAATTGTCTAAATTGTCTGAATTGCAGAAAATATAAAAACAATGTTGACAATTTGAATCCTGTTGTGGTATATTAATCTAGCTGTCGCGAGAGACAAGACCGAGAGGTAACAGAGT
>CAVBHX010000127.1:0-2762 GCA_963595255.1 bacterium
CTTCCATGCTGGATGTTCTCCACTTGGATGATCCTGCATTGCAGTATTCCCACTGGTAAGTTAAGCCTTCTCCTGTTGCTTCTACGGTGAATTCTGCGGTTTCTCCTACGATGCCTTTGTAATCAGACGGATCTGTTACGATCGCAAGTTTGTCCGGCGCACCCTGTACATTAACCGTTGCTTTTACCTTGATCGCGCGGGAACTGTACAGTTTCTTATCTTCTGCAAGATAATTGGTTGATCCATCTTTTCCTGTCCATGCGTCCTTATTGCTGCTGATAGACTGTACGGTACCTGTTACCTCATAAGTACCTGCCTGATTCAGATCTGCAGCTTTAGTATCCCATACAACCGGAAGACTGGAAGTTCCCATATCATATGCAAGATTTACCTCTGCATTCTGTGGCAGTGCTCCTGCAAGTGCTTCCTCTGAACTTCCTTTCCTAATCTCGACTGTTCCGAGATTTTCATTCACTGCTGATGTTGCATCTGCTGCACGGATTGCATCATACTGTCCCTTTGTAAGAGAAATGACTCCACCATGTTTTGTATAAGAAGTAAGGAAATAATCGGATGCATCCAGATAATCCCATCCTTCATCCAGATTCGTAGATACCATTGGCTGATATCCCGGTGTCGGAAGATCGTCTACGAAGAGATACCATCTGTTTTCCTGACTATGGTCTTTGAACGCTGCTGGTCCTTCTACGGATCCGAATCTGCTCTGTCCGATATGACTCTGGACTCTTGTCCACTTTGTCGTGTCATAATTCCACCAGTCTTTCGCAGTTGTCACTTCCATGATGATCTGCTCACTGTTACTCTTGGTGATATGGTAAGTCTTATCTCCATCCTGGATAATGTCTGTATCGATCCATCCGGCACTTCCACCTTCCAGGAATTTTCCACCGTATTCCCATGTATCCTGTGTAAAATCGGTTGTTGCACCCCACATAATGTCCTGTCCACCGTCGCGGGTTATCTGTGCTTCGTCTGTATAGCACTGAGAAGTCCAGTATACAACAAATGCGCCCTTTCCTTCTCCGTAATAATCATCTACCCAGGTAGCCTCCGGTGCCCACATCATACCAAGGTTATCCTGTTTTTCTCCTTTGGTATTCAGGTTGACATCAAACTGGCGTACATCACTCCACGTGATCAGGTCTTTTGATTCCCATACATTCATCTTAGTGCTGTAATTGGTTGTCCAGGCAGTCCATCCGGCATTGTCTGCCCCGAATACTCTCAGGTCTGTTGCAATGATGTAATAGGTCTTCGTCTCCGGATTGTAAGTCAGGAACGGATCCCTGCTTCCTGTTGTTCCAAGATTAGAGGTAAGGATTGGATTTCTTCCATTCAGCGGATCCCACTGTTCCGGATTATCTCCTCTGGAAATGTCCAGATACATTTTTTCTGCATATCCTTTAGAATCTTCTACGAAATGAACCATCAGATATCCGTATTCATCATTTTCACCGATAACCGCTTTCACCGTTACCGGCACTTCTACCTCTTCACTCTTTCCGGCCAGTGTGATCACAGCCGTCAGTGTTCCTTTTACTGCTTCTTCACCAACTGCAGGCTGTTTTACCGTTGCAGTCAGTCCGTCTTCTGCAATGACAACTTCCGGCATAGACGATTTCCATGTTACCATTCCATTGTAATCCGGAAGCACTTCCTGGCTGTCAGATAATACGACATCTTTAATCTTTTCTTTTACAGAAGCAATTGCATTTGTAATAAATGTTTCCGGCACTTCATTTTCAACCTCTGTCTGTGTCAGTGCTTTTCCATAAATCTTTAAATTGTCAATCGATGCCTGCGCATATTCGCCATTTCCCCAGTTCGCTTTTCCAATCTGGAGAATGCTGGAATCTCCAAGCAGTTCCGGCAGTGTATAGCTGCTTTCTGCCGAAGATTCTTTGACACCATTTACATAAATGGTTGTATCTGTCTTACTTAAGACTGCATCTACATGCACCCATTCACTTCCAACTGCTGCCGATGGATTCGCCGGTCTGCTTCCGGTGTTATTGTAACGTTCTACTGTCAGATTTCCGGACTTATGAAGGAAACCTATATATTTTTCTTTTCCATATGTCTGTTTATCTGCTGTAGGTGCTGCATAGACCGCCCAGTTCGTACCTGTACGTTCATTTTTAATGTCATAAGACACCGTCATCTCTTCCACACCTGTCAGAAGGCTGCTTCCATCACTGCCTGTTACCGTCAGATACTGAGAAGAACTGCCGTCCAGATGTAAGGCTTTTCCGCCATCATAGCTGTCTGTCAGTGTGTAATTTCCGGATGCCTTTGCATTACCTCCTGCCAGTGCATCATTCTCATCATCGAATGAGAAATCTGCCAGCAAAGACGTTCCGGAATCTTCTGCCGGTTCCGCCCATGCCATGGACGCAAGTCCCGTGTTACACACCATCGCCGCTGTCAGCGCACCGGCGAATATGGATTTCCACCTTTTCTTTTTCATTCTCTTTTCACCGCTCCTTTTCTTGAACTTTGTTTCTTGGTTTTTATATACAAATCAGGAACAGGGAACCCCCATTCCTGATCCGTTTTTCGGTTCATAAAACCTGCCTGAACCGCAGCAGTACCATTTTCGATACTACAATATTATGTTTTACCGTCAGTACTGCCACTTTGGATACTGCTATTTTACTTTACCGTCAGAACTGCAGCCTCGGATACCACGATTCTTCCGTCTGTTCCGGTTACCACGCAGCGGTATTTCTGGCCGTTTCTCC
>CAVBHX010000128.1:0-2734 GCA_963595255.1 bacterium
TCCTTCAGTATAATGTATTATAGTGTTTGACACAAGCCCACCCGTGAACAGTAACCTATGCTGATAAATATCCATAAAAAACCTCCTTTTGGGACTTGAATTACACCACTATATATGTTATACTATATATAGTGGTGCGAATATAGCATAGAAGGGAGGAAACTGCAATGTCCGAAGTTGTAAAAACAATGAAACTGCACATTCATGTTAATGAAGCAGAAGCAAAAAGCTTAAAAGAACTGACAACCTGTTATGCACAGGCATGTACATTTATTTCAAAATATGTATTTGATCATGGCTTTATCTTAAATTTTATGAAATTGCAGGAGGTATTGTATCAGACCATTCGAGCCGAATTTGGATTAAAAGCACAGTTTACAATTTCTGCATTTAAGACAGTTACCGCCCGCTATAAAACGGTACAGGAACAACTGTTTCAGAACCCATATCGCTATGAGGATGAAAAAGGGGAAACTCATTTCATTAATCGCACATTGGAATGGCTTCAAAAGCCGATTGTGTTTCGTCGGCCGCAGGCTGATTTCGTAAGGGGGCGAGATTACAGTTTTGTGACAAGCGATGATGGTCAAAAGTTGCTTTCGCTGAATACGCTTAAAAAGCGGATGAAAGTTACGTTTGATCTGCCAAAGACTTTTGAAGAATACTTCGATGGTACCTGGTCGTTTGGAAGTGGTAAGATTGTCTCTATGAATGGAAACTGGTATTTTCATATTCCGATGACAAAGAATGCGTCTGAGGAATTTTCTATGGATCATGTAAATCATGTAGTAGGAATTGACAGAGGAATTCGTTTCTTGGTTACTTCCTATGATGAAAAAGGAAAAGTAACCTTTGTAAGCGGAAAAGAGATTCAAGAAAAGCGAGATCACTTTCAAAAAGTACGTTCAGAGCTACAGTCAAAGAGCACGAAATCAGCAAAACGTGCATTAAAACGTATCTCAGGACGAGAGAACCGTTGGATGTCGGATGTAAATCATCGGCTATCAAAGACACTCGTTACGAAATACAAAGCTGGAACGCTGTTTGTACTGGAAGATCTGAAAGGAGTCAGCTTCAGTGATGATCTTCTTGGAAAACGCAGTGCAAAAGATAGACAGGAACTGCGAACTTGGACATTCTACCAGTTTGAACAGGATTTAATGTACAAGGCACAAGCAAGCGGATCACAGGTCTTGAAGGTGAAACCGGATTATACGTCTCAGAGGTGTCCGAAATGTGGACGAATTCAGAAAGGAAATCGCCATCATGATATTCATGAGTATATCTGTGACTGCTGTGGATATCGTTCGAATGATGATCGTGTTGGAGCGATGAATATCCAGTTACTTGGAACAATGTATGTGTCTGGAGACAGCAATCCTCGATTTGGAGTAAGAAAAGTGAACTAAACATGTTTCTGTCGGATATATTCTGGCAGAAGAAAAAAGCGGGCGTTGTCAATCGCCCGGTGATGTATCCGCAATCTCATGTACCTGAGGACGCGAGCAAAAGCGCAGTCTGGGAGCATCCATTGGATGACGCAAGGACCAGATGGGCGAGATACAAACTTCTGATAGACCTTGCGTCATATCATACCTATCGGGTAACGGGACCCTTAGCAAGCCCCGATCCCTTTAGGGGCGGGAGTAATTGACGTCATATTGTTGAGTTTGATCCGGTAACAGGCGACTGGAACGGTTCTTACGGCGGACAGGGTATGACATATGGTTCTTCCTGGACTCGTGGACAGGGCTGGGCACTGTATGGATTTACCTTAAGCTATCTGCACACCAAGAAGGAGCGTTATCTGGAGACAGCAGAGCGCGTTGCGGATTACTTCATTTCTTGCATTCCAGAGAGCGGCCTGATTCCGGTTGACTTCTATCAGGATCCGTCCTGTGACTGGGAAGATGACTGTGCAGCAGCCATCGCAGCTTGCGGTCTGATTGAGTTGAGTAAGGTGACAAAGGAATGGAACAAGCAGAAGTACATGGATGCAGCAATTCGTCTTCTGAAGGCAATGGATGAGAAGAGCTGCAACTACGATCCGAATGTGGACGAGCTGCTTGAGAAGTGTACCGCAGCTTACAAGGATAAAGAGCATAACTTCCCGATTATCTATGCAGATTACTATTTCATCGAGGCAATCTGGAAACTGACCGGTGAGGAACTGTTCATCTGGTAATATTCGGTAAAAAGATCAGAAAATCAATTTGAAAAGGGCAGTGGTCTATGACAAAGGTCATGGATTGCTGCTCCTTTTTTTTGTAAAATACGAACGTTTTTGCCCCTAAACGCACCATCGCCCTTGAAAAAAATGAGTTTGCCGATGGCTATCAGACAAGGACAGGCTTGGCGGCGAGCATCTTTGGACGCGGTGAACAAAACGACTATTATCATACCAGTCTGTTTTTGAGGACAACAGGCGGAATACTTGATATTTATCTGTCGGATATCGGATTTGAGGACAGCAGCGACAGCTCTCCGATTTCCTCCGCGATTCGTCTGGGTCTTGTGGTTCATCGCCCAGGGCAAAGTCAGGGGGCGGACGGAGAATATATTTTTGCAATTAGCGACAAGAAGAATCTGGAGGCCGAGTACAATACCGCAACTGGACGCGAGGGCTATGTGCTCGATGCGTCAAGAACAGATGGCACGACAGTACCGTTTACACCGTATACATCGGATGCCTATTGTAGTTATAATAAGGAAACGGGTGTGGTTACTCTGAAGC
>CAVBHX010000129.1:0-2692 GCA_963595255.1 bacterium
GCTGAATTCATCAAAAGGAAGAGGAGGACTTGCCTCTGCAAAAGAAATCACAGCGATTGCTGAAAAATATCAGGAAAGAATGAGAAATGGAGACAAGAAATTAAAACTTCCTGTAATATCTTATTATGGAACTGGACGTCTGTGGGCGCAGCATCGTGAGAAGAAAAGTGATACATTTGAAAAAAATAATAGATGTAATGGATATATAGATAGTCTGGATGGAGCGGCAAACGATAAGCTGATGATGAAGTGGTTTCAGAAGATGACAATGCAGCAGCTTCAGCGCGGTAGGGAAATTCCAGAATTTATAGCAGTTAAAATGGCATTGGAGCAGATATTTGCATCAATCACAGGATATTCCGATGTTAAAGTAGAATTTAATTTGGACACCAGTGAAATTGACGTAATCTATTTTGATAAAAATAAGGAACATGTGAGAATTCCTGTTTCCCAGCTTAGTGACGGATATAAGTGTACCATCAGCTTGATTGCGGATATTGCATACCGTATGGCACTTCTTAATCCTCAGCTTTTGGACAAGGTATTAGTTGAAACGGAAGGCATTGTGCTGGTGGATGAAATTGATTTACACCTTCATCCAACCTGGCAGAAGAGAATATTAAAAGATTTAATGGAAATATTTCCAAAAGTTCAATTTATTGTAAGTACACATGCGCCGGAAGTGATTAATTCTGTAAAAAGTGAATCGATTGTTATTTTAAAGAATAACGAGGCTGTGCTTGCTGGTGATGAGACCTATGGAAAGGATGCGAATACTACACTTCGGGAAGTAATGGAGGTATCCTCAAGACCGGATGAGATAAAAATCTTGTTTGAGCAGTTTTATTCTTTTGTTGATCAGGAGAATTGGAGTGAAGCGGAATGTGTTATAGAAAAACTGGAAGCAGAGGTTGGCAGCAACGATGCCGAGGTTAATTCATGCCGTGTTCGCCTTGAATTAGAGCAGCTGTGAGGTGAACAGCATGATTGAAATTAAGAAAGGAAGAGAGCCAGACAGTTTGCTTCAGTACAGACAGCAGGAAGGTGCATCTTATGAGGAGATGGACAAATCTGTTAAAGTGGATCTGTTGGAGCAATTATTACAGGAACAGGGGCGCATATGTGCATACTGTATGAAAAGAATACCAGAGAACAGAAAATTACCAGCTGGTGTAGCACCAGTTACAATCGAACATTGGATTCCGAGAAATCCTGAGAGTAAAGAAGATATTGGACAGGGGTTGGACTATAGAAATATGTTTGCAGTTTGTTCTGGAGATAGAGGAAGCGGATGTAAAGAACGAATGACCTGTGATGCAAGAAGAGGTAATGAATCAATAACTAAAACTTCCCATACCCAAAATGGGATTACCACCTTGAAAATTCAATATTTCAGCTAACAAAATAGCGATTTATATCATTGCGGCTTCTGAATTGAGCGCATTGCGCAGATATTCCGGTAGCCTTGATTCGAAATCAGCAGTAAAAGCAGCCAGTTGAACCTTGCTAAGTTTTAAGATTTCCTGAAGACTTGCCATTAAAGCATCCATCAGGATGCTAAGTGATCTGCTGAAAGTGATGTCTGCCATTTCATCGACGAGCAAAAAGAATAGCTCACCAAGTGTTCTCTGATCTTCGTTTTGACGTTGTTCCGTTGCAAGTAACATATATCTGGTAAATACTATGGCCACATGAGCTGTCAGTGCATCATAGGATAAGCTATGACATTCACCAATCAGGTTCAGCATAGATTTACACGTTTTGAAGAAAACCTCGATCTGCCAGCGCTTTCCATAAATACGGATGATTTCTTCTTCAGAGAGAGTCGTATCTGTACAGATAAAAGCCAGCCAGTCTTTGCGGTTTGATCTATTTCTTACACATACGATCTTCGAAGGAATTGGATTCTCTTTTCCAAGCATAACGTCAACAGAAAGCAGATACTTTGATCTGCCACGACGTTTTTTATTCCGAGAATAGATTTCTTTGATATTCAGCTGTTCACCGCCGTATGAATATTTGAGCCGACTACTTTTCTTGACCATGGCAATCACATCCATGCCTTTTGAATGAATGGCTGTGACCTGTGCAGGGTTGGAAAACCAGGAATCAAACAGGACATAATCAGCATTCAAGCCTGCGCTGATGGCAGTATCCAGCAGGGTCATCATTGCTTCCGGTGCTTTTGCCTGAGCAAGCTTACGCCGCTTTCCTGCAAGAGTTCTGTTATCAAAGTTCTTTACAGGTCCAATGATATTTGTATCTTTTGAAGATGCTAATAGACAGCTGTTTACGGGAATCAGCGTATTACCGTCACTCCAGCTTAACGTAAGCATTCGAAAACCCTTCTTGAATTGCATATCCGTGTGGTCAAAGACTCTTGATCCAAGTTCTGTTTTCTTACAACTGGTGCGACTAAAAAGACTGTCATCAATGATGAAGACATTTTTTCTTTCTTCATTGGTCAGATCGCGAATATCATTATTGACGATATCTGCCGCAAGAAGCGAAGTAAAACGGAGCCAGTTAGTTTTTGTGGAATTAAGGAACCGGTAAAAAGTGTTCTTGGAAAACGTTTCTTTAAAAGAGCCAGTCTGTTGCTGCATATACATACTTCTTCCGACAAAGATGTTGCTGAGTTTGTAACGGAGTAAGGAAACGGGTGAAATGCCTTTTTCTTTCATCCCGTTGC
>CAVBHX010000130.1:0-2572 GCA_963595255.1 bacterium
TGCAAATTCTGCTCGAACGGTACGCCTATTCTGAAATCAACGGTACATCCATTCTGATTTAGCGGTATGCGTTTTCTGTTCAAAGCGGTACGTTTTTCCTTTATTATTGTGATGTAACCATTATTCATCACAGTGCAAAGGAGGAACTATTATGCACGACTACAATACTATTCTTGGAGTCATAGAACTTCGGCTCAGTAAAGTCAGCTATGACACCGTACAAAAACGTTACCGGATTGGACGAAGCGGGATCGCATTGATCATGAACCGTTACAATGATTCAGGCTTATCACTGGATGATCTTCGGCAAATGCCAGCCTCAAAGGTGGTTGATCTCATCTATCCAAAAGAAAACCTTCGACATAAGGACATTCCATTACCTGATTTTGAAAAAATACATGAGCAGATGATCCAAATGGGAAAACATGCCGACTTGAGTTTTCTATGGATCGATTATAAAAAAGAGCATCCCAACGGTTACCAGCTTGCTCAGTTTTATAAGCTGTATCGTGATTTTACGGTAGATACTTATGGTACTTCAAAAACATCTATGCCTGTAGAGAGGATCCCTGGTGAAAAGATGTATATTGACTGGGTAGGTGATCAGCCGGAACTGCTACTGGACACAACTACTGGCGAACTTCGAAAAGTTCATATTTTTACGACTACACTTGGTTTTAGCAGTCTTGTTTATGCAGAGATCTTTCTGGATGAAAAACTTCCACATTTTATTGCCGGCACAGTACATGCACTGTCTTATTATGGGGCAGTTCCTAAATATCTTGTCCCGGACAATCTGAGAACAGCTGTTACCAGGCATAGCAAAGATGAACTTGTGCTGCAGTCAGCTTTTTCGGATCTGGAAACTTTCTATGATACGATCATTCTGCCTCCACCGCCAAGGAAACCGAAAGGCAAACCAACCGTTGAAAATCACGTGCGTTTCCTGGAAACGCATCTGGTAGAAGAATTAAAGAAAGATACTTATACCTCTCTGGAAACTCTAAATGCTGCGGTCAAAAAGATCGTAGCGGACATCAACCAGCGTCCTTTCCAGAAAAAATCTGACATTCGGAAATCCCGCATGAATGGATTCGAAAAGTACGACAAACCGCGTATGAACCAGCTTCCAGGCGAAAGTTATACACTTTGTGATTATAAATACTTTCTTAAAGTTCCAGATAATTACCACCTTGAGTATGATGCCCACTACTATTCTGTATTGTATACCTATAAAGGGAAGCCTGCAATTCTTAAGGCTACAATGACGGAGATACGGATCTGCGACGAATATAATCGGCTGATCTGCCGACATCCGAGATCTTATCGTGATTTTCCTCTTTACATTACAGATGACAGTCATATGCCGACAGAACACCTGTATTACAAAGAAGTAAATGCACATGATGGAGCTTATTACAGACGGTGGGCATCTGTCTATGGAGAATCTATGATAACTCTTATTGACAGGATACTCCGCAGTTCCAAACATGAGGAACAGGCATACAACAGCTGTGCCGGTGTACTCCATTCCTGTAAGGATGTTCCCCACAGGCTGGTTCAGGAGGCTGCTGATAAATGCGTAGAAGCCAATGCCTGCAAGTATTCTTATTTCAAGAAAGTACTTGGCATGGTCCAGAATAACCATTCCAGCAGCGGCATAAACGGAACTGGAAAACTTCCTTCCCATACAAACATCCGTGGAAAGGAGGCCTACAAATGAGTTCATCCCATGACATTACATTAACACCTCAGGAACAGGCTCTGGTCATGCGTCTGAAGAGTTTCCGCGTTCCGGAAATGGCACATATCCTGGAAGAACAGCTGAAAGACCCCAATGCAGATTTGAACACGTTTATGGAACGCATGACAGCAATGGTTGATGCGGAGTGGCAGGCACGGGCAGATAAACGCTTTAATCGTCTGATGAAAGAAGCACATCTGCGATACCCGGCGGCGGATCTTGATGAAACCATTTACCGTCCGGAACGTCAGCTTGATACCCAGACAATAGAACGGCTGAGCACCTGCCATTGGATAGAGGAAGGAAAAAATCTCATTGTAACAGGCTCTTCCGCCAGCGGAAAAACTTATCTTATTAACGCTTTTTGCGTAACTGCAATGAAGCAGTCTAAGAGTGTAAAGTATATAAAAGCGAACACCCTTATGAGTGAAATGGAACAGGCACGCATCAAATCCACAAATCTGGATTACCTGAATAAACTGACCAAGCTGGATCTGCTTGTGATCGATGATTTCGGTCTTATGGATCTCGACCTTGATAAATGCCGGGATCTCTTTGAAGTCCTTGACACCAGGGATGGAAGAAAATCAACTGTAGTTATCTCGCAATTTCCAGTCAGTACATGGTTCGACATGTTTGCCGATAACACCTACGCTGATGCGTGCCTTACACGAATCACGGATAAACACCATACGTATCGTCTGGAGATGAACGGTATAAATATGCGTGAAACAGAATGATAATAATTCAGCGGTACTTCGTACCGTTAAAAATGGAATAGCCGTTCCGCATTAGCGGAACTGGCATTCCGTTTAAGCGTAATTTGCA
>CAVBHX010000131.1:0-2564 GCA_963595255.1 bacterium
GGAAAATCCGCTGGCAGTCTGGGTGGAGCAACAACCATTGCCGGTGTCGAGAACATGACGGTAAAAGCAAAGATTGCCTTGAAAGAGATCATAAAGCGTAATCGTGCCATGTTCGCAGGCATCGGTATTTTTGCGCTTCTTTTTCTTGTTATAGCGGTATCTCTGGGGAGCTGCAGTGCCTCTATCGAGGGTGCTGGATCTGTGATCGGTATTACAACGTATCCAAGTTCAGACGAAGATATTTATGCTGCCGAAAACAGATATGCTGCTTTGGAAAGTGCCTTGAATCAGCAGATCAACGAGATGGAACGAAGACATCCAAATTATGACGAGTATCAGTACAACATTGCTGAGATTGGTCATAATCCATACCATCTTATCTCGTATCTTACCGCAAAATATGGAGACTGGACGTACTCAGATGTTGAAAATGAGCTGCAAGCTCTTTTTGAAGCACAATATCATCTGAATACAGAAGGTCGAACAGAAACGGTGACAGAAACCAGAAATGTTCGAGTTGGAGAATCATTGGGACAGGTGGTGACCAGCGGATACTGTAACTGTCGAATCTGTTGTGGTGTATGGTCAGGCGGACCAACTGCCAGTGGCGCATATCCAACAGCAAACCATACCATTGCTGTAGATGCTTCCAATCCATTTGTGCCGATCGGAACGAAGGTAGTAATGAATGGTGTGGAATACACGGTTGAAGATACCGGAGCCTTTGCAAGATATGGTGTGCAGTTTGACGTTTACTATGATAACCACGCAGCCGCTTCTGCTCATGGACACCAGACCTGGGAAGCCTATATCGCAGATGACAATGGCAGTCAGGAAGTAACGGTTACCAGTACAAGTACCAAAAAGATTCTATACGTGACACTGACAAATGGAGGTTTCGATGCTGTGGCAAGAGCCAATCTGAATGCAGAGCAGCTGATCATTTACAATGCATTAAATACGACCTATGGAAACAGAAATTATCTGTGGGATGTAAACAATGTGACCAGTGGATCGGGCGGTAATGGAATGAGTTATGAGATTCCACCGGAAGCACTGCAGGATGAAGAATTTGCCCGGATGATCCGAGAAGCAGAAAAATATCTGGGAGTACCTTATGTATGGGGTGGCTACTCTCCGTCTGGATTTGACTGCTCAGGTTTCGTATCTTATGTCATTAACCATTGTGGTAATGGCTGGAACTATGGACGATTGACAGCAGAAGGATTAAGAGGCGTATGTACTTATGTATCACCGGGAGAAGCAAAACCAGGAGATCTGATCTTCTTCCAGGGAACGTATAACACATCTGGTGCAAGCCATGTGGGTATCTATGTCGGTAACAATATGATGATCCATTGCGGGGATCCGATCCATTACTCAAATATCAGCACATCCTACTGGCAGCAACATTTCATGTGCTTTGGAAGACTGTCATAAAGGGGTGAACGAAGGGAGGTGAAAGTTTGAATAAAAAGATTAAAAAATATCTGGATGAGATTGCCAAGACAGAGAAAAAGATTGCGGATCTGCAGCAATATCTCAGAGGTGTCCAGGCTGCATTAAAGCAGGAAGAGGACAATGAGATGATCAGGTGCATCCGTGGTATGAAGATGGAGAATGGTCAGTTGTATGACCTTTTGGATGGTATCCAGAAAGGAACAGTTAAATTTCAGGTAAACAGGGAGTCTGACGAAGAAGGTTCAGGCTCCTTTGTGTTCACAGAAGAAAATAAGGAGGAATATCAGAATGGTGAAATGGAAGAAAATGAATAAGAAAATGGCAGGACTACTGTTAGGTGTCATGATGCTTTTTACAGCATCAACCACAGCATTTGCCTATGTGGATGAATCAGCAGAGGCATCCAAAGTAGAGACAACTCAGACAGAGCAGTCAACAGACAAAGAAGATAAAAAGGATGAGGCGGCAAGTACAAATGAGGTGCTGCCGGAAGAAGGAACAGACAAGGGAACTGCATTTACGACACCTGGAAATGGTGAAGTCAAAGATGACATTACCGATGATTCCACGAAAGAGTTTCTTACAGTTACAACGAAGAATAATAATACTTTCTATATCGTGATCGACCGCAGTGCTACATCCCAGAATGTCTATATGTTATCCCAGATTGATGAGAATGATCTGTCCGAATTTCTGGATAAAGACAGCACTGCTACTGTCGTAACACCACAGCCGGATACATCAAAAGTTGTGCTGGATGAAACAAATAATGAGGATGTAGACAAGGAAGCTACCGTTGATCCGGAGAAAACAGCATCTGCAAAATCTAATATGGGCGCAATAGCAACTATCCTGATCCTGGCTCTTGGCGGTGTGGCAGCATACTACTACTTCAAGATCTATAAGCCAAAGAAGGAAGAAGAGGATGATCAGCCGGAAGGCTTAGAAACAGGGGACTTAGAGACTGTAGAAGATGATGAAGAACTGGATGACGAGTCAGAAGATTTTGAGGATTCAGAAAAATAAATAAAATTTTTTTAACGGAGAGCCTGTAAAATGCAGTCTCTCCTTTTGTATATGTGAAGGAGGTAATACATCATGTA
>CAVBHX010000132.1:0-2521 GCA_963595255.1 bacterium
ATATGAGCATATTCTGATAATGACAGACGGTACGGTTATTCCCATAGGTCAGATTAGTGAGATTGAGGGAGAACTGTTTGGGGAGATGTATGAATAGGACAACATCTAAATAAAAGTTGCTATTCCCTGCGGTAGTCTACAATACGAGGAAGAGAATATTGAAGAGTATGTTTCTCTGCCTACATCTATATTTGGCAACGGAGATTTCTTTATCCTTAAAGCGATATTACCGTGATGACAGGAACAAGAATATTCAGGAGGTGGACAAACAGGAAGGATCCCAATCATTGGACGCCAGGAACTGAATGAGTACAGAAAGAAAAAGGAGGTATCTAAAATGGCAAGTACAATTCAGATCAGAGTAGACGATGACTTAAAGAATAAATCAGATCAGCTTTTTAAAGATCTTGGAACTGACACGACATCAGCAATAAGGATGTTCTTAACACAGGCGGTTGCATATAATGGATTTCCATTTGAAATAAAACGAACTGTGCATAATCCTTATATATCTATGACAGAAGAAGAGATGCTTCAAAGACTAGAACAATCCAGAGAATCTTCAAAAAAGGGAAATTATCGAAATGCAGATGATGTGATTTCAGATATGAGAGGAAAATATGGATTATAAAGTAGTTGTGACAGCAAAACCATAGATGGTCTTTTTTTGTACCTTTTGGGAAGGAGGAAATATTTATAGCCGGAAAAGAATTTAAGAGCAGAGAAAAAAAGTCACTATAAAATTTTGAAAAAGATTGCGAACTGCTCGCAATTTGCAATCAAACAAAATATAATGAAGAAAAAAGAGGGAGCAATGCATCATGCCAAAGGGGACAAACCAGAAATTTAAGCTATATCGGTTAGCACAGATCATGTTGGAAAAGACAGATGATGAGCATTATATTACTATGCCGGAGATTATGGCAAGTCTGTCCGAATATGACGTTACCGCTGACCGTAAAAGTATCTATGCGGATCTACGGGATCTGAGTGTCCTTGGCGTGGAAGTGGAAGGAGAGCCGATTGGCAATCGCTACCATTATCATGTGATCAACCGTCCATTTGAACTTCCGGAACTGAAACTTCTGGTGGATGCAATCCAATCTTCAAAATTTATTACAGAAAAGAAATCAAATACCTTAATTAAGAAACTGGAAAAGCTAGTTAGCAAATATGACGCACAGAAGCTGCAACGACAGGTATATGTATCCGGACGGATAAAGACGATGAATGAGAGCATCTACTATACAGTGGACGCTATTCATAATGCTATTTCAGAAAATAAGAGGATCAGATTTCAGTACTATCAGTGGAATGTAAAAAAAGAGATGGAACTCAGGCATAACGGAGCCTGGTATCATATTAGTCCCTGGGGACTGTCCTGGGATGATGAAAACTACTATTTGGTAGGTTATGACTCCGATGCAGAGATGATTAAGCATTACCGGGTAGATAAAATGCTTCATATCAAATTATCAAGTGAGAGCCGGGAAGGAAAAGAGCGCTTTAAAAAGCTGGATATGGCGGACTATGCGAAGAAAAGTTTTGGAATGTTCGGTGGAAAAGAACAGACCGTAAAACTATTGGTAAAAAACAGCTTAGCAGGAGTTATTATCGACCGGTTTGGAAAGAATGTGATGTTGATTCCGGCAGATGATGAGCATTTCACAGTGAATGTAGATGTGCATGTCAGCAGGCAGTTCCTGGGATGGGTATTTTCACTGGGAGAAGATATAAAGATTGTTGGTCCGGATGATGTAGTGGAGCAGATGAAAATGGAAACCGGAAGACTGATAAAGCAATACTCATAAAATTTATAAGACTTTTATAGCGAATCCGTGGATGAAATCCGCAATACTTTCCGGTGATTCCTGACAACCTTCTATCATCCATTTACGAATGATGGAGTAGGAACCGTTACAAATAAAAAGATATGCCCACTCCTTATCGGCTCCATCATAATCATTCAAGTAGTTTTCTGACAGGATCTTTTTGATATTCGGAGAATAGAACAGTCGCTCCTCTAATTCATTGATCGGTAGGTTTTTCATAAGTACGATGAGTTCATCGCTTTTTTCTTGAAAAAATTCCAGAGCAGAAATTAAATGTGTGCTATTTTTCTCATAAGTGGAAACTATTTCCTCTATGTCGGACAGCATTTCATCGCTTATTTCCGTAAGCACATCAGTCGGATTACTGTAGTATTTATAGAAGGTCACACGGTTAATTTCAGCGCATTTGCAAAGCTCAGTTACAGAAATTGAATCAACAGACTTCTGATGTAACAGCTTTATAAGTGCATCTTTAAGTAATTTTTTTGTCAAACGAATTCTTTGATTTTCCATATCTCTCCAATAAACAATTTTGCAAAAAGTGTAAACTACAAAACAAAAAGTCATCTGTTGTTTCTTTTAAAACGGATACGAAATAAACAGTATGTTTACTTTATGCCTAATTGTTAGTATGCTGAAAAAAACGCAATAAGGCAAGGTGAATTTTACATGGAAAATAAAAAATCATT
>CAVBHX010000133.1:0-2390 GCA_963595255.1 bacterium
CAGTATATGATGAGATGAATTAACCTTGTGCCCACGGGGCACGAAGTTGGCACAGAAACTACGGTGTCAGGAGAAATCCTGGCATTTTTTTATGTCTTTTTACACTTAAGAAAATAATTTCAAAAAAATTCTAAAATCATGTTCGGTTTTGTTCTTCCCAATGCAATGACATTGGACAATTACCATGAAGCGCATTTGACAGTATTGGTGAATAAACTGTATGTAGCGGATCAGAAAGAATGTGCAGAAGAAATTGTGGAATGCTGCAGAGAAAGGAAAGCAGATGTTTTCATTTTCTTACTTGCCGGAGTATAGCGATGGAACGTATAATATTGTTAATGATTCGGATAAATTTATGATGAAGTTGGAGAAATAACACAGCTGATATAGCCTGGAAGAGTAGGAGTGAAAGAATGGTAGAGGATACATTATTTTCCGGTGAATCGAAAAATATAGAGTACAAAGTTACCTTGCCAGATAAAAGTGAAAAGTACATGAAAACAATCGTAGCTTTTGCCAATACACAGGGTGGAAAGTTGATTGTTGGTATAGATGATAAGACACATCAGATTGTAGGTGTGGAGAACGATACATTGTTTCAGGTGATGGATGGAATTGCCAATGCGGTTTCTGATTCCTGTGTTCCGCAGATTATCCCTGATGTTGAGCCTCAGACAGTGGATGGAAAAAACGGTCATTGTCGTATCTGTAGAAGCAGGAAAGAACCGTCCATATTATCTGAAATCAAAGGGAAAAAACAATGGCACTTATATCCGTGTGGCAGGGACATCTAGGCAGGCATTTCCAGAGAAGATAAAAGAGCTGGAAATGGAAGGAGCCAGAATCTCATGGGATGAGCTTACCTGCGTGGGTTATCCTGTTTCGGAAGAAGCTACAGAAAAGTTTTGCCAGGATATTGAAAAGTTCCGGAAGAAAGCAGGAATGGCAGAACATTCCGTAAAGAAGGAACAGCTGATAAACTGGAAGATTTTGAAGCAGAGTGAGGGACAGCTTCTGGCAACAAATGCCTATGCCTTGCTGACATCAGATTATTTTTCATTTTCAAAAACACAATGTGCGGTATTTAAAGGAACGGACCGTGCAGTATTTCTGGATAAGAGAGAGTTTACAGGCCAAATTTATACACAGATCGAAGAAGCTGTAGATTTTGTATTAAGAAATATCAGACTTGGAGCAACGATTGACGGACTGGTGAGAAGAGAAAAATACGAACTTCCGCCTGAAGCAATCAGGGAAATGATCATCAATGCCCATTGTCATCGTAATCTGTTGGATGAATCATGTATACAGGTTGCAATTTATGATGACAGGCTGGAAGTAACTTCTCCGGGTGGATTGTATAATGGATTGACCTATGAAGAAGTCATGAATGGACATTCCAAAATCCGGAATAAAGGGATTGCCAACATATTTGGTCAGATGGGACTTGTTGAGGCATGGGGAAGCGGAATAAAAAGAATCCTGAATGCCGCAGAAGAGTATGGACTTCCGAAACCGAGATTTCAAGAATTTGATAATATGTTTCGGGTAGAGTTGTTCCGTAATTCATTTCCGATGACAGAAGAAAAGAAAAACATCGGAGAAGCATCGGAGAAGTATCGGGGAAGCATCGGAGAAACATCGGAGATAGAGCAGCAAATAGAACTTAACGATACGCAACAAAAGATTATAAAGTCGCTTTCAGAAGATAACCAATTATCAGCTGTTAAACTAGCTGATAAAATAGGTGTTGCCAGTCGAAATATAGAGAGCAATATTAAGAAATTAAAAGAGTATGGTATACTCATAAGACATGGCTCGCCTAAGAACGGCTACTGGGAGATTGTAGATAAAAATCTGTAGGAGTGAGAAGTAAGTTCAACTTTGGTATGGCTAAGGGCTTTTTGTCGTCTTTATTCATGACCATAGAACACTCGCAGAGCGTGTGTTCTATGGTTTATCTGGATTGAGCTGGTCTTGGAATATTTCGACCAGAGCGTCGCTGAGTTCCTGTGACGGAAGTTCCGCCCAGATTTGCGTGGTATCAAACTCCGGATAGTGGTAATACCACTCATCGTATTTGTCTTTACTGATTTCTTCCGAAGATAGCTTGTCAGCCTGCTCTTTTTAGGCATACAGCATTTTCCGAAGTTCGTGAGCGTCTTTGCCTTTGGGAGTATCGACTTTCAGACAGATTTATGTGCGGAAGCTGATGGAGAAACTTCAGAAAGAGTCAGTAATAACGCTAATATAGCTGAAATAATTCTTGCAAATACAGTACTCCACCAGATCATTATCTGTCCTTTAAAAAGTGGCGGCAATATGAGCATCAATCCAAGCATGAGGACAGGTTCAATAAATGTCAAAATATAGGACAATGCCGCTTTTTC
>CAVBHX010000134.1:0-2372 GCA_963595255.1 bacterium
GTCAAGTACCTGAACGCAGGAGAAAAGCCTGTGGCAGAATTTGTAGTGGGAGAAAGCGATAAGGTCATTGCAGCATACGAGTACTGCAACCTTCATGGACTGTGGAAGACTGAATTGTAATCGAAGTGGACAAAAGATAAAAATACGTGGATATGCTTATAAAGGCAGTAGTAGAGGAGATAATCCTTTACTACTGTTTTTTTTGTGTGCACATAAAAGTGGCGGTATGACGTGTTCAAGAAAGGAGGCAAACTTCAGCTTAAAAGTGAAATTTACCACATAATCATTGATTTAGTCAGTAAAATTAGTAATGTGAAAATTACCACTAATGCAGTTATATTTATTTGTGTCTTGTACGGGGGGGCAGATGTAGTACTATAGGAGAGTATGAGGAAGGGAGTGCTACGATGCAAGACACGATTGCAAAAGAGATATCACCGAAGGTTAGTGTCATTATTCCCGTTTACAATATGGGGAAATATGTGAGGGAATGTTTGGACAGTGTGCTTACCCAGACATTACAAAATATAGAAATACTGTGTGTGAATGACGGTTCCACGGATGACAGCTTGTCGATTCTTTTGGAATATGCGGGACGCGATGCGAGAGTGAAAGTCATTTCAAAAGAAAATCAAGGGGTGTCCGTCGCCAGAAATCATGCGCTTCAAATGGCTAGCGGCGAATACATTGCCTTTATGGATCCGGATGATTGGTATCCGAGCACAGATGTGCTGGAATGTCTGTATCAGGCAGCCAAGACGCATGATGTGGATATTGCCGGGGGATCGTTGGATATCTATGTAGACGGTGTGCTCAATGAACGGGATAAAGGAGACTCCTTTCAGGTAGAAGGGTTCGTAAATTATCGGGATTATCAATTTGATTATTGGTTTCACAGGTTTTTGTATAGACGTTTGTTTTTGGTAGAAAACAGCATTTACTTTCCAAATTATCGGCGATACCAAGATCCTCCGTTTTTAGTGAGAGCGATGGTGGTAGTCAAACAGTTGTATGCAATTCCTAAAGTTGTTTATGCGTATCGAACAGCGCACAAAGAGGTAGAGTGGACGGAAGCAAAGCTTTTGGATATGATTTCTGGGTATATGGATATCCTTCAGCTCTCAAAGAATGAAAATCTCCCGATATTGCATTGCAAGCAGTATTATCATCTCATGTATACAAGACAATTTATTCAAAATTTTGAAAATATGAGTTTGGAAATCATAGATAAACTTTTTGAACTTGAAAAATCGCTGTATATTCCGTTTTTGAAAGAAAGAATTGCAGATTTTGAGAAGGAAGAGGTTCTTTATGGGTTGATTGCTGATTGTATTGATGTATGGTGGAGAAATTTAGCACCGGAAGAAAAGGCGTCCGGTTTTGATAAAATGATTTCTCGCTGGGGAAGCACCGCGGTCATTCAGAAGCTGTTCGAAAAATATTATAACCGAAGAGTTGAACTGGCACGATTGGTTAAGGGTGCGAAATCCCTTACTTATGACAGTAGAAAAATTAAGACGGTTATGGCTTACATCCCTGACACACACAACGGAGGGGCTGAACGGGTGGCCTGTTTGCTGTGCCAGATTTGGGAGGGTATGGGATATCGCGTGATTTTGGTAACGGACGAAGATCCGACAGAGAAAGATTATCCGCTTTCCGATAAGGTGGAGCGGGTCGTGCTACAGAATCATGACTACGCGAATTATGCTAAGGGGAAAAATTACGGGAAACGTGCCGAGGAATGGGCACAAATTTTGCAGGATTATGAAGTGGATGCCGTAGTATATCATCCGTATTGGAATCCGAGAGCTTTTTTCTGGGATACGCTGTCGAGCAAGGCCAATGGTGTGGCAGTTATTGGATTTTGGCATAATACATTTACTCGCGGAATGATCATGAAAGGGGATAAAGCCGGCAATTATTACGTACCTTGTGAATTGGTAGATGCTCTTGTGGTGCTTTCCGACACAGATCGTGCATTTTTGCGGTATTACAACGGGAATATTCATGTGACAATTAATCCTATGACAGAAAATTTGCAGGATTGGAAGCGTGACCGATTTATGACGAAGCACGATATTCTTTGGCTTGCGAGATTGGTTCCTCAGAAAAATCCTTTGGATCTTATTCCTATTATGAAAGACGTTTTGTCAGAAGTACCGGACGCTGTTTTGCACATCGTCGGGAAAAGCTCGGATGGGAAAATAGAAGAAATTTTGGCTATACAAATTAAAGAAGAAGGTTTAGATGGCCATGTAGTTTTGGAAGGATTTTTTACAGATGTAAAGCGGTGGTATTTTTCGTCGCGTATTTATTTACTTACGTCTGATTTTGAAGGATATTCTATGACGCTTTCCGAAAGCAAAATG
>CAVBHX010000135.1:0-2345 GCA_963595255.1 bacterium
TTCTAATGAACTAAATTTATTTCCGTCGTGCTCAATCAAACGAACGGTCCATTCTACTTCTAAAATCTTAGTAACTAGTGTGTTTTATCTGAAAAGGCACTATAAGATTTATACTTACAGACTTCTCTGTAAGTCATCATTTATATTACTAAGGTATTAAGAAGCGGTTGTCCTATAAGGAGCAACCAACATCCCAATTATTTTTCCGAGCCAACTTCATTACTAATTTTCTTTCTCTTTCTTTAATTTGCTCTTTGTATTTATCTAGCCCATGTTCCACATACTCATTTCCATATACAAGAGTATTATAGAAGATAATGGCAAGTTTTCTACAAACAGCAACAATCGCTTTCCCGGTTCCTATTCTTGGAACAATCCTTTTATAAAAACCGGCTAACGCAGAGTCACTACGCGATATCGAAGGTACTATCTTCCTGAAGGCTTGTGCGGCAGTGCTTTTTATCCTGTCAGTTCTGGAAGATATAATTTCTCCTCCGGTTATCTTGTTGTGTGGAACAAAACCTAAATAGGATGCAAAATGGTTGCAAGTCGGGAACTTACTCATGTCAGTTCCCACTTCTGATATAATCTGCAAGATAGAATTGGGCTGTAATCCGGTGACAGTAGTTAAATCTGTCCCTAAGATCCTGAAGAGTATATCATTGAGACTTTTATCAGTGCGTATGTCATTCTTATTCCTCCTTTGATATTTGGATTTTTTAGAAGGGGGAGCTATCTCGCTCTTATCTTTCTTCAAAGGAAAAGTTTCCAATAGCTCTGTTATCTTTTTGTCAATTTCATATAACTGATTATCAAAGAAGCAAAAAGCATCATAGTTGGTTTTAAGAAGAAATAATTCATCTTCCTTATAATAGCCATTTAAGGACTCTGCTATCTCTTCTTCACTACATTTACACCTTCCACTACGCAATGTTGCCAACTTTTTAGCACTTCTTTCTCCCTCAATAATAGCCTTAATGATAGACATGCCTGTTTTCCCCATAATGTCATCTAAAACATGATTAAGCATCAGATTCATTTTGACTAAAGCTTTCTGCATCCGGCATACATGTCGGCTACGGTCTTTTATTATGCGGCTTCGCTCACGCATATAGTTTCTCAAACTCGCAACCTTTTCCTCTGGATGAAAAGAACCTCGAAGCAATCCGTACAAGTGGAGAGTCTGAAGCCATTGGCAGTCCAGAACATCTGTTTTACGCCCCGGAACCATACGGAACTTTTTAGGATTGACCAGACAAACCTCAAGTCCGGCATTCACCAATATGGAATAAATCGTGGTCCAGTAAAAGGAAGTGGATTCCATTGCCACTGTATTAATCCCACAATCCACAAGTAATTGGCGACAAGCCTGGAGACCGGATGTGAATGTATTGAATACATGAACAATAGGCAAACCCATTTCTGCCGCAATACGTGGAGCAAGCGCAACATAAATTTCCCGACTTCCCAAATCAATGCCAGCAGAATGCGGGTGGCATACTGATAGTTTGTAGGATTCCAGGTCCTTTACATCCCGAATCTTTTGCAGTGTAAGCAATCTTGTTACATCTGCCAGTTTGTTTTTACTTGTCTTTTCCATAACTTTGTGTTTTAAAGTTTGAAAGCAAAACAGCGAAGCTCCGTGGGCGAAACGTATGCTTATTTTTCTAAACGGGTACTTACGGATATAATCCTATCTCACCATGATTTTGGGTCGCAATCCTCGGAAGTCAGGTTTGTTATCAGGGACTATGCCACTAATTTAGAATCGACTACTCTGCTTCCTGTTTTGCTTTTCCCAAGGTAATCATTTTACCCGAAATAACCCCACCGACCGAGACGGAAATGAATTTACGTTCAATCCGAGGATTGGGTAAGTTCACTTAGTGACGGTTTGTTTAGAACCATTTATTTGTTCGTAGTTGATGTAAGCAAAGGAGTTGCCTTGCCATATTTCAGATATGTAAGCTGTCCGAAGCGCGAGGAAGCATCCTTGGTCGGGATGATAACTTGTCCGTATCCATTCGTCATGACATGGAAAAGAAGATTAGAGTCATTGCATATCTTGATAGGTCTTGGTTGACCAGGAACCCATTTGTAAACTCCCTCCATCTTATAGTCTTCGCCCGTATTGGACAAGAATATTATCGCATCCTCTGTCAAGGCAGTTCCTGCAATTGCGAAATTTTCAAACTCCGTCTTTTTGTCAGAACCATCAAAATTCATGGAGTATAAATTATTGCTGTCTGATACATACAGGCGATTGCCAAAAGCAAAAGTAGTGACATACTCTGAGACGTTGTCGTCAAAAACTGTTTGCGCAGTTTGTGTACCCATTCCTAGTC
>CAVBHX010000136.1:0-2324 GCA_963595255.1 bacterium
TTGCTCCTGACAGCACAATCATTCGTGCTCCAAACCAGAATACAAGAATCATACATATATATACTACAAATTGCATCAACGGTGCATTTAAAGCCATATACCGTTCAGCTTTGCAAAATGTCTCAAATAATTTCGTTGAAATTCTCTGAAATTTGTCTTTCTCATGATCCTCACGCACAAAACTCTTTACAACACGGATTCCACTTACATTTTCCTGTACAACACCATTCAGATTATCATACTGCTTAAATACTTTTTCAAAAATTGGATGTGATTTTAATATAATCCATACAAGTCCACCTCCCAGAACCGGAATCATGACAAGGAAAATAAGTGCCAGTTTCCAATTAATCGTACAAGACATAATTAATGCAAATATCATCATAAGCGGTGCTCTTACTGCAATACGAATAATCATCATATAGGCATTCTGGATATTCGTAACGTCTGTTGTCAATCTTGTAACCAGACTTGCTGTTGAAAATTTATCAATATTTGCAAATGAAAAGTCCTGAATATGATAGTACATATCTTTTCTAAGATTTTTAGCAAAACCTGCCGAAGCATTGGCTGCTTCTGCTCCTGCAAAAAATCCCAATAACAAACCAATGATGACACAAATTCCCATCATGACACCCAATTTCAGCAGGATATTCATATTTCCTCCATAAATACCTTTATCAATAATATCCGCCATAAAAAATGGAATGATAATTTCCAATAATACTTCAAGTCCTGCAAATATTGCAGTTCTTATTGAAGAAGCTTTATATTCTCGAATACTACGTAGTAACTTCTTAGTCATTGTTGTTCTACCTCCTTTATCGTGTCGTGTAATTCTTTTTCAATTCCTTTCAGCATCTGCAAATCTTCATCTATCATCCTTTCTTTTACTGCAATATTCATATGCTGTATAATCCCCGACAATTCCGGCAGTACCTTCTTGGCTGAATGTGAAAGCAACATTTTTTTCTTTCTTTCGTCTGATTTGCAGCAAACAACTTTGATATAATCCATACACCGCAATCTTTTCATTCTTTCAGACAAAGTCGCTTTTGAAATACATAATTCCTTGTGTAACTCTGTAACACTTGTTCCATCTGGATGTCTGTGATTTATATACAGAAGCAGCCAGCATTGTCTCAAAGATAGGTGATATTTTTTCAACGGATCTGCAGCTATCATTTCCGCAACATTCAGTAGACGGTGTGAACACAAATATATTTCTTCAATCTGCAAAACTGCTTTCCTCCTGTTCAGCTTATTTAAAAATAAATGTAGCATCATTATCACGCACACTGCAACAATAATACTGCACTTATGTTTTACATTTCTTCTGCCAGATTACAGATGATTTTTGCACAGTTTTCATAATCCAGTTTACTGCTATTCAACAATAAATCGTAATTATGTCGATCTCCCCAGGTTTTATCTGTAAATATATTATAATGGCGACCTCGTTCTTTATCGGATTTTTCAATCTCTTTTCTGGCAGTCTGTTTCGCCATTCCATATTCCTGTATTCCTCGCTGGATACGCTTGTCCATATCTGCATAGATAAATACCCGGAATACCTCTTCTCGCTCCGCAAGAATCTGATCTGCACAACGTCCTACAATTACACATCTTCCCTGAGCTGCAAACTTTGTTATCACTTCTCTCTGTGCTTCATAAATCTGTTCCGACAACGGTAGCGTCTGTCGGTTTGCATTTTGTAAAATTCCGTATCCATAACTGGTTCCCATCGCCAGATTATAAAGAAAACTATTGGTAAGCCTTTGCTCACTGGATTCAATATACTGTGTAGTCAGACCAGAACTCTCCGCTGCTTTGTCTATCAGCTCCCGGTCATAATAAGGTATCCCCAGACGGTTTGCCACCATCTTTCCTATTGTTCGTCCCCCGCTTCCGAGTTCCCGTCCTATGGTAATGATTTTCTTCATGTTTTTTTGCCCCTTTCTTCGTTTTCTTATCTGCCATCTGAATATCTCGTTGTATATGTGAAATTCCTCTGTTCACTTTGCAGGAAAAATTCCCACATTCATACATCTGTTCATAAAATATATTTCCATTTTCATCTTCCAAGCGTGTTCTTACGCACTTCTTCTGCGAATCTGTGCAATGGACACATTTACTTGCATAATGTGCCATTTATTTTCTCTCACCTTTCCTTTGCTCAAGATGATTTATTTTCTTAATTTCCATAAGAATTAACACAAAAGCAAAAATAAATGCCAGACCATCCGCTACAGGGCCAGCCCACAGTACGCCTCTGACACCAATACAGTTACACAGGATGATCACTGCCGGGATCAGAAATACAA
>CAVBHX010000137.1:0-2290 GCA_963595255.1 bacterium
GATAATTGCAGTATTTTATCTACTCCACCATATGTATGTAATGGGTGCAGTACAATTATCGGGAGTTTTAGAGTTTTCACTTCCTATAATCCCAATTGAAACTTGTCCTTTATTGCGTTATCTTATGCAATTTTGCGTCAACTACTGCAATTGACCTTTAATTTTTACTTTTTCCCCGTTTTAACAGGCTTTCAATATATTCCTCATTATTGCGCGGCATCTCATCATCCTCATATTCACCAAGATAAGTGTAATCATGATATTTCTGCCCATCATACTCATATCCTGTATAAGGGTATCCGCTCTGAGTCGTCCCTTGATAGGGCTTAAACTGAGCTTCCGCTTCTTCCTTTGTGTACTGGTCTGAATCAAACCATACACCTTCTTGTTCACTTTCCCAGCCTATTTTCGTCGCTCTGAACACATGTCTCATACCTTACACCTCCTACGCTTTAAATATTTTGGATGCGTTCTTCAGAAAACTTGGTCCGCACTTCTTTACGAGATAGACAAAAGGCCCTAATGCCGCAAGAATCTTTACTCCATCATTTACAGCTTTTGCACCAGACTCAGTTTTTTCATAATCCTCACTGTTCAGATTCTGAGCTTGAAATCTCTTTTGATCCTCCATTTTCGAACACCTCCAATAATTTTTCACCTTTCACCTGGAAGGAAATGTAATCATACTCCTTGGCATCTTCCATGCATATTTGCTTTTCAGCTGTAACATAATCCACAGCGTGATAGTACAGCATGGCATCGTTTTTTTTATGGATATATCTGAGTGTCTTTACGGCTTCAAAGCTAATCTCAGACATATCTTGCTCTGCTATCTGATATACCTGTTCTGCTTGTTCAAGCTTCCCGCATATTGCATAGGAAGCCGCAAGCATCTGTGTAGCCTGCAAATATAAAGAGTAATACTCTTGAATTTCACTGAAATCCTTATCCCACTGTCTCAGCGTTCCACTATGCTTTAACTCTAAGCCAAATCGTTTCCACCAACTCTCGGGTATTGGTTCAAACAAGCTGACTCTTCTTTTAAATGTTTGAAGAAGTTGCTTTTGAGCTGTAAGTATCTGATTTCTCCCTAAGTGAATAGCAGTATTACGTTCTTCAGCCTCAAGTTTGAGTGAAAGCAGAATCTGATCTCTTCCCGCTAGCAACAGACCTATGCGATCATCTTTCTGCCCCTGTTCAATCCGCTCTACCACTTTATAGGTCTGATTCATTATCTCGGCAAGATCATTAATCTGCTGCTGTAGATAAAGGTTGTGATAGCTTTGAGCTATTCCCTGAAAAGGATTCCCCCTTAATATCTCCTCCTGTTTGATGGGAAGATTATCCACAAATTGACGTTTCCCATTGTCAAGAGTTTTATACAGTGTAGGCCACATGACGCCTGTCTTTGAATTCTGATTAATGATAAGTTCTCCGGCATCAAAAGCCTCTTTATGCTTAACCGGTATCTGTACGATATATTCCATCCGGCTCTCAATATGTGTCAAAGAATCACCGATATTGGCATACTGTAAAAGCTTGCCTAATAGTCCATTTACATCAATGCCCTTCGTTTCAGAAGTCACATTTAGAACCTTCCCCTCGGTAGGAACGATTGTTCCATCACTCTGAGGAATTATAGTTTCATCGCTCATTCGCACCCCTCCCCTTTTTAATTATCCGATAGTAGCTTCGACAGCCATTCGCTTGTAGCACCAAGGCTGATTCCAACAAGACCCGCAACCATTGCTCCAGTTATAACTCCTATGCTTTTAGTTGCAGCCAGCCACTCTTTGGAAACATCCTTCCTAGTAGAAGCTCCAGCTAAGATGGCTGGCGCAAGCAAATTTGCCTTGCTAAGAATTTTCTCTTTATCATCTTTAGAGTATGCTTCAGGATGATCCACAAAAGCATCCAGCACAAATCTAAGCATTTCTGTTTCGTCTGGATATTTTGCAATTTCAGCGTCCAAAACACTCCTCATGGCAATATACTGAGTTTTCGTCAAGTTGTTTCTGCCACTTTCGAGGTTATTGATGGTTTGCCTCGTCACTCCGATTCTTTCGCCAAACTCCTCGGCTGTCCATCCAACCGATCTTCGAACAAGTAGCAACACCTTCTGAAGACGTTTAATCTCGTCCATCGAATCACCTCCCTCACGTCTAGTGATAGAATATCGCACATTTTGTACTTTGACAATATATTTTCCGATGTTTTTTATATTTCATTCAATTGTATTAGTTATGCAAATGTTTATTTGTAGCAGATAATATAGTTAACAGTTGTGCTA
>CAVBHX010000138.1:0-2203 GCA_963595255.1 bacterium
ATGCGGAATGTATTTCTGTCCTTGAACACAAAACTGGTCGGTGCCACATAATCTTTGGTATTGAGTCCGGTACGGATCATGGAACCATAATCAAACTGGAAGTCTGTCATGATATCCGGATTGAAAGTCTCGTATAAAATCTGCAGTCTTTCCACTCCATTCAACGAATAGGCCGGAACTCCAAGAATCTTGAAATTGTTCAGGATATCCGACTCTATACGCTCCAGCTTTGGCTTTGCTTCCCGGATATTGTCTGCTTCGATGGAAAAGGTGATATATTTTGATTTTACCAGTCCATTATTTCCTTTCGCCAGCTGCTGTTTCAGCATCTTGGCATATTCCATACGAACATCGTCAAAAGCATCCTCCTGAGGACGGATCCGGATGACCTGTTCAAATTCTTTCATGCTGCTTTTATGATTGATAAAACTCAGCTGAAAATGGATACTGGCATCAAAGTAATTGAGGAAATCACACCAGTTTTCAAAGATTGCATTTTTATCTTCATTCTGAGCCAGCTGGTAGTTGATGTCATAAAAGCGGATACACTTAGAATAAGTTTTTCCCTGTACCCTGCAGATCCCATCTCTTCCCATTTCCTTATAAGCGATCGACTGCTGGACGGACAGTTTTTTCTGCCTGCGTTTTTCCTCCTGCTTTTCCTTTTTCTTTTTCTCTTTTCTGTCTACTTTTTTGTACCCGGTATCTGCGACAGTTTTCTTATTTTTCTTTTTTCGCAACCGTTTTTCCTCCTTTCGGTTTTCCTGCATCCGGAGACTGTCTGATCTGTTCCGGATCTGTTTCATAATAATTTTCAGTTTCATATTTTCTGACGGATGAGCGAAGAAACTTCACCCGGATCATATGCATCAGAACATCTTCCAGATGCATCCCGTCTTTTTCGTACATGGCAAATAAAAATGCCGGTAACATCAAAAGCACCATGACCGTTGCTGCATTACTGTTTCCCATCACATTACGCAAGAGGAAATAGCTTGGAATTCCCATTGCAGCACCTATCCCGATACAGATCAGCTGTCTTTTGGTCAGGTTAAATGCCACTTTATTCTTTACCTTCGTTAAATCTTTCGGTACGCTGACATATGCCATGATTTTCACTCCTTCCTGTAATTTAGTGCGCGTTAAATATCGACTTACTTAAGGATGCCGTCTTAAAGAGGCTGTAACATAAGATCACTGTGTAAGCCATAACGCCAAATAATGAAGAACTCAGATTATCTGAATACTGGATACCTGCAACAAGCACTGCATAAATTGCAACACATACCATCATCAGAAATGCCTGGAAAGCCAAGGCAAAGAGTCCTCTGAAATAATTCGTGCCAATCTGTCCCCATTCTCTGTTACTCATAGTTGCGAATGGAATCGGCGCAACTGAGGTATATAGGTAAATCTCTATCATACGTCCATACATGATCACTGTGATCAGTACAGACAGGATCTTCATACAGAAGCCGACGATAAGGGTTTCCAGCGCCAATACAACAAGTTCTCCGATTTCCATACTTTCCAGTGTTGTGGAAAGATCCGTCAATGCCGAAGAAATATCAATGGCGGTACTTCCTGTGATAACACCGGCCGCAGAATTAACTACGTGCTGGCCCACATCGAATACCGCCATTGTGATCGTAAATGTGTTACTCACCAGATATACAGCGATCCACATTTTTACGAAGTACTTGAAAAACATCCAGGTATCAATATCATGCATGTTATTGCGCTCGGTCAGCATAGAAATCAATTCGTAGCAGAGTACGAGTGTGATAATAATACCTGCGATCGGCATGATCACGGAATCCGATAAGTTCCGGATCATACTGAATATGCTGCCGTTCCACCCTTGCGGGGTCTGTCCAACCTGGGTAGCAATCTCACCGGTCTTTTGATTGACATCAGTAAACATCGTGTCCAGGTTGGAAGTGATCATCCCGGTTAAGAGTTCCCTCATCCATTCCTCAATCGCATCAAAAATCTGACTGAACATGGATCTCTACTCCTTTCTCTTAACCAAATAATCCACTCAGGAGCGGGATCAGCTGTGTTCCGATCAGGATAACACCACCACCGCTCATCAGCTGCTTAATTCCCTGACTTTTCGCGCCAGGATTGTCATTACCATAACCTTCCATCAGGTTGATTACTCCCCATACACCAAGACCTGCACCAATGGCAACGACCAGTG
>CAVBHX010000139.1:0-2194 GCA_963595255.1 bacterium
AATCTATCTGACGCTGGAGAGATTCTATTTCAATCCAGTTGCCATGACATAATTCATCGCATTCTTCCAGTTCAAGACGAGCTGACACATAGTCTTGCCACTTGATACAATGATGACCTTTGCTGAATGCACAATAATTATTCATGGATGCCTCCTTTCTGGATTGCTTTTAATCCGTGACGCTCACGCATGGATACTTTACCATTAATCAATACTTCGTATGACCTTCTTGAACCCGTGAGTACGCTTTAGTGTAACTTTTTTGCAGAGTTCACAATAATAGGACACTTTAGCAGATAGCCTCTGTGTCGCGTTTTTAGAAGAGCAGTTGGGGAATTATCCCTCCAGCTCAACTGAAATCGCAACACAGGGGCTTTTTACTTCCTGTGGCGTCATTCCTACATTCAACTTATTTTTGTACAACTTTCTTATATTTGACAAAAGTGCTATAATATGTACATGTTTTTACTCGGGAGGACGAAATATGCTGTCAATCAATCAGCTTATGAAATATTTGAGAAATCATCATCGGATTTTTGTTAAAGGCAATCAGGCTCAGTCTCTGCGAAACATTGGCTACTACCACGGATACAAAGGATATCGCTTTATACGTACCCCAAACCAGCGCATTCTCTTTTCCTCACTTGATGAGATTATAGCATTAAACAAATTTGATATGCAGCTAAAAACTTTAATTTACCCAAAGGTAATGTTTATTGAAAATGCGTTGAAAAATTATGTGATCGAAGCTGTACTTCAAGATAGCAAGTCTGAGAACCTTGATGTCATTTTCAATAAATCCATTACAGACTACAAATCCTATGCTCCCGGAAGTCAGCAATACCACAAGCAATATGCTAAGCGGATGACACTCAAAGGAAAAATTAACAATGCACTTTTGCGTGATTACTCAAATCAGAAGCAGACAGTTAATCATTTCTTTGATACTGATCGTCCAATTCCTATTTGGGCTGTCTTCGAATCACTGACACTTGGTGAGTTTGGAACCTTTTTTGCTTGTTCAAATTCAAATGTCAAATTAAAGACTTCGAGCATCCTCCATTTGCCAAGCAATCTTGATTCAGATGGTAAAATCACTGAATACATGATTTATGCTGTCAAAGATTTACGGAATGCAGTTGCCCATAATAGTACTATCTTTGACACTCGTTTTCAGACTGGTAAAATTAATGGGCGTCTTATCTCGCTTCTTGAAACAGAAGTTGGAATTAATGGACTCGACTTCAAATACATTGATGCTTACATAATCTTGCTTACTTATATCATCAGAAAAATGGGAGAGACCAAGACAACATGCAAACAATTTGTTACATCTTTTGTGGATTGCACAAATTTGCTGCGGACCCAACTCTCTCCTAATGTTTGTAATCAGATTTTGGGGACCCAACAACGTAATCACTTGAATCAACTACAAAATTTTATCAGCAATTCTTAAAAATCTATTGCGCGATCCGTCTTTACATGGTATATTATAGACACGAATTGCGGTGGTCGTCTTCGGACAACACCTTGAAAGAGCCTGATGCGTCGGGTTCTTTTTTATTGTCAGTTTTTGGTAGACATACAGTTATTGACTTTTCGTATCGGTATAACTTTAAAACAAGCCTCTGTGTCGCGTTTTTAGAAGAGCAGTTGGGGAATTATCCCTTCGACTCCTCTGAAATCGCAACACAGGGGCTTCCTTTTTTTTGTTTGTTTGAGGGCTTGTTTCAGGACTCCAGGCACTGTGGACGACTCTGATTCCGGGGCTGTTTCCAAAGATTCCAAAACGATGCATTTTCCAGATGTGAGCACGTTACTCTCGCAGTGATTTATCTAAGCCATATACCTTACGCATGGATCTGTCATGCTCAGCATCAATGCTTGTGATGTTGATCTGATAACTATCGTGTGCAATACGGTCAATAATTGCATCAGCCAGAGGACTTGCTTCTCCCCCAAGCTGGTCATACCATTCTCCGAATACATACTGTGAACAGAAGATAGTGGATGATTTCTTACGTTTCCGATGAAGGAGTTCAAAGATATCTTTTGCTAAGAAATATGATCGAAAGATTTATTCGCAAGAAAGAAGATGAAGAACAAATTCTAATTTTTTATGGAAAATCTTTAGACTTCTTTGCAGAGTTTATCGTATATATAAGCAACAAGAAACAAATATAAATTTTCGATA
>CAVBHX010000140.1:0-2189 GCA_963595255.1 bacterium
CATTATATCTCCTACACTTTCATTCTACAATCCTAAGAAAAGAATTTACTCTCAACGATTACTGTCACCAATATAAATCCATGGAGGATGGAATTTCTGGAACAGTTGTGATAGAATCAAATAGATACATAGCTAGATTCTATAAGCATGACCGGAAAGTAGTAAAACAATGCAGACTTTTATTAATACAGGAATAAAAACAGAAGTTATAGATGAAATCATTTCATATGCAAAAAAATACAATGTAAATCGTGTAATCCTTTTTGGATCAAGGGCAAGAGGAGACTTCAAAAGGACAAGCGATATTGACATTGCAGTAAGCGGTGGTGATTTTGAACGGTTTGCATTGGACGTGGATGAAGAAACATCTACACTATTGGAATTTGATATTGTGGATCTAGACAGAGATATGCAGGAAGCATTAAGAGAATCCATAATAAAAGAAGGGAAAATTCTTTATGAAAAAATATGATAATTTTTGCGCATCATTGGAAAATATGAAAGATATTTATAATTATGAAGAACCCTATGATAATGTAGTTTTAACTGGCTTAGTTGGACTATATGAGATTACCTTTGAACAGTCTTGGAAAATGATGAAGGAGATATTGGAGTCACATGGATTTGCAGAAGGAGCCACAGGCTCACCGAAAATGATCCTCAGAACGGCATATAAGGCAGGAATGATAAAAGACGAGGAACTGTGGTTGTCTGCTTTGCAGGAAAGAAATAATGTAACACATTCTTATAATCGCAATATCGCAATGGGAATTATTACACTGGCAAAACAGGAATTTTACAAAATGTTTTGTTCCTTAAAAGAAGAGATTGATAAAAACTGGATATAGAAGTCCCAGTCCTCAAAACCGCTACGGGGTCAGATGACCCCATGGCAAAAATTAGGTTGAAATGTTACAAAAAGGCTTGCCCAGAACACTACGAATGCGGTATTTCCAACATATCCAGTAGTCGAATAATAGAATCTTGTCCATCAAGGCATGTATCCGTCAGCCACCCTTTTTCGCTCTTCCATTGTGAAAGTCCACGGTAATAAAAATACTTTTTGCTGTCTTCAATGATAAATGGAACGATATCGTAATGCAGACACTCCTTCAATGCCACAAGACGTCCCACCCTGCCGTTTCCGTCTTGAAAAGGATGTATATACTCGAACTCTGCATGCAGAGCAATCACATCCTCCACAGTAACCACTTCTTTAGCATTATATTCTGACAAAAGAACTTTCATTTTTTCGGGTACGTCTTTCGGTTTTGTAGTTTCATGTCCTCCGACCATATTCGCTCTTCGCTTATAATCACCGACCGCAAACCAACTCAAAGTAGAATCCCTAGTGTCATGCTTCAATATATAATGCAGATGCTTGATAATATCCTCTGTCAATTCTTCCTCCGCAACATCAATCACATAGTCTATCGCACGAAAATGATGGACAGTTTCCAAAATATCATCCACAGACACTCCATCTCCAACATCAATTGTGTTTGTTTCAAAAATCAATCTTGTCTGATCCTCCGTAAGTTGGCTTCCCTCGATGTGATTAGAATTGTAGGTCATACGAACCTGTAATTCATGATAAAGCCCACCGGATATCCTTATATCCTTTTCATCACGCAGGGTTTGCAGAATAACATTCGAAGAAACTTCTCTACACAGAAGATTTGCCGAGCATCCGAGATAGTCAGCAATTCTTTGCAATGTCAGAGTAGATAACTTTTCACCCTTTGCAATCTTTGCAATTGTACGTGAAGATATCCCAATCTGTGTGGTTAGGTCTGTTTTCCGAATTCCTTTTTTTTGAAGTTGCTCGTATAAACCATTATATAAGAACATTTCCACGTCCCCCCTTTATCAATCTTTACTTATTATGTCTTATTCTGATTTAGAAGTAAAGTTTTTTAGATGAAAACACTCAAAAAAGTAAATATTTCTCTCCTTAATCTCCAGAACAAAGTAGTCCTATATAATGGATCAGTCGTCAAGACAAAAATTCGATTTTTTCTTAATGAATTGATGCTTGATTTAGTGCAGCCATCTGCTCTCATCGGAATAGTTTCTCGTCAGGCTACTGCTTTCTTAGCCGCTTCATAGGTAAGCACTCAATCATGAGTACCAACGTAAGCACTCAATCATGAGTACCAACCAATAAAAAACCCCGTATTTCTACGGGA
>CAVBHX010000141.1:0-2134 GCA_963595255.1 bacterium
CCCGGTTTCGGATATTGACAGCACCAACGTGGTCTGCATCATCCTGATAGCCGCAACAAGTACAACAGAATCCTTTTGAATGTCGATTCTCTCCATTTAGATTGCTGCATACTGGGCACACCTGACTTGTAAAATCAGGCTCGACTTCGAAAAAGTCACATCCTTTTTGATTCAATGCTTCCATCAGCTTTCTTTGAAGCTTTCCACGGGCAAACGTAGAAAACATTCCATTAATCTTTCGACTCTTATTGAACTCTTTGATATCCAATCTCTCAATCGCAGTCAGTGTATCCTTGGAAATGCTGTCCACATATGCTGTGACGGATTTCTTGATTTCATGATCCAGCTGTGCATAGTAGCTGCGTTTTTTATGATACGGCGCTTTTACAGTCTGAATCATCTGTTCCAGACGATCCATCTTTTGGATGAGAGAACGTCTCACATCTTCCGGCAGATCATGTTTTCTTAAAAAGTGTTTGATTTTTCGCTTTTTATTTCGAAGATTTGCCAGTTCTGCAAAGGCCGGCTCGACCTCTTCGTGATAAAAGTCAATTACCGGACTCATGGAACCGATTGCTCTTCCATCAGATGTATGAAAACAGTCCAAGATTCCGGTATCCACTCCAATACAATTCGTTGTTGCAGGCTGCTGTCTGGCGGAATCATACGACCATCCAATTCGAAGTTTTCCCTTTCGTATCTGCATCAGAACCGTTCCCGCCATCTTGTTGCACTGAATCTTATGTAAAGAATGACTGCTGGTATCAATCGGAATTGTGATGCGTTGTCTTGTTTTGAGCGGATTTGTAATCATGATTACATAGGGCATTTTGGTATCGGTTGACTGTTCGATCTTCATCAAACGAGAATCCAATGGAACGGATACAAAACGAAGCTTGGGAAGCCGATATTCCAATGATTTTGAAGCGTATCGCTCCTGAAACTCCATCTGCAGACCCAAAAACTCCTTTTCGGACAGCTCATGCAGTGTTTTTACGCAGTCCTCATAAAACGTGCCTTCTATCTGTTGCATCGTTTCTTCCATCTTTTGTTTTGAACATCCCATGATTGACATGGCAAACAATACCTTTGACTGGGCGAATATCCCCATCCCTTCTGACAAAAGATCAAGCCGAATATTGTTCAAACGACTTGATACCTGCACGACTGCCGCATCAAATGCATTCTGGCAAAACGCAGAGTTGATTCCTTCCGGACGAATGGCCTTTTCCAGCTTTCGCATTTCTGGATCTTTCTTATCGTTCTTTACCAGTTGAAGTACGATAGCAGGATTCTTTTCTAATAGCTCAATGTTACGATTGATGAGCGCCGTATACGAATTCTGCATCTGCTGCAAGGTAACAAGCTTTTCTTTATTCGGCTGGCCATATAGAAAAACACTCTTTGTAATGGTAGTCTGAAAAGAACTGTTCTTTTTCTTTCTTGCCTTTGGCATAGCCCCTCCTTCCGTCAGTACTGTTTTGACTGGTGTTCGATATACTTACGAATGGTCTCTTCTGAGATGTCTCCAATTGTTTCCAGATAGTAAGAATGGTTCCAAAGCTCTCCTTTCCACAGCTGTTGGCGTAAGTCTGGAAACTTTTCGTACATCTTTCGGCCTGTGATTCCCTTTAAGTATTGCACAATTAAGGACGGAGACAGCTTTGGTGGAGCAGATACAAAAAGATGGACATGATCCCCTTCTCCTGATTCAAACTCAGCAACTTCAAATCCTTTCTCGTTTGCAATCTCCTGAATCAGCTCCCTCATATAGGATTCCACTTCGGGAGTAATGATCTTTCGGCGGTATTTTACAGACCATACAATGTGATAGTTGATGTTATACACACAGGTACGTGCGTGTTTTAAATTATCTTTTTTCATACACACAGTATATCATATATTATATATAAAGTCAATAAATTATTAGTTTTTTCTACTACGCACAGTATTGTTTTAAATAAATAACAATAACATAAGAAGCCATCGCCACCCGAATCCTTCCTATATTTTTCTGCCGAAGACAGTTTCGTTTTTTGGAACACAAAAAACTTCACGCCTTCAGCAGATTTATGGTATGATAAAAGCAAGCGGCGCTTTCATCTCGGTCATTGAATGGCCGAGGATTCCCGCG
>CAVBHX010000142.1:0-2017 GCA_963595255.1 bacterium
GCTTTGACGGGAACAGATGAGCGTACTGGTAAGTGATGTCAATGCTTTCATGCCCCACACGGTCTGCAATCGCCACCGCTGAAAATCCCATATCAATCAGCAGACTGATATGACTGTGACGTAAGTCATGGATACGGATTCGCTTTACTCCTGTGGCTTTCGCACCTCTGTCCATTTCGTGATGAAGATAACTTTTTGTGACCGTAAAGATTCGGTCTTTCTTCTTCAATCCGTAAAGCATCTGCAAATATTCCTGCATTTCTTCACAAAGGAACTTCGGCATTTTGATGATGCGGTTACTTTTCTTTGTTTTCGGTGTGGTAATCACATCTTCTCCGTGTAATCGCTGATAGGACTTGTTGATTCTGACCGTTTCTTTCTCAAAATCGAAGTCAGCGGCGGTCAGTGCCAGCAATTCTCCTTCACGGATACCGCACCAGTAGAGCACTTCAAAAGCGTAAAAGGAAACCGGCTTATCCATCATCTCGAATGAGAATTTCTTATATTCTTCTTTCGTCCAGAACAGCATTTCCTTGTGTTCCTCACTTCCCATATTTCCCACCTTGGCGGCAGGATTGGAACGCAGCTCATAATACCGCACCGCATGATTGAAAATAGCGGATAGCTGATTATGCAGCGTTTTCAGATAGGTCTGTGAATATGGCTTTTTCTTCTCGTCCCGATAGGCAAGCATTTCATTCTGCCATGCGATAACTTCTTTTGTGGAAATCTCACTGATTTTCAGCTTGCCGAAATAAGGTAAAATCTTCGTGCGGATGATATGCTCCTTTGTCAGCCATGTGTTCTCTTTCAGACGGCTTTTCATATCCCGGATATACAGTTCGGTAAAGGTTTCAAAACTCATATCCATATCCGAAGAGTTCTGCAACTGGAACATTCGCTCCCATTCCTGTGCTTCTTTCTTGGTAGCAAATCCACGCTTGCATTTCTGCTTACGCTCGCCTTTCCAGTTTACATATCTCGCCATCACATACCATGTTCCATTGTCCTCGTTTTTAAATACCGGCATTATTCATCCTCCTTTCCTGCTCCGTAGAGCCTTTCATAGAAATACTGGCGGTTTACCCGTCCTGAAATGGTAATAAAGCCTTTTGCTTTCAGTTCCTCATTCAACTGACGGATTAGCTTGTAGGCATACGGCTTTGATACGCTTAGTTCCTGTGCCACTTCTTCGGCACAAATAAATCTGTTTTTCATATAATCAGTCCTTTCTTTTGTTTTTCATTAAACTTATTTGTTTAATTTCAAGTTCATTATACTAAGCATATTTGTTTGTGTCAAGTGGCTTTTCGGAAAATATTAAACTTTTTTGTTTTGTATTATCTTGACTTCTCCTAAACATATCTGCTATACTCATTGTAAAATACATACAAGGAGTGGACACGTTATGGCGATTGGAGAGAGAATACATTTTTTCCGCATTCTGCGTGGGATGACACAAAAATATCTTGGTACGATTGTCGGCTTTCCTGAGCGAAGTGCCGATGTACGTTTAGCACAATACGAAACAGGGACAAGAAAACCGAAGGCGGAACTTACTGCTGCACTGGCACAGGCTCTTGATGTTTCCCCTCATGCCCTCGATGTGCCTGACATTGACAGCTATATCGGACTGATGCACACTTTGTTTACCCTTGAAGATTTGTACGGTCTGACTGTCAGTGAATCAGACGGAGAAATCTGTCTGAAAGTCGATACTTCCAAAAGCAAAGACGCTCACGAACTCCGGAAAATGCTGTATGCCTGGAAAGAGCAGGCTGACAAGCTATCTTCTGAAGAAATCAGCAAAGACAAATACGATGAGTGGCGTTACCATTACCCGGAGTTTGATACTACGCAAACATGGGCAAAAGTCCCATCACAGGCACTTAGCGACACTCTGGTCGAAATGTTCCAAGACAAACTCAAACCAGATAAACAATAGAATACACGCTCTGCGAGGTAAACGGTAGAACATAAGTACCTTTTTCCTTTGAGTATATTATGGCATAATTAC